>NZ_QZDT01000007.1 GCF_009917485.1 Parablautia muri
AGAAAAGCGAAAGTCAGCCAATGTTTCATGACGCATTGGTGCCTTTCGCAGAAAGGCGGATTATAAAAATGAAGAAAAAATGGATTAGCGTGATGCTGGCAGCAGCACTGACGGCATCGGCACTGGCTGGATGTGGAAATTCCGGTAAAGAAAACGGTGGGGATACATCAGGGGGAGGAAGCAGTCAGGGCGGAACGGAAAGCAGCCAGGATGCAGGTGCAGGTGAAGGAACCGACACATCAGCATCTTCCGACTCTGAGAAAATTGTACTGGAGTTTTTTAATCAGAAAGTGGAAGCAGAGAGTCTTTATAATGAAGTGATTATTCCCAAGTTCCAGGAGGAAT
Organism: Parablautia muri; assembly: GCF_009917485.1. Classification (GTDB taxonomy): domain Bacteria; phylum Bacillota; class Clostridia; order Lachnospirales; family Lachnospiraceae; genus Suilimivivens; species Suilimivivens muri. Next base: position 346 of record NZ_QZDT01000007.1, read on the forward strand.
ATCCGAATGTAGAGATAGAGGTGGTATCTCCGTCCGATGCGGAAACCGTATTTTTTACCAGAGTCTCTACCAATGATATGCCCGATATTATGTCTATTTATCCGGCGGAATACAGTTACCGTGTGATTATGCAGGATGGACTGCTGGCTGATTTAAGCGGAAAGGATTTTCTTTCCAGAGCATCAGAAAGCGCCATTGCGTATTCCACCTATGATGACGGCAAGCTTTATGCAATGCCCTATGGACTTAGCTCCTATGGTATTTACTGTAATCTTGATATGTTTGAGGAGGCTGGCTTGGAGCTGCCGGAAACATGGGACGAGCTGATAGCATGTCTGGATGCCTTTGTGGCAAAGGGAATGGAGAAACCGCTTATTTTTGATGGAAAAGGAAGTCTTGCACAGTTTGCGGAAAGATTAATCGGGATTGTGGACAAGGATTTTGCAACAGTATGTGAGGCGGTAGGAAAAGGAGAAGGTTCTTTTGCGGATGCAGATAAAAACCAGGTACGTATCTTCTCCGAAGCGCTTTTGGAGCTGGCGAAGTATGCGCCGGATGATATTCTTGGAATTGGCCGTGATCAGGGAACAGCTGATTTCTGTAATGGGGTATATCCTATGTACATTGGCGGTACCTTCTATATGGCGGATATTCTTGCAGGAAATGCAGATTTAAATTGTACATTGATTCCTATCCCTAAGCCGGATGGCGGATACAGCCTGCCGATTAACGTAGATATTGCTTTGGGGTATTATGTGGAAACCGAACATCCTGAAATTTGCGAAGCGTTTATTGAGTTCATGTCAAGGCCTGAAATTTATCAGATTATGGCGGACAATGAGGGAACGCCAACCTGTATTGAAGGCGTGGATTATAAAATCACAGCGCTCCAGGATATGAGCAAAAAAATCACCGGGGATGACACTTTCCTTACGTTGGTTAATTTCTGGCCTTCCGGATGGAGAACGGAGTGGACAATTTATGTACAGAACCTGCTCAGTGATGGAGACATTGATGCTCTGATTACAGAAACAGACAGGATATGTAAGGATTATTACAATCAATAAAGATTATTCTAACCAATAATGAGGATGGTTCCCGTAAGGTTTCCTTACGGGAACCTTTTATAAAAGGAGATAACAGGGGGTATCCTGCATGAAAAAAGAAAAAAAGAAAAGGATGACGGAGCGGTCCTTGTCGATGTTTTTGTTTACGGTACCGGCTACGGTTTTATATTGTGTATTTTTTATTTATCCAATTGTGATTGGCATTATGTATAGCTTTACGGATTGGAACGGGTTGTCAAAAGACTATAAATTTGTAGGATTTTCTAATTATATTACGGCGTTTACCAATAGCCGCTTTCAAAATGCCGTAAAGTTTAATGTGAAATTTACTTTGATGGCAGTGATTTTGATTGTAGGGCTGAGCCTGATTCTGGCATTGATTTTTAATAACAGTAAGCTGCGCTGTATGTCGTTATTCAGAGGAATCTTTTTCTTCCCTGCTGTTTTGGGAATGTTGGTGGTAGGTTTGATTTTTAACGAAATTTTCTACCGTGTGGTTCCTGTAATTGGGAAGGCTTTCAATATTACCGCAATATCTTCTAATATTTTGGCCAGTAAGTCCACTGCAATCTACGGTGTTCTTATCGTTCATGTATGGCTGGCGGTGGCTATGGCTACGGTGATGCTGTTAGCAGGGCTTCAGGCCGCACCGGAGGATCTTTATGAGGCGGCAGTGTTAGATGGGGCCAATCGATGGCAGAAATTTAAGTATATTACCATGCCATTCCTTCTGCCGGTACTTTCGGTGGTACTTATTTTACAGGTAAAAAGCGGGTTGACAGTTTACGATATCATTGTTGCGCTGACAAACGGAGGGCCTGGAGGCGCTACGGAAAGCCTGGCAATTCTTATATACAATCATGGATTTAAGGAGGTTAAATTTTCCTATGCCATAGCGGAGGCAATGATACTTACGATTGTAATCTGCGCGATTTCTTTTATCCAGACCAGTATTAGCAACAAGAAGAAAGTCTATTAAGGAGGATGGCCATGAAGAAAAAACCCAGTATTTTTACATATCTATTTTTAATCTGCGGCTGCGTGTTGATTATTTTTCCAATGTATCTTGCAATTATTACAGCATTTAAGCCCACCGAGGAACTGACCAAAAGTATTTTTGCCTTCCCGTCTTCTTTTTATCTGGGAAATTTTAGGGAAGTAATTCAAAAGTCCGGGTTTTTAAATTCTGTGGTGAATACTGTTTTTGTTACGGTCGTTTCCTGTTTTGGTGTAATTTTGGTGGTGCCGTTGGTTTCTTATGCCATTGCCAGGAACATGGATAAGAAACGGTATTATAAGTATCTGTATTATTTTCTGTTAATCGGGATATTTGTTCCTTTTCAGGTAAAGATGATGCCTCTTGTACAGGTTATGTCAAATTTTAATATGCTGAATGTGCCTGGTATTGCAGTAGTCTATGTTGCCAGCGCAGTTTGTGAAGGTGTGTTTTTGTATGTGGCATTTATCCATGGGGTGCCGGGGGAGCTGGAGGAATCCGCTTATATGGATGGCGCAGGGACGTTTTTTACCTATTGGAAAATTATTTTTCCTTTGCTTAAGCCTATGACGGCGACAGTGCTGATTATGGATGGGTTATGGTTCTGGAATGACTTTTTCCTGCCGTTGCTTGCCTTGAATAAGACGCCGGATAATTATACGCTTACATTATTTGTTTATAATTTTAAATCACAGACTACAGTGAATTATTCCCTTATCTTTGCGGGGCTCTTGCTTGCTATGCTGCCGATTATGGTGCTGTATGTTTTTCTTCAAAAACAGATTATGGGAGGGCTTGTAAATGGCGCTGTGAAAGGGTAAGCTAAGCGTAAGGTCAGGCGTTGGCGAAAGGCCTGGAAAAATAAATATTCCAAGCTGTGTATAGGCCGGTCTCTGAAAATGACAGAATGAGAAGTAGGGGAGCATGGGCTTGTGTTTACGCGGTTTTCATAAGCCTGTCTGGTATGAGTACATAAAAACTGCGTAGAAGGAGGAGATATATGAAAGTGCATTATCTTGGAACTGCGGCGGCGGAGGGATGGCCGGCTTTGTTTTGCAGCTGTGAGAATTGTAAGAGGGCACGGAAGGCGAAAGGAAAAAATTACCGCAGCCGGCCCCAGGCGCTGATTGATGGGAATTTAATGGTAGATTTTGGGCCGGATACTTTTTATCATATGATGAAATATGATTTGGATTTTTCAGAAATACAACATGTGATATTGACCCATTCTCATACGGATCATTTTTATGCTACGGATTTGATTTTGCGGGCGTTTCCCTATGCATATTTTGGGGATCAGAGGAAGATGACGGTGTATGGGAATGAGAAGTGTCATTGGATGTTTCTGCGCACCTTGGAGGTGGAGGATGATTCGGCTAATATGCGCGATTGTGTGGGGTTTGAGGAAATCCATGCATTTGGTTCTTTTCAAATTCCAGGGTATGAGATTACACCCCTTCGTGCGGTACATGACCCGAAGGAGGAATGTGTGATTTATCTGATTAAGGACAGGCTGGGGAAGAAACTGCTATTTGCCAATGATACGGGGATTTTTCCGGAGGATACGTGGGAAGCCTTAGAAGGGGTGAAGTTGGATTGTGTGAGCTTAGACTGCACGCTGGGAAATGACCCGGTTATGGATTGTGGGCATATGGGACTTAGGGCGGTCCGCAGTGTGGTGGATCGGCTTGGGAAAATGGGATGTATCAGCCAGAGCACACCGGTGGTTTTGACTCATTTTTCCCATAATGGGAATCTGCTCCACGAGGAGCTGGAGGCTGAGACGAAGGAAGATGGATTTATCATTGCATATGACGGAATGTTGCTGGAGTTTTAGACGAAATGGATAGAATGAAACTGGTAGATAAGAAAATGGGGAATTTTTTGTTCCTTTTATGCTGGTGTGTTTACTTTGCTTCTTATATTGGGAGATTGAATTATTCCTCGGTTATGTCTTCCATGATTGAGGAAGGACTTTTGAGCTTTTCCCAGGCGGGAAGTATCAGTATGGTATACTTTTTTGCTTATGGGATTGGGCAGATAAGTAATGGAATATTGGGGGATAGGCTAAAGCCGCAGAATATGATTTTTTTCGGACTGCTTTGCTCCGGGTTTTCCAATTTACTGATGGGGAGTGTCGGCGCTTTTCCTGCTATGGCCGTGCTGTGGGGGGTGAACGGTTACATGCAGTCTATGATTTGGCCGCCTATTATCCGGATTTTTGCGGAAAAGTATACGGAAGAAGGAAAGAGAAAATGTAGTGTGGATATTGTCTCAAGTATGGCGGCAGGTACGCTGGCTTCGTACCTTCTCTCAGCCTGCGCCATGAAATGGATTTCCTGGCAGGCGGCGTTTTTTCTGGCAGCAGGTATTATGATTGTGATTGCGCTGGGATGGAGCGTTGGATATGGCGTGGTGGAGCGTTCCCTGAAGGCAGAGGGAGCGGAGGATTCTCTGCAGAATCATTTTCCGGACAATCAGACTTTTTCAAAGCAAATATCCCTTCCGGCGTTGGTGTTGGGAAGCGGGCTGGTGGGTATCCTTCTTCCGGTTATGATACATGGTGTTTTGAAGGATGGAATTACCCAGTGGGTACCTACCTACATTTATGATTGCTTTGATGTGACATCTTCTTTTTCCGTACTGGTTACTATGGTTCTGCCGTTCATTAATTTAACCGGAGCATATATGGCTAAGTATGCGGGCAGGAAACATCCGGATGAAGAAATAAGAACCTCTATTATCTTTTTTGGAAGTGCGCTTGCTTCACTGGTTTTGCTTTTAATTTTTGGGAAATACCAGGTGTTTTTGGCGGTCATTTTGTTTGCAGTGATTACGGCTTCTATGATGGCCGTGAACACACTGTATGTGAACATGATACCACTTCATTTTGAGAAGCAGGGACGTGTGGCGGCGGTTTCGGGGATGTTAAATTCCGTGGCATACTTAGGCAGTGCATTGTCTACTTTTACGATTGGAATTATGGTGGAAAAAGCCGGATGGATGGTTACCATGAGCGGTTGGGCAGGGATTACAGCCGTGGCTTTGGGAATATGTGTGGTCATGAAAAAAAGGAAATTTAACTGATGTGAATAGATGGAAACGAACAATAAAGTATAACCCCTTCCAGTGCCGGCTGGTAAGGGGTTATACTTTATTGTTCGTTTTTAGTGTGTGTTCAATCGTTTTTCGTGTGATGACAAAAAAGAGGTGTTGTGTTATAATATCCCAGATATTTACCGTTTGTGAAACCAGTAAAGGGAGAAACATATGAAACGATATGAACTGATAGCCCCCTGTCATTTTGGATTGGAAGCTGTGCTGAAGCGTGAGATTATAGATTTGGGATACGATGTAACCAGGGTAGAGGACGGAAGAATCACCTTTGTGGGTGACGGAGAGGCGGTTTGCCGGGCAAATATTTTTCTGCGCACTGCGGAGAGGATTCTCATTAAGGTGGGAAGCTTCCAGGCGGAAAGCTACGAGGAGCTTTTTCAGGGAGTAAAGGGCCTTTCCTGGGAGGAATACATTCCGGCGGACGGAAAGTTCTGGGTGACGAAGGCAGCCAGTGTCAAGAGTAAGCTTTTTAGTCCCTCCGATATCCAGTCTGTGGTGAAAAAAGCCATGGTGGAACGGATGAAGGAGGTTTATCATATCGAATGGTTTGCAGAAAGCGGCGCACCTTTTCCCCTTCGGGTATTTTTGATGAAGGATGAGGTTACGGCGGCCATAGATACCACCGGAGAATCCTTACACAAAAGGGGATACCGTAAACTGACAGCTAAGGCTCCTATTGCGGAAAATCTTGCGGCGGCACTGATTATGCTGACGCCCTGGAAGGGAGACCGGATTTTGGTGGATCCCTTTTGCGGCAGCGGTACCTTTCCTATTGAAGCGGCTCTGATGGCAGCTAATATGGCGCCGGGAATGAATAGAAGCTTTACGGCGCAGAACTGGCCCCATTTGATCCCATTGAAAGAATGGTACGATGCACTGGATGAAGCGAGAGAGGAAATTGTGAAGGATGCTTACACAGACATTCAGGGGTATGATGTGGATGATACCATGGTATCCATTGCAAGAGAGAACGCCAAGCTTGCCGGGGTGGAGCATTTGATTCATTTCCAAAGACGGGATGTGGGGGATTTAAGCCACAGTAAAAAATATGGGTTTCTTATCAGCAATCCTCCTTATGGGGAGCGGATAGAGGAAAAAAGTAAATTGCCCGGGCTTTATAGAACGATTGGCGAAAGGTTTAGGGCGTTGGACTCCTGGTCTATGTATCTGATCACTGCCTTTGAGCAGGCGGAGAATGCGATAGGGCTTAAGGCAGCCAGGAACAGAAAGATATACAATGGGATGCTGAAAACTTATTTTTATCAGTTCCCAGGCCCAAAGCCACCTAGAAGAAATTTGCAGGAGTAAGGTTGAAAGAAAATCTTTCCACCTTGATTTGAGGGCCAAATGAACATGCTCGCATGTTCGTTTGACCAATGGAGACAAAAATGCGGCTAAGTTTAATGAAAAAGGCAGCCATCGGAAGTGTACTTTATTCTATGGCAGCCATGGGATTGATTTATTATTTGTCTTATGACAAAGCAATTACAATTTCAGATGTGGCCCAGGATGAAGTGATTGGGAGCGATTTGGCTGATTCGAAAGAAAATGGAGCAGGGGCAGGCGCTGAAGCGGAAGGGGAGCCGGATGAAGACAGCATACTGACGGGCCGAATCACGGAAGGTGAGACGGAAGGGAAAGCAGCAGAACTGTCGGAAGAAAATCAAACAGATGAAAATGCGGAGGAACCACCCAAGGAAGAAGCCCAGGAAACTGCAAAGCCAGAGGAGGAGGGAGGAAAGGAAGCTGAGGGTAAGAAGCAGGAGTTGATTTTTGGAACCGGGAAGAGTAACAGTAGTTTTATGAGGATTCCTTTGCCGGCAGAATGTAAAGCGGAAGATATTGTAGTAGAAAATTATTATATGAACCGGGAACTGTGTATACTGGTTGGCGGTGTAGACAGTGGTTTTTATGCCTCCAATGTGATTTCCGGAAATTTGGATATGGTGGAAAAGGGAGTTTGTGAGGAAAACATCGAGGCCAACGAAAGAGGTGTAAAGCTTCGCTTTTCTCTGACAGACGTTTTTGAGTATCGCACAATTTTGGAGAATCATGATTTGTACGTAAGCTTTTTAAGACCCAGGGAAATGTATGATAAAATTGTGGTAATTGATCCCTCCTGTGGAGGTTCCAATACAGGAAATGAGGAGAATGGGCTTTCGGAGAAGGAAATCTCGCTTCAAATTGCCAAAAAAGTAAAAGAAAGGCTGGATGAAACAGACGTGAAGGTGTATTATACCAGAATGGATGATTCGAACCCCGGGGAGGAGGACAGGGTCAGACTGGCCAATGGAACCAAAGCGGATATGTATATACGGATACAGGTGGATGCCAATACGGATAGCAGTGTTTACGGCGCCACAACGATTTACAATGAGGATTACTTTATTCCAGGCTTTGGCAGTGTGGAGCTGGCGGATATACTGGAGCGGGAAGTGGTCACTAGCATAAAGGGAAAGGCCCTGGGCCTTAGCAAGGCACAGGAGGAGGATTATGCAATTCGGAGCATAACCATACCTGCGGCGGCGGTGAAGGTAGGATGTCTTACCAATAAGCAAGAGGCAATCTTGTTGGGAAGGGAAGAATACCAGGAGAAAATTGCGGATGGCATTTGTAATGCGATTATGGCGGTCTATGAAGAAGATTAGAAGAAAGAGATAGTCTGAAATGAGGGAATGAATATGCAAAAGATTGTTTTTGCCACGGGTAATGCCGGAAAGATGAAAGAAATCAGGGAAATTTTATCCGGCCTTACGATAAAAGGAGAATTGGTGGAAATCGTTTCCAGCAAGGAAGCCGGAGTGGATGCGGAGATAGAAGAAAATGGAAGGAGCTTTGAAGAAAATGCTCTTATCAAGGCAAAGGCTGTTGCCGCCAAAGTAAAAGGCGCTATTGTGCTGGCGGATGATTCAGGTCTTGAGATAGATTATCTGAATAAGGAGCCGGGAATCTATTCGGCCAGGTATATGGGGGAGGACACCTCGTATCATGTAAAAAATGCCAATCTCATACAGAGACTTAAGGGTGTGCCGGATGAGCAACGTTCGGCACGATTTGTGTGTGCGATTGCCTGCGTCCTGCCGGACGGAGAGAGCTTGATACGGACAGCAGCCATAGAGGGAAAAATCGGCTATGAGGAAAAAGGAGAAAATGGTTTTGGGTATGATCCCATTTTTGTGGTACCTTCCTGCCAAAAAAGCGCTGCGGAATTGACTCCGGCAGAGAAAAATGCAATCAGCCACAGGGGAAAAGCGCTGCGGGCAATGCGGGAGTGTCTTGTGGAACATGATAAATAACTTTTGAGCAAAAATATGGAGAAATGTATATGAAGGTGCTGATTGTCAGCGACACGCATCGGAGAAATGATAATTACATAAAGGTGCTTGAAAGAGTATCGCCGGTGGATATGGTGATCCACTGCGGTGACATTGAGGGCAGCGAATATTTGATTGCTGAGTGCGCCGGATGTCCGGTACAGATGGTTACAGGAAACAATGACTTTTTCTCTGACCTTCCAAGAGAAAAAGAGTTTCAAATAGGCCATTATAAGGTTTGGCTTACCCATGGACATAATTATTATGTGTCAATGGGGAATGAGACTATCAGGCAGGAGGCGAGGATGCGCGGGGTTGATATTGTAATGTACGGGCATACCCATAAGCCGGTGGTGGAGATGGAAGGAGGTTTGATTGCTGTCAATCCGGGGAGTCTTACCTATCCGCGCCAGGAGGGGCGCAGACCATCCTTTATTATCATGGATTTGGACCGGAAAGGGATAGCGCATTTTACGATTCATTATCTGTAATGCAATATCAATGATAATATCTGCCAAAAGAATTAAGAAAAGATAAGAGAGAATGGCCCGCTAAGCGGGCCATTCTCTCTATAAAAAAGAAACATACTGAAAATGGAAGGCAATAAAAATATGAAATCAAACTTCCTGATATTTGGAAATATAAACAGGATGGGTATTTGTCCCTCGCATTTCTTTTCCGGCAGTGATTTTAACATTCTTATCTGTGATAAGGTATTCGATCTCAGCGCCTGCTTCCACCACGGTATCCTGCATTAAGAGACAATTTTTCACCTTTGCGCCCTTTGCTATCTTTACGCCACGGAATATAACGCTGTTTTCAACTTCGCCCTCAATGATGCAGCCATCGGCTACCATTACGTTTTGGATTTTGGAATCCTGAATGTAACGGGTAGGGTTGTCGTCACGGATCTTGGTATAGATTGGGTTACCTGAGAAAAGGGAATCCAGATTATAGTCATCTAAAAGTCTCATGTTTTCATCAAAGTAACTTTTTACATCACAGATACGTGCAACATATTTGTCATATTTATAGGCTTGTACATTCAGTTTGTTGAGCTGGGGAAGTAAAACATCGCGCTCAAAATATTCTTTCCCATGAACAAAAGCAGTGTTGACCAAGTCGATGAGCAGCTCACGTTCAAGAAGGTAAATATTCATAGAGAAGTTTTGAATGCCTTCTTTTTTGGAATTCACATAAAGCCTTGTGATACGGCCTTCTTCGATATCAAAAGTATAATAAAAGCTCTGATCGGTGGCAGGGGCCTTTTGGAGACTTTCCGGAAGCTCCTGGGTGTTATAGGCTGCAGTGATATCTGCGCCGCTTTGTATATGAGCCTGAATCATGGCATTAAAATCAAAGTTAACTACGGTATTTGTATCCGCCATGATAACATATTTTTCTTTTTGATCTTTTAAGAAATTTAAAATACTGGCAAGGGCGCCTACCCGGCCGGTAAAACGTCTGGATTCCTTTTCGGCGTAAGGAGGGAAGATGTTTAAGCCGCCGTTTTTGCGGACAAGATCCCACTCGCGGCCGGAATCAAGGTGATCCATCAGGGAATGATAATTGTTGTTTACCATGACGGAAATGTTGTCAATGCCACAGTTTGCCATACTGGATAAAATGAAGTCAATCAAGCGGTAACGGCTGGCAAAAGGGATGGAGGCCATCAATCGCACATTAACCAGTTCCGGAATCAATGTGTCATAGCTGTTGGGAAAAATGACACCAAGTGCACTCGTATTTGAATTTATCATTGATCTTCACCACCTTCTACATTTTTATTGATCATGGCATCGGGGCCTATAACAGCGTTTGCGCCGATTGTGATACCCGCGCCAATGGTTGCAACACCGTTTTCCTCACCGGAAGGCATTGCTCCGACAACGGCATTCTCGCCGATGGTTACATTTTCAGCTATAATACAGTGCTTTACAACAGCGCCATGCTTAATAACCGAACCGCCCATGATAACAGCGTCCTCAATAACGGCATCTTCTTCCACTTTGACGCCTGCGAACAGGATGGAGTGCTTAACGCTGCCCTTGATGCGGCATCCGTCCGTGATCATGGAGTTTTCCACAACAGCCCCTGTGTTAATCTTATGACCGGTCATACCGCTGTTACGGCTGTATATTTTCCAGTCTTCATCAAACAGGTTGATTCCGCTGTGCTCAGGGTCAAGAACCTCCATATTAGCTTCCCACAGGGAAGAAATGGTTCCCACATCCTTCCAGTATCCGTTGAAGTGGTAAGCGTACATCCTGCGTCTGTCTCTTAAAAGATTGGGGATGATATTATTACCAAAGTCATTTTCAGACTTAGGGTCTGCTTCATCTTCTTCCAGGTACTGTTTTAAGATATCCCAATTGAAGATATAAATACCCATGGAAGCCAGATTGGATTTAGGATTCTTGGGCTTTTCCTGGAATTCGGTGATCTTGTCGTTTTCATCCGCCACCATCAGGCCGAAGCGGGGAGCCTCCTCCCAGGGAACTTCCATAACGGCTACGCTGAACTCAGCATCCTTTTCCTTATGGAATTTAAGGAAATCACTGTAGTCCTGTTTGCAGATTTGGTCACCGGAAAGAATGATAACATATTTCGGGTCGTAGCGTTCAATAAACGAGATGTTCTGATAAATTGCGTTTGCCGTGCCTTTATACCAGTCCGAACCGTTTGCCTTCTGGTAGGGAGGCAGGACATGTACGCCGCCGTAGAGACGGTCTAAGTCCCAGGGCTGGCCGTTTCCTATGTACTCATTCAGTACCAGAGGCTGATACTGGGTCAAAATACCTACAGTATCAATTCCTGAATTGACACAATTTGACAGCGGAAAATCGATGATACGGTATTTACCGCCAAATGGTACTGCTGGTTTTGCAAGCTTTTCTGTCAAAGCATAAAGACGGGAGCCTTGTCCGCCGGCAAGAAGCATTGCAATCATTTCTTTTGCCATAACATTATCCTCCTAATTTAATGCCTTATGAAGAAATTATACATCATAATGCTGATAAATGATAGTTTTTTAACAAAAAAAATGGAAAAAGATACAATTTTTCTTTTGAGAATTTTTAATTTTTGTCAAAATTGGCAGAAAAACTGAAAAATAAGTAACAGTTTGGACTTCGGATAAATTTTTACAAAGATTGTAACAGGCAATGGTTTAACTTGCAATCTGATTGCTTTTCTTGTAGACTGTGTATATAAAAATGTCTGGTATCATTTAGGCATAGTCTGGATTTAAGGATAATGGCTGTGCAGGTGCAGAAAAGGGCTAAAGATTGTGCTGAAGGGATACAGGAAGTACATACTCAATTTGCAAACTGCCGTAAGAATGGAGGATTATTATGACAAGTCAAACGTTGCGCGAAGCGCGTACTTATGAGGAGGCTTCGGAAAAATTTATTAAAAAGGAAGACCGGCCGGATTTTCATTTATCCACACGCACAGGATGGCTGAACGACCCCAATGGATTTTCTTATTACAAAGGGGAATACCATATGTTTTATCAGTATCATCCATATGATTCTCACTGGGGACCCATGCATTGGGGACATGCGGTGAGTAAGGATTTGCTCCACTGGAGGTATCTGCCGGCGGCTCTTGCACCGGATGAGTTTTATGACAGGGACGGCTGTTTTTCGGGAAGCGCCGTTGAACTGCCGGATGGCAGGCAGTTGCTGATGTATACGGGAGTTGTCAAAGAAAGGCAGAAAAACGGAGGCTTTAGCGAGGTGCAGACCCAGTGCCTTGCAGTGGGCGATGGACTTGACTATGAAAAATACGAGAACAATCCGGTTTTGGATGAAAAGGATCTTCCACCGGGCAGCAGCCGTTTTGATTTCCGGGACCCTAAGATGTGGAAGAAAGAGGACGGAACGTATTGCTGTGTGATTGGCAGCCGCCCGGCGGATGGCAGCGGACAGATTTTACTTTATACCAGTGAAGACGGATTTCATTGGAGCTTTCAAAAAATTTTGGCTTCTAACAACAACCGGTTCGGAAAAATGTGGGAATGCCCGGATTTCTTCATGCTGGATGGGAAAGCTGTGCTGCTTACCAGTCCTCAGGACATGCTTCCCCAGGGATTCGAATATCATAACGGAAATGGAACGCTGTGCCTGATAGGGGATTTTGACGAGGAAACCGACACTTTTACAGAGCAGCATAACCAGTCCATAGATTATGGCATTGATTTTTATGCGCCCCAGACGATTTTAACCCCGGATGGGCGAAGGGTCATGATTGGCTGGATGCAGAACTGGGATACCTGTGGTGGCCATGTACAGGAAAACTTATGGTTTGGTCAGATGAGCCTGCCCAGAGAAATATTTATCAAAAATGGCCGGCTTTATCAGAAACCGATCCGGGAGCTTTATGATATGAGGAGCGGAAAGGTGGAATATCAATCGGTTTTGGTTTCCGATACCGTTAATTTGGAAGGAATGAAAGGGCGCAAGGCGGATATTGAGCTTAGCATATGGCCGGAGGATGAGAAAAATGTTTACCATAAATTTTCCGTTCGTTTTGCGCAAAATGCCCAGTATCAGACATCCGTAAGCTTCAGGCCCAAGGAGAGCGTTCTTAAAATTGACAGGAAATTTTCCGGATCCAGAAGGGCCGTTATCCACCAGCGCAGAAGTAAGGTGAACCATGAAAACGGACGCTTGAAGCTGAGATTGATTTTAGACCAGTATAGCGTAGAAATATTTGTAAATGACGGCGAACAGGTTATGACGGCAACCATGTATACGGAGAGAGAGGCGGATGGGATTTCTTTCTGTGCAGATGGGGAAGTTCGGATGGATGTTGTGAAGTACGATTTGGTATAAGTATAGTATATGTATAGATAGAAACAATGGGGACAGAATGCGGCATTGACATGGTGCTGTCACGGACGGAAAAGATAGTTGCAGGCAGGAATTTTTGAGATTTCTGTCTGCTTTTGCAATTGGCGGAAAATGATAGTTAGCAAGTTTGGCGGTGCAGCGTAAGGGTTTTGCTGTATCGCTGCAGGAATTTTAAAACACCTTAAGAAAATAGGTAGCCCGGAAAAGCAAAGTTTGATACAATATAGTAAGAACATAAAAATAAAAATGGCGAAATCTTCAACCAAGACTTCGGGAACGGAGTTCACTATGAAAAATAAGCCCAAAATCAGCCAAAAAGGCTCTTTGCTGATTTCGATTATATTAGTTTTTTGTATTTTAGGAGTGGTGGTATTCTCTGTGGCGAGAAAGACTTCCCAAGAGATGTCCGACTCGGCAATTAATAATCTTAGCGACAGCCTTGCCCTGGTGAAGGGAACGATAGAGGCTGTTTTAGTGAAAGAAGCGGAATTTCAGGATCTGATTGCCCAGGAAATTGCTGTTGTCCAGGACCCTTATGAATTCATCCGCTCTTACAATAAAAACCAGACGATAACGAAAGTATCTTTGATCATGGAGGGCGAAACAGAGGGTATTTCCAGTACGGGAGAGGTATTTTCGGAAAACACGCTGGATTTTTCCCTGGGGAAAAAAGCCGGCACCCTATCGCTGACCCAATCCTATTTAAACGATATGGGAACATGGGCATATACCATGAAATGTCCTGTTATAAAAAATGAAAAAGAGATAGCCGCGCTCTATATTGAGTACGCCATTGACTCTTTTGAAGCGATACTTCCGAACGCTCTTTATGACGGAAAAGCGATGCTGTATATTATGGACAGCAAGAGCGAGAGACTGGTATTAAAGCCTACGGGGATGGGCGAGCGGGATGCGGGGCATCTGAACCTGACGGATTTTTATCGCGCCAACAATATTATGGAGGAAAAACTTCAGGAAAAGGTTGCGAAAACCATCCGTGCAGGAGAAAATATCATGTTTTACCATGATATCAGAAATAAAAACGCCCTGATTTATATGTGGGCGGTAAACGATGGGGCATTTTACCTGATCGGATATGTGCCGATTGAAGCCATTCAACAGGAAGGACGCTCCGTAAACCAGAATATTCTTATCGTAGTGCTGGTTATGCTGATTGCCTTCTTCCTGTGCTGCACGCTTTACTTTTTTAACCAGAAAGAACAGGAGGCAATACGAAAGGAACAGGAAGCGGAGAGGGAGATTCATAACAAGCAGTTAGCAGAAGCGCTGAATGCGGCACAGATTGCAAGTAATTCCAAAACCATGTTCCTCTCCAATATGTCCCACGATATCCGCACGCCTATGAATGCCATTTTGGGATTTACCACCTTGCTTTCCAAGGACGCAGATAATCCGGTGAAGGTAAGGGAGTACACGAGAAAGATTACATCGTCCGGCCAGCATTTGCTTAGTCTGATTAATGATGTTCTGGAGGTCTCTAAAATTGAGAGCGGAAAAATGGTTCTTACCACCGGAGAGTTCACTTTGAACGACCTGGTATCCTCTGTAGACGCGATTATCCGCCCAATGGCAAAAGAAAAGGCTCAGAATTTTTTTGTCACAGTGACAGACGTTCAGCATGAATATCTGATAGGGGATGAGACTAGAATTAATCAGATATTGATTAACCTTCTCTCGAATTCGGTAAAATATACGCCGGGAAAAGGGAATATCTGGTTCCGCATTATCGGGCAGAAGCAGCGTTCCGCCCAATATGAGCATATCCGGATAGAGGTAGAGGACGATGGATACGGCATGACGCCGGAATTTTTAGAGACCATTTTCGATGCCTTTACCAGGGCGGAGAACAGCACTACGAACAAGGTTCAGGGCGCCGGGCTGGGTATGGCAATTACAAAGAATCTTGTAGAGCTTATGGGCGGGACAATTGAAGTTTTCAGCGAGGTTGATAAGGGCAGTCTTTTTAGAGTTGATTTAGAACTTCGCATACCCAGCGAGCAGTCGGACAGACAGTTCTGGACGGACAGTGGAATCAACCGGATTCTGGCAGTGGACGAGGATGCCGATATCTGCAAGAGTATCAAGATGCTTATGAAGGATACCGGCATAACTGTGGATACCGCCTTAAGCGGGCAGGAGGCTTTGGGCATGGTGCAGCATGCCTTTGACAGCGGAGAAGGTTACCAGGTGGTCCTATTGGAATATACAATGGCGGATATGGATGGAGCCGCGATGGCTGAGAAATTCCGGGAGTTCATACCGGAAACTGTTCCGATTCTGTTCCTTACGTCCGATGATGGCGATGATGTGCATACAAAGTCTTCTTCTATGGAAAATGTTGGATACCTTGGGAAACCATTTTTTGTATCTGCATTCAAGGAGGCGCTTCTTGGTATGCAGCCGGCCGCCAGGGATAATGACAAAACGGAATTAGAGGGCGAAGGAGATGCTGGGCTTAAGGGGCTGCATTTCCTTGTAGCGGAAGACAATGACATCAATGCGGAAATTCTCTCGGAGCTTTTAGATATGGAAGGCGCATCCTGCGAAATAGCAGAAAACGGGCAATTGGTATTAGAACGGTTTGAACGGTCTGCTGTAGGAGAATTTGACGCTATTTTGATGGATGTTCAGATGCCGGTTATGAACGGCTATGAAGCATCCAAAAAAATACGCCTGCTCAAGCGTCCTGATGCAAATGGTATACCAATCATTGCCATGACGGCAAACGCTTTTGCAGAAGATGTAAGAGATGCTTTAAACGCCGGAATGAACGCCCATGTGGCAAAACCGATTCATATGGATACATTAAAGAAAACAATCCGCGATATATCTTAATGTAACAGCTCAGCCTTCGGCCTTGCTGCTTACGAAATCTGCCTATCCCAAATCGCTTTCGGCCAGGGGCAGATTTCCCTTCGGTCAGATGGAAACGTAGTCTGCTGGTGCAAGTTTCATAGATGTGAAAGGAGAATGAGAATGAAAATGAATAGAAAGGGAAGCCTCCATAAGCTGTGGGCGACCTGCTTGATTGGAATCATGATACTGCCATTGACAGCCTGCGGTAAGACGAATACCCATGAAAATCTTGTTTCCGCCGAAGATGCGGATGAGAGGATTATCAATTTGTTCGGGCCTATGGAAAAATCAAAGCCCAATGTGAGTAATATTGCAAGAACTGCTTTTGATTTAACGGTTGAAATGGCGGAGGAGAAGCTTGAGCTGACGGTCCGCTACAGGACATACACTGCAGAGAATTATCAGGAAAGGACATATGATGAGGTAACGCTTGACCGGGTACGCAATAATATGGATGATTTATACCTGCTAAACCCTGATACAATTCAAATATTAGGCGCTGAAGGAGAACTCTTAGATCTATCTGTGCTCGAGAGCGCAAAAAATCTGCGGGAAGCGGTAAAAACTGCCAATACAGTGGACGGTAAACTGGTGGCGATCCCTCAGGAGGTAGTCGCCCACGGCCTGTTTTTAAACAAAGATATGTTCGACCAATATGAGCTTGCACTTCCAAATACGCCTGAGGAATTTATGGAATGCTGCAGGGTATTCAAGGAAAACGGCATTGAAACCCCTATTGGTGCAAACCGCTGGTGGCTGGAAAATTTTGTCTTTGCACAGGCATATGCGGAGCTGTACAACGGAGGCGATACGGAGGCCCTGATTGAGGCGCTCAATGAAGGCGAGGCCAAATACAGCGATTACATGCGTCCCGGATTTGAATATTTGAAGGAGCTGATTGACAAAGGATATATAGATGCCGAAACCGCCTATACCTACGAAGCAATAGAGGGAGAGGGCGCAGACTTCCTGGACCAGAAGACGCCTATTGTGATGGCCTATTGGGGCGCTGCAAATTCAGACATTGCTTACGGTAAAACTGATTTTAACCTTCAGGTCATTGGATTTCCCAGTAAGCTTGGACAAATGCCGGTTGTATCTATGACAGGATACGCAATTGGCAAAGATGCTGAACACCTAGAGGATACAATCGCTGTTCTGGACACGATTCTTTCTGATGAGGCGCTTAAACTATATACTGAGACCAACAAAGTTATCTCCCCTTCCCAAAACATAGAGGTAGAGTGTATTGATGCGCTGAAGCCTCTGAATGATAAGATAAATGAAAATATATACGTGCTGGGATCTAACGCCGGCATGAAGGTAGAGCAATGGGGAAACACCTGCCTGATTGTGCGTGAACTTTTAAACGGTGCAACGGTGGACGAATGTATGGAGGCCTTTGATAAGCTTCAGGAAGAAGCCTTAAATAAATAAAGGCCTGGCATATCAGGTTTGGGGAACTATTTCTGGCATGTAACGGAAAATATCATTTGGGTTAATCGTATTTTTTTATAAATACAACGCCTTCAAGAGAACCGTAAGATTCAATGATCTGTGCATAATTCACTGCCTCATGAAAATGCATGGTCATGGTTACGGAAATAGAGGTATCTTTATTATCATTTTCCGCACGGGAAATTTCCAGGTTATTTACGATACAGTTTCGCTCCCTGGCCAGAGAAAGAAATTTGCTTAAATATTCTGTTTTGGAAAATTCAACAAATAAATGAACTGTTTTTGAACGGTCAATCAGCCGGTTGTCAACGGAGCGGAGAATCCAGATAGAAGCCCAGATAGCCGTAAAGAAGATCAGAGCGCCGGTGTAAAACCCGGCTCCCAGAGAAAGGCCAAGACAGGCAACGGCCCAAAGACCGGCAGCAGTTGTAAGGCCCCTGACCCGGTTCTGTCTTGTGACAAGTATGGTTCCGGCGCCTAAAAACCCAATGCCACTGATGGCTTGTGCCGGAATCCGGGCCGGATCTGAGGAGCCTGTGAGAGCGGAAATATAAAGCCCGGTCATCATGGCCAGGGTGGAACCCAGACAAACAATGATATAAGTTCTAAAGCCGGCCGGGCGGTGCTTCTTTTCCCTCTCATATCCTAAAATTCCGCTGAAAATCATAGAAAGAAATATGCGCAGAAGTATAGCAGGCAGGGTAAGTTCTCTCAGGATTTTTATCTGTTCAAGCATGATAATTTCCCCTTTCTTTAGCGACTGTTTTGACTAAATTTGATAATCAATGGGAAGGTTATATCCTATATTAAAATTATAACAGCCGGGTATTTTAGCGTCAATGTACGAAAAAAATTGCAGGAACATTGTGATATTTTGAATGTTATGATGAACAGCCCTTAGGTCGTGAATCGTAACTTGAGAACTGTACAAAAATACGGTATAATACGGAATGTAAAATTTTGACAGGCTCTTTACCGGTTTGATCAATTTAACTGGCAGGAGGGAGGATTTGTATGGCGGATGAGAGGAGAAGGATGGCTTTAACAGGGAATAAACGGATGGCAGATGCGCTTTTCCTGGTGATAGCTGCATTTTTGCTGATGATGCTGGCTACCCGTTCCTCTTTCCTTTATCCATGCAATGACTGGAATGATGCCAACAGCTATTTTTCCGTGGGAAAAGCGCTTTTTCATGGAAAGATGCCCTACAGGGATGTGTTTGACCAGAAGGGTATGTATCTTTATTTCTTATATGGGCTTGCATATCTTATATCGCACACGACCTTTATTGGTGTGTTCTTGCTGGAAGTGATATTAGCAATTTTTGATTTATTTGGAATCTGCCGGATTTTGCAGCTCTATGTAAAAAGAAACACAGCGCTTTTGCTTAGTCCGCTGGTTCTTGCCGTAACAGTAAGCTCCTTTAGCTTTTATTGGGGAGGAAGCGCAGAGGAGGTTTGCCTGCCCTTTTTGATTTGGGGGTTGTATGATTCGCTGCATTATTTTAAAAACGGGTATCCGAACAAAAAGGTGGAGTGGAAGGTCATTTTTATAAATGGCCTGCTGGCAGGGATAGTTGCAAACATTAAGTTTACTTCACTTGGATTTTTCTTTGCATGGATGATGTGCATGGCCTTTTCTTTTCTGGCAATGAGGGATTTTTGGGGGGCGGTAAAGGGATGCGTTATTTTTCTTTCAGGTATGGCGGTTCCTTTCATTCCCTGGGTGATTTATTTTGGCATAAATCATGGGCTGTATGAATGGTATTGGGGCTATGTTTATATTAATGTGTTTATGTACAGCAACTTAAACGGGGAAGGCCCTGGCTTGTATGAGAGAATATATACTTTAAGTAAGCTGCTGTATTGGGTGGTCAGGAAAAATATGATTTATTTTGTTTTTCTGATCCCAGGTGTGCTTTGGGAAATGTGCGGCAGAAGGAAGAAGTGGCTGGAACGTTTTAACTTACTTGCACTGTGTTTCTTTTTGTTTTTGGGGATTTATGTGGGAGGCTCAGAGTTGCCATATTATGCGCTGCCGCTGTCTGTGTTTACGGTCCTTGGGTTTGGACTTCTTGGGCAGGGAGCAGAGCGGATTATGGAAAAAGTTTTCCATATTGAAAAAGAAAAAGGCGGCGATAAGAGGAAAAAGATAACAGACAATCCGGTGATGGTGCATATAGCAGGGGGGCTTGTCACAGCGCTGGGACTGGGAATTATCTGGTTAAACTCTATGAACATTCCTCATATGCAGGAAAAGAAAGAGGACATTTTTTTATATAAATTTAAAGAGATTGTGGAGCAGACGCCTGATCCTACTCTGCTCAATATAGGATGCCTGGATGCAGGGCTATATACGGTCTGTGATATTGTGCCCACCTGCAGGTGGTTTCAGACGCAGACCGTGGGAATGGATGAGGTATTAAAGGAACAGGAAAGATACCTTAAAGAGGGATGGGTGGATTACTGTCTGGCAAGGGATTCCTACCCGGAGGTAATATGGGAGAACTATGAGCTGGTGGGGGAGGAACCCTGGTACCAGGATGGACAGGCGTTTACTTATTATCTGTTCCGGCGTAAAGAGGAAAAGAGGTAATAAATGATAGCAGTTAAAATACTTGGTTTAATTTTATGGCTGGTTGTGCTGCCCTTTTGTATGGGGCTTAATTTTACGCCTTTGTTTCAGAAACGTTTCAGAAATGTGGGGGCAGTATTTGCGGCAGGATATATTCTTTTCTTTGCTGCGCTGGAAATAGTGGGTATTCCGGTAGTCCTCTTTACGGTTTATCATGGACTTACCACTTTTGTAAAGTGGTTTACGCCGGTAATATTCGTTCTGTCTTTGACAGGAGCAGGGATTGCCCTTTGTGGGAAGAAAAGAGGATATGGGCTTAATTTTGACGGTTTTAGTCCGTTAATGGAATCTTCATTGGAAGAAAAGATTATGCTGGCGCTTTTTTTGACGCTGGCAGGATTTCAGATGTATATGTCTTTTACAAGGGCATCTTTTGATGGAGATGATGCTTATTATGGAGTCCAGGCGCTGATTGCCCAGCAGGTAGACACGTTATACCGTGTTAATCCTTATACGGGAAGGAGTGCGCCATTAGATGTGCGGCATGCGCTGGCACTTTTTCCTGTGTGGGAAGCTTATCTTGGCAGAATGTGCAAAATTCATGCCACAATAATTGCCCATAGTGTGGTGCCTCTTGTGTTGATACCGCTGACTTATGTGCTGTATTTTCAAATCGGAAAGGTGCTTTTGGAGGGGAAAAAAAGGCTGCTTCCTATGTTCATGGTGCTGATTGCCCTTTGGCAGCTTTTTGGAAATATTTCTATCTACACTGTGGAGACTTTTTTCCTTACAAGAACCTGGCAGGGAAAATCTTTTGCAGGTAATTTTGTGATACCGGCTGTGCTGTGGATTTTCTTATGCCTGTTTGCTTCTAAAGAAACGGAAGAAGAAGGCCTCATAGCGCCCAAAGGAATGAATAACCAGGGGAAATGGATTGAGAGGCCGGAGCATGGTAGGCGTAGGAAAAAAGGATTCTGGGTTTTGCTGGCCTGCCTGAATTTGGCAGGAGGGGCAAGCAGCTCGCTGGCAATTTTGCTCAGTTGTCTGATGACGGCAGGTTTCGGGCTTTTGTTAGCCATCAGGGAAAGACGGATTGGCATTTTGATAAAAGCAGGATTTAGCTGCATTCCGGGTGGCGTTTATGTGCTGCTTTATCTGGCATTGACCCATGGGATATTTGTTCCTTAGATTTTTATTATCGGAATATTCTTGTAAATGATTGGTTCGTAATTACGGATTCTATGAGCGATAGGTGAGGAGAAAATTTATGTTTGGAATCTTTATGGAAAGCTTCGTCATCTTAAAATTATATACCGGTCTTAAGCTGCTGCTTTTGCTGTCTGTTGTTGCATGGGTTTATCTGCTTGTGACGGAAAAAAATAAGAGTATCCGAATTTTGTTGGTGTATGCACCGATGATTGTGGTGGCTTTATTTCTATTTCCGGTAAGCAGAAAAGGATTTGTGGCGATAGGGCTGGACGGGGAGACTTATTATCGTATTTTATGGACGATTCCGTTGGGCATTATTTTTGTTTATGGTATGTGCCGACTTTTTGAGCGGCACAGGAGGATTGGACTGGTGGCTGGAGCTTCTTTGATAGCAGCATGTGGCAGCTACGTGTATCAGGGAACCTATATTTCAAGGGCGGAGAATCTTTATCATATACCGGATACGGTGGTAAATATATGTGATTTGATTGGGCCGGAGGATGAGGAGAGCCGGGTGTCGGCGGTTATGCCCGGAGAGCTGATTCATTTTGTCAGACAATATAATACTTCTATTAATATGCCTTACGGCAGAGAAATGCTAGTGAACGCATGGGATTATTACAATGCGGTCTATGAGGCGATGGAAAAGCCGGAGGTGGTGGATATGGAGGAGCTGCTAAAGGCAACCCGGGAAGAATATTGCCAGTATATTATTTTGTCAAAGGAGCGGCGCACAAAGGAAGACCCCGAGGCGTGCGGATTGCTGCTTTTGGATGAAATCGATGGGTATCTGATTTATGAAGATCCGGTCACTGCGCAGGTTGTGAATGAGTGGCAGGTTTATTATGAGGATGAGGAATAATGCTTTTTAATTCTTACGAATTTCTGTTTTTGTTTTTTCCTCTTGTTTTAGCGGGATATGGTTTAATCAAAAGAATAGGGCAAAGCGCCTTAAGGGAGCCCTATCAAGTAAAGGGGGCAAATGGATTTTTGCTGGCAGCGTCCCTGGTTTTTTATGGTTGGACGAGCCTTTCGCATATGCCGGTTTTACTTGGCAGCATGGCGGTAAATTACGGACTGTTCCGGCTTATGGGAAAGCAGGAAAGAAAAAAGGCGGCGCTGGCAGCAGGGCTTATTTTAAATTTGGGCGCGCTGATTTGCTTTAAATATTTAGGAGGCGGCTTTTTACCATTGGGCATCAGCTTTTTTACTTTTACGCAGATAGCTTTTTTGGTGGAATCATACGGAGGAAACCTGCAGAAAGCGGATCCTCTTTCCTATGGGCTTTATGTAAGCTTTTTTCCTAAAATCATGCAAGGACCTATTGCCCTGCCAAAAGAAATGTTTCCCCAGTTTGAAAAAAGGGACAAAACAGTATCCTGGGAGAGGATCTACAGGAGCTTTTATTTGTTCATTTTGGGGCTGTCTAAAAAGGTTTTGCTTGCGGATACTTTTGGAAAAGCGGTTGATTTTGGCTATACCAATCTGCAGGCGTTAAATACAGGGGATGGGATAATTGTGATGCTTTCCTATACCCTTCAGCTTTATTTTGATTTCAGTGGATATTGTGATATGGCTATGGGAATAGCGGGTATGCTTGGCTTTGAGCTGCC
The DNA here is from genome assembly GCF_009917485.1 of Parablautia muri. Classification (GTDB taxonomy): domain Bacteria; phylum Bacillota; class Clostridia; order Lachnospirales; family Lachnospiraceae; genus Suilimivivens; species Suilimivivens muri. The sequence continues at coordinate 23,428 of NZ_QZDT01000007.1, forward strand.
TGTTAATTTTGACTCCCCTTATAAGGCGGATAATATCATAGAATTTTGGAAAAGGTGGCATATCACCCTTACCAGGTTTTTTACGAAATACCTTTATATTCCCCTTGGAGGAAACCGGAAGGGAAGGGCGAGGACCTATTTAAACTGTCTTCTGGTGTTTCTGGTAAGCGGAATCTGGCACGGAGTGGGCTGGCAGTTTATTGTGTGGGGGCTGATGCACGGAGTATGTTACGTGTTTACACGTATATGGCAGGACAGCGACATCATCCGGGCCGGTAACAGGACAGAAAAAAGGGCTAAAAAGGAGACGGAAGACAGAGGATTTTGGGAACCCCTGGGGCGGGGCTTTCGTGTGTTATTGACATTTCTTTATGTGAATGTGGCATGGATTTTCTTTCGGGCGTCTTCTGTGAAGGAGGCTGCGGCGCTTATTAAGAGGATTGGTAGCTTTCAATTGAGCAGATTCAGCTGGGATTTGGCGGGCTGCTTTAATCTGGATGAATTTTGGTATGTGATTAAGGTTCTTAGACTGGATCGGTGGCAGAATGCGCATTATATCCTGATGGTTTTGCTTGTGGCGGGAGGGCTTTTGCTGGTGTTTTGTGGAAAAAGCGCTTTGAACGTGGCAGGAAGGGCAAAGCCCAGTGTGATAAACAGTGGGATCATGGCGGTCCTGCTTGTGTGGAGCATCCTGTCTTTTTCCGGTGTAAGTTCCTTTTTGTATGTTAACTTTTAGGGAATTGGGGAACTGGTAAATTTACCTGTGCTTATTTTGTGGAAGGATGGAAACAGGATAAAGAGCGGTGGGAAGTAAGGATATGAAAAGCAATCAAGAAAATCTTTTAAACCAGAAGAAGAAAAAAGAACAAAATCCCTTTAAAAAGGCTGTTTTCCTTACCTTGTCAATGGCCCTTTGCGCCTTGCTTTTAGCAGGTGCGCTGGTGGTGTATGTGGACCCTTTTTTTTATTATCACAGCCCTTTAAAAGGGTTTCCCTATCTGGTGGACAATCAATTAGCGCAAAATCCGGGAATGGCCGCCCATATGGAGTATGACAGCGTAATCTTAGGGTCCTCCATGACAGTTAATTTCCAGGCAACCTGGTTTAAGGAGCTGATGGACTTAAATACAATTAAGCTCAGTTACAGCGGGGCTTTCCCAAAGGACCAGTCCAACATTATGGAAATTATTTTCAGGAAACCTTCCGGCGCTGTTTCCCAAGGTGACGGAAATAAGGAAACAAAGAAGGTCAGGAGCGTCTTTTTGGGCGTGGATGTGATCACGTATACCGGCGGCGTGGATGAGACAAAATATCCTATCCCGGAATATTTGTATGACGATCACAATTTAAATGATATCAAATATTTGCTCAATAAGGATGTGATTTTGAACTATATTCTGCGGCCTATGGCCGACCCGGAGCCTACGGATCTGTCAAACGTTTATGCAAGCTGGTGGACGGAGGAATATTACAGCCAGGAGTGGGTATTGCACAATTATACCCCGCCCGGGAAAGTTGCGCAGGAAACTCTACCGGATGCCTACCTCGCATCAGTGGAAAAAAACCTGGCGGCCAATATCTGTCCATATATAGAAGGTAATCCGGAAACGGAATTTGTAATATTTTTTCCGCCCTACAGTATTTTGTTCTGGAACGATGTGCTTTTGGAAAATCATTTGGAGGCCACCATTGAGGTGTACAGATACATTGCAAACCGTCTGAATGAATACGAAAATGTGAAACTTTATTTTTTCCCGGACAGAGAAGAAATTATCTGTGATTTAAATAACTATGCGGATTACAGCCATTACCATCCCAGATATAACCGTTATATGGCAGAGTGCTTTGCGTCTGGTGAGTGCCTGGTGGCCAAGGAAGGAGAAAAGGGGACCGGGATAGAGGAATATCTTCTGCATATGCAGGAAATTGTGGAAAGCTTTGACTTTGAGGAGCTGCTTTCGCGCAAGTAATAAAGTATCTTAACAAATTAGCTGATTAATAGTACAATAAAATTAGCTAAAATAAAGGAGGGACAGCTTATGATTGGTGCCACGGCAACGGCTGCAGAAATGCAGAATAATTTTGGAAATACTTAAATATGGTTATAAACGGCAGTGAAGTTATTGTAACGAAAAACGGAAAAGAAATTGAAAGATTTATTCCAAAAGATGCAGCGGTGTCTTATCTGACAGATTCCCTTACCGGAATCCTTAAGAATAATTATGACCTTGATAAGGAGCGGAAAGAGAGACTGGACGAAAAATATGAGATTGCTGATTGATGCAAATATCCTGTTGGATGTGTTGCAAAAAGAGAACCATATTTTTATGATTCATCTTTGATTTGGAAATGGTGTGAAACGGAATCGGCTGAAGGATATGTGACATCCCTGACAATTGCCAATCTTATCTATGTAATGAGAAAAGAGCTGAATCCTAACAAAATTGAAGAAATCCTTCAGAAACTGAAATTGATATTTGGGTTAACGGACTTGTGCGTATCTGATATTACAAATGCTGCCGAGATGAAATGGGATGATTTTGAGGATGCCGTACATTGTGCAATTGCGGAACGTATACATGCAGATTGTATTATTACAAGAAATGTTCGGGATTTCAGGCGGAGTAGTGTGAGTGCCTATACGCCAGCTGAATACCTGGCAAAAATTGAAAGTCTGCAGATGACAGAAGAAGGTGAAAATGACAATGAAAGATAACTGCATAGAAGGTATTATGCAGGCAGGCGAAGATTATCGGTATTTGCTTAGGAACCCCCATTGAAGGCTGAACCTAGGAGAAAATAAAAAACATTTATGGTAAAATCCGGATCAGGCAGCGAAATTTGCCAAAGAGGCAGTCAGTGTTACTTCCTTTACGCTGCTGACCGGATGGACCTATATGGTGAACGTGAGGGTTCAGGGGGGCGATTCGCTCTTATGCGGCAGGACTTTTGGAGGGAAATAGGAAAGCTGTCCTAAAAAATGATAATGGCTATCGGGCGCTGCCGGAGCTTACAATGCCCATATGGTTGTTGATAATATCTGCAACCCGCTCAGCCAGCTTTTCACGGCCGGCATCATTGTAATGCATATAGTTGGACATATATTCTTCGTAGTTATCTTCATTGATGGTTCCAAAGTAGTTATCAATAAAGGATACGCCGCAGTCCATAGCGGCTTCTGCTTCCATCAGCAGATAATGGTGCAGGGTGCCATTGCCGATATCTTTTAAGGTGCCGTTATACAGCTCTCCGTTGTCATCCATATATTGAGCGTAGGTATGGGACATTACAAGGATGCGGATGTGGGGCCAGGTATTCTTGATGTTGCTGATGGTGGTGCGCAGGCCGCCGGTGTAGGCGGTAACATCATAGGGGTTATTCGGATTATCAGCAACAGTGCCCATATTATAGTCTGTGCTGTCATACATAATGACAATGATATCCACCTTGTCCATATCTACTGTTTTCATGATTTCCACAGTATCCGCATATCGGGGATCAGGCTCATCATTGGCAATAGAGGCGATAGCTGTAAATTCGTTATTCCGCAGACATTCCACCACATAATAAAAGTTAAAATGGTCTCTTGTATATTCCGGATTATATACAGGATATTTACAGGCAACGGAGGAATCCGGAAATGCACAGTCGTAAACCACAGCATTTGTCTTTTGGGCAATCTGTGAGGCAAGACTGGTGTCTCCATGGTCATCTGTAAAAGGATTATTGCCCAAACATAAAATAGTGGTGACACCATCGTCCTGCCTGCCTTCCAATAAAGAAGAATCCATGGGGATGATCATGTCCAGCGTTTCCACATCAAATTGGGAAGGGTCAACATCTGGTGTATCATCATCCAAAGCGCTGCCTTTATTCCATTTGTTTAGCCGGTAAACAGATATTATGGCAATCAGTACTATGGCAGAAACCAAAAGAATATGCATGTTTATGTGAAGATTAGATTTCTTCCGGGAAGCTTTCTTTTGAGGCAGATCAAAATCATCAAGAAATTCTATATCTTCCTCGCTTTCCATGTAGGTTAAATCCTTCGGCTCGTCCGAATCATCAGAGCCATCTAAAGGCGTATCATGATCCAAATTTAAGCTTTCCGTTTCATTTAAATTCTCTATTTTATCCAGGCGATCAGCAAGATCCGAATCTTGGGATTCATCCAAATCTTCAATCTCATCTTCATTGGAAACCTGTATTTCGTCTAAGCCCTCAATTTCATCTAAATCAAGAGAACTTCGTTCAGGATGAAGATGTTTATTTTGGGATATTTTTATGTGTCTATTTATTTTCATACTAATCTCCATTCTTGCCAGTGCCCTCAAATTTGGGCGAAAGCACAAATTTGTTGTGTGAAAAGTTTATTTTTCACACTAATCGCCATTCCTGCCGGCAGTCCGCAAATTTGGGACGCAGGCACGAAGTAATTCTTTGTTATTCTACTATCATTTTATGGAAAAATCCATAAATTCATAAAAATTTAATATACGATATCGGGCAGATATGGTAAAATGCAATTTGTGCAGTTAGAAGGCCTATACAGGGGGTATCGGGGATAAATTATGAAAAAGAAATTCAGATGGAAAGAAATTCTCATGCTGCAAGCAGTATTTTTTATATACAGTATATCCAGCGTTGTTTTAAAATTTGCATCAGGAAAAGAGCTGTTTAGCCTGGAATTTATATTGCTCTATGGAGTGGATGTTATGATACTTGGGGTGTATGCGCTTTTGTGGCAGCAGGTGATTAAAAAGTTTGAGCTGTCTGTAGCTTACGCCAATAAAGCAGTGACTTTACTTTGGGCTTTGGGATGGAGCATTTTCCTTTTCCATGAGCAGATTACAGTGTGGAAAGGGGCAGGCATTTTTCTGGTGATGATTGGCATTTTTATCCTGAATGGGGAGGAGGAAAAATCACAATGAACATGCATATACTGGTTTTGCTGTTTTCAGTGTGCGTAGCTTCCTTTGCACAGATTCTTTTAAAAAAGAGTGCGGCCAAGACCTATGACTCCCCCATACGGGAATATTTGAACTTTTATGTGATTGGCGGATATGGGATGATGTTTCTTTCCATGTTCCTGACGGTATTCTCTTACAGAGGATTGGATTTTTCCAATATTCCGGTGATAGAGTCCCTTGGATATGTGATTGTGATGCTGTTGAGCTATCTGTTTTTTAAGGAAAAGATAACAAAAAGAAAGCTCCTTGGAATGGCAATTATTTTAGGAGGAATTTTTGTGTATTATAGATGAGGAATTTTAAGATTGCAAATATATAAAAATCAAAGGACCAGGAGCTTTCCTGGTCCAGTGATCGCATTTTTGTCCGACAAGCCCGTATACGGGCACCTGTATTAATGTGTATGAGGCACAGTATAGTTGCTGGCGGTTTGTTGAACCATAGCAGCTAACAGTGTGGTAACCGGAAGATTGGCTTCGTTTTGTGCCTGAAGTTCTTTATACCATTTACTGTATTTATACATACGGTATGTAGCTTTAAATTTACCTAACTGATTTTCATCATCACAGGCGCGTTTAAAAGCTTCCCGCTCCTCCATATCCATCTCAACATAGTCCAGATAAGAAATTTGGAGTTCCGTTAATGGATTGCTGCACTTTGGGCATATCATCTTATGCCCGTTCAACATAAAAATACGGTGACAAGGTTTGCAGAAATGCATGTACATCATATAAATTCCCCTTTTCTTAAACAAGCATAATTGTTAGCTCATTTTTAGTTTACCGGTATTACAGATAAAGTCAATAACTTATAGGTAGCCTGTCTTGAGATTTTGTTGACAGAAAACGATAAAAAATTATGTTAACTGTCAGAAATCTAAATATTAAGTTTTTTTTATAGATAAAAATACAAAATGATTGTGCTGGTTTTTGATAAATGTTATAATAGCGAGAAATTGAAACTGATAATGAAAAAGAATGAAGAAAGATATTACAGAAATATTAAAGTGGAGGGTTTACATAAATGGGTAAATTTTTACATGGGTTAGGAGGCAGAAAAAGAGGCAGGAGAAATAAAGCTGATTCGGAATTAGAGTGGATGGACTACGATGAAAATTACGAGGAAGATGATTATGAGGACGAGGAAGCCTACGAAGACGAAGATTACGAGATAGAAGATGAAGAAGATTACGAAGACGAAGATTACGAGATAGAAGATGAAGAAGATTACGAAGACGAAGGTTATGAGATAGAGGATGAGGAAGATTACGGAGACGAAAGTTATGAGATAGAGGATGGAGAAGATTACGAAGACGAAAGTTATGAGATAGAAGATGAAGAAGATTACGAAGACGAAGGTTATGAGATAGAGGAGGAAGATTACGGAGACGAAGATTACGAAGTAGAAGATGAATATAACGAGGAAGACTACGGAACAGAAGACGAGGCCGAAGGTTATGAAGAAGATGAAGACTACGAGATGGCCCATGGTTATGATGAGGAAGACTATGAGATAGATGAGGAAGATGGATATTATCAGGATGAGGATTATGATGAATTAGACTATGAGGAAGATTACGGAGATGATGTGGACTACGACTATGAGGAAGACGAAGTCCCAGAGGGAGTGGCAGCAAAGGTTATATACAGGCTGAGACATATGTCAATGGTGGATCATATTGTTGCACTCACCGGTGTAGCGGTATTTGTAGTTGTTGCAATTACAGGAACCCTCTTTTTGAATGCGAAAAGCAATCAGTCACAGATAGAAGCCTTCGCTGAAATTGGAGTGGGAATGGAAGATATTTCCATGATTGGGCAGAGCGGTCTGGTTGCGGTTGCAGATGCCCAAACTGCAAAATATTTGGCAGCCACTATGGAGTTAGAGGAGCCGGAAGAAGTTGAACAGGAAGAAAAAGAAGAGCCTGAGGGAAAAACAGAGGTTGTCATGAATTTGACTTCTATCCAGAAAGACCTTAAAATTAAGTTTATTCATAAAAAAACAGGAAAGCTGATTCCTAATCTGAACTTTAAAATTGAAATTACGAAACCTTCGGGCGGAACTTACACGATTGAGGATGAGGATAAGGATGGTGTCATCTACCAGACCGGTATAGAAGCAGGGAAATATAAGGTCAAAATTGTAGGCCCGGAATCGGACAGCACCTATTCTATTTCCTCCGAGCAGATGTCTGTGACAGTGAAGGATACGATTGAGTATAAAAAGGTGGACGTGTCTGACGAGGTGAAGACAGAAGCACAGGTAAATGCGGCAGCGGAAGATACCAAGGTGAATGAAACGGTGGTAGAGTCTACGAATACGGACACAGTGGAATGGGTAGAATCTACTAAGACGTTGATAGAGGGAACAGAGCGAAAGGAAGAAAGCTATGAGAAGGTAGATGCAAAAGAGATTGCAGATCCTGGAAAGGTAGCGTCAATCGGATTCAGACTGCTAAGCGGGAATACCGAAGTAGGCGGTGAAACACCTACGCCGGAAGAAACGAAGGAACCGGAAGAAACTGTGGAGCCGGAACCCACCAAGGAACCGGAAGAAACTGTGGAGCCGGAACCTACCAAAGAACCGGAAGAAACTGTGGAGCCGGAACCCACCAAGGAACCGACAACAGAACCAACGGTAGCTCCCACTATCGTGCCAACGGCAGTGCCTACGCCAATACCGCAGACAACGCCAAGCCCAACGCCTACAGAGCTGCCCACTGCAACGCCTGCTGAAAGCCCTACGGCATCGCCTTCCGTATCGCCTACCGCTTCGCCGTCAGCAACGCCTAATGATGCAAAAAGTGATACTACAAGCGTATTGAAGACTACCAAGGGAGAAACCCTTTATATTAAAAATCCTGATGGCAGCTTCAGGGAAGCCAAGTATGCGGACTATTACACCACAAAGGAATTTTACCGTTTGGTCAGCCAAACCGGCGGTGAATATAAATATACTGGATGGCAGGTAATAGATGGCGCCACTTACTTCTTTGATAAGAACGGCAATAAGGTGACCGGAGAGCAGATAATCCAGGGAGCGAAATATAATTTTAACAGTGATGGCTCCTTAAATACAGGTTCGGGCCATATGGGAATAGACGTATCCAAATGGAATGGAAATATAGATTGGAATGCGGTAAAAAACAGCGGTGTTTCTTATGTCATTATCCGCTGTGGGTACCGGGGATCTTCCACAGGCGCTTTGATAGAGGATCCTATGTTCAGAAGCAACATCCAAGGGGCCTCTAAGGCAGGACTTAAGGTAGGGGTTTATTTCTTTACCCAGGCTGTAAATGAGGTAGAAGCAGTAGAGGAAGCTTCTATGGTTCTCGGATTGATTAAAGGCTATGGTCTTAGTTATCCCGTGTTTTTGGATGTGGAGGCCAGCAACGGACGGGCTGATGGCATCAGCACAGCGACAAGAACGGCCGTTTGCAAAGCCTTTTGCCAGACGATTCAAAATTCCGGATATAAAGCAGGGATTTATGCAAATAAAACGTGGTTAAACAGCCATATAGACGCGCCCAGTCTTACCGGCTACAAAATCTGGCTTGCCCAGTATGCTGCAACGCCCAGCTATAATAGAACAAGATATGATATGTGGCAGTATTCTTCCAAAGGAAGTGTGACAGGTATTAAGGGCAATGTTGATATGAACATAAGTTATATGGGATATTAATTAGAAATATATGATATTAAGTTTAAGAAATGGAGAAGGAATATGAGAACTTATTTGGTAACAGGAGGAGCGGGTTTCATTGGGTCTAACTATATTCATTACATGTTTAAGAAATATGGCAATGAAATAAGAATAATCAATGTGGATGCCCTTACTTATGCGGGAAATCTCGAAAATTTAAAGGAGCTGGAAGGGCGGGAGAATTACACCTTTGTAAAAGCAGATATTTGTGATAAGGAAGCAATCTCCAAAATTTTTGCAGAAAATGACATTGACAGAGTCGTTCATTTTGCAGCGGAGTCTCATGTAGACCGAAGCATCAAAACACCGGAAATATTCGTACAGACGAATGTTTTGGGAACTGCTGTTATGCTCAACTGTGCGAAGGCTGCATGGGAAAATGAGGACGGCACATTCAAAGGGGGCAAAAAGTTCTTACACGTATCCACAGACGAAGTGTATGGCTCCCTTACGGAGGACGGAGGGTATTTTTATGAGACAACGCCTTATGCGCCCCATAGCCCTTATTCTGCCAGCAAAGCAAGCTCGGACATGTTGGTTAAGGCGTATATGGACACCTACAAATTCCCTGCTAACATTACCAACTGCTCCAACAACTATGGGCCTTACCAGTTCCCGGAAAAGCTGATTCCCCTTATCATCAACAATGCACTTCACGGGAAGAAGCTGCCTGTTTACGGAGATGGAAAAAATGTCCGTGACTGGCTTTATGTGGAGGATCATGCGAAGGCGATTGACATGGTACAGGAAAAAGGAAGGCTTTTTGAAACTTATAATGTGGGCGGACATAATGAAAAGCAAAACATTGAGATTATCCACATTATTCTGGATACCTTACAGGAGATGCTGCCGGAGGGGGATCCAAGAAAAGAGTTTATCAATGAAGATTTAATCACTTATGTGGAAGACAGGAAGGGCCATGACAGAAGATATGCCATTGCGCCTGATAAGATTAAGGCGGAGATTGGCTGGGAGCCGGAAACCATGTTTAAAGAAGGTATTAAACGTACAATTGAGTGGTTCTTTGCGCATGAAGACTGGATGAAAAATGTAACCAGCGGAGATTACCAAAAGTATTACGAGGATATGTACAGGAATCGTTAAGAAACCGGATTTATATCTGATTTTGGTAAGGTTAATGGGAGTGATTTACATTCACTCCCATTTTGTGGTATACTTGATTAGATTATGCGTTTGAGTAAGAAAGATGATTTTGGAGGTATCCGATTATGAAGGGAATTATTCTGGCAGGAGGTTCAGGAACAAGGCTTTATCCGTTGACAAAAGCGGTGAGTAAACAGATTATGCCGGTTTATGACAAACCGATGATTTATTATCCTTTGTCTACTTTGATGCTGGCAGGAATCAGGGAGGTGCTCATTATTTCTACGCCCAGGGATTTGCCCGTTTTTGAGGAGCTTTTGGAGGATGGAAGCCAATTGGGCATGGAGTTTTCTTATGCTGTGCAAAAGCAGCCCAGAGGACTTGCGGATGCTTTTATTATTGGGGCGGATTTTATAGGTAAGGATAGCGTTGCCCTTGTGCTTGGCGATAATATTTTTTATGGTCAGAGCTTTTCGAGAGTGCTTAGGGAGGTGGCAGCCAGAGAAAAAGGCGCAACTATATTTGGCTATTATGTGCGTGACCCCAGAGAGTATGGCGTAGTTGAGTTTGATAAGATGGGAAAGGCTGTCTCTATTGAAGAAAAACCGGAAAACCCTAAGAGCAACTATGCTGTGCCGGGATTATATTTTTATGACAACCGGGTGGTGGAAATTGCTGCTAATGTAAAGCCCTCTGCCAGGGGAGAAATTGAAATCACCAGTATTAACAATGAATACCTGAGAATGGGAGAGCTGTATGTGGAGACATTAGGGCGTGGATTTGCCTGGCTTGATACAGGGAATCACGATTCTCTTCTTGATGCGGCGGACTTTGTGGCAGCCTTTCAAAAACGTCAGGGCTTATATATTTCCTGCATTGAGGAAATTGCATATAAGAGAGGGTTTATTAACAGGGAGCAGCTTCTTAAGCTGGCAGAGCCTCTTATGAAAACCAATTATGGACAATATATGAAGGAAGTAGCAGACGGATTATAGAAGATAAACAGAAGATAAATGATTGTGGACAAAAGCTGCAAGGAAAGAATTTGGCGAAGAAAATTTCGAAAGGAGCAGAGCTATAAATGGGTAAGATAACAGTAGAGACATGTGAAATTGAGGGATTGAAGGTGATTACCCCTGCGGTTTATGGGGACGAACGTGGGTATTTCGTGGAAACCTATCATTACAACGATTATAAGGAGGCCGGTATCGATCAGGTATTTGTGCAGGATAACCAGTCTTCTTCCATTAAGAATGTTCTAAGAGGGCTGCACTTTCAAATTCATTTTCCGCAGGACAAGCTGGTAAGGGTGATAACAGGGGAAGTGTTTGACGTGGCGGTGGATTTAAGGCCGGGATCTGCAACCTATGGAAAGTGGCATGGGGTCATTCTGTCCGCAGAAAATAAAAAGCAGTTTTTTGTCCCTAAGAATTTTGCCCATGGTTTTCTCGTGCTTTCAGATTACGCAGAATTTGCTTATAAATGTACGGACTTTTATCATCCCAATGATGAAGGCGGTATCAGATTCGATGATCCAAAGATAGGTATCAAATGGCCCATAGCGCCAGGAACAGAGCTTATCATGTCGGACAAAGATAAAAAATGGGGCGGAATCGAAGAATACACGGAAAGTAAAAAGAATGGATAAAAAACAGATGAAATAATCTAGGCTGATGTAAAACAGCAATAGGTAACATGGAGGTTAGCGTGAAAGAAAAAAAGCTCTTTCGTTTAAGGAAGCTGCCCAAGCCGGTAGGGATTGGAATCTTTTATGGGATTTGCCTTATGGTAGCGGTCATGGTGCTTATGCACTACAATCCTTTAGCGCCTGATCAGCATACGGAAAGTTTGAAAAAATATTGCGCCTGTGCGCTGCTTGCGCTTGCGTGCATTATTTTTGGCCTGTATTATGACAGGATGTTTATTATTCCGAAAGAATTATTTCAAAGCAGGGAACTTATCTGGAAGCTCTCTAAAAATGATTTTAAGAAACGTTATGCCGGATCTTATTTGGGTTTTCTGTGGGCGCTGGTGCAGCCGGTAGTAACGGTTGTTATGTACTGGATTGTATTTGATAAGGTGTTTCAGACACGAAGTCAGTTGGTGGCCAGCGGTGTTGAAGTGCCCTATGTTTTGTATCTCACGGCAGGACTTGTGCCCTGGTTTTACTTTTCCGAGGCTATCACAAACGGAACCAGTGCGCTTTTGGAATATAGCTATCTGGTGAAGAAGGTGGTATTTAATATTAGTATTCTTCCAATTATTAAGCTGATTGCGGCTACTTTTATACATGCGTTTTTTGTGGCGATTCTTTTGCTTGTTGCCATGTTTTATGGGTATTATCCAACTATTTATATGATACAAATTGTGTATTACAGTTTTTGTTTATTTGTGCTGGTGCTTGCCATGAGCTATTGTACCTGCGCGGTTGTGGTATTTTTCAGGGATTTGGCACAGATTATTAACATTGGCCTGCAGGTAGGGATGTGGGCAACTCCAATTTTGTGGAACATTGATATGCTCAGTAATCCTAAAATTATCACCCTTTTTAAGCTGAATCCTTTGGTTTATATTGTAAATGGTTATCGAAACGCAATATATGGTGACGAGTGGTTTTTTGAACATTTTTATTCCTCCACTTATTTCTGGATTTTTACAGTTACATTATTTTGTGTGGGGTCATTGATTTTTAAGCGCCTAAAAGTTCATTTCGCAGATGTGCTGTAAGTAATCGGCCGTATGCGCTGTGTAAAAAGAATGAGGAAAGTGACCAGGCAGGAGAAAAGACAGATGGAAAAAAAGAAAGTTGCCATACGGGTAAAAAAACTGGAAAAAGCATATAAGCTTTATGATAAGCCTTCGGACAGGCTTAAGGAGGCGCTGGGCCTGGCAAGGAAAAAGCGCTATAAGGAGCATTATGCCTTAAAGGGAGTGGATTTAACGATTCACCAGGGGGAAACCGTGGGGATTATCGGCACGAACGGTTCCGGAAAGTCTACGATTCTCAAAATAATAACAGGTGTTCTCAATCCTACAAATGGTTCCGTAAAGGTAAATGGACGAATTTCAGCACTGCTTGAGTTAGGGGCAGGCTTTAACATGGAATATAATGGAATTGAGAATGTTTATTTAAATGGCACCATGATAGGATTTTCCCAAAAAGAAATTGATGCCAGAATGGATGAGATTTTAAGCTTTGCAGATATTGGAGATTACGTTTATCAGCCTGTAAAGACCTATTCAAGCGGTATGTTTGTAAGGCTTGCCTTTGCGGTGGCGATTAACATTGATCCGGAGATATTGATTGTGGATGAGGCTTTGTCCGTAGGGGACGTATTTTTTCAGGCCAAATGTTACCATAAATTTGAAGAATTTAAGAATATGGGAAAAACCATTGTATTTGTCAGCCATGATCTGAGCAGTATCAGTAAGTATTGTGACAGGGTGGTTTTGTTAAATCAGGGGGTAAAGTTAGGCGAAGGTAGCCCAAAAGAGATGATAGATGCCTATAAGCAGGTGCTGGTAGGGCAATATCCTATCCCAGGTGAGGAGCATGAAGGGCTATTAGATGATAAGGATATCCAGGCAGCAGCGGCGAAAAAGGGAGAAGGGGTATCTGAGGCGGGAGGAGTTAATGGGAAGAATCTTGTCACAGAGGTTTCCGATACGGTAAAAAATCCGGAGCTGTTGGAATATGGAACAAAAGCAGCTGTTATTGAAGACTATTTTATTAGAGATGAAGCGGGTCGGAAGTGCAGTGCTATTTTAAAAGGCGGAGAGTGCAGCATACATATGAAAGTGCGCTTTGTGGAGGATATCAGTGAACCGATTTTTGCTTTTACCATAAAGAATATCAAGGGTGTGGAAATTACAGGGACGAACACCATGGTGGAGAAGGCCTTTTTGGAATCAGTGCAGGCCGGCAGTGTGAAGCATATTACTTTTACCCAAAGGCTGGATTTGCAGGGGGGAGATTATCTCCTTTCTCTGGGCGTTACAGGATATGAAAATGAGGATTTTAAGGTGTATCACAGGCTTTATGATGTGATGGACTTGACGGTCATTTCAGATAAAGATACTGTGGGGTATTATGATACGAATTCAAAGGTTGTGGTTAGTTGACAGCCACAATCATATTTAGTCTATGTAGATAGAAAGGAAGTATTTCATGGGTGAAGCAAAGGTTAGGCCAGAACCTATATATTTAAGGGAAGATGAAGTGCTAAACAGGCTTCCTGAAAAAATAGGGGATGTAATTTTAAACTATAAGTATTATCCAGGGAAAGATTTGTACAGTGATGGAAAGATTGAAGATGAAATACTTGCAATTGTAAAGGATGCATCCCGGGTGGAGTATCCTGCCATTATAGAGAGAAAGAAAAACTGGCCGATTTTGTATCATTTATCCCCTTTGCGTGGAAATATTGTGGATTGGCTTCCCATTGGGCGCAAGGATAAGGTGCTCGAAATTGGTTCAGGCTGTGGCGCAATCACGGAGAAGCTGGCGGAAAAGGCAGGGAGTGTGACCTGTGTGGACTTGTCTGCCAAAAGAAGCCATATTAATGCCTATCGAAATCATGATAAGGATAATATCGAAATTCATGTAGGGAATTTCAGCGATATTGAACCTTCCCTGCCAGAGGATTATGATTACATTTGTATGATTGGCGCTTTTGAGTATGGACAGTCCTATATTCATACCGATACACCTTATGAAGACTTCTTTAGAATTATCAAAAAGCATGTGAAAGACAACGGTCGTATTATCATTGCGATTGAAAATAAACTTGGCCTAAAATACTGGGCCGGATGCAAGGAGGACCATCTGGGAACCTATTTTAGCGGCCTTGAGGGATATCCTGAAGGAGGAAGCGCCCGCACCTTTACCAGACAGGGTCTTGAAAAAATTTTTAAAAGCTGTGGCGCTATGGAGTATTCTTTTTATTATCCCTATCCGGACTATAAATTCCCCACTATGATTTTTTCAGATAAAAGATTGCCAAGCCAGGGAGAATTGACGGATAACATGCGTAATTTTGACCGTGACAGATTGGTGCTTTTCAATGAAAAATATGTTTTTGACGGTATTATGGAAGATGGTTTATTTGATATTTTTTCTAATTCTTATTTGGCGGTGATTGGAGAAAAATTAGATACTTCTTATGTAAAATATTCAAATGACCGGGCTGTGGAGTATGCCCTGCGAACAGAGATTGTGGATACACCAAAGGGCAGGATTGTACGGAAAATCCCCTTAAATGAAAGTGCCTGGGAGCATATAAAGGGAATGGAGCGATTCTATGAATTACTAAAAGAACGTTATCAGGGCAGTGGGCTGTGGATTAATCCATGTAAATTGATGGAGAAAAAAGGCTATGTGGAATTTCCTTATGAGAAAGGAACTTCCTTAGAGGAACTTTTAGACCAATGTCTTGAAAAAAATGATATGGATGAATTTTATCGACTTTTTGATAGATATTATGAACTGACGGCTTATGGAGAAGATAAGGCGATAACAGATTACGACTTGATTTTCGCCAACATATTAGTGGATGGTGATAAGTGGACCGTCATTGATTATGAATGGACAGTGGAAGAAAAAGTACCAGCGGTGGAGATTGCTTTTCGGGCATTGTACTGTTATGTACTGGCAGAAGAAAAACGAAATAAGCTGAATCTGGAATTACTTATGGGCAGGCTGGGAATCGCCGAACAGGCTGCCGAGGAATATCGGATGAAGGAAAAGCGGTTCCAAAAGCAGGTGACAGGGAAGCGGAAATCCATGGGAGAGCTTCGGGTTGATATAGGCAATTGCTGTGTGAGCCCCATGACGCTTATGGAGCTGCATAAGAAGGAAATATTAAACCAGAGAATCCAGCTTTATTACGATCGCGGAGAAGGATTCCAGGAGGAGGATTCTCATTATATACCGGATATTTATTTGGATGATTATAGAATAGCAGTTGAAATTCCCTTTGATGGAAGTGTGAAGGCTTTAAGGATAGATCCGGCGGATCGTTCCTGTATGGTAAAAATGATGGAGTTTTGTTTAAACGGCACGGCCATTCCCCTTCATAAAAAATATATGGAGACGAATGGTAAAGCTGTAAAGACAGGCTGTTATGTCTTTGATACGCAGGATCCTAATATAACGGTGAGAGTGTCCGATCTTCCTGTGACAGGTGAAAATGTACTTTCCGTTAAAATGGAGATAACGCCTGTACCAGCGGATATGGCTTTGGACGTAATGGGCGCTATTAAAAAATTCTTTTAATAAGAAATGGAAGATGAGCTGAGAAAGATAGAAGGAGGAAAATGAAAGTGGCTTCTCTGAAACAAAGCTTGAAACAAATATTGGTGAATAAACAGCATAGGCTTTATGAAAAGGAGGCGGCTTCTAAAAATCTGACTTATGATAGCTGGATTAAAAAACAGGAAGAAAAAGCAAAAGATGACCAACATATTGAGAATATAGATATAAAAATTCTGACAAGTGATTCAGAAATCCCCAAAAATGAAAGAGAAAAAAACAAAAATGACGGAAAAAATGCAGATGAGTATGGGGAATGCCAATGGATTGAAGTTTTTGATAAAGGGAATCCGGTTCAGAGTAAAAAGACCATAATATCCATTTATGCGTCTGCACTTTATCATGATATTGAATATCACTTAGAGAATAACATTGCGGAAGTTATTTTGATTAAATTTTATCGTGGAGAATGTAATGAAATTTCTTACCCGTTAATAGATAAAATATTGAGCGAAAATGAAAAGATTGTTCTGATTTATGGAGATGAGGATATACAAAACGATGGTGTGAGAGAAAATCCCTGGTTTAAACCGGATTGGTCTCCCGACCGTTTTTTATCTTGCTTTTACTTTGGCGGGCTTGTTGCAGTGCGGGCAAATGCGCTGAAAGAAACATACGGACACTGCAAGGAAAAGGGAATATTGGATGGAGAGCAGGGAAATAGTTTTGAAGGAGCGGCGTTTGAAGCCGGGAAGCTGTTATACCTGCTTTTTTATGAGATGTTAAAGGAGCATCATGCTTTTTCTAAAGGACATACCATATCAAATGCTGTGGTATATCATATCAGACATGTGTTATTTCATAGTACAAAGAATGGATATGAACAGATTCGGGATTTAAGGCTTCCCCTGTCTTGTGAGAATGAAGACAAAGAGGAAACATATGAAGATGCTGTGGAAATAGAAAATAGCTTAGAGACCGTGACTGCTGAGCATCATAAAAGACAGGCTGTTACATTGTCTATTATTATTCCGTCTAAGGACAATCCCGAAGTGCTATTTCACTGTATGGATTCGCTGTTGCAAAAAACATGCTCAAAACATTCTTTTGAAATCATTTTGGTGGATAATGGGAGTGGGGAGGAGAACAAAGCGAAGATTTTGGATAAGGTTTCCGGACTGAATCAAATGCAGGCAGTAAAAAAGGGGCAGGTAAGGAAAAAAGGAACGCTTTGTTTTGAGGGATGTACTTATGTATATCATCCCATGCCTTTTAATTTTTCGAGTATGTGTAATTTGGGCGCGGCGAATGCGAGAGGAAAGCTTTTGTTATTTTTGAATGATGATATGGAAATTATCCAGCCGGACTGGATGGACTTAATGGTTGAAAAAGCAAGCCTTTCTTATGCGGGAGCAGTGGGCGCAAAGCTGCTCTATCCTGATTCTGACATCATCCAGCATGCAGGTATCACAAATTTACGAGTGGGGCCTGCCCATAAACTGCAGTTTTTGCACGATGAAAAGATTCATTATTTTGGCATGAACAGAGGTGTCCACAATATGCTGGGGGTCACAGGCGCATGCTTGATGGTCGCGCAGGATGTTTTTGACAAAGCCGGCGGATTTTGTGAGGAATTGGCGGTAGCCTTTAACGATGTGGACCTTTGCTATACCATCCATGAGATGGGCTATTATAATATAGTAAGAAATGATGTGGCATTTTTTCATCATGAATCCTTAAGCAGGGGAAAGGATGGAGATTCTCCGGAAAAACAGCAGCGCCTTCTACGGGAGCGGGATATTCTTTATGACCGGCATGAGGAACTTTACGGGAGGGATCCCTATTATAACCCGGGGCTTATGACGGATATGCTGCAGACAGAATATCTTCCGGCATACCATTATCAGGTAACGCTTGATATGCCATGGTCAGAGCCTGTTTCTTCGGATAGGATAGTCCGCAGGGCCAGGGAGGATAAGTGCCTGGTGGTGGGGATGGAATGTGCCATGGATATATATAAATGGCGGTATGGGGGACTGCCTAAAAAAGGAAGAATAAAAGGCAGACAGGAGGATATGGGCTATTATTTCCAGGGCTATTCTTTTATTATTGGTTCGGATAACGCATGTTACAAAAAGAAATTGCTGTTGAAAAACCGGGAGAGCCAAAAAATATGGGGGCTGACCATTGAGAGCAGATATCGAAAAGACATTCAAGATAATTTAAAGGATCAGGTGAATGTGGAGTTGACGGGATTTGTGGCCAGGATGCGCTGGGGGGAGCTGCCAGAAGGCGTGTACCAGCTTGGAATGCTGGCGGAAGATGCATGCTCCACACAGAAATTGGTCAATTGGAGTAACTGGGTGCTGGAGGTGACAGAAAATGGAAGATGAAACAAAATATACACAAACAGATGTCAAAACATTTTCTCCTGCCGCAGAGGAGGAAACCGATTACCGCAGCGAGTATGAGAGGGAGCATCTTCGTAATGCTGATCTTGCAGGCAGGGTGGCCGATTTAGAGGCAAGATGTGATGAACTTACCTTTAAGCTTAACAGAATTAAAGAAAATCCTTTGTGGAAAATGTCGGCGCCGCTGCGCAGGTGTATGCACTTTGTGATACGTCAGAAGAATAGACTAAAAAATTGCGGCAGCCTTCGAGGTATCCTTGCAAAAATAAAGTATAAGGAGATTGAACGGAAGGCAAAGGAAAATTATGGGACAAAGAGCTTTCCCTCCGAAGAAGAAGCAAAAAAACGCAGGGAGCATATTTTTCCAAGGATGGTGAAGATCAGCATCCTGGTTCCGTTATATAATACACCTGAGGAGTATTTAAGGGAAATGATAGAGTCTGTCTTGAATCAGACCTATGAAAACTGGGAATTATGCTTAGCGGACGGCTCAGATGAGAAGCATGGTTATGTGGAAAAGGTAGTAAAGGAATACGAGGACAGAGTCCGGGAGATGAAAAACTGCGGTCCTTTGATCCGCTACCGGAAACTGGAACGAAACCAGGGGATTTCCGGCAATACCAATCAGTGCCTTGAGATGGCAACCGGGGAATTTATCGGTTTGTTTGACCATGACGATATATTACATCCTAATGCTCTGTACGAATATGTGAAGGTGATCAATGAAGATGACGCAGATTACATATATTGCGATGAAACCACCTTTAAAAGCGGCGATATCAACAAGATGCTGACCATGCACTTTAAGCCGGGCTATGCCATTGATAATCTCCGGGCCAACAATTACATCTGTCATTTTAGTGTGTTTGCCAGAGAGCTTTTAGACGGTACGGAGCTGTTCCGCTCCCGGTTTGACGGCAGCCAGGATCATGATATGATTCTGCGGCTGACCGACCGGGCAAAGCATGTGGTGCATGTTCCAAAGCTTCTATATTATTGGAGGAGCCATCCGGAAAGCGTGGCATCTAATATTGAGGCGAAGCCTTACGCCATAGAGTCGGCAAAGGGGGCAGTGGCGGACCATTTAAGAAGACATGGGTTTGAACATTTTCAAATTACTTCAACCAGAGCTTTTGAAACGATTTTTAAAATCAGGTATCAGATTATAGGAAACCCGAAAATTTCCATTCTCATTGCCAATAAGGACCATGTGCCGGACTTAAAGCGCTGTGTTTCTTCTATATTAGAGAAGTCTACCTATGAAAATTTTGAGATCATTGTAATAGAAAATAACAGTGTGGAGAAAGAAACCTTTGCATATTACGAGGAACTTAAGGAAAATGATAAGATAAAGGTGGTAAATTATGAAGGAACCTTTAATTACTCGGCGGTAAACAATTTTGGGGCAAAGCAGGCAGAGGGAGATTATCTTTTGCTTTTAAATAATGATACTCAGGTCATTACGGTAAACTGGATAGAGGAGATGTTGATGTATGCCCAGCGGAAAGATGTGGGCGTGGTGGGGGCTAAGCTTTATTATGGAGACAAGACCATTCAGCATGCAGGGGTGGTATTAGGACTTGGCGCCCACAGAACGGCAGGCCACAGCCACTATGGACAGCACAGGGATAATTTAGGCTACATGGGCAGACTGTGTTATGCTCAGAATGTTTCCGCAGTAACAGGCGCTTGTCTTTTGGTGGCAAAGACGCTTTTTGAGGAAACGGGGGGATTGGATGAATCCTTTGTGGTTTCCTTAAATGATATAGATTTTTGCTTAAAGCTTCGGGAAAAAGGATATTTAAATGTGTTTACGCCTTTTGCGGAACTGTATCATTTTGAGTCTATGTCCAGGGGGGCGGATGACAGTGGAGAACGGGCACAGCGCTACAACCAGGAGTCGGAACGGTTCAGAAAAAAATGGAAAGAGGTACTTGCAAAGGGAGATCCTTACTACAATCCCAATTTTTCCCTGGACAGAAGCGACTTTGCTTTGAAAATATAGCGATACTATGGTAGAATAAAAGCAGTGTATAAAAGTGGGGATGATTATGGCCAAGTAAGGACTGTGGGGGACCACGTGGCCGGCAGCTTTTCCCATGAAACGGTTCGTCCGTAAAAAATAATTAGGAGGGTTTGAAATGAGTTACAAAGAACAATATGACTTTTGGTTGAAAGATGATTATTTTGATGAGAAAACCAAAGAGGAGCTTAAGAAAATTGCAGGAAATGAGAAAGAAATAGAAGACCGTTTCTATAAGGAACTGGAATTTGGAACAGGCGGACTTAGAGGTGTTATTGGCGCCGGCACCAACCGCATGAATATTTATACTGTCAGGAAGGCAACCCAGGGCCTTGCAAACTATATTATTGCCCAGGGCGGAAAGGATAAAGGCGTTGCGATCGCTTATGATTCCAGGAGAATGTCCCCTGAGTTCGCAGATGAGGCGGCCCTTTGCCTTGCAGCGAACGGCATTAAGGCTTATGTATTCGATGCCCTTCGCCCCACACCGGAGCTTTCTTTTGCACTGCGCACACTTCACTGCATTTCCGGTATTGTAATCACGGCAAGCCACAATCCGCCGGAGTATAACGGATATAAGGCATACTGGGAGGACGGCGCACAGGTTGCGGCCCCAAGGGATAAAGAAATCATCGAAGAAGTTAAGAAGGTGACAGATTACCATGAGGTAAAGACCATGGACAAGGATGAGGCCATTGCCGCAGGTCTTTATCAGGTAATCGGAAAAGAAATTGACGATGCGTACATGGCAGAGCTTAAGAAACAGATCATCCACCCTGAAATCATCAAGGAAGTGGCGGATGATATAAAGATCGTATATTCTCCTTTCCATGGAACAGGAAATGTGCCTGTCAGGAGAATCCTTTCCGAGCTTGGCTTTAAGAATGTTTATGTAGTGCCGGAGCAGGAGTTGCCGGACCCGGATTTTACCACATTGGATTATCCGAATCCGGAAGATCCCAAGGCATTTACACTGGCTCTTGCCCTGGCTAAGGAGAAGAATGCGGATATCGTTCTTGCCACTGACCCGGATGCGGACAGACTCGGTATTTATGCATTGGATACAAAGACCGGAGAATATGTACCTTTTACAGGAAATATGTCCGGTATGCTGATTGCAGAATACATATTAAGAGAGCGGACTGCTACAAGAACCATGCCTGAAAATCCCGCGCTGGTGACCACCATCGTTACGACTAACATGGCAGCGGCGATTGCAAAGGACTATGATGTTAAATTCATTGAAGTATTGACAGGCTTTAAATATATTGGCGAGCAGATCAAACTGTTTGAGCAAAACGGCTCAAATAACTATGTATTTGGCCTGGAAGAAAGCTACGGCTGTCTGGCAGGCACCCATGCAAGAGATAAAGATGCGGTGGTGGCAGTAATGTGTCTTTGCGAGATGGCTGCATGGTGCAAGAAAAACGGCATCACCGTATGGGATCAGATGTTAAAGCTCTATGAAAAATATGGATACTTTAAGGAGACCCAGTATGCGATTACCTTAAAGGGAATTGACGGATCCAAGCAGATTGCGGAGATGATGGATAAATTAAGAAACGATCCTCCTAAAAATTTTGGCGAGCTTACGGTGAAAGAATTCAGAGATTATGACAGGGGCGTGACAAAGGATTTGGCAACAGGGGAAGAAAAACCTACCGGACTGCCTCAGTCCAACGTGCTGTATTTCGATCTTACCAACGATTCCTGGTGCTGTGCACGTCCTTCCGGTACAGAGCCTAAGATTAAGTTCTACATGGGCGTAAAGGGGACCAGCCTTGCAGATGCTCAGGATAAAGTGGAAAAATTGACAGAGGCACTTAAATCTTATCTGTAAGGGAACATCTGTAAATAATTGCCGGATTTTTAGCAGATAAGGAAATAAATGTTGACGTTGGAATCGCCCTGTTTTTTTGCAGGGCGATTTTTCGGGAAAAAATAAAAGTGTAAAGGGGTACGGAATGGGTAAAATCATAAAGGGCAGTAATTTAAAAAAAGCCATTCATTATGTGAAAAAAAATGGAATACGCCAAACCTATTATGCCATGAAGGAACGTTTACAAATGGAAATGGCGGATGAT
This sequence comes from Parablautia muri, assembly GCF_009917485.1. GTDB lineage: Bacteria > Bacillota > Clostridia > Lachnospirales > Lachnospiraceae > Suilimivivens > Suilimivivens muri. Next base: position 45,972 of record NZ_QZDT01000007.1, read on the forward strand.
TATACCTATGAGCCCATAAGTGATTTGGCGCTGAAAAGGCAGATACAGGAGGGAGAGAAATTTTCCATTAAGTTCAGCCTCCTGGTGCCGGCTTTTGAGACGAAGGAAGAACATTTAAGAGCCATGCTGGATTCTGTTCTGGCCCAAACCTATGGAAACTTTGAGCTGATTTTGGCGGATGCCAGTGAATCGAATCAGGTGGAACGGGTAGTGGAGACTTATGAGGATAAGAGGATTTTGTACAGACGTCTTAAACAAAATGCAGGAATTTCAGCCAATACCAACCAGGCGCTTATGTATGCCACCGGGGATTATGCCGGACTTTTAGACCATGATGATGTGCTTACACCGGATGCACTTTATGAAATGGCAAAATGTATTGTAGCGTATGAAGCAAAAGATATTACATTACAGATGTTATACTCGGATGAAGACAAGTGTGATGAAAAGCAGATAACCTACTTGGAAGTAAATAAAAAGCCGGATTTGAACCTGGATTTACTTTTGACAAATAATTATATTTGTCATTTTATGGTGATAAAGCGCCAGTTGCTGCAGGAGCTTGGATTCCGCAGTGTCTGCGATGGAGCCCAGGATTATGACTTGGCGCTTCGGGTAATCGCCGTGCTGCTTGGGAAAGGCAGGCGGCCTACGAAAAAGGTGGATTTGCCGGTAGCCCATATTCCCAAGGTATTGTACCATTGGAGGACCCATAGCCAGTCTACGGCGGAGAATCCGGCCAGTAAGCAGTATGCCTATGATGCAGGTAAAAGGGCTTTGGAGGATTTCTTAAGAAGCAGGGGGCTGAAAGGCGTGGTATCTCACTTAAGACATCTGGGGTTTTATCGAGTAGATTACCAGCCTGATTTGATTTCGAACAGGCCGGATGTGGCCGTGGTAGGAGGCAGACTGCTAGATAAGAAAAACAGAATCATTGGCGGGATTTATACTGCTGATGGGAAGGCTTTGTATCAGGGGATCCATAAGGAGTTCAGCGGTTACATGCACAGGGCGGTTTTGCAGCAGGAGGCGGAGATGGTGGATATCCGCTGCATGAAGGCATCTCGGGAGGCGGAGATTATTTTGGAGGAGATGATGGGACTGCCTTATTTGCAGCATCCTGGGACAGGGAGATTTGATTGGAGAGGGTGTCTGAATGAGAGTATTGACTTTGCAGATTTGAGCAGACGGTTTTGTGAAAAGGTCAGGGAACAGGGGTATCGGATTGTGTGGGATCCGGCTATGACGGAAAGTATGTAGGGTTAGGCAGGGTTATGATAAAGACAACGGTTGTTATACCAAATTATAATGGAATAAAGTATATAGATGATTGTCTTGCTTCCTTATATAAAGGAGTGGTGATTCCTGAAATTATCGTGGTGGATAACCATTCTGAGGATGGGGGCCTTGCACTGGTGAAGAAAAAATATCCGAAGGTCAGGCTCATTATATTTACGGAGAATAAAGGGTTTAGCGCGGCGGTTAATGCAGGGATTAAGGCTGCGGATACAGAGTATGTATTGCTTCTTAACAATGATACTGTGGCAGATGAACGGATGGTTGTGGAATTGGAGAAGGCTTTGGAGGAAGATGCAAGGGCTTTTTCCGCAGCGGCCAAAATGATTAGCCTTTATGCGCCTGAGAGACTGGACGGAACCGGAGATTTTTACTGTGCTTTGGGGTGGGCGTTTGCAAGAGGAAAGGATAAGAGCAGGGATGCCTTTCATAAGCCCGGCCGTATTTTTTCCGCCTGTGGCGGCGCGGCGCTATATAGGCGCAAATTGTTTGATAACATCGGTTATTTTGACGAAAATCATTTTGCCTATTTGGAGGATATAGATTTAGGGTATCGGGCGAATATTTATGGTTATGATAATATATATGTTCCAACAGCCCAGGTGTTTCATGCCGGGAGCGCAGTCAGCGGTTCACGGCACAACCCGTTTAAGGTCAGTCTATCCGCCAGAAACAGTGTTTACCTGATTTATAAAAATATGCCTTTCTTACAGCTGCTTCTTAATTTGCCGTTTCTTATCATTGGATATTTGATAAAATGCCTCTTTTTTTCGTTAAAAGGTATGGGCGGAATTTATCTGAAAGGCACGTTAAGGGGCGTGCGGCTGTCCTTTTCAAAGGCAGGCAGGGAAAAGAAGGTCAGATTTTGCATGAGAAATCTAAAAAATTATATTTGGATACAGGGACAGCTATGGCTTAATATGTTGCGGAAAGCGTTCCAATTTTAAGTTGTACTTTTTGTAATAATATTGTAGAATATCTGCAAGAAGGTAGCAGGATATGATAAAGGACAATCAAAAGTATTTCAACAGATTGCACTTGTTGGTAGATGCTGCTGTTGTGGCGGTTTCCTACTTACTTGCATGGTATATAAAGTTCTGCACCGTTTTTGCCGATACGGAACCGGGTGCAGGCGCACTGGATATGAGGACCTATTTTAGTTTCCTCTATTTTGTTGTGCCTGAATATATTGTTTTATATTATTTTTTTAATATGTACGCTCCCAAACGTGCGACCAGGAGAAAATACGAGATTGAGGCCATATTAAAAGCCAATACGGTAGGTATTGTCTTCTTTATCGTAGTTCTGTACGTGATTAAGCAGCCTGATTTCTCACGGTTTATGATGGGAGCCTTTTTTGCGATTAACGTTGTCTTTACCATTGTATGCAGGACTCTTATACGGAATATGCTCCTTTATTTCAGGAGAAAGGGTTACAATTTAAAATACATGCTGTTGGTGGGTTACTCAAGGGCAGCAGAGGAATATATCACCAGAATCAACGCAAACCCCCAGTGGGGTTATGTGGTAAGAGGAATACTGGATGACAGAGTTCCAAGCGGTACGGTGTATAAGGGCGTTAAGGTGGTAGGCAGAATAGAAAATATTAAGTATATTCTCCCGGAAAATAAATTAGATGAGATTGCCATTACGCTTGCCCTTAAGGATTATGACCGGTTGGAAAATATTGTGGATTTGTGTGAAAAATCAGGTGTCCATACCAAATTTATTCCGGATTACAATTCTCTGGTTCCCAGCCAGCCTTACACAGAGGATTTGATGGGACTGCCGGTTATCAACATTCGCTATGTGCCCCTTACCAATACTTTGAATTGGGTGTGCAAACGTGCGGTGGATATTGCGGGTTCCTTGACGGGAATTATTTTATTTTCACCAATTATGCTGCTTGTGGCTCTTGCAGTGAAGCTTACAAGCAGGGGACCTATTATTTTTAAGCAGGAGAGAGTAGGGCTTCACAATAAATCCTTTAAAATGTATAAATTCAGGACCATGGAAATACAAAAAGCCCAGTTGGAGCAAAAGGCGTGGACCGTGAAGGATGATCCCCGCGTTACAAAAATTGGGCGGTTTTTGCGCCATACCAGTTTGGATGAGCTGCCTCAGCTGTTTAATATTTTAGCAGGGGAAATGTCGCTGGTGGGCCCCAGGCCGGAGCGCCCCCAGTTTGTAGAAAAGTTTAAAGAGGAGATTCCCCGTTATATGATTAAGCATCAGGTGAGGCCGGGGCTGACAGGCTGGGCGCAGATTAACGGGTACAGGGGAGATACCTCTATTAGAAAGCGGATAGAGCACGATTTGTTTTATATTGAGAATTGGACAATGTCTTTAGACTTTAAGATTATGTTTCTTACGATCTTTAAAGGATTTATCAATAAAAATGCATATTAATATAACCAGGCCTGCGAAAGACAGCAGTATTGTTTATTTTCTTCTTTACGAAATTTCTGTATATAAAAGTGAAAATTTACAAATCTTAAGGATAGATTAAAAAAGGGATTAAGACCTTGCTAATTTGATGCTTTTGTGTCAAAATAATATTTTATGAGCGAATCACGGATGATAAAGCCCAAAGATTCCAAAGAAACAAAAATAAGGGAGAGAGTGATGATATGACAACAGAACCTAGGAGACCTGTTAACAAAAAGCCTGTTAACAAAAAGCCCACAAATAAAAAACCTGTTAACAAAAAACCGGTAAGTTACGAAGAAGATGAACCTGTAAGACGTAAGGTAAGATATGAGGAGCCAGCACCCGTAAAGCATAAAAAGAAAAAGCCACATCCTTCCAAGAAAAAGAAGAAGAGTAAGAGCAAACGGAGCAAAATTCTTTTGTTCATTGTGGAGATTTTTGTCCTGCTTGTTATGGTGGTTGTGCTTTACAGTGTTCTGAAAATAGAGAAGGTGGGAAAGGTAGACCTGCCTAAAGAGGATATTGTAATTAATCCTCAGGTAGAAGAAAGTGTGGCAACGAGCAGTATGAAGGGATATCGGAATATTGCGCTGTTTGGCGTTGACTCCACGAAAGGCGCGCTCACCAAAAATACGCGAAGCGACACCATTATGATCGCGTCTATTAACCTGGATACAGGGGATTGCAAGCTGGTTAGTGTCTACCGTGACACATATTTAAACCTGAGCAACGATTCTTATAATAAATGCAACAGTGCCTATGCAAAGGGCGGTCCTATGCAGGCAATCAATATGCTGAACATGAACCTGGATATGAATATTACCGACTTCATAACGGTTGGCTTTGAAGGTCTGGCAGATACCATTGACGCCTTAGGCGGTGTAGAAATCGATGTGCTGGAGTCGGAAATCAGCCATTTGAATAACTATCAGATTAGTATGGTGGGTACCAGTCTTGATGGGAAGACCTATAAGGCGAATGCCGGTACGGATTATATTCCGGTCACTACGGCAGGAAGGCAGACCTTAAACGGACTTCAGGCAACGGCTTATTGCAGAATCCGGTATGTGGGTGATGATTTCCAGCGTACCCAGAGACAGAGAACAGTACTTTTAGCCATTGCAGAAAAGGTAAAAACCGCTTCACCTGCAACGATCAACCAGATTGCCAATGATGTCTTCAGTGAAGTTTATACTTCCCTGGATTTGGATGAAATTTTGGATATGTTAAGCGAGGCCAGCAAGTATCAGGTAGTGGCTCAGGGCGGTTTCCCTGAGGAGAGCATGCGCGCTACAGGAACAGTTGGCTCTAAAGGCAGCTGCGTTGTGCCGGTTTCTCTTTCAGATAATGTACAGTGGCTTCATGATTTCCTGTTTGAGGATGAAGATTACTCACCTTCGGAAGAAGTATTATCTTACAGCGAGAAGATTGCCGCTGATACCAACCAATATATAAAATAGGATATTGCAAAAAGGGCCAACGTAAAGCTGGCCCTTTTCATAATGAATAAGATATCTTGCAGAGCCTATGGCGTTTGATAGGCAGATGGGACAAGGAGTACCGGTAGGCGCCTTTGCTTGCGCCCTAATTTGCGGGATGGGAGAGGCATGGAGGGTTGAGATGTTTGAAGTGGATGTGATTGTTCCGGTTTATAAACCGACAGAAAAGCTGTTGGCGCTTTTAGACGGTCTTATGCAGCAGACGCTGACAGTTCAGAGGATAATTTTAATTAACACGGAAAAACAATACTTTGACAAGTTTATACAGGGGAGAGACTTTCAGAACAGGTATAAAAAGGTTTCGGTATATCATATAAAGAAAGAAGAATTTGATCATGGAGGCACGAGGAATTATGGGGCATCGCTATCGAAGGCGCCTTATTTTGTCATGATGACAGACGATGCTGTGCCGAAGGATGCGCAGATGGTAGAGCATCTTATGTCCCACTTTGAAAATCCCAGACTGGGGATGGCATATGCAAGGCAGCTTCCTGACAGCGCCTGCAGTGTGTTAGAGCGTTATGCCCGTTCCTTTAATTATCCCCAGACCTCCCGTATAAAGTCCGCGGAGAATTTAAAGGACATGGGAATCAAAGCTTTTTTTGCTTCCAATGTCTGTGCGGCCTATAGAAGGGATATTTTTGAGGAGCTTGGGGGATTTACCGACCATACCATATTTAATGAAGATATGATTTATGCAAGGGGGCTGATTGATGCAGGCTATCTGATTGCTTATGAGGCGAATGCCAGGGTGGAGCATTCCCATAATTACAGCGGTTTAGAGCAGTTCCATAGGTACTTTGACCTTGGCGTATCCCATGCACAGTACCCGCAAATCTTTTCAGGAGTTGCAACAGAGTCGGAGGGGGCCCGGATGGTGAAAACAGCCTGTCCGTATCTGTTAAGGACGGGGAAACCATGGCTTATCATAAAATTGTTTTGGCAAAGCGGCTGCAAATATATAGGATATTTTATGGGAAAAAGATATAAGCGCCTTCCCATAAACCTGGTGAAAGCTTTTTCGATGCATAAGGAATATTGGAAATAGAGAAATTTTAATTATAACATTTTTATCAAATTTTTGTCACAATTTGAACACAATTACTATATATACTTAAGTGCATAAATGATAACAGTACAGCAAATCAGAGCCATGATAGCAAATTCAGATAGACAGCGACTGTTATGGGGAAAGGAGTAAAGTGTTATGTACGAGAACAATTATCCAAACAGCTACAATGATGGAAATCAAAATGAAAATGATGGAAATTACAGACAGCAGAGCAATAATACTTATCATTATTCTTCGGGTGGAAGCTTTAGTTCTGCAGATGGGTTTCATCGTGAGGAATACAGACCAGGCGGCGATAACAGGCCGCGGAGGGAGAAAAAAGGCAGCTTTGGTGTGGGAAAAAAGGTAGCAGTAGGGATTTTATGCGGCCTGTCCTTTGGTATTTTTGCAGGTGTTGGATTCCAGGCAGTGGATACGGCAACAGATTTCCTGAAGGATAAGGCAGGGATTGAGCAGAGTAAAGAGGCAGATGCGGCCTTGGAAGAAAAAAAGACAGAAACCCAGTCCCAGGAAGATAATACGGCGAAAGGGGAAGGCTCCTATGAGATAAACGAGACACAGATGGTGCAGAGTACAGTGACTGATGTGACCCAGGTAGTGCAGGAGGTAATGCCTTCGGTAGTTTCCGTAAACAAGCGATACATTGAAAGAATGAGTTTCTGGGGACAGGAATACCGTCAGGAAGGAAGTGGATCAGGTTCAGGCATTATTGTAGGGCAAAATGAAACGGAATTGCTTTTAGTCAGCAATTACCATGTAGTGGAATCTCCGGAGGAGCTGACGGTACAGTTCGTGGACGGCAGTCAGGCACAGGCCCAGATTAAGGGAATGGATGAAGATAAGGATTTGGCAGTGATTGCAGTACTGCTCAGCGATATAAGCAGTGATACCATGGAACAGATTTCCATTGCGAGGATGGGAAATTCGGATGCGCTTAATTTGGGAGAGCCGGTGATTGCCATAGGAAATGCATTGGGATATGGGCAGTCGGTTACAACGGGTGTGGTCAGTGCGCTTGACCGGCCTATTGCAGCTTCCACGGTTCAGACAAATGTGCAGGAAGATACGGAGATTAATACCTTTATTCAGACAAATGCGGCAATTAATCCCGGTAATTCAGGCGGTGCGCTTCTTAATATGAAGGGCGAGGTGATTGGCATTACCTCCAATAAGATTGGTGGAGAAGCAGTAGAAGGTATGGGATATGCTATTCCAATTTCTGATGCGGAGCCTATCATAGAACGTTTGATGACCAGGGAAACAAAACGAAAGGTAGACGAGGAAAATAAGGGATATCTTGGAATCACAGGTCTTGATGTGGCGTCTGAATATTCACAGCTTTATGATGCGCCCAGAGGAGTATACGTTTCATCTGTTACGGAAGGTTCCGGAGCAGACGAGGCTGGTTTAGTGAGAGGCGATATTATTACGGCAATTGATGACGAGGAGATAACTTCTATGACGGCGCTCAGGGATTATCTTGATTATTGTGAGGCTGGCAGCACCGTAACGCTTACGATTATGCAGGGAAGTCCTATGGGGTATCAGTCAAAGACGGTAGAGGTAACACTTGGTTTACAAAACAGTGTGGAATAAATAAAGAAAGAATGAAAGTAGGGCAGCGTTATGCTGCCTTATTTTTATGCTGACGATACATACAAAGTTCCAATAAACGATAAAAATAATTTCGGTTAAATCTCCTTTAAAAATTTGCATTTGTGTAATATGAAGAAGAATGCTATATATCGCAGTCTGCCATTAGTAACTGCATGGGAAAAAGAACTGATTTCATAGCAGTTATTCAGATAACAATTGGGGGCAAGACAGGGGAAAACTATCTACCAACGTAAAGATAGTAGATGGACTATCATAATTCACAAAGTATCCTTAAATAAAAATGATTTAATAAAAGAAAAGCTTATATCATTCCATTCCTACATCAAGCCAAAACACTAATTGTCACCCGAAAGCTCAAGCCACTGCTTCACTATTTTCGTTTATATCGCCTGATAATTTCATTTCAGGATTTATCTTAAAGATGAAAAGTGATATTATGATTATATTTATCAACATAAAAGACAGTTTATAAAAGTTTTCGGAGTATCCAATCTAACAGATGCTGAGATGATAGAAAGAATAGGGAGATGTACAATGATTAACAGGGAAGATATGCTGGAGTTGACAAGGAGAATGACCTTGTCTCGGACATCCTTTACGCGGATTGCAGGGTGCTATGTGGATGAGGAGGGTGAGTTTGACGGGAGCTTTAACACAAATTTTCTTAAGCTGTCATCGTCAGAGAAGAAAAAGAATCTGGAGCTGGCAAAGGCGGTTCCTTTTTCTAATACAAATGTGAACCTGAAAAAGTACAGGTTTGGCCAGCAGGCCAAGAAACCGGGCGGTATATGGCAGCTCTTGATGGCCATGCGGGAGTGTGGACTGAAAAATGATGCGCTGATGGATACCTTTTATGATATTGTGATGGAACATTATAAGGGGGATTCGGCCTATGCAGTTCTTGTTTTTCATGACAGTTATGATGTGCCATCGAAAGCGTTGGATAAGGAAAGATTAGGGGAATCTGAGGAAGTTTTTTCATATTTGATTTGTGCGATTTGTCCCCTGGAGGGAGAATATGAGCCTGGGAAGCCGGCGTGTGGCTTTTTGTTTCCGGCCTTTACAGAACGGAGTGGAGATTTGGAACATGTGGCAGTGTATCAGGCAGATACCCGTAAATCCTATGGCGAAATGATTCGGAGAATTTTAAGCATTGAGTAAACACCTATTATTTTTTCCTCATTTTCTTAATAATGGAAATATGTTATGATTATCCCAAAAGATGCCAGGGGTGGCGGGTTAGCAGAATGGAGGATTTAAAGATGGAATTTAAAGCAAACTGGATACGGCCGGCAAAGGATCTGGGGGATGTTTGCCCGGTATTTAAAAAGGAATGGAAGATAAAAAAGCCTTTGAAGAAAGTGGAGCTTTATTTAACTGCTCTTGGGGTGTACGAGGCAGAGGTGAATGGGAAGCGTGTCAGCGGTTATGTGTTAGCACCTGGGTGGACAGCTTACGAGATGCGGCTTCAGGTGCAGCGGTATGACGTTACGGAACTGGTGCGGGAGGAAAATATTCTGACCGTAATCGTGGGCAGGGGCTGGATGCGCTCGCCTATGCCGGGCTTTGTGGAAGCAGAATACAAGAAAAAGAGAATGGAACAGCCCTGTGGTTTGTGGGGAGAGCTTCATCTGACCTATGCAGATGGCAGCAAAGAAGTATTGGCTTCAGATGAAACATGGGAATATGGTGAAAGTGCCGTCAGGTTTTCAGAGATATATGACGGAGAGCATTATGATGCAACGTTTGATACCACCTTGTGGAGCCATGCGCTTAGGCTGGACTGGCAGACGGATATTTTGATGATGCAGGAAGGGGAAGAAATCCGGGAGATAGAGCGGATAGGAGCGAAGTCAGTTTTTGAAACGCCTGCTGGGGAAAGGATAGTTGACTTTGGACAGGAAATCACCGGATATGTAGAATTTTGCGTGGATGCAAAGGCTGGGGAGCGCATTCGGATTCTGCATGGAGAGGTGCTGGATAAGAATGGTAATTTTTACCGGGATAATTATAGAGACGCCAAGGCGGAAATCCAATATATTTGTAAGGAGGGCGGGCAGACCTATCATCCGAAGCTGACCTTTTTTGGCTTTCGGTATTTGAAATTGGAGGAGTTTCCCAAAAAGGCGCGGCCGGAGCAGTTTAAAGCAGTTGTAGTCTGCTCTAATATCAAAAAGACAGGGCATCTTAGCTGTTCTGACCCGGATGTAAATCAGTTGTTTTCTAATATTTTCTGGGGGCAAAAAGGGAACTTTTTGGATATTCCCACTGACTGCCCTCAGCGTGATGAACGGTTAGGGTGGACAGGGGACGCCCAGGTATTTGTAAAGACAGCCACCTATAATTATGATGTGGAAAAATTTTTCACCAAATGGCTTCACGATATGGCGGCTCATCAGCGTAAAGATGGCGGAATCGGGCAGGTAATTCCGGATTTGCTGGATGCGGGAAATCCCAGCGCCGCCTGGGGAGACGCGGCTGTCATCTGTCCCTGGCAGATTTACCAAACCTATGGAAAGAAGCAAATTTTGGAAGACCAGTTTGACTGTATGAAAAAATGGGTGGACTATATCACAGGCGCCACAACGGTTCCTTACCTATGGGCCGGAGGGGAACATTTTGGAGACTGGCTGGGGTTAGATGCTCCTTCCGGAAGCTATAAGGGTTCAAGCCGTGAGGAATTCATTGCAACAGCCTTTTATGCCTATTCTACACAGCTGCTTGTGAAGGCGGCAAAGGTTTTGGGGAAGGATGCCGGAGAATATGAGCAGCTTTATCAAAATATTGTGGAAACGTTTAGAAAGACCTATCCGGAATATCTGACGCAGACAGAGCATATTCTTGCAGTTCATTTCAGGCTGGCAAAGGATTTGCAAAAGACAGCGGATGATCTTGCGGAAATGATTAAAAGAGACGGCAGTCAGATTAAAACCGGGTTTGTGGGGACACCTTATATCCTGCATGTATTAAGTGAATATGGCCATTCGGACCTTGCTTATACCCTATTTCTTCGAAAGGAATATCCATCCTGGCTGTTTTCTGTAAAGCAGGGGGCCACTACCATTTGGGAGCACTGGGACGGTATTATGGAAAATGGTGATTTTTGGAGCGCGGATATGAATTCCTTTAATCACTATGCTTACGGTTCGGTGGCGGATTGGGTATATGAAAAGGCAGCAGGCATCCGTCCTTTGGAAGAATATCCGGGGTTTGAAAGGGTGTTGATTAAGCCTATGGCCGATAAGAGGTTAAATTGGCTGGAGGCTTCTATTGATACAAGAAATGGGAAGATCGCTTCTAAGTGGATTTGCACGCCGGATGGAATACGCTATGAAATTGAAACGGCGGTGCCGGCAGAGGTCGAAATTGGAGATATGAAAATGGAGGTCGCTCCGGGGACTTATACATTCTGGGGCTGACAAATGCTCTTACGCTTCGCAAGCCAGCTTATTGGAACAAAATTGTTTTATAAAAAAGCGTAACAGTCCGGTTAGGGCGGACTGTTACGTTATAATTTTGGAATAAAAAAGAATGAGGGGATTTCATTATGAAAAAAAGAATTTTTTTGGCAGCAGTAATTTTAGTAATGACATGTGTGTCAGCTTGTGGAAAAGGAGAAGAAGGACAGGAAGGAGCATCCATAAGCGAACCGCTTACAGAAGAACTTTCTTCAGAAGAAGGTGCGCCGGCGGAAGCTGGGGAAGATAATTCCGGGGAGGAAGCAGCAGAAGGAGAAGGACAAAGCCAGCAGAAGGAAACGGAAAATACCGGTGCACAACAGGCCGAAGGCGGAGAAACGCAGGGGAAGGCAGATGGTGTGGGATCAGAATTTGGCTTTGAAAAGTTGTCCGGCTGGGTTTTTTATTTTAGCAGTGGTGCGGGAGCCTGGTATACGGAGCTCTCTATAAGTGGCGATGGTACCTTTAAAGGACATTATCAGGATGCAGATATGGGAGACACTGGGGAGGGTTATCCTGGTGGTACTTTGTATTACAGTGATTTTACCGGAAGGTTTGAGCAGCTAGAAAAGATAGATGAGTTTACGTACAAAATGCAGTTAGCAGACCTTGACTTTGACAGGCAGCCGGAACAGGAGGAAATCATAGACGAGATACTTTATGTGTATTCTACCGCTTATGGGGTAGATGGCGGGGATGAATTTTATCTGTATCTGCCGGGAGCAAAAGTGGCTGACCTTCCGGAAGAATATCGGCAGTGGGTAGGTTATTATAATCTGGAAGCTGTTACAGAAACAGAGCTGTCTTTTTATGGACTTTATAATATAAAAGAACAAAATGGTTTTTCCAGTAATTTATACGAGGAAGATAGTCTTTCCGGAAGCCTTTCCGAAAGAATTGCAGCTGAAATTCATGATGCGGAGGAACGGGACGAGGAGCTGGAGGCAAAGGCTAGGGAGGCGGCGACACAGACAGATATGAATCTGGCAGAGGCAGAGATACTCAAAAACTGGGACGATACCTTAAATACGGTTTGGGGAATGCTGATGTCGGAACTGGATGCGAAAACGGCAGAAGATCTAAAGAAAGAGGAACTGGCCTGGATTGCCGCTAAGGACGCTGAGGTAGCAGAAGCCGGTAAGGAATGTGAGGGCGGAAGTATACAACCCTTAATAGAAGCCTCAATGGCGGCGGAGCTGACTAGGGAGCGGGTATATGAGCTGGCAAAATATGCGAAATAAGACCGGATGGTAATAGCCAAAGCCTTATGGTGGATGCAACAGGCTTTGGTAAAGCCTGCAAAAAGGATGGTAAATATGTTTGTAAAAAAGGCGATTATTGCAGATGACGAACCTAAGATTATCCAGTTGATACGTCTTTTAGGAAATTGGGAAAAATTTGGTATTGAGATTGTGGATGAATGTCATGATGGGATTTCCGCTCTTGAAAGTATCAGAAAGCACAGGCCCGATTTGGTACTTTCTGATATTAAAATGCCTGATTTAGACGGGCTTGAGCTGATTCGCATTACCAGGGAGGAGCAGATTGAAAGCCGCTTTATTTTAATCAGCGGCTACCGTCATTTTGAATATGCCAGAAGTGCCGTAGCGCTGAACGTAGTGGATTATCTGCTAAAGCCGATTGATGAAGAAGTGCTGAATAAGACGTTAGAAAAGGCATGTGTTGAGATTGACCAAAGCCGGGAAAATAAGGAAAACCGGGAGCAGCTTGAAATCATACGGGCAAAGCAGAATCGGGAAAAAACGGCCCATTTCTGGGAAGATTTCATTTTCTGGAATTATCCGGAGCGGAGGGAACGAATGCAGGAAAAACTCCGCTCCGTAGAGCTGTGCAATGGAGCGTACCATACGGAATTTTCCGAGGGCTGTTTTATGATGGTCTTTATGTGCAGTAATATCGCCAGTCTGCTTACGCGCCATTATTCCTTTTTGGAGGACGAGATGGAGCGCCGGATTGACCGGTATTTTGGAGCGTATGCGCTGTATTATTATCATGTCAGCTATCTTGGCTGTATTGTGGCGCTTAATTTTGCGCCGGAGCATAAAAAGGAAGTCAGGGAAGGTGTGTCTGCCCTGTACTATAGCGTTCGCGATTTAAGCGAGGTATATGGGGAGATGTACCTGAATCTTGGAGTCAGCAGTATAAAGGAGCATATCCGGGATTTGAAGGAAGCTTATTATGAGGCGCAGTCCGCCGAGTGGGGCAGACTCATCACAATGCAGAACGGGGTTTTAGATTATTCTCAGATCGCAGGCTTAAGAAAGGTCAGTGACACGGAAATTTTATCTTCCTCTGAGCTTGATGAAATAATCAACTGTATGAAATATTTAAGAAGAGAGGAACTGGGATATGTATTCCGGAAATTTTCTGAGCGCAGCGGGCTCTATGGGAATTGTTACCCTGGTATTATGGCGGATGTTTATTTCAGAATAACAGATGCCGTACGGGAATATATTGCGGATGAAAATGAGCAGCTGCTTGAGAAGGTAAATTACTGTTATCTGGAAGCAAGAACTTTTCCACAGCTGGTCAAAAAGATTTATGGTGCGCTGGACGAATATGTGGAGGGGGAGCAGAAAAAATCAAAAGAAAAGCTTGGAAAGCCTATTAAGGAGGCAGTTTATTATATCAGGAAAAATTATGCGCAGCCGATTTCACAGTCGGATGTGGCGAAGGCCGGAAATGTGTCGGTGACGTACTTAAGCAGGCTGTTTAAAGAGGAGCTTGGAGTCGGCTTTAATGAGTACCTTACGCAAGTGCGGCTGGAGGAATCGGAAAAGCTGTTGTCGGAGACTGCGCTGTCTATTAAAGAAATCGCGGCTGCGGTGGGATATCCGGATGAAAAATATTATTCCAGGCTGTATAAGAAGATAAAGGGGATTAAGCCTTCGGAATACAGGAAAATTTACGGCTAGATTGGGGGCTAGATTGAAAAATCAGCTTGACAGCTGATTTTATCAATCACAAATTTGTGCTTAACGCCCAAATTTGAGGGCTGCTGGCAAGAATGGAGGACTGGCATGAAAGCAGTAATTGTTTTATCCTGTATGGAAGTCATATTAATACTTTGCGGGGGCGTTGGCTTATGTTTGGCACCGGAGCTGCTTTTGACCAAAATCCTTTTCCTGGCAGCTTTGGCAGGGCAGGGTGCTATTCTTATTTTGGCATACCAGCAGAAAAATATCATGCGATTTCTGATAGCGGAAAACAAAAGGAAAAATACGGAGAAACGAAAGAATGTTTATTGGGAGGAGGATGAAAATCAGAAACTGGAAGTTATGAAAAAGAGGGTGGAGCTTTATACCTTGCAGAGCCAGATTAACCCCCATTTTCTTTACAATACCCTGGACAGCATCAGAGGACGCGCCCTTCTTGACGGAAATCGCGAGATTGCGTCTATGACAGAGGTGCTTTCCAGGTTTTTCCGTTACTGTATCAGCTGTGATGAGAGCCTTGTGAAGCTGCGGGAGGAAATCAGTCATATTGAAGATTATTATTATATTCAAAAATATCGTTTTGAGGACCGCTTTGACATGGTAATTGAGATAGAAAGCGGGGAGGTTTATGAGTATTATATTCCAAGAATGACCCTGCAGCCCCTTGTGGAAAACGCAATGATTCACGGGCTTGAGAAGGTAAACAGGAAAGGGCTTTTAAAAATCCGGTGTATTGCCACAGAAAAGAAGGTAGTGCTCACCGTGTCGGATAACGGAGTTGGAATGGATGTGGAGCAGCTGGATAAGCTGAACCGGCAGATGGATAAGATGCTGCTTTCAGGGAAAAAGAGAAAAAATCACAGTGGGATTGCCGTTTCCAATGTAAATGCCCGCATCAAAATGACCTTTGGGGAGGAATATGGTATCAGGTATCGCTCTATGGAAAATATGGGAACGGATGTGGAGATTTTGATACCTGTTGTAGATGACTTCGCAAGAGCCAGATATGAAGAACGGATTGTTTGAAAAATAAAGGCGGGGAATTGGCATGAAAGAACTGTTTCGGGTGGAAAAAATCAAATGTGATTACTGGTTGGAGGATTACAATCTCAGCATTTATCAGGGAGAAATCATATATATACAGTGCGTTTATGACAAATCGCCGGACTGTCTGTGCGATGTGGTAGTCGGAAACAGGAGGCCGGATTCAGGACTGATTTTCGTAAATGAAAAGAGCGTTGGAAATTATACTTCTTCCTATGCCGCCAGTCAGGGCATTTATGAGGCTTCGCTGAAAAACAATTATGAAGGAAACGGAACCGTAGCAAAGGCCCTTTCTCCCATGAAGCCTTTTTATTACCTTTTTTCCAAAAAGAAGATGGTCAGACAAATTCAGGAAATTTTTGATGGGGAGGGTATTTCTTTAGATGCGGAGGCTTCTCTTTTGGAGCTGAGCAAAATAGAGGGGAGAAAGCTTGGCCTGGTTCGGGCAAAGCTTTTGGAAGCAAAGGTGGTTGTAGTCAATCTGAACAGGGAAGTTGTGGAGGGAAGGCAGGCCGCAGAGCTTGGCGATATGATATGGAAAATGAGCAAGGAAGGGGTTGCTGTTTTAATTTTGTCCTGCAATTATTCTGTTCTTGCAGAATACGCCAGCCGTATCCAACTGTTGTATCTGGGACGGGCGGTAAAGGAATGGAGCGGGGAAATTCCGGAGGCGGTTTTCCAGCAGCTGAAGTATGGCAGTTTTATTGCACGGCAGGGGCAGACGGGAGTGCTGGAACGGAATTTTATAGGTCTTTACGACTATGAATGGGATACCCAGTATAGTTTCTGGGAATATTTGTGCTGTCTTAGGGAAAACAACCCTGAGATATGGGATGAATTGCTGGGAGGAGAGCTGCCGAAGGAAGGGATAGGATATTTTAATGGCACGGCGGTTGTTCCGGGAAACAGTCAGGAGCTGCTTTTTGAGGAGCTTACCATAGGACAGAATCTGACGATTGGAGCGTTAAAAAGGGTTAATTATGGCAAAAGTCCCTTTGTGAATCGCAGAATACAGCGGAAAATAGAGGAGGTTTATTATGATGCCCAACAAATTTCTAAAAAGGAGACAGATATCCGAAATCTAACAGGATTGCAGAGAAAAATTCTTTCTATTGAAAGATTTGTTATACTGCGTCCTTCTATTATTTTTCTTGAATTTCCCTATTATGATGTGGGCCTTGCGCAGGTAGAGGAGCTGCGCGGTTATTTGACGAGTCTTGTAAAAAGAAAGATAAAGGTAGTTTATTTTTCTAAGACATTGGAAAGTATGATGCTGGATTGTAAAGTCATCCTACAAACACAGGATGGAAGAAGTGCAAAAATAGACACCTTATGATATTTTTTTCCACCTTTCATGGAAACGAAAAAACGGTATAGTTTAAATACCATTTAAAACAACGAAAGGGAGGAAAGAAAAATGACGAGAAAGATAGTTGCTGTATTGTTGGCCTTTGGACTCACGCTCAGCCTTATGGCCTGCGGTAATTCTGCCGGAACACAGGCAGGAGCTTCCAGTGGAACAGATGAGGCCCAGGACGAGGAACCGGCAGACGAAGGAGATGCCCAGGAAGCACAGGACCAGGAGCCAGCTGATAGTGAAGCTGGAGATGCGGCTGACGCGGCAGCTGATGCTGTAGAGCATGCAGCAGGCGGAGCTGACCTTAGCGGGAAAAAGGTAGGATTTTCTGCACTCATGATGTCATCAGAATTCTTTACCGATATGTCCAACCAGATGGAAGCATATTTTACAGAGCACGGCATGGAATACAGTGTAGCGGATGCAAACGGCAATGCGCAGACACAGATTCAGACAGTGGAAAACTTTGTATCTATGGGTATGGATTACATAATCTGCTTCGTAGTGGATGCATCCTCTATCAGTGATTCCCTGATTAAGGCAAGGGAGGACGGCGCATTTATCATTGTAATCGGTACGGTTTTAGACAATCAGGATGCTTATGACGTATGTATCAGTATCAGCCAGAATGAGTCTGGTGTTACGGAAGCAAAGATGGCTGCAGAGTGGATTGAGGCTACATTCCCGGATGCGGAGGATGGCTCTATTGAAGTAGGCCTTTTGACCAACTCTGAAAATGAGGATGCTGTCGCAAGATGTGACGGGCTCCGTGAAATCGAAAACTTTACATCCAAGGCGGTGATTGTTGAGGAGCATGAGACAACACAGGCGGAAGGTGCGGCAGCAGGCCAGACCTACGCGGAAATGATGCTGATGAATAACCCTGACCTTAAGGTTATTCTGACCTACGGTACAGACCAGGGACAGGGAGCAAATGAGGCTGTTATGAAGGATTCTTCTATCAACAGTGAGGAATTCGCGGTATTTACGGTAGATACGGCTGAATTTATCAGGAATAAGGTAAAGGAATCTGCAGATGGGACTTCTGTTCTGCGCGGTACAGTAATGCTTGGCGAAGGAACACCTATGACATGCTATAACCTGATGGACGGAACCTGGTCTGACAGAGTAAAAGACAAGGTTTATTCAGAGGAATGTATTATGATTACGCCGGAAACCATTTCAGAGTATTTCCCAGAATAAAAGATGAAGATTTTCTAAGGCGTCAAAAAACGCCGTCTAAGAAAATCTAAGTCATCTTTCGAAGAATCGCTTTGCGATTCTTCTGAAATAATATATGTGTTGCCTGTGCCGCGAAGCGGCATGTTGGGAAGGATGTAATTGAGATATTACACTGATGGATTAAAAAGGGACTGTTGTAAAATCATTGCATTTTATAACAGCCCTTTTCATAACAGAAAGGCAGGGTATTTATGGCAAAGGTGCTGGAAGTAAAAAATGTGACCAAAACATATCCTGGTGTGGTGGCTTTAGATAACGTTTCTTTTGATGTGGAAAAGGGAGAAATCCTTGCGCTGATTGGCGAGAACGGAGCGGGAAAGTCTACGGTAATTAAAACCATTGCCGGAGCAATTGCGCCAGACAGCGGCATGATTATCATTGACGGAAAGGCATATGATAACCTGAACCCTTCCGTGGCAAAAGAAGCAGGTATCGGGGTGGTATATCAGGAATTGAATCTTGTCCCGTCCTTAAGTATCATGGAAAATATTTTTCTCGGGGATAAGGTGGGCGGCAATAAGATAATGCCGGATTTTAAAGAGATGAAAACAAGGGCCGAAGAAATCATGACGGACCTGGGGGTGGAAATAGACGTACATACACAGGTGCAGATGCTTTCCACGGCGCAGATGCAGATTGTGGAGATTGCAAAGGCAGTTGTGAAAAACTGTAAGGTGCTGATTATGGATGAGCCATCGGCGTCTATCCCAATGGCGGAGGTTCAGAATATGTTCCGCATTGTCAGAAGGCTCAAGGAAAAGGGCGTGTCGGTTATCTATATCAGCCATCGCTTGGAGGAGCTGTTTGAGCTGTGCGATCGGGTTACGGTATTTCGGGACGGGCAGTATGTTGTCACAAGGAATGTTGCGGATATTACCAAGAAAGACTTAATTAAATACATGATTGGCAGGGAACTGACAGAGAAATTCCCTGAACGAAATGTGACCTTTGGAGAACCGGTGCTAAAGGTAAAGGACCTTACCGGAAACGGCGATTTCCATGTGAATCTTTTCCTGAAAAAAGGAGAAATTTTAGGTCTGGCCGGACTGGTAGGCGCAGGAAGGACGGAGCTTGCTAAAATGCTCTGCGGAGATGTGAAGCCGGAGAGCGGCGAGATTATCATTAAGGGAAGACAGATGAAGGCGGCTTCAGCAGCGGACGGTGTGGAAATGGGTATTGGACTTGTGCCGGAAGACCGGAAGCTGGAAGGGGTGTTCTTAAACTACACCATTGAGTGGAATATTCCCATTATGAGTATGCGCAGAATCAGCAAGTTTGGGATTGTGAACTTTAAGGAGGCTGACAGGCTTACTAATACATATGTGGAAACACTGGCAATCAAAACGCCCAGCGTAAAACAGGAGGTAAAGAATTTATCCGGTGGGAATCAGCAAAAGGTGGTGGTAGCAAAGGTGCTGGCGGCAGATAATGACATTTTGATTTTTGATGAACCCACAAGAGGGATTGATGTGGGGGCAAAGCAGGAAATCTATAAGCTGATGAACCGGCTTGTGGAGGAAGGAAAATCTATTTTGATGATATCCTCGGAGATGGAGGAGCTGCTTGGGATGAGTGACCGGATTGTGGTACTGCATGAGGGGAAAGTCAGCGGGACGCTTGAAAAAGATGCATTTAGTCAGAACAGGGTTCTTGAGCTTGCATCCGGAATAGCGTAAGTTACAGGATTTTAACAGATTTGTGCCTGACGCATCATGCATTTTGTATCAATCGTATGCATACAGTTTGCAGGTGGCGGGCAGGATGGAGGACTTATATGGCAAAAATAATTGATTTTGGTAGAAGAAATCTGGCATGGGTGCTGCTGGTGTTTATCTGTATCATTTTTTCTTTTACCAGCAGGAACTTTTTTACGGTTACAAATATATTGAATATTTTAAACCAAAACGCCTATATTATCATCAGCACATATGGAATTGCGCTGATTATGATGTCCGGCGGCCTGGATATGGCGGTGGGGTATCAGATGAGTATTTGCGGCGTTA
Organism: Parablautia muri; assembly: GCF_009917485.1. GTDB lineage: Bacteria > Bacillota > Clostridia > Lachnospirales > Lachnospiraceae > Suilimivivens > Suilimivivens muri. The sequence goes on from NZ_QZDT01000007.1 coordinate 65,947, forward strand.
TCTGCGCTCTTTTGGTAACGCAGTGGGGCATGCCTATTTTGCTGGCATTCTTGATTACGATTGCAATTAGTGTTCTTTTTGGTGCACTTGGAACTTTATTGGAACAGCTTCTGCAGCTGCCGAGAATTTTCATTTCCATCGGTTTGAGTACTGTTTACCAGGGAATTGCGTACGTAATTACCAACTCCAAGACGATTTCCGGTCTGCCGGATTCCTTTAAGGTTTTGGGGCAGGGGACAATTTTACATCCCAGCTTGACATGGGCTACGATTATCATGATTGTGTTTGGCGTGGTGATGAGCTTTGTTATGAGCCGTACTTACTTTGGGCGTTATGTCTTTGCACTTGGCGGAAATGAGGCGGCGGCACGGCTGGCGGGAATTAATGTAAAAAAAATGAAATATGTTATTGGCTGTGTGGCCGGATTTTTCTGTGGCCTTGGGGCGCTTATTTTGACTTCCAGAGTTGGAGCGGCTGCGGCAAGCACGGCGGCCGGAACGGAAATTACGATTATGACAGGCGTTCTGGTGGGCGGCGTGTCCGTCCGCGGCGGGGATGGAAAGATTGCCAACTGTATTGCGGGTGTTTTGATTATGGGACTTTTGGCCAACGGAATGCAGCTGGCGGGGCTTAATACTTATTATCAGTATATTGCGAAGGGCTCAATTATGTTGCTGGTGATGTGGTTTGATGCGTTCCAGATTAAACGCAGGGCGATTGCAGCCAATAAGCGGAAGGAAGCAAGAGCAGAGTAAAGCTGCTGCAAAGCGGGATCATGCACACAACAAATTTGTGCTTACGCCCAAATTTAAGGGCTGTTGGAAGCATGGAGGATAGTATGAAAAATGGGATTGAGGATTTAAGAAGTGCCCTGGAATTTTTAAAGGGAAAGGAAGGGCAGCTTATAGAGACAGCCGTTGAGGTTGATCCGATGGCTGAGATTTCCGGTGTTTATCGCCATGTGGGAGCCGGAGGCACAGTGGTAAGGCCCACGAAGGAAGGGCCCGCCATGGTTTTTCATAATGTTAAGGGACATCCGCAGGCCAAGGTGGCCATTGGGCTTCTTGCCAGCAGAGAGAGGGTAGGCATGCTGCTTGACTGCGATCCTAAGAGGCTTGGGTTTTTGCTAAAGGACAGTGTGAAAAATCCCATTCCGCCAATCGTGATTCCAAACGAGAGGGCAAAGTGCCAGGAGGTTGTGCATTTGGCAGATGAGGAAGGATTTGATATTCGGAAGCTTTTGCCTGCGCCAACCAATACGCCGGAGGATGCAGGGCCGTATATTACGCTGGGGATGTGCTACGCATCGAATCCGGAGACGGGGGAATCGGATGTAACGATTCACAGGATGTGTTTGCAGTCGAAGGATGAAATTTCTATCTTTTTACAGCCAGGGGTGCGTCATATTGATTATTTTAGACAGAAGGCGGAAGCAGCGGGAAAGGCTCTGCCCATTTCGGTTAGCATAGGGGTGGACCCGGCGATTGAGATTGCCTCTTGCTTTGAACCGCCGACTACGCCCCTGGGGTTTGATGAATTACAGATAGCCGGGGCGATCCGTAAAAAACCGGTGGAACTGGTTAAGTGTCTGACGATTGATGAAAAGGCAATTGCCAATGCGGAGTATGTGATAGAGGGAGAGCTTCTCCCCAATGTAAGGGTGCGTGAGGACCAAAATTCTAACACAGGGAAGGCGATGCCGGAATTTCCGGGGTACTGTGGACCGGCAAATAAGGAGCTTCCGGTAATTAAGGTAAAGGCGGTGACAACGCGTAAGAACCCTATTATGCAAACCTGCATTGGGCCCAGTGAGGAGCACGTGTCTATGGCGGGGATTCCCACGGAGGCAAGTATTCTTGGGATGGTAGAAAAGGCTATGCCGGGAAAGCTTTTAAACGTTTACTGCGCATCCTCGGGAGGGGGAAAATATATTGCGGTTATGCAGTTTAAAAAATCAGTTCCCTCAGATGAAGGAAGGCATAGACAGGCCGCGCTTTTAGCGTTTAGCGCATTTGCGGAGTTAAAGCATGTTTTTCTTGTGGACGAGGATGTGGATTGCTTTGATATGAAGGATGTGATGTGGGCTATGACCACGAGATTCCAGGCGGATATTGATATGATTCCGATACCGGGGGTACAGTGTCATCCGCTTGACCCTTCTAATGGGCCGGAATATTCCGGCCATATCAGGGCCAGAGGAGTTGCCTGCAAAGCCATCTTCGACTGTACGGTTCCCTTTGACCAGAAGGAGCGGTTTAAGCGGGCTGCGTTTATGGAAGTGGATGCAGAGAAGTGGGCAGAGTTTCTGTAAAATATGGATAAGTTGAATGCTACAAAAATTGATACGGAAGCTTTACAATAAAGCATCAGGTATAAGGAATTGGTAGGAAAGAAACAAATAAATGGATGCAAGGCATCAGATGATAAGGGAGTATCATGGAAAGAAAAAGGATTATCGTGGGAGCTGCGGGGGCCAGCGGATTTCCGGTTTTGGAGGCATGTCTTAAAATCATTTCTGATGAGACGGATTTTGCGTCCTGTCTGATTATGAGCGACAATGCCGGGCTGACCCTTGCCCATGAGATGGGAAAGCAGCAGGAGACGTATGAAGGGTATGCGGATTATGTTTTTTCTCCGGGCGAGATAGGCGCATTGCCTGCCAGCGGAACCTTTCAGACGGAAGGAATGTTGATTGTGCCCTGCAGCATGAAAACTGCAGCCGGGATTTACAGTGGTTATACGGACAATTTGCTTTTGCGGGCAGCGGATGTTACGCTTAAGGAGCATAGGACGCTTGTGCTTGGGGTAAGGGAAACACCGCTGAGCTCCATTCATCTGCGAAACCTTTATGAGCTTTCTAAGCTGCCCGGGGTGTGGATTGTCCCGCTGATGATGACCTTTTATCATCATCCGAAGGAGATTGGGGATATGGTCTATCATATGGCAGCGAAGCTGTTAGAACCTTTTGGAATTGAGCCTAAGGAGTACCGAAGATGGAACGGACTATAAAGAAATCACTTTCCTTTGGGGAGCTTACATTGAAAATAACAGAGGTGGGAGAGGATTGGCATTTATTGTTAACAGGAGGGGAAAAGCCTCATGTGGGATGCGCAGTTCTTGCGGTTCCAAGGCCTTCTTTGACAGGTAGTGGGAAAACCAGCGTTACATCTTCTGTTCTGAATCTGACAGGACATAAGGATGAAACCATATGTAGATATTTGGCGGAGGAAATAGCGAAAAGAAAAAATGCGGTGACGGTCTGCACCGGCGGGGTTCATGTGGATCATATTACGAAAGAGCAAATGGAAGAAGTGCTTAGCACGGTAAAGGATATGGCTGAGGCTTGCGGTATGCAGGAGGTAGAAGGTTGAAAGAATTGCATTCTTTCAACCGCAAATTTGTGCTTGAGCGCACAAATCCGCACGTTGAGAAAGGAGCATGGTTATAGAAATGAAATTTGATAAAAACAACTATGAAGTAAAGGAATTGACACTGGAAAATGAAACGATTCGGTACCGGGCGTTTTTTAATTTGGTTTATGTGGAAAAGCCGGTAAACATAGCTTTTCAGCAGATGCATATTTTTGCACCTGAGATTTATTATGAGGGCGGTGAAGTGAATGGATATAGGCTTAAGACCGCTCCTGTTTTCATGCCCAATCAGGTAGGCGGATACATGCCGGGAGATTTAGAACAACCAGGCCTGAGTAAATTTGAAACGGATAAAGTGAACACGATTTTCCGTGCGCTTGCCCATGGGTATGTGGTAGCGGTTCCCGCCATCAGGGGACGGGTGCAGAAGGATGAAAAGGGATTTTATAATGGAAAGGCACCGGCCTGCATTGTGGATTACAAGGCGGCGGTGCGGTATCTGCGTCACTTTGCCAAGGAGCTTCCGGGAGATGAAGACAAAATCATCACAAACGGAACCAGCGCAGGCGGGGCGCTTTCTTCTCTTATGGGGACAACCGGTAATCATGCTGATTATGAGCCGTATCTGGAAGCACTTGGAGCGGCAAAGGAAAGAGATGATATTTTTGGTGCATCCTGCTATTGCCCGATTATCAATCTTGACCATGCGGACATGGCTTATGAATGGCAATTCCAGGGAGTCAATGATTATCACAGGATGAATATGCAGATGAGTGAGGGAGGCCGGCCTTCCTTTACACCGGTAGATGGGGTAATGAATGAGGTACAAATCAAGGCTTCAAGGGAAGAAGCGGAGCTTTTTCCGGCTTATGTAAACAGCTTAAAACTCCAAGATGCGGAAGGGAAGATGCTGACCCTTGACGAAAAGGGGGAAGGCACCTTTAAGGAATACATAAAGGAGCTGGTGCTTCATTCCGCACAAAAAGCGCTGGATGAGGGCAAGGATTTGTCGGAAAAGAAATGGCTGGCGATAGAAAATGGAAAGGCTGTGGACATGGATTTTACTGCGTATGTTAAGGATATTACGAGAATGAAAACTGCGCCGGCGTTTGACGATTTGACAATGGACAGCCCGGAAAACGACCTGTTTGGGGATGCTGCGACAAATTGCCGTCATTTTACAAAATACAGCAAGGAAAACAGCCTTGCCGGCGGTGATATGGCAGATGAAATGGCAATTAAGATGATGAATCCTATGTACTATGTTGAGGACCAAGGGGCTGCTAAGGCAAAACATTTTAGAATCAGACACGGGGAACGGGACAGGGATACCTCCCTTGCCATTTCAGCTATGCTTACTTTGAAACTGCGAAACTGCGGTTTTGAGGTGGACTACCATTCTCCTTGGGATACGCCTCATGCAGGGGATTACGATTTGGAGGAATTGTTTGCCTGGATTGACGCTATCTGCAAATAAGCTGTTAAACCTTCTTTGGGTGTTGCAAGATGGAATGAATGGACAATATATTTAAAAAACGCACCAAACTACTCACGTTTAAAGGCGTGATATTTTGGTGCGTTTTCAGGCTGTTTTTGTATGACAGGTTTATATACTTATAAATATTGAAAAGGTTCCTTTGCATCAATAAAGCGAATCGGGAAATCCGTAAACCTTTCCTTCAGCCATTTTTCCAGATACTTCATACCAAATTCCTCACTGCGCTCATGGCCTAGTGTAAGCATTCCCTTACGAAAGCCCATCTGGTAAGCATCGTTTATGTAAGCGCAGATGGTCCATTCCGTAATGTCCCCGACCACCATTAAATCCAGACGGTTCCGTTCTATCACCTGCATAGGCATCACTTCAACCCCAAGTCCCAGGCTGCCTCCGCCTACCAAAATGCCGACTCTTTGTACCTCCATATCCGGTGAACCGATAATCTGAATGGTATTCATACGAAATATTTTTTTAAATTCATCCGCTAAACTACGGAGTGTGGTTTTGGGAATTTCATAAATCCATGGCTGGGGTTCATCCTTTTGTAAATAGTTATGCCATCCTAATTCCTCCATTAATCCTTCATAGATATAATCAGTCCCGGAGCCCATATGCATATGGTCGTGTAAGCGCCAGACGGTTACGCCATGCTGTTCTAAATAGTTTTTCTTGGCAAGATAGATGCTGTCGTTTTCACACCAATCAGTCTGGTCCGTTCCGTTAAACCATGTGGGCTCGTGGGTGATAATGAAATTTATCCCTTGGCTGAGGGCTTCTTTGATTACATCAAAGGTAGCCATAAAGGTAGTAGCTACTCCGGTAACCTGGGCATCAGGGCTTCCGATTGAAATGATGTCGCAGGTGGGGCTTACTTTGGGGCCGCCGCACATATCCAGTAGAATTTTGTCAATTACCTGTTGAACTGTCCATTTTCCCATAATGCTGTCCTTTCCTAAATTTAATAGATTGAAAGATTTACTTTAAACAAAATTGTAACATAAAAAAGAACCTTTTTCTCTAAATACAGGGCGTTTTTCCTATGATTTACTTCCTTATGTTAAAATTTTTATAGTTTGCAGAACAGGATGTGCAACAATTTGTGATAGATTTTCATTCAAATTGTGATTCGTCTGTGAGAAAAAATAACTTGACTTTAAGAAAAAATTTATGATATTCTTCTCAAGGTAATTTCAAAATGATGACACATGTTGTGCTAGGCACGTAAATCTGATGACGGAACATTTTTGATTAGGCGTGTTTGCATAATATGTGTATTTTTTTGCGCAAAAAGCAGTGAAGAAATGGGAGGAGAAAAAATGCCAAGAAATCAATTTCAGAGATTAGTATTTGCGTTTATTACAGTTGTAATTACGGTCCATGCATATGTCTTTTACAGTTTATATGTGGTAAACGGAAATGTGCTGATGCAAATCAATGGAACAAACAGCGTGATTGCAGCGCTAAACAAACAGGGCGGCGTGTATATGTGCGGTACATATTTGCCAATATGGGCATGTATCTTAATAGAATTTTGTCTGGCCTATGCACTGGAAAATTTTATGGGAAGCCCATTGTCCTTTCAGTTAGCGTGCAGGGTATTTAATCCTGCTAAGAATCATCCAATGATATTTGAGACGGCGATTATATGCGCTACAGTGGGCCTTATGTGTCCGGCTATGAGCTTTATTGCAGCCTGGTTGTATTATCCATATTATGGGGAGTTTCATATTTTTACATTACTTGCGAACTGGTTAAAGCTGGTGTGCTTAAACTTTCCATTTGCATACTTTACACAATTATTTTTTATACAACCTGCTGTTCGTGTGATTTTTAAGATGTTGTTCCGTAAGGATATTGAGTCACGGAAGCAGGAGTCCGGGCATCCGGGGGCAGAAAATGAACAGGAGACAATTGCGGATATCTTTAGGAGAATGGATGAAATTCAGGAGGAAATTGCACACGAACACAGACAGAGAAAGGTGTTAGAGGAAACTGTAAATGAAAAAATTTCCCGGAAGTAGTATTAAAATTTAAGAAAGCTATTGAAAAAATGATGCAGAAATGATACAAGAATGATGGTATTATGATGCATCATTTTTATATGATAATGCTGAGCACAGTTAAGAAAGTTTATCAAACCTGAATTTGCGGGTTGCTGGCGGGGATGGCTTGTGGCGGTATACAGGGGGTGTAAGTTTGGAAGTAAACTTCCAAACTTTCTATTGGTAGCAGTATGGCAAGCAAAGCTTGCCATATGTGGGGGTGTAAAAATGAAAATTCTAAAATGGGGTGCGAGGCAAATAAATAAAATGTCCATAGCTGCAATTATCAGCAGTATGTTATTAGGGTGCACTATGCAAGAACCAGAAGATTTGGAACAATATGAAAACAAGGAGCAAGAACCTGCAGGGGTGCAAAATGAAGTGGAAGTGGAAACCGGCAGTACAGCTTATGGTGTGCCGGCGGGCAGTCTTATGCTTACCCCAATTGATTTAGATATCAATGAGCAGGAATGGGAAAATAACAGGGTTGTTGTAATCGGGAGCATGATGCTGATCCTTCCAGCGGGCTGGGAGATGGAACAGAGGGTGTCTAAGGAAGGTGTTACGCAGTGTGTGATTATGGACATGCATACAAAGTATGAAGGGAAAAGCAGCAGTACTTCGGAGGAGCAAATTAAGGGACACAGCAGCATGTATGAGCACGAAATCCTTATTACCTCTTATGAAATAAAGCAGATGCCGGAGCTAACGCTGCAGCTGGCAGTCCAGCTGAAAGAGCATTTCCCTGATTCGGTGCTATATGGTGTAAAAGGTTCCGAAAAAACAAGCGACATAAAAGGCTGTTGGTTTTATGGGGAAAACAGCCGTATCCGGCAAAGAGAATATTTCCTTTTTTCAGAAAATGAAGCTGGGAGCAAGGAGCTGTTTTATGTGCAGGAGGGCGATAGCACGGTTACGGCCTATGACAATGATGTGGAATCCTTCTGGAAGATGCTGGATGAAGAAATGGTATGGACAGACAATGAAACTTATATTGCAGAGCGTTATAAAAATAATTTTACGGGAATGGAATATTACTTTCCATTTAATATGGATGACGGTAAAGCATCAAGTCATTCTCTGCTTATGACGGTACAGTCTGATTCGAATGAAATGTCTGTATACCGTATAGACGATTATGAAAATCCGGTGTCCGTGCAGGAGGCGGCGTTTTATCCAAATCAGCTGAAAAGGGCGGACATTAATGGAGATGGATATGAAGACTTTTTATGCTGCGGCTGGTTTTTTGATTCCAATGAACCGCTGGATTTTGAGCAGACGGAAAGGTTTGAGGGATATCTGTGGGATGAGGAGAGCGGCGCCTTTGTCTATGTGCCGGGGGAGCAGATGCTGCAGCAATACCCATCCTTCTGGGAAACGTGGCGGCAGGAAGAAGCCAGGAAGGGAGGCAGCCTGATACCGAAAGAGCTGACCGATTATATTTCCGGATATCTGCTTGAAGATAAGGACCAGCTTAAGGAGGCTATGCTTGCACTTGTGGAGGACCGGGAAATGAATATGGAGGAAATTGTAGAACTGGCGGATGATAATATTGACATAAAAAATGACGTGCTGGAAATTGCCACTACCTACCAGGGCGATGGGATATGGCTAGAGGCAGATGTGGATAACGATGGGATTAAGGATATTTTTCTGTGCAAATATCTTGGGGGCAGCCTGGGGGCAGTGTATTATTCCCTTTACGCCGGAAAAGAAGACGGCAGCTATGAGCTTACGGACTGTCAATCGGAGCTAAAGGAGGAATTTGCCTTTATCAACTGGCAGGGGAAAAATTATCTGGTCAAAACCACCTGGGACTTTACCAAAAAGGAAGTGGATGGAATCTCGCTGGAGTGTTATGAAAAGGGTAAATACCAGGGCGGCGTATGGCTTGCCATTACCACCAAGGAAGGAGCAAATGCCCGGGACATCCGAACCGTCTGCGAAGATGAGGGCCAATATGAGAGCCTTAAAAATACATTGGAGGAATTGGCTGCCAGGTACCAGGGCGGCGATAAAGTTCCCTGTGGGAGCGCGGAGGAGGAAAAGGCGGATGGTGATTATACAAGAAGCTGTGATATCGATAATGATGGAGAGGTAGAGGAATATAATGTATCTCTTTGGCAGACTACAAATTATTATACGGTGGATCACCTGTCTTTTTCTGCGAAAGAGGAAGACTTGACTCAGCAGATTTATGATATGACAGGATCAGATGAGAACGGAGTAATTCCTTTCTGTTTGTGGGTTGATAAAACAGAATACGGAAATATCACTTATATTTTGTATGAAGACGGGCTTTACGATTTCCATATTTGTGGTTATTTTATTTCCGGGAAGGAGAGCCGCAAGGTGATACGGACGGACTGCCATTTGGAAACTGAGGTGATACTCCGGGAAATTACGTAAACAAATTGTGTTTTTCGCAAGAAAAAGTGATTGTAAACGGGATTGGAGTAATGTATAATTTTAAAGTAAATATATGGTCGTGAATCAGGCAGTCTGACTTAAGGAAAGAAACAACGATTAAAAGAGACGGATAAGGAGTAAAACTATGGAGAAAATATTGATTGTTGATGACAGTCTCCTGCAGGCAACTCATTTAAGGAATATTCTGGGCGATGAGTATGATATTACTATTGCGCAGACACCGGAGGAAGGATTGCGCCAGGCAAGTTCCGATAGCTACTCATTAATTTTATTGGATGTAGTTATGCCGGGAATGGATGGCTTTACGCTACTCAAAAAATTGCAGGAGGAGGTTATTACCCGAAGTGTTCCGGTTATTTTGATTACCAGCCTTTCTGATGTGGAGAGTGAGCAGAAAGGGCTCGTACTGGGGGCAGTTGATTATATTGTCAAGCCATTTCATGAACTGATTATAAAGGCGAGAGTGAATACACACATCAAGCTGTATAATTATCGCAGGCAAGTTGAGTATCAGTCACAAACGGATCAGCTGACCGGTGTTGCAAATAGAAGGCAGCATGACCTGTGCAGTGCTACAAAATGGAACGAGGCTACCCGGCTTCAGGTTCCGTTTTCTATTTGTATGTTTGATATTGACTATTTTAAACGATATAACGACACATTTGGACACCCGGCGGGAGATAAGGTTATTACTGCTATTGCAAAGGAAATTTCTTCTTATTTAAAGCGTACCACGGATTTTTTCGCCCGCTATGGAGGAGAGGAATTTGTGGGATTTTTGATGGGTGATGATTCAAATAAGGCATTTGAACATCTAAAGAAGATACGGCAGGCAGTAGAAGATCTCCATATTCCACATGATCCTGAGGTGGCGCAGTGGGTTACGGTCAGTATCGGTGGCATCACCATAGTTCCCCAAGAGGATAAATCTTATGATTTTTATTTAAAAATTGCAGATGCTATGTTGTATGATGCAAAAAAATACGGCCGGAACAGAGTTGTGTGGGCTGATGAAAATATAAAACAGATGAGAGAAAAAGATTAAGTTTAAAATGAATGGTGCTGATTTGTAATAGAATTGGCACCATTTGCTTTAAATAATGGAAGCGGATACGAGGAGGATTAAAGGTGGAAGGAATTCGTTTTGAACCTGACTGTAATACATCTATCCCGCATTTCCACAGTGAAATGGAAATCTTATATGTTTTGTCCGGGCGGATAGCCATTATTGGTTCGGGCTATAATTACGTGCTTGAGGCGGAAGATTTTATTGTACTGAACCCTTATGAGCATCACGAGCTGTATGCGGAAATGGGTTGTCATACGATTTCCGGTTATATTTCTTACGGCGTATTTCCTGCGTAAGAATATCTGGCCTATTATGAAAGAACCTATCGGGGTGTGCGTAAGTTTGTGCCGGATGCACAGTTTTTTGGATTTGGCCTGGACACAGGCTTTTTGTCCCTGGACGGAAGCGGGCTTTTGGAAGAACTGTTGGATTATTGCAGAGGAGAGGACTGTATGCCGGATGCTTTTGGATTTCAGTGCTTTAGCTGTGATTATTCTAAAGTTTCCAGAATACAGACAGAGGGCAATATTTCAGTGAATGAAAGCGGCATGGCGGATGAGCCTGCCTGTGTCAGCAGGGACCCGGATATTTTAAAACGGGAAATGGCGTTATGCAAAGAGATATTAGGAAGATATGGACTGCAGGATGTGCCCGTATATGTAACGGAATGGAATTCGACTATCTGGCAAAACGATCTGGGGAATGACACCTGTTTTAAAGCGGCGTTCATCATGAAAAATGTACTGGAAAACTGCCATGGCATTTCCGGTATTGCTTATACCCATCTGACGGATCATTCGGAGCGCGGGGTCATTCATTCCAGCCTGTTTCATGGAGGCTATGGAATGTTTACATACAATGGTATTGCCAAATCCGGTTATTATGCCTGTCAGTTTTTGACTATACTGGGCCAGGAAAAGGGAGTGATTGCAGCTAAGGGGGACGGCTGCCTGATAACCCGCTCTAAGGATTATAAAAGGATTTAGATCGTACTTTACCATTCTTGTCATTATGATATGGAAAACCGTATCAGCCAGGCCGTTTCTGTGGAGGAACAGCACACCATAGACCGCTATTACGGTTTCGAACAAAAGGGCACAAGGAGCTTTCAAGTGCATTTAAAAAACATGCCGGCGGGGACTTATTTAAAAAGAATCTTCTCTATTTCCAGAGAGCATGGGAGCAGCTATGATGTATGGATGAGCCAGGGAGCCCCGGACTTTCGGGGCAGTCAGCAGATTAATTATTTGAGCAATATCAGTACTTTTCACGTTCATTATGAACCCCTTCATATAACAGAAGAAGATGAATGGATTGCATCAACCGTGTTAGATGAGCACGAGGTTCAATTGATTTTAATTGAAAAAAATAGAAATCACGATTTTGATGTTTTTTTATCACGATTTGTTTTATATTCATGTAAAACAAATCGTGTTTTAATTTATAAAAGATTTAATTTGATATTCCTTTTCATGTCAACTGATAGGCGGAATTTGTTGATTTTTATATAATAACATCATTAAAAAGGCGGAAATCATAAGGAATCTTAATTTGTGAGGCTTGCCAAGAATGGAGGGTTAATATGGAAGTTAAGGAATGGACCTATGAGGAACTTCCGGAGTTTACGCAGGAAGTGGAAGGGGCTGAGGTGATTGTGACCACGGGAGATGAAATGGGCGTGATATATATCCCTAATGTAGAATATGCAGAGATAGACGGGGTAAAGCTTCATTTGCAGCTGCTGTTGCCGTCAACTCGCAATCAGCCGGAAATGGTTTGCCCATGTGTTGTGTTTGTCCAGGGGTCCGCATGGATGCCGCAGGATGTAGAATCGGTTTCTGATAACCCCTTTACACTTCTTTTTCATTTATTGATCAAAGGGATTCATAAAGCGTAAGGAAGGTTGTTTTAACAATTTGCTGTTGTGGACGCACGACCACATAATCGACAATTGAAGTTTTAATGGGCATCAATTATTATAAAGTAAATAAATACTGTACAAAAGGAATAGAGAATCATAAATTATTTGCACTTTTTTGTGTATGTTGGCATTGTGAAACGTTACTTTTTTCTGCTTAGCAAAGGGGGACGCAAGTATGGCCACCAGAAAGGATATTGCACAGAGAGCGGGGGTTTCGATCTCTGTCGTTTCCCGGGCACTCAATAATAGTGGGTATGTGGATGCTGAGAAAAAAAAGAAAATTTTACAGATTGCGCAGGAATTGGATTATCACCCAAATCCGGTTGCGGTTTCGCTGATGAGCCAGCATACGAAACAGATTTTATATTATTGTAGAGAACTTAAAAATGCCTTTAACATTGAAATGTATGAAGGTATGCTGGAGGCGGCAGGCAAGCGGGATTATAAGGTGCTTATCTACGGCAATCTGGATTTCAGTGATATACGCAATGTTATGGTGGACGGGCTGATTTTACCAAATGAGATGGTGGCGGAGCTGTATTTAAACGATATTGGGAAAAATTATCATTTGCCGGTGGTGACAGCCACTTATGGAGGTTCTTATTCCTTTCCAAAATCTATTCCAACGGTTGAGTGCGATCTCTGGAAAGGCACGCGGATTGCATTGCAATATCTTTGGGATAAGGGACATCGTAAGATTGCCATTGCCACTCCGTATGAAAAAGATAATAAAGATGCCAGATTATTGTCCTGGTATGAATTTATGAAATATGAGCTGGGGGATCAGATAGATAAGTATTACTTTGGGATCAACCGCAAATGTCTGCCTGATGATGATAGATTACTGGCTTTTCCGGAAGAAAGAGGGCCGAAAAGTGTTCACGTACTGGTAAATTTTTTTGAGAAAGGAGTGCTGGCGGCTGATATTTTTCATGAGCGGGGGTCAGATGCCACAGCGGTCCTTGGTTTTAATGACGAGGTGGCCCTTGGGTTTTATAAGCGGCTCAAGCAATTAGGGTATGAGGTTCCGAAAGATGTTTCTCTTATGGGAATAGACGGTGTTTATTCCAGACGGTATGCAGATTTGCCGATTACCTCTCTGAGACTAAACCCCAAAGCACAAGGAGAGAAATGTGTGGAAGTTTTACTGAAGATAATTGATGGAAAGAAACCGAAATATGTAACCCATCTGCCAATGCAGATCTTAGAGGGAGAGTCGGTCAGGGATTTAAGGCTTTAAATAAAACAGGAATTCCCCTGCTTTTCATAAAGAGGGCAGGCTGATTCAATAAATGAAAAAGGAGAAAGGGTATGAAAAAGAAAAATTTGAACAGATTCGTAGCTGTTGCCCTGACATTTGCAATGTCAGCATCCTTGTTGGCAGGCTGTGGCGGCGGAGATGACGGATCATCAGATGCAGGTGCATCATCAGATGGCGGCGCCAGTGTTGAGAACACAAGCGAAGAAGAAGGTCAGAATATTGCGGCAGCAGTAGATGAAGATCCATCTTCCATTTCAGGAACAATTGAAGTAGGCGGATGGCCGTCAGGCGATGACGGCTTTGAAGCAGCAATGGCAGGTTTTAACGAGGCTTATCCTAACATTGAAGTTGAACTGGTATTTACAGATACAACAGCACACCATCAGGCCCTACAGACCGCTTTGACAGCAGGAACAGGCGCAGTGGATGTGGCAATGGTTGAGGGCGCTTACATAGCACAGTACAGGGATAGTGCGGCTCTTACGGACTTGAACGTACTGGGCGCTGCTGACTTAAAGGATGATTTCGTTGCATTTAAGTGGGACCAGGCAACCTCCTCCGATGGTCAGAGACTGGTTGGTATTCCCTGGGATTTAGGCCCTACATTGTTCTACTACAGAACAGATGTATTTGAGGAAGTAGGCCTTCCTACTTCTTCCGAAGAAGTGGCTGAACTTATGAGTACATGGGACGGTGTTATGGAAGTGGCTGAAAAGGTTTCCATTCCAGGACAAAGATGGTTCCTTCCCTCTGCAGCATATCCGTATCAGTGGCTTTTCATCAACAGAGATTATTATGATGAAGATCTTAACCTGATTCTGGAAAGAGAAGGGGATCTTGAATGTCTTGAGAATTGTCTTAAGATTCGTGAGAATGGCTGGGATATGAACGTTGATATGTGGAGTACGGAGGCTTATGCGGCATACGCAGCAGGTACCTGTGTCTGTGTAGCGGCAGGTTCCTGGTTCTCAGGCTTCTTTAAGACAGATATTGACCCGGACGGCGCAGGACACTGGGGTGCAATCGCCCTTCCTGCCGGCATGAGCGATACGAACTGGGGCGGCTCTTTCCTGGTTATCCCCGAACAGTGCGAAAACAAAGAAGCTGCATGGGCATTTGTTAAGTACATGATGGCTACTACTGAAGCACAGAATACTATGTTCAAGGCGATCGACTACTTCCCGGCTTACAAACCGGCATGGGATGCAGCGCCTGAGCTTTACACAGAGGGCGATGATTACTTTGGAGGACAGGTGCCTAACGCTATCGCAACAAAGATTGCTGGTAATGTACCTGTTGTAAACAACACAATCATGGATGTTACTGCAGAGGGTTATCTCTACAGTTCATTCAATGCAGGAGCTGAAGCAGGTGAGACACCAGAGCAGATTCGCGAGAGATTAGCTAACGATATCAACGCTGCTTGTGCAGAGCTGAAAGAACAGCAGATTCAGACCTTGAAGGATGCTGGTGTTTGGGACGGTGAATGATAAATAAACCGTGCAAATAAGTCAATAACCCTGCTGCAAGCAACGGGGGATTGACCCTTGCGGCAGTCGCCAAATATCTATGAGATGCTTGGCATCTCTATAAGCACAGATGCTTGGCTTGTTGCTCACGGGAATAAAAAGGAAACGGGGAATATGGCCAGATCATAGGATCCGGCCATTTTCCTTAATATCTGCGGCGGTAGGGCAGGTTACAGAAACGAATAGCTTTTCGTCAATAAGCTGACCCGAAAAGCGTGGCAGCATTTGATGATTCGATGTTATATTAGTTGGAGGTTATGATAACGGAGAGCTATTAGGAGTTTAAAAAGAAAGGAATGAGAAGGGTGAAGGGTAACAAAAAAGGATTTCTTCAAACGTTAAAAGAATATCGGGTTGCATATGTTTACATTGCCCCTTTTTACATATTATTCGCGATTTTTGGTTTATTTCCTATGATAGCCGGCCTGTTTTTGAGCTTCTTTAGGTGGGACGGACTGGGACAGATGCATTTTCTTGGACTTGGAAACTATATCAATTTATTTAAAGATACATTATTTTGGAAAGCGCTTTCCAATACACTGGTGATTGGTATCATTGCACATATTCCGATTTTGTTAGGCGGTTTGGTGCTGGCTTATATTTTGAACTCCAAGCTTGTTAAGGGACAGAATATTTTTAAGACAATTTATTTCATGCCTATGGTGACAAGTGCGGTGGCAATCACGATTATTTTCCAGAACTTATTTGGATTTAATTATGGTATTATCAATTATTTTGTCAGCCTTTTAGGGGAAGCTCCTATTAACTGGTTAGGCGGTGACGGTAAGCTGATCAAAGTGGCGGTTATTGTCATGTTCGCCTGGAAATGGGTGGGATGGAACATGGTAATTTACTTAGCCGGTATGCAGGGAATCAGCAATGATATTTATGAAGCTGCTGAAATTGACGGCGCCAGTCATAGTAAAATTGTTTTTTCTATTGTAATTCCATTGCTAAAACCCATTATATTGTTTACACTGATTCAGTCCAGTATCGGTATGTTTAACCTGTTTACCGAGCCGTTTATCTTAACAAACAGTAACTGGGGCGGTGGTCCTAACAACGGTGGTTTGACATTGATGACTTATCTGCTGAGCAAAGCGCCTCAGGGTGGTAATGCGTATGGCTACGCTTCTTCGATTGCCTATGTAATTACGTTCATGGTAATTATCATTTCAGTTGTACTTAATAAGGTAATGGAAGAAAAGGACACAGTAAAGAGAAAGGGAGGAAAATAAAATGGTAAAATTATTACTTGTGATTACTGTGGTTGCAGTTCTATTGGTTATCATCTCCTTTCTCAGTCCAATTGGGAAAAAGGTATCTTTGTATGTAGTATTAGGCTTGATTGCCTTAATTATGCTGCTGCCGTTTTTCATGATGTTTGTTATGGCTACTTTAAAGACCAATGAGATTTATTCTTTCCCGCCGATTATGTGGTTTGGAAGCAATCTGGGAGAGAATTTCAAGAATATGGTTGCGGCTGTAAACTTCCCGAGGTCTTTCTTAAACAGTGTGATTGTAACCTGCTCTCATGTAATATTGGTATTGTTCTTCTGCTCTATTGGCGGTTATGCTTTTTCCGTATATGATTTCCCGGGCAGGAACAAGCTGTTTGCAATTCTTTTGGCTACCATGATGATTCCTGCAACAGCAGGTATTATCCCCTGGTTTATCATGATGAGTAAATTCGGATGGGTAAATGACTTTAAGGCTCTTATTATTCCCAGCTGTGCCAATGCCTTTGGTATCTTCTGGATGCGGCAGTACTGTCAGAATAATGTGCCGAAATCCCTGATGGAGGCGGCGCGGATTGACGGATGTAGTGAATGGACTATCTTTTTCCGTGTTATTGCACCAATCTTAAAGCCCGCTTATGCTTCTTTGGGTATCATGCAGTTCGTTAATATGTGGAACGAGTTCATGCAGGCGCTGATTATCCTGCGTAAGGAAAAGCTGTATACACTTCCGCTTATGCTGCGTTCTATGGTTTCCGACAGAGGAACGGATTATGGCGCAGTTATGTTAGCCAGCACTTGTGCGGTGCTACCATTGCTGATTTGTTTCTTAAGCGCATCCAAGTTCTTTATGGATGGTTTGACAGCAGGCGCTGTAAAAGAATAATAATGGTTCAGATTAACTGAGCTGTTACAAATAAATAAACTTTTTTATTAGAAAGGAAGATGTTAAATTATGGGAGCAATTTTAGATGGGAACAGATTTGTTCTGGGAACCTGCTATTATCCTGAGCATTGGCCGAAGGAGCTTTGGAGAGAAGACTTGGAGCGTATGCTGGCCAGCGGTATTGAGGTTGTCCGCATTGCGGAGTTTGCGTGGAGCAAGGTGGAGCCTACGGAGGGCAATTTTACTTATTCGTTTTTTGATGAATTTTTAGATTTGGCCGAGGAAGTCGGGATGAAGGTGATTTTCTGTACCCCAACGGCCACACCCCCTGCATGGCTTACAGAAAAGTATCCGGAGGTTTTAAATGCGGATATCAACGGCGTGCTTTATCGCCACGGGGCCAGAAGGCATTATAATTATAATTCACCTGTTTACCAGGAGCTTTCTAAGCGGATTGTGGAAAAATTTGCATCTCATTATGCCTCCAGGCCATGCATCATCGGATGGCAGATTGACAATGAAATAAACTGCGAGAAGAATGTGTTTTACTCTGGGAGTGATTCTAAGGCATTCCGTGTGTTTCTAAAGGATAAATATGAGAGCCTTGAGGCGCTAAATGAAGCATGGGGAACGGCTTTTTGGAATCAGACTTATACGGACTGGGAGGAAATCCATGTACCTCGCAAGACTTACAGTGATTCCACCAATCCTCATGAGGTGCTTGACTATACCCGCTTTATTTCGGACAGTGCAAGATGTTTTGCAAAAATGCAGAGCGATATTATTCGCAAGTATTTAAAACCGGGGGATTTCGTCACCACAAACGGACTTTTTGGCAATCTGGATAATCATCAGATGACTAAGGAAAGTCTGGATTTTATGACTTACGATTCCTACCCTAACTTTGCATACTGTCTGGATGCTTATTCCAATGCACCGGGTGAAATGAAGGACCGGAAATGGAGCCGTAATCTGTCGGAGGTTCGTTCCCTTTCGCCGATTTTTGGGATTATGGAGCAGCAGTCCGGCGCCAATGGCTGGAACACTCACATGGAGGCGCCTACCCCAAGACCAGGCCAGATGACCCTCTGGACCATGCAGTCTGTTGCTCACGGAGCTGATTATGTAAGCTATTTCCGCTGGCGCACCTGTACCATGGGTACGGAAATTTACTGGCATGGAATTTTGGATTATTCCAGCAGGGATAACCGCCGTATTGCCGAAGTTAAGGATATTCATGAAAAGCTGCAGGGTATGAAGGAAATGGCCGGCAGCATTTATGAGGCAAAGGTTGGTATCATAAAGGACTATGATAATGTTTGGGATGCCCAGCTGGATGTTTGGCATGGCAGAGTGGATAATGCCAGCCAGAAGGCTTTATTTGCAGCATTGCAGTTGAGCCATACGCCTTTTGATTATGTTTATATAAATGATGCTTCAGATGCGGAGGAACTGAAGAAATATCAGGTACTGTTTTATCCTCATGCGACCATCATGACAAAAGAAAGGGAGGCAGTGCTGAGAGCTTATGTAGAGGCAGGCGGTACTTTAGTGATTGGATGCCGCAGCGGCTACAAGAACATAACGGGAAGATGCGTGATGGATAAACTTCCCGGATTATTGTCCGATTTGACCGGCACGGATATTCCTGAGTATTCTTTCATTGCGCCTGATGCGGGAAAGGTTACGGTTAAGTGGGATGACAGGGAGTTTGAGGCCAGTGTATTTGCGGATCTTTTACAGCCAATAGGCGCAGGAAAGCAGGAGGCTTCCTATACCTCCGACTATTATGCTGGAAGCGGAGCCTTGGTCAGCAATGTGGTTGGCAAGGGGAAAGCCTACTACTATGGTAGCGCATTTAATACGGAAAGCGCCCGGGTATTCCTTGAAAAGCTGGATGTGATTTCTCCTTACCGGGATGTGGTCAGCGTGCCGGAGAGCTGTGAGATTGCAATAAGGAAAAAGGGAGACGACAGATTCCTGTTTGTATTAAACTATGATAAGAACCCTGCTCAGATTGAACTGCTCAGGAAAGGAACTGACCTGTATACAGGAAAGGAGGTTTCCGGACAGATGGAGATTAAGGGGTATCAGACATTGGTGGTTAAATTATAATTGATGACGGCAGTCTGACGGTTCTTAATTGCTGCGATTGGAGATGCAGCGGCAAAATAGCAGATGCCATGTTTTATGGGATATCCTTGTGTTCATTATAAGCGGCCCTTGGAAAATGTGATTATGATTCACATTTTCCGGGGCCGTTTTTTGTGATGGATAACAAGCGGAGAACAGCATTAGATTTTAAGGAAGATGACTTGCAAATTGGCATTAAAATTCGGCACCGCTATTTGAGAGGGACAGACTTCGTAACAGTGAAGCCGAAGGATGAACGATTATTTACAAAGTAACAGTTCAGCCTTGCTGACTGTTACTTGCAAAATCCATTTAAAATCGCCTTCGGCGATGGGATTTCGTACGCCCTAATCATATTCTCACAGTCTGTGCAGTAAATGCACAGACCTGGCTGAATAGTTACTTTACAAAACATATTTAGTGAAAATATCTCTTGTTATATATAGAAATAATAGTATAATTATGTTTATAACGAGATAAAATTATAAAATAAGTGAAAAAATCGCGAGGTAACTATAATGCTGATGAGATTTTCAATATCTAATTTTTTATCATTTGGATATAGAACAGATGAAACCGGGGAAATTGTTCCCACAGAATATTATTTATATGCGGGAAGAACAGAGCAGCATAAAGAAAGAATTATTCATTACAAAGACCGAAAGGTGTTAAAATTTTCTTCCATATATGGGGCGAATGCATCCGGAAAAACAAATTTAATCCGTGGGATAGATGCCGGTAAACAAATTGTATTAAATACAATGGATGGAACAGATTTTCAAGATAAATTTTGTAGAACCAGTAGTGCGAATGCAAGTAATCCAACATTATTTGAATATGAATTTACAATTGAAGACAGATGCTTTGCATATGGCTTTTCTGTTAATTTAAAGGATAGGGTCACTTTGTCGGAATGGCTGTATGAAATGAAAGCTGCAGAGGAATATGTTCTGTTTGAAAGAATAGCAGAAGGCGGCCAATATTATTTTGATGAAGGCTTGTTTGGTAACACGGAAAATTGCGAACAATTTCATTTTTTTATAAAAGATGCTAATCGTATCGGTACCACATTGCTTTTGTATGAAATCAAAAGAAGAAAAATGGACGAGGATGATTTTATTCTTTTTAATAAAATATACGATTGGTTTCAATACAAATTGGTTGTAATTTACCCCGAAACTAAAATAGGCGCAAGTTATTTTCTGTTTGGCAGCGATAATACAAAGCTCGTTAATATTTTAAAGTATTTGGATACGGGCATAACTGGCTACAGTATGGGTGTGATGAACGAAGCGGCATTTAAAGAATACTTTCCCAATGAATCGCTGGCAGAAAAATTTTTGCGGAATCCAAATGCAGATAAAGGGACTAAATCCCGAGGTATTCTCAATTTTGGCGATACCTTATTTGAATTAGAATATGATGAAACAGGCACGAAAAAAATAGCAAAATTAATGTTTCAGCATGGGATGGATGAGAATAAATATGAATATGGCGAAGAATCTGACGGAACAAAACGTATGATTGAGTTATTGGACGTGATTTTAAATGATGATGAAGAAAAAGTGTTCGTCATTGATGAATTGGATCGCAGTCTCCACCCACAAATGACGATTAAATTTGTAGAAACATTTTTGAAGTTTTCAGAGGAGAAAACCACACAGCTGATTATTACAACACATGAGTCAAATTTAATGGATTTAAATATACTTCGCAGAGACGAAATTTGGTTTGCGGAAAAAGGGAAAAATAATAATACGAATTTGTACACATTAGAAAAATTCAAAATCAGGTTCGATAAAGTAGTAGCCAAAGATTACCTGGCAGGCAGGTATGGTGCTGTTCCGGTATTTAAGGATTTTGAATATGTATGGGGGGAACATTTTGGAAAAGCTGAACTTAAGAATTCCTAAGTCATATAATTTTGAAAATGAATCAGAGTCAGTGGAGCCAAGAATCAAATTTTACTGTGTTTCGGAGGGCGCAACGGAGGAATCCTATTTTTATGGGGTTCGAAATAATAAAGTTGAACTTAATATAAAAAATGATGTTTATATTGAAGTGATTGAAAAACAGAAAGGGCAGGAAACGTTAAGTCACCCCATGCAGCTGGTAAATGCCTGTCTGTTTCAAATGGGACGCATTGATGCGGAGGGAAATCAAATCCCCGAAGATAAATGGAAAGAAAACTGTAAATGGGATGATTTTGATATGCAAGCAGACTGCGTATGTGTCATTTTTGACAGGGACTACAGGAAACTGGAGGAATCTTTAGATACTATTTTTGATTTATGTAATCAGCATAGAATTAAAGTGATTATGTCAAATCCTAACTTTGAGTTATGGCTGTTGATGCATTTTCCCAACTTAGAGCAGTATTCACCTAAAATGCTGCTTGATAATAAAAAGAACCTGCGCCATCAATTGTTTGATGATGCATCGACAAATAAGAAGTATTTGGAGATACTTGTTTCCAAAAATGCAGAAGGATATTCCAAAGGGAGCAAGATAAGATTTGAAAGATTCCTTCCATTTGTAGATAGGGCGATTGGACAGGCAAAAATTTATAGTGAAGATATAAAAAGTTTAGTCGATAATTTAGGCACTTCGATGGGCAGATTGATGGAAGAAATGAGATCATAGTGATTCAGAAGTTTTAAATTCAAAAAATTACCATGGAGCAGCGGAAAATGATTTTATTTCCACGAGCAACGGGCCAAGCATCTGCGGAGTAGACATTTGGCGAAAGCTGCGGGGAACGCATACCCCGCAGATTCTCCATTATCTTACAAAAGATGATGAACAGCCACCTCTAATTTTTCTCCAAGAACTTCAAAAGTTATATCTGTGTTTCCCCCGGTTATTTTCAGCTCAATAGTTTGCCCGCATCTTGTCGCTTCAGCCCGGATTTGGATTTCCCCATGCTGGTCAGTTATGCAGGTTCTGGCGCTCATGCCATCCTCCGGCAGGTAGAGAAGCAGATGGGGGTTATTGGAAAAATCGTAGTCAGGGCGGGTGGTTTCCTTACCTGTGGCAAGGATAGTCCCCGGTTTTACAAGCAAAGGCAGGGTAAAGAAATCATGGCTCTCTTTCTGCCACTTACCACCTTCGATACGCTTTCCTGTGAGAAGATTATACCAGATTCCTTCAGGCAGATAATATTCCACCTGGCCGCTTGAACGGAAAATGGGGGCAGCTAAAAGGGAATCACCCAGCATATATTGTCTGTCTAGAGTATCGCATGCCCGTTCCTGTGGAAACTCTACAAACATGGGACGCAGCATAGGGATACCTTCCGTATGGGATAGGAGGGCCTGATAGTAGAGGTAAGGCATCAGAGCGCACTTTAAGTTTACAAATTTGCGCAGCACATCGCATGCCTCCTCATCAAAAAGCCAGGGTACCCGGTAGGAGGAGGAACCGTGAAGACGGCTGTGAGAACTTAAAAGCCCAAATTGGCACCAGCGTTTGTACACATCGGCAGGAGCCGTCTGCTCAAAACCGCCCATATCATGGCTCCAGAAACCAAAGCCTGCACAGGCAAGAGAGAGTCCACCCCGGAGGGTTTCAGCCATGGAAGGATAGGAGGCGGAGCAGTCGCCGCCCCAATGTGCAGGAAACTGCTGGCCGCCTGTGGTGGCGGAACGGGCGAACAATACGGCTTCATTTTTCCCCCGCTCTCGCTCCAAAAGCCGGAAAACGCACTGATTATAGAGGAAGGTATAGTAATTGTGCATTTTTACAGGATCGGAGCCGTCAAAATATACGATATCTTTTACGGGTATCCTCTCGCCAAAGTCTGTCTTAAAGCAGTCCACACCCATGTCCAGAAGGGTCTTTAATTTTTCCTGATACCAGATAACCGCGTCAGGGTTGGTGAAATCCACAAGGCCCATACCGGCCTGCCACATGTCAGTCTGCCATACGCCTCCGTTTGTCTTTTTCAAAAGATATCCACGGGCCATGGCCTCCTCAAAGAGAGGGGATTTCTGGCCAATATAAGGATTGATCCATACGCAGATTTTAAGACCTTTTTCATGGCAGCGTTTCAGCATCCCCGCAGGATCCGGGAAGGTTTTGGGATCCCAGGTAAAGTTGCACCATTCATAGGCATCCATCCAATAGCAGTCAAAATGGAAAACATGTAGAGGAATCTTCCGGGCTGCCATTCCATCTATAAAACCGGAGGTAGTATCTTCATCATAGTCGGTGGTGAAGGAGGTAGTCAGCCAAAGTCCGAAAGACCAGGCAGGGGGAAGGGCAGGCTTCCCGGTCAGCTGGGTGTATTTGGCAATGGCGCCCTTGGGAGTGGAACCGTTTATCAAATAGTAATCCAGCCGCTCACCTTCCGCAGAAAATTGTATCCGCTCCACCTTTTCGCTGGCAATCTCGTAGGAGACATCGCCCACGTTATCTGCCAAAACGCCGTACCCTTTGTTGGTAATATAAAAAGGAATATTCTTATAAGCAATTTCGCTGGCAGTGCCGCCGTCTTCGTTCCACATATCCACAATCTGGCCGTTTTTCACAAAGGGTGTGAAACGTTCGCCTAATCCGTAGACATATTCATCCACATCAAGAGCAAGCTGCTCCACCATATAGGATTTGCCGGTTTCGTTGTTTTTCATATAAGCCATATTGCGGAAACCGGTGTTCGTAAGAGGACGCTCCCCGTCAAAGAAGCGGATACCCCAGCTGTTTGGACTCTTGTCCACAACTGCCTTGGTATGGCCGCTCTGGTAGATAAGTTCCGTATCGGTCTCGGTGATGGTAACTTTCGGATTGGTCTGCTGTGAGGGTGCAAAAGGGCCCGGATAAGGCTCTCCTAGAAAATGGGTGATGGAAACTTTAATGACGTCTTCCATGGGGCTGCTTAACCGGACGGTGAGCATCCCTATATTGAGACAGTCTCCGCGTCCCGTAATATGTCTTTCCGGGGCATAAACAGTCACCTCACTTCCCGAAATCCGGTGGTCTGCATACTCTACTGCATAGAGAGGCGTTATTTCTTTTCTCACCAGCCAGAATCCTTGTGTAAATTTCATAATTTCATCTCCTTACTTTTATGATGTAAATAGGTAGCTGCGAAACTGGCAAATTTACCGAATATGCTTGGCGGCCAGTGTTCGGTTGCCGTTGTTTTACAGAAATAAAGAATTTAAAAATAATTTATCACAGATAAATTTTTCACAGATAAATTTGTGCTTGCCCCTAAATTTGCAGATTATGGGCAAAATTAAAGATTATAATGATTATAATATAGATTGCCAGATTAAGCCATTTTTTTCTTGCAATTTTGGTAGTAATCCATTATCATAAATAGGAAATCGTTTTCCAAAGGAAAACCGGAGGCGTTATATGGTATCGATCAAAGATGTGGCAAGGCACGCGGGAGTAGCCATTTCCACTGTTTCCAAGGTGCTGAATCATTACCCCAATGTCAGCGAGGAGACGAAAGAGAGAGTAAACAAGTCGGTGGAGGAGCTGAATTTTCTCCCAAACTCCGTGGCAGCCGCACTTTCCTCCAAGCAGGCCGGCAGGGTGGCGCTGCTTGTGAATTTAAGCAAAAAAACCCAGGTGGTTGGTGAAATAGATTTACAGTATATCCAGGGAGCCATCCATAAGGCAATGGAGCTTAACTTAGATGTAATCACTTTATTTTTTTCCATGTTCCAAAACAGAACTTTGGAGGAAATAACAAGGTATTTAAAGTCTCAAAGCATAACAGGCATTATCATTTATGGCCTGACCAAGGAAGACGTGGTACTGCATGAGCTGGTTGAGAGTAAACAGTTTAAATGTGTGGTGATAGATGCGCCCATAGTAAATGAAGATACGTCCTGCGTAGGAATTGATAATCAGCGGGCCCAGTATGATGTGGCAAGAAAAACGATTGAGGAAAATAACTGCAGACAGGTATTATATATTACTGGCAAAAAGAACGGCTATGTGACGGACGCGCGGCTTCTTGGCATGGAGCAGCTGACAAAAGAGCTGGGGCTTAAAATGCAGGTCTGCGATGGGAAATTTTCAGAGCTGTGCGCACGTAATATCACCTTAAAATATGGGAAAGATAACGATGTGGTGGTCTGTGCATCGGATTTGATGGCAATCGGTGCAATGAAAGCATTGATAGAGATGGACATATTCCGGCCGGTTTGTGGATTTGACGGAATTATTCTGATGGGATATGTGGGAAAGCAGATGAATACGGTGCGACAGAACTTTGCAGAGATATCATCTGCTGCAATGGAGGAACTGCAGAGGCTGATGAATGAGGGAGAGGGCCGGATAGTGGAAACCGCATATAATCTTGCCAGGATGAAATATATGGATATTATTTGTTAAGTATTCTAAAAACCAATCGGTTGTGGAACCAATAATTTCAGCAAAATCATTTTGAAATGGAGGAAAATTATGACAAAGCAGACGAACTTACAAAAAGATGTGTTAGTCCTGAACTTGGAGCAGCAGCTTGAAGAAATTGCAGGGCAGATGTTTGGAAAAACAGTGGCGGAGCTGTCGGACCAAGAAACCTATTATGTAATACTGGTGTATGTAAAACGGCTTATGGAAGTGTCGGACGCAAACGAAGGAGAAAAGAAGGTTTATTATATTTCCGCTGAATTTCTGATTGGAAAACTGTTATCTAACAATTTGATTAATCTCAAAATTTACAGGAAGCTGGATGAATTTTTGAAAAGCAAGGGCAAGGATCTTGCCATGATTGAGGAGGTTGAACCGGAGCCGTCTCTGGGAAACGGCGGCCTGGGGCGGCTGGCTGCCTGCTTTTTGGATTCCATTACAACAATGGGATTTTTGGGAGATGGTATTGGGCTTAATTACCACTTTGGCCTTTTTAAGCAGGTGTTCAAGGACAGACTGCAGAATGCGGAAAAGAACGACTGGATAGAGGAAAATTCCTGGCTGACGAAAACAGATGTGACTTTTGATGTTTATTTTGGTGACCAAAAGGTGGTTTCACGCCTTTATGATATTGATGTTGCGGGTTATGACAGTGGTGTCAACAAACTGCATTTATTTGATATTGAGACTGTTGATGAAAGTATCGTCAAGGATGGAATCGATTTTGATAAGGAAGATATCGAAAAGAATCTTACCCTGTTTTTGTATCCTGATGATTCTGACGAGGCGGGGCGCTTATTGCGTATTTACCAGCAATATTTTATGGTAAGCAATGCAGCCCAGCTGATTTTACGTGAAATGAAGGAAAAGAAATATGACCTGCGTAAAATGTATGAACATGCGGTGATTCAAATCAATGATACCCATCCGACTATGGTCATCCCTGAGCTGATTCGTATCCTGGTTGAGGAAAAAGCCTTTACCATGGACGAGGCGATTGAGGTGGTAAGAAAGACCTGTGCTTACACCAATCACACGATTCTTGCCGAGGCTCTGGAGAAATGGCCCCTTGCTTATCTGGAAAAGGTAGTTCCCCAGCTTGTTCCTTATATTAAGGAGCTGGATAAGAGAGTTGCCAAAGAATATGAAGATCCTAAGGTGCAGATTATTGATGAAGATGACAGGGTGCACATGGCCCATATTGATATCCATTACGGATTTTCTGTAAACGGTGTTGCAGCGATTCATACGGAAATCTTGAAAGACTCCGAATTAAATGCTTTTTATAAGATTTATCCCGAGAAATTTAACAATAAGACCAATGGAATTACCTTCAGAAGATGGCTGATCAGCTGTAACCGTGAGCTTACCCATTTTCTTGCAGATACCATTGGGGACGGATTTAAGAAGGATGCTGATAAGCTTGAGAAACTTTTAGATCATCAGGAGGACCAGAGCGTCCTTGACCGCCTGGAAGAAATTAAGATGAACCGCAAAAAAGATTTGGCGGCATATGTCCAAAAAGCGGAGGGGATTACCTTAGACCCGGAATCCATATTCGATATTCAAATCAAGAGACTGCATGAGTACAAACGCCAGCAGATGAACGCCCTTTATATCATTCATAAGTATCTGGAAATCAAGGATGGCAAAAAGCCTGTAAGGCCTCTTACCTTTATCTTTGGCGCCAAGGCAGCTCCAGCTTATGTGATTGCACAGGATATCATTCATTTGATTTTGGTGCTGCAGGAGATCATTAACAATGACCCTGATGTGAGCCCTTATATGAAAGTGGTTATGGTAGAAAACTACAACGTAAGCTATGCGGAAAAATTAATTCCCGCCTGCGATATATCTGAGCAGATTTCTTTGGCATCCAAAGAAGCCTCAGGAACCGGAAATATGAAGTTTATGCTAAACGGAGCGGTGACACTGGGAACCTCGGACGGCGCAAATGTGGAAATCCATGAGCTGGTAGGGGATGACAATATTTATATTTTTGGTGAGAAGTCCGAAGCGGTTATTGCGCACTATGAGAAGGCGGATTATGTGTCTAAGGACTACTACGAAAAGAGCCCTGTAATAAAAGAAGCGGTGGACTTTATCGTTGGAAAACAGGCTTTGGCGGTAGGGCATAAGGAAAATCTGGAGCGCCTTTACAAGGAGCTTTTAAACAAAGACTGGTTTATGACGCTGCTTGATTTAGAAGAATATATTGCGGTCAAGGACAAAGCCTTTGCGGATTACGAAGACCGCCAGAAGTGGAAAAAGATGATGCTTGTAAATATTGCAAAGGCAGGTTTCTTCTCATCAGACAGAACCATTGCCGAATATAACAGGGATATCTGGAAATTGAAATAAATCAGCTTGAAAAAGACACAGCGCAAAGGCGCGGAATGGAGAATGAAAGCAATGAGCAAAAAAATCCCTTACAAAATTTATCTGGAAGAACATGAGATGCCTGAGAGCTGGTACAATGTGCGCGCGGACATGAAAAATAAACCGGCGCCCCTTTTAAATCCGGGAACCCTAAAGCCGCTTACGCTTGAGGAAATGAGCGGCATCTTCTGTGAAGAATTGTGCAGGCAGGAGTTAGATGATACCACTCCTTACTTTAAAATTCCGGATGAAATCAAAAGTTTTTACAGAATGTACCGTCCATCGCCATTGGTGCGCGCATACTGTCTTGAAGAAAAATTGCAGACCCCTGCTAAAATCTATTACAAATTTGAGGGCAATAATACAAGCGGCAGCCACAAGTTAAATTCCGCCATTGCCCAGGCATATTATGCAAAGAATCAGGGACTGAAAGGGGTTACCACGGAAACAGGGGCCGGACAGTGGGGAACCGCCCTTTCTATGGCATGCGCTTACCTTGGGCTTGACTGTCAGGTTTATATGGTGAAGTGCTCTTATGAGCAAAAGCCTTTCCGGAGAGAGGTTATGCGCACTTACGGGGCCAATGTGACCCCTTCTCCCTCTGACACCACAAAGGTAGGACGCAGGATTTTAGAAGAGTTCCCCGGTACCACAGGCAGTCTTGGCTGTGCCATTTCAGAAGCGGTGGAGGCGGCTGTTTCTCAGGAAGGATACCGTTATGTATTAGGCTCCGTGCTGACACAGGTTCTGCTGCATCAGTCGGTGATAGGCCTGGAGAGCAAGATTGCCATGGATAAATATGGAATTAAGCCGGATATGATTATAGGCTGTGCGGGCGGCGGCTCCAATTTAGGCGGTTTGATTTCACCCTTTATGGGAGAAAAACTGCGGGGCGAAGTGGATTACCGTTTCATAGCAGTTGAACCTGCATCCTGCCCCAGCCTTACCAGAGGAAAATACGTATATGACTTCTGCGATACCGGCAAGGTGTGTCCTCTTGCAAAGATGTACACCTTAGGCAGCAGCTTTATCCCGGCTGCTAATCATGCGGGCGGGCTCCGGTACCACGGCATGAGCTCCGTACTTTCCCAGCTGTATGCAGATGGGTATATGGAAGCAGTGAGCGTGGAACAGACCGCCGTATTTAAGGCGGCAGAGGAGTTTGCAAGGGTGGAGGGTATCTTGCCCGCACCGGAAAGCTCCCATGCAATCAAGGTTGCCATAGATGAGGCCTTAAAGTGTAAAGAAACAGGGGAAGAAAAGACCATCCTCTTTGGCCTTACGGGAACCGGATACTTTGATATGGTGGCATATGAGCGTTTCCATAATGGGGAAATGACAGACTATATTCCTTCAGATGAGGATTTGGCGAAGGGATTTGCGGGGATTCCACAGTTTCCTGGGAATGAGATCTAAGCAAGAAGGAGTTAGAACCCGGTTTTTTGAATATGGCCGGGCAGCTGAAACAGGCTCGGCGCCATAAAAAGCAGGATATAAAACGAACAGAAAAACAGGCAGATATCATTGTAGGATATATTTTAATGATATCTGCCTGAAATTCCCCGCTTTTAGCAGCTTCGTAAACTGATATATATTCCATATCGTGACCGTCCTTTCCTATTTTCTTATGTTCTATATGATATAAGTTTAAACGAATAGCACAATAAAATATTTTACGGGATGTGCCTTTTTTCCCCAATGCTTGTCTTTTGTTTGTATAATATCATTAAAATTTTATGTGGAGTGAGAGATTAGTGTGAAAAATAAATTTTTCACACAACAAATTTGTGTTTGCGCCCAAATTTGTGGGGGTTTGGCAAGAATGGAGGATTAATATGCGGAAAACCGTTTTATTTATTGCGATGAGCCTTGACGGATATATAGCAGATACAGACGGCAGTGTTGACTGGCTGGCTGGGCAGGACAACGATGTTGAGGGCGATGATAGCTATACGGATTTTGTAAACAGCGTTGACACTGTTATCATGGGTTGGACAACCTATCATCAGATAGTGACAGACTTGTCTCCCGGAGAATGGGTCTATGACAATTTGCAAAGCTATGTAATCACACATAGGGATTATTCGCCTAAAAACAATATAACCTTTGTATCAGAAAGCCCATGTACGCTTGTCAATTGCTTGAAGCAAAAAAATGGCAAGGATATTTGGATATGCGGTGGGGCGGACATTGTTCATCAGCTCATGCAAAACAATCTGATTGATAAATACCATATTTCTATCATTCCAACGATTTTAGGGAATGGTATTCGCCTTTTTGATGTGACAGACCAGAAAGCAGACTTACGGCTTATTACATCAAAAAGCAGTAACGGCATTGTAGAATTAGTGTATCAGAAGCGATAAACCATTCAGCGGCCACGCTCCCCGGCATGACCGCCTTTCCATCTCTCCGGCTTAGACGATAAAAGGCGGCTTGCATCCGGCTGCGCTTTCCGTTTCCAGTACTTTCATCATCTTGTCGATGGCGGTAGTGGTAATACACCCGGCAAAATAGCTTTTGCCTGTGCCTGCCATGCCCCATAACAAATAGCCGATATTTTGGGCTTTCTTCTGTGTTGTTCCTTTCCGCAATTACAGCAAATAATTATTTTCCCGGTTTGCAATCTGTAAACCGACTAATTTGTAGGCTGCATATCCTCCTATAACCAGCGGTTCTGACTTGCAAATTTCTTCTGCTTCTTCACGGCTCTGCGTTTTTAGGATATACATACCTGCCATTCCCGGATAACCTTTAAAGACACCGCAAATTTCCAGCTTTCCTTCATCGTCCAGCTTTCTTATGTTCTCAACGTGTTCCATAACTGCCTGTTTTGTCATTTTATGATAGGTCTTGCTTTTCTCAATCATCATCATATACATCAATTTTTCCATACGATTTTCTCCTTTACATTATGTGAGTTTGTGGCTGTCAGGTTCTGTTTTTTTTCGCAAGTTGCAAATTACGTTGGTAATGCTTGACTGTCAACTTTTACTTTCCGTGCGCTACACGGCTGCAAAAATTTGCGCTGATTTCCAATCCTGGAAAAAACAGTGTGGGGAAGTGTGGTGCTGCATGCTTTTGCTTTAGCGCCATATTGCATTGGGAACATAGATAGTTTATCATAGAATAGTGACAAAGGCTGTCATTATTCGGAAAGGAGTTCAAAATGTCAAAAGCAGAACGGCTTATCGAAATGATGATAACTATAAATGCAAAAAAAGATTTTACAGTAGGTGAATTGGCAAATGAATTTTCCGTATCAAAAAGAACCATATTGCGTGACTTACAAGAATTGGAGCAAGCTGGTTTTCCCCTTTACTCCGAAGTTGGGGCGGCGGGTGGATATCATATCTTAAAAGAACGCATTTTGCCGCCGATTGTTTTTTCGGAAAGCGAAGCAAAAGCTGTTTTCTTTGCCTGTCAAGCCTTGCAATATTACCGTGACTTGCCGTTTGAACAGGAAACCATATCCGTTTTGAAAAAATTTTTGAATTGTCTGCCATTAGATATGCAAAACAGTATCACGCAGATTCAAAACAAGGTAGTATTTTGGATTCCGGACAGACATTGCGATTCGCCATTACTTAAATCAATGTTTCTTGTTGCCATAAACCGTCATGCTGCAACAATACGGTATTCGTCAACGTATTCTGAAAGTACACGCACAATTATACCTATCGGCTTATATGCCATGAATGGGCTTTGGTATTGCCCTGCCTATTGCACAACGGCAAATCAAATCAGAGTGTTCCGAGTTGACCGTATCAAAGAAATCATAGAGGAAAAATCCTATCCAAAAGGGAAATACCCTATTCCTATGTCTATTCAAGAATATCTTGAAAAAACAGAGGTTAAGAATGATTACCACATGAAAATCCAACTAACGGATATAGGCGTTAAACGCTGTGAAAGTGAGTGTTTACTTGCCAGCGGATTAAAAACATTTCCAATGGGCGGCGGGATAATTGACATGGAAATAAACTATGCTGCTTTAGAATGGGTTGCTGATTATATATTGCCATTTGGGAACAACGCCACTGTGCTAGAACCAGTGGAGCTAATAAAACTAATACAGCAAAAAATATATGAATTACATCAGCATTATTGCAGCTTGGAATAATAAGTATGAAAAGATTTAAACATTAGCATCGGTTTTCCGGTGCTGATTTTATATGGGCGAAATATCTTCCGGAGGCTTAGGGCGCTGCCCTAAGAACCTGCAAGGGACCAGTCCATTGATCCGTTTCCGGGCTCCGCCCAGACCCGTCCTCGCCGGAGGGCAGGAAAAGGGGATGTTACACCCTTTTCCTTTGCATCAGGATAATCCGTGAACCTTTTGTCAATAAATTTTCGCAGCATAACGGCCTGCTGATTAAACCAGGCGCTGGTGATCATGCAGCAGCGTCATCAACAGCGATATGGAGAGTTGTCTTTAAGTTTCCAAACCACACATAGGGGGAGGCATCCATCTGCTTCAGTTCACCAGCTCTGTAAAGTGTGTGAAATTGGCTTGCGCCCTCTGTACCCGTGGACGAATGCTTCCTTCCCATTTTCTTCAACCAGTCTTTTAATCACATGATATTTTTTTGTTCATCCATAGTTAAATCAATCCTTTTGATAATATCTACCTCCTTTACGGAGGTTATTTTACTACTTTTTGAGCCATTTTCATTTGTGGTTTATTAGACATTATCATAAATAGTTTATATAGCCATCTTTTAGCTATATAAAAGTATTGACAATACATAATAATATGATATGATTTGTTATAAATAACAAAAAAGATATTTATAACAAAATAGAGGGGGAGAGGTGAACGAAATGGATGATAAATTTTTATTAGCAGAGATTGCTAAGCTATACTATATCGACCAGATTAAGCAAAAAGATATTGCGAAGATTTTTAATATAACGCCTATACAGGTATCAAGGTTTTTGAGGTCGGCCATTGAAAATAACATTATTCAATTTCATATCACCATGCCAATAGAAGTTGATCTTGATTTAGGGAAAAAAATAAAAGACAAATATAAATTACGGGAATGCGTTGTAATAGATGAAGAAGATGAGGGATTAATCGGGATTAAGATTGCACAATATACATCAAAATTTGTGTATTCGTTATTACAGGATGGTGCAATTATGGGGGTATCCTGGGGAAAAGGTATTTATGAATTTGTAAAGCAATTGCCCTTCGGCAAGCTTCCGGATTTAAAAATTGTTCAGCTATCCGGGGGATTTGTCTCTGAAAAAAATTATATGGTCACTCCCGCACATATTGTTACAATTGCCTGTGAAAAATTAGGAGGTGTACCAATATTTTTGAATGCTCCATTTTTTTCACCGAACCAGGATACCAAAAATAATCTGCTTAAAGATGAAGGTATCTTAAAGGTTTATGAACTGGCGAGTAAGTCTTCCGTTAATATTATTGGAGCAAGCTCTCTTAAAAAAACGAGCACAGTATTCCGGGTGGGAATGGTTTCAACGGATGACATTGCGGAATTATCCTATATGAATGCTATTGGCGACATTGCGGGATACTTTATTGATGATAAGGGTGATCCAATTAAATGGAGCAAGTCTGAACTGTACAATGGGGTACCACTTGATTTGATCGGCAGCGCCTATACAACGCTTTGCATTGCAGGTGAAGCGGGAAAGGAAAAAGTGATACGGGCGGGTTTAAATAAGAAGTATTTTAACACGCTGATTACCGGTAAAAAATTGGCTCGGGGCCTTCTTTAGCTGATTCAAAAACAGGTAAGCCTGTTTTGGATATACGTTACAACAATAATAAAAATGGAGGGAATACTATGAGAACGAAAAATTATGGGCACTTTTGTTGACAGGACTTATGTGCGCGTCAATCGTGGGCTGTGAGAAAGAATCTCAAAATGACCCTGATGTAAGCGAAAATGGAAATATTTCTGAAAGTGAAGGCGCTTCAGGAAACGGTGAATTAAAAGGTGAAATTACCTTTTCCACATGGGGGTCTTTAGACGAGAAAAAAGTAAATGAAGAAGTGATCAGGGCATTTGAAGAAAAATATCCGGGGACAAAGATTAATCTGGAATTTATCCCTGAAAAATATCGGGAAAAGATTGATACTATGTTTTTAGGCGGAAATGCACCGGATGTTATTTATGGACATCCACATTACTTTGCTGCATGGGCAGAACAAGGATTGATCATGGATTTATCAGAACGATTTGAAGCAGAAAGCGATTTTTATATGTCAGATAAATTTGCAACCAATATGTATGATTCCTTTAAGTATGAAGGAAAAAGCATAGCCACTATCAATGGACATGATACTTTCCTGCTTTATTATAATAAGGATTTGTTTGATAAGGCCGGGGTTGAATACCCGACAGATGAGTGGACCTGGGATGAGTCTTATTTATGCGAGTTGGATTCCGTTGTTGGAGATGGAGATCATGGTGTTACCATGACGCGCGGCTGGCGTGCGGCTAAAGAGGCTTTGGTGGACTGTAACGGCGTGATTTCGGAAAAGTTTGCTGCTATGGGACAGGCAATGATGGTCAATATGGGAGGAGCAATCGGACCAATTTTCGGCATGCTGTTTAAGACTTTCGCGAAAGAAACGGAAGGAAAGAAGACTTTGAATTTAGCAACGAGTGCGTTGATGTTTCATGAAGGGCTTCGGAAGGTGAAAATGACAGCTGATGTAAAGGAAGGACAGAAGACACTGGTTGATGCTTTAAGTCCTGCAGTCAATTCACTGGCAGAAAGCAGCGCAAATGGCATAGATTTAAAACAAGCTTTTGAGATTGCGGCAGAATGCGCCGAAAGGGGGGCACAGGCTACTGTGGACATGATGGCTAAAAAGGGAAGAACGAGGTTTTTAAAAGAAAAGTCTTTAGGGTATCGGGATGCAGGTGCTTCCTCTATGGCGATTATTATTAGATCCATGAGTGACTTTTTAAATAATATGTAATTTTAGGCTTTCAACTTTGAAAAAGACAAAAATATCTTTTGAGGCGCCAAAAGACGCCATTTAAGAAAATATTTTCATCTCAAATAGTTCATGTGTTGGTTGTGCCGCAAGACGGCATGTCAGGATGTATGAAAATACTGAATAATTTAGAAAGGAAAGGTTATGACAATGAAAAAATTAATAAATAGACCTGACGATCTGGTAAATGACGCCTTATTGGGATATGCTATGGCGAATAAAAATATTATTGAGCTGGTGCCGAACTCGCATATGATTGTCCGTAAAAACAGAAAGGAAAAAGGCAAGGTAAAATTTGTTTTGGGGAATGGTGCAGGGCACGAGCCGGCTGTTATTGGATGGGTTGGCCCAGGAATGTTAGACATGAACGTTGTCGGGGAAGTTTTCAGCGCTCCATCTAGCGATAAAATTTTGGAGGCGCTGGAATACATCGATGATGGAAGTCCAATCTTATTGGCTGTTCAAAACCATGCGGGAGATGCTTTAAACGCTAATTTGGCATACACGGACGCACTGGAAAAAGGAATTGATGTACACAAGGTTTTATTTTATGATGATGTTGCCTCTGCACCTAAGGGGATGGAAGAAGAACGAAGGGGCATGGGTGGGATGCTGTTTTATACAAAAATTGTAGGTGCTTTTTTAGAAAAAGGGGGAAGTATCGATGAAGCGGTTTCCTTGTTTGAAAAAGTCAGAGATGCAACACGGACATATAGCGTAGCTTTTACAAAATGTACTCATCCGCTTACCGGACTAGATATCAGCTCCTTGCCAGAAGATGAAATTGAACTTGGCATGGGAGTTCATGGCGAAGGGGGTGGAGCAAACCGAATCCCAATGCAAAAGTCAAAAGATCTGGCTAGAATTGTTTGTGATATTTTAATTGAGGATCTTCCTTATAAGCCGGAAGACGATGTTTTACTGTTTATAAATGGACTGGGTTCAACTACAATGATGGAATTATCTTTGTTTTATAAGGATGCGGCAGAGTATTTAGAGTCGAAAAAAATCCATGTTTATGATGGATTCTGTGGCAGTTGTCTGACTACACAGGAGTTAGGCGGCTTATCAGTATCTTTATGTAAAGTTGACGATGATTGTAAGACTCTTTGGGATGCGCCCTGCTGCTGTGGAATCCAGTGTAAACTGTAACTTTTTACAATACCTTTTTCTCATCCTTTCTAATGGAATCTGTTGTAAAATGATTTTTAAACTACAAGGGACTGTCGGGTTTCCGACAGTCCCAAACACTGATAGAAAATTAATTTCTTTTTATATTCCTCTGACACACATCTTTGTGCATCAGGCAAGAAAGGCACATCGTTAAAAATATACATAAAATATCCACTATCTTTTGTAATTATTTATGTAAACTGAAGCCGCAGATGCCTTGGCGAATGGCGCAGGCTAAACGGTTACGTTTTTATAAAATGATAATATTTGAATAGTTGAATAAAAACTGTAAATCTGTTACAATAGGGGTTGCAGTTTTTATGAATTGTCAATAAACTGTTTGTGCTTACGCCCAAATTTTCAGGTTATCGGTAAGAACGGGGGATTAAAATGAATTTATTCCAAAAAGTATTTGGCACCCATAGTGAAAGAGAATTAAAGCGTATTGAAGAAACCGTGCAGGCGATTGAAAACCTGCGGCCTTCCATGCAGGCATTATCAGATGCGGAGCTTACGGGAAAAACGGAAGAATTTAAAAAGCGCCTTAAGGAAGGAGAAACCTTAGACGACATTTTGCCGGAGGCTTTTGCGGCGGTGCGGGAGGCAGCTAAGAGGGTGTTGAATATGGAGCATTACCGTGTTCAGCTGATTGGCGGCATTATTCTCCACCAGGGCCGTATTTCGGAAATGAAAACCGGTGAAGGAAAGACGCTGGTGGCTACGCTGCCGGCCTATCTGAACGCTTTGGAGGGAAAAGGGGTACATATTGTTACCGTC
This sequence comes from Parablautia muri, assembly GCF_009917485.1. GTDB lineage: Bacteria > Bacillota > Clostridia > Lachnospirales > Lachnospiraceae > Suilimivivens > Suilimivivens muri. The sequence continues at coordinate 103,002 of NZ_QZDT01000007.1, forward strand.
AATGATTACCTTGCTAAGCGTGATGCGGAATGGATGGGAGAAGTTCATAAATTTTTAGGGCTTACCGTCGGGGTGGTGTTAAACAGCATGAAAGCCGAGGAAAGACGGGAGGCGTACGGCTGTGATATCACCTACGTGACCAATAATGAGCTGGGATTTGATTATCTGCGCGACAATATGGTTATTTATAAAGCGCAGCTTGTTCTTAGAGGCCTGCATTATGCGATAATTGATGAGGTGGACTCGGTGCTGATTGACGAGGCCAGAACTCCTCTTATTATATCCGGACAAAGCGGGAAATCCACGAAGCTCTATGAGGTATGCGATATACTTGCCAAACAGATGAAACGTGGCGAGGATATGGAAGACTTAAGCAAGATGGACGCTATCATGGGAGTGGAGCGGGAGGAGACAGGCGATTTCATTGTCAATGAGAAGGACAAGGTGGTTAACCTGACCGCCCAGGGCGTTGAAAAGGTGGAAAAATTCTTCCAGATCGAAAATCTGGCGGACCCGGAAAATATAGAAATTCAGCACAACATCACATTAGCCCTACGGGCGAACAACCTTATGTTCCGTGACCAGGATTATGTGGTGAAGGATGACCAGGTGCTGATTGTAGATGAATTTACCGGACGTATTATGCCGGGGCGGCGTTATTCGGACGGTCTGCATCAGGCTATTGAGGCAAAAGAGCATGTGAAGGTAAAGCGGGAGAGCAAGACCCTTGCAACCATCACCTTCCAGAACTTTTTTAATAAATTTGACAAAAAAGCAGGTATGACAGGTACGGCGCTCACGGAGGAGCGAGAATTTCGTGATATTTACGGAATGGATGTAATCGAAATACCCACCAACAGACCTGTTGCAAGGAAAGATCAGCAGGATGCTGTGTATAAAACAAGAAAAGAAAAACTACACGCGATTGTAGAGGCAGTGAAGGAATCCCGCGCAAAAGGACAGCCTGTGCTGGTAGGTACGATTACCATTGAGGCATCAGAGGAACTGAGCAGACTGCTTACCAAGCAGGGGATTCAGCACAAGGTTTTAAATGCCAAGTTCCATGAGTTAGAGGCTGAGATTGTGGCGGACGCGGGTATCCATGGAGCTGTCACTATCGCAACCAACATGGCGGGCCGTGGTACGGATATTAAGTTAGATGACGCGGCAAGGGAGGCCGGAGGCCTTAAGATTATAGGTACGGAGCGCCATGAGTCCAGACGTATTGACAACCAGCTAAGAGGCCGTTCAGGCCGTCAGGGTGACCCGGGTGAGTCTAAGTTTTATATTTCCCTTGAAGATGATTTGATGCGTCTGTTCGGCTCCGAGCGGATGATTACTATGTTCAATGCGCTGGGCATTCCTGAAAATCAGGAAATTGAACATAAGACTTTAAGCAACGCCATTGAGTCCGCCCAGAAGAAGATAGAGAATAATAACTTTGGCATCCGTAAGAACCTGCTTGAGTATGATCAGGTCATGAACGAGCAGAGAGAAATTATTTACGAAGAAAGACGCCGTGTACTTGACGGTGAGAGCATGCGGGATGCCATTTACAAGATGATTACGGATATCACGGAAAATGCCGTGGATATCGTAATTGGTGATGATACGGATTATGATGACTGGAATTTGGAGGAATTAAACACCCTTCTTCTCCCAACCATACCACTGCGGCCTATTAACCGGGGGCGTATCAATACGCCGAAGAAAAATGCGTTAAAGCACCAGCTGAAAGAGGAGGCTGTTAAGCTATATGAGGCAAAGGAAGCAGAATTTCCGGAGCCGGAGGCAATCCGCGAGTTAGAGCGTGTGATTCTGCTTAAGGTGATTGACAGGAAGTGGATGGACCATATTGATGATATGGAGCAGCTTCGCCAGGGAGTAGGTCTGCAAGCCTATGGACAGCGAGACCCGCTTGTGGAATATAAGCTCAGCGGTTATGAAATGTTCGATGAAATGACGCAGAACATCCGGGAGGAGACAATACGCGTCCTGTTCCACGTAAGAGTAGAACAGAAAGTGGAAAGAGAACAGGTTGCCAAAGTGACTGGCACCAATAAGGATGACTCTGTGGCAAAAGGGCCGGTGAAACGGGAAAGCGCTAAAATTTATCCCAATGACCCCTGTCCCTGTGGCAGCGGCAAAAAATATAAACAATGCTGCGGAAGAAAGTAGGGTGAAAAGAAGTTCTAAAGCTCACAGCAGAGGCTGTTTCGCTAAGAACTTCTAAGTTTCACCCGGAAAAATGCCTAAAAGGCGGCATTTTTCATTCTGATTTGAGATTCCGCAAAGCGAAATCATGGAGGTTAGGGTGAAGAAAAGTTCTAAGATGGGAAAATGCTATTTAAGAATTTTCAAAACTTCATACTTAGAAGATGCCTTGAAAAATAGATATTCTTCCAATGAATTTATGTTGCCGTAAAACAGGCATTCTTCGTCCGAATTTTAGTTGCCGCAAAGCGGCAGCTTGGAGGCAGGATGATAAAATCATAAAAAGAAAGAGGTGACGCAAGGTGGTAGAATTAGATCAGATGAAATCTGAGCTGCAAACTTACAAGAATCCTTTAGCGGAAGTGAGGGATTCACTTTGACTTAGTAAATAAGTCAAAGAAAATTGAAGAACTGGAACGTGAAATGGAGGCACCCGGATTTTGGGATGACCCGGATCGTTCCAACCGGAAAATGAAAGAACTGAAGAATTTAAAGGACACGGTAGAAACCATACAGGGACTTGAGGGTCAGTATGAGGATATTGAAACACTGATTGAGATGGGATATGAGGAAGAAGACGCCCAATTAGCGGCCGATATCCGCGCAGAGTTAGATGAGTTTATCGAAGCCTTTGAGAATATCCGAATCGGCACATTGCTCTCGGAAGAATATGACAGCTACAATGCCATCCTCAAGCTCAATGCAGGTGCAGGAGGAACGGAGAGCTGCGACTGGTGTTCCATGCTTTACCGTATGTATACCAGATGGGCGGAGCGCAAGGGGTTTACCGTGGAGGTGCTGGATTATCTGGACGGAGATGAAGCCGGCATCAAATCAGTGACTTTTCAGGTAAATGGAACCAATGCGTACGGCTATCTGAAATCAGAAAAAGGCGTGCACAGGTTGGTGCGTATTTCTCCTTTTAATGCCCAGGGCAAGCGCCAGACTTCCTTTGTATCATTGGATGTGATGCCGGATATTGAGGAGGATGTGGATGTGGAAATCAATGAAGACGATTTACGCATTGACACTTATCGAAGCAGCGGTGCAGGGGGGCAGCATATTAATAAGACATCTTCCGCTATCCGTATCACCCATATCCCAACGGGAATCGTGGTGCAGTGCCAAAATGAACGCTCCCAGTTCCAGAATAAGGATAAGGCAATGCAGATGCTGAAGGCCAGATTATATCTTTTAAAGAAGGAGGCCAATGCGGAGAAACTTTCGGATATCCGTGGGGAAGTTAAGGATATTGGGTGGGGAAATCAAATCCGGTCTTATGTGATGCAGCCCTACACGATGGTGAAGGATCATAGGACGAACGCAGAGACAGGTAATGTGGACGCTGTAATGGATGGAGCGCTTGATCCGTTGATTAATGCTTATTTAAAATGGATAAATTTAAAAGAGCAAAATCATTAAAAGAAGCCTTATTTTATGCGGTTTTTCCACGTTTGTATTTTAATAAAAATATGGTGTTTTGTACCCCACTAGTGACACGTTAGTGACAAAATATAACCCTCTACAAATAGCAATGTAGGGGGTTATATCATTTCAATAGCCTGTCTTAATTCTTCAATGCTTTTATGGGTGTAAGTACGTGTTGTCAGGGACTTAGAAGCATGTGGATTTAAGAGCCTTTTTGAATATCTGTGTATATCTGTTAACAGTTATAGGCTTTTCATTTAGAGAAAACAGTATTCCATTGTTGGCAGCAAGCCTATACTCTACAAAGCCACGTATTTTGGATAAGTAAGGTTATATAATGTACTGCAATAGCTGTAAGCGGACTTGGTACAGGTCATGGAGCTCTGGGAATAGGTCTTTCCGCTAAGTTCATATTTATTTTTATAGAACTTCTCATAGAGCTGTGAGAAGGTTATATTCCAGTCTGTAATGCTGTAAGGATTTCTGTTATATTCTGCAAGAGCTATCATGGTTCATTGCGCTACCACGTGGCATGGCGGTAGCCCCTTAAAAATGGGTAAAAAAAATACACTCTATTGCATGGATGTACCGAAATTGCTATAGTATCAGTGTTAGATTGATTCTATAGCAGGTACATTCTGTTAATAGCATCTGGGCCGCTCTGGTGCTGGCAACATCAGGGTGGTTTTTACGTTTGACAGATTTTTGTATATTGGTTATAATATGTTTAACAAGACAGCCGATAAGGAAGGTCAAGTCTTCCCGTTCCGGCGATATAACGTATTAAAGTAAAGCCGCTTATCTTACCAGGACAGAGCGGCTTTACTTATTTTTCAAATTCAGAATAGCGACAATCAAAAGACCTATGGTCAGGATTACCATAAATTCTTCATATGTACTCATAAGCATCCCCCTTTCCGACAAGACTCGGAACGGGTGCATAGCCGCCCTATCGGCTGCCCTGTGAGGCATGTTATGTTGTCATGGTGCGCCTTATCTTGTTTTTAAAATTTTCTTCTTAGCTCCACCACTTTGCCTATTATCCTTACAGGTTTTTCTATCCGGAGCCGGACAAGCCGACTACCAGACCCAAGCGGTATAAAGCTGCCACTGAATGACAAATCGTTTTATGATGTCCCCCCCTGGACAAGATAGCCCTCAGGAAGGAAACCTACCAGGCTGTAGACGTAGAGCAGGAGCTTAAAAAGATGGCAGCATGGCTTGGCAGCAATCCCGCCAGGCGCAAGACCCGAAAGGGTATTACGAAATTTATCAATGGATGGCTTTCGCAAAGTTTTATTTCTTTCTGATTAAATCCAAATAAAAATTCGCATACACAGCTTCCATATAAGGAAGAAGCCAAAGAAACGCAATACCAAAGGAGAGTGCCCCTAAAAGAATCAAAGGTACAAAGGACAAGGTAACATATAACAATCTTCCTTTGTTGCCTTTCATAAGGCGCATGCTTCTTTGAAGCAATTCGGGCGCTGTATATTCAGGAAAATCCAGCATAAGGTAAAATACCTGTGAAAAGAGCAGGGACTGTACATAAAAATTGATAATAGTACCTGCTAGATATAATATGATATAAACCAAAAACAGCGAAGCATTTACCGGCAAAGCACCTGTGGCAGCCGCATTCATATCAAAGGATAAAAGGGACTGATTGATATGATTGCTTACAAGCAGGGACGGCAGTGAGCAAAGGATATTGATGACGGTCAAAACTGCCTGTATTTGAAACAGCTTGAAAGTATCTCCCCGGAAAAAATGAAACAGGTCGCTTACAAAGGGCGTTTGATTGCAGGCGATTTTTAAGTAAATATAAGTTTCTCCCGCAATGAAATAGCCGGAAAGCAGACCAAAGAGAAACAGTGCAACGCAGTAAATAAATATGCCTGGAATGGTATCGGTGCTGGTAAATAAAGTAATTGCCATGCCGACTGGTATTGTGCAGAGAAAATGAAGCAGATAGGCGCCGATAACAGTTCCATATTTTCCAAGCAGTTGACCTTTTGCCAGAGCCTTAAGGCTGGCAGAAGATAAATATTGATTCATAAATTCTCCCGTTCTTGTACGCTATTAAGCTAGGTACAACACAAATTTTTATATAAATAAGCTGAACTATACGGCCATATCCAAATTACGCCCAAGGAATGAAAGGGAATCCAAGGCCTTGCGGTTTTGGGTGTAAGGATTGTCTTCGTTGGAATATTGTATTTTAGTTGCAGTGGTTCCGCCGGCCACATAGCTTCGGCCGCACTCAGGGCAGATGGCCGTCTTTAAGGAAACATTGGCGGCAAGTACTTTACCATCTTTCTTAGCAGCATCGCGGAAGGCATTGCTTACGTGCTCCTGTTCATGGGCCCTGACACGGGAGGCAGAAGCCTGTGGAGAAATATGTGCAGCCGACTTAAAGGAAACCATTTCATCGGAGCCGTCCTGATATTTACGGTTTTTACAGGTTTCGCACTCAGCAGGAGAGGATTTCCTGCCAGGGGAAACCTTGGTGGATTCACCTGGATTGGCAATTATCTTTCCCATCTCGGAGGCAGTATTTGACCGGCCTGGGGTACCAGGAGTTATTGTGTATCCGTTTGTATATGGATTCATATTGTTGTAAATGCCTGTGACCATATCTTCTATCCTTTTCTATTATATTATAAAAATCTTTTATACTTTTACACTGACCTTTATTATATCTGCGTTGCCAACGCTCAAATCTATTTAAAGAATACCTGTTTTCCAGAGCATTCTCTTAAGTGTGAAGATGTTTGCTTACACACCCTAAAAGTTCTTAGCGAAACAGCCTCTGCTATGAGCTTTAGAACTTCTTTTCACCCTAACCTCCATGATTCCGCTTTGCGGAATCTCAAATCGGTGTGGAGAATGCCCGTATTTTAGGCATTCTCCTGTGTGAGACTTAGTACTTCTCCACGAAACAGCCCCTGCTGTGAGTGGCTAGAAGTACTTCTCACACTATTTACCCATAAGTTCGGCATATTGTTCCATAATATCTTCATAAGACTGCCCGAAAACATCTTCAAGCTCCTGACCTGTCTGGCGTTCAAATTGTTGATCCATCTGCCTGCCGAAGGTGATAAGGTCATCCCTGCTCAAGGATAAAATCATCCCAACTAAAGTAACAACAATGGAAAAAATGAGCACAATTCCGCCGATACCGGTTCCAACGCCAACCTTAGCGCTTGGCAGCATCTTTTTCCCATATCCTTTGGAAAGGATGGCCAAAACGATGGCCAGGCTGCCACTGATAATGGGAATATAAACGGTCAGCATACTAAATATACTGACGATTCCTAAAATCATGGAGGCAGTTGCCATAGCCTTCCCGGGGTTACGGATAGACTGCATCTGGCCGTTCGGGTAATAATTGCCTCCCGGCTGGGTATATGGATTGTTGTTTGAATTATATTCCATGGATTTTCACCTTTAAGTATGCTTTTTAGTTTTATTACAGTAATATAGTAGCACTTTCTTTGTGATAATACAAATCTTTCTTGAAAAAGTATATGCTTATCCACTATAATAAACAGGAGTTGATCTGGCAGATGCTGCTGCCGGGTTTTAATAACAGAATCAAATGTGAGGATGGGAAGTATGGATATTTTACTGAAGTTAAAAGAAGAACTTAAGGTTGAAAAGTGGCAGGTGGAGGCAGCTGTAAAGCTGATTGACGAGGGAAATACGATTCCCTTTATTTCACGTTACCGCAAAGAGGCAACAGGTTCTTTGAACGATGAAGTGCTGCGAAATCTTTATGAGAGGCTTAATTATTTACGGAATCTGGAAGAAAAGAAGGAGCAGGTAATCGGAAGTATAGAGGAGCAGGGAAAACTGACCGAAGAACTTAAGCTTAAGATTCAGGCAGCAGAAACCCTTGTAGTAGTTGAAGATTTATACCGCCCTTACAGGCCAAAGAGAAAGACAAGGGCCAGTGTGGCAAAGGAAAAGGGCTTAGAAGGGCTGGCGGAGTATATTTTGAGGCAGGATGCGGATGGGCCTCTTGAGAAGGAAGCGGAAAAATATGTCAGTGAGGAAAAGGAAGTAAAGGATACGAAGGAGGCTTTGCAGGGAGCAAAGGACATCATTGCGGAAATGATTTCCGATGAAGCGGACTACCGCATGTATATCCGCAGCATTACCATGGAAGAAGGGATGCTCACCAGCGCGGCAAAGGATGAAAAGGCCCAGAGCGTCTATGAAATGTATTATACTTATGAGGAGCCTTTAAAGAAGATGGCAGGTCATCGTGTGCTGGCGCTAAACAGAGGGGAAAATGAAAAGTTCCTGACAGTGAAGGTGGCGGCGCCCACAGAGAGAATCCTGACCTACTTAGCGAAAAAGATCATTACGAAGGACAATGAATTTACAACGCCGGTTTTGCAGGAAGTGATACAGGACGCCTATGACAGGCTGATTGCACCGGCGATTGAGCGTGAAATCAGAAATGAGCTCACGGAAAAAGCGGAGGACGGGGCTATTTCCGTTTTTGGAAAGAACTTAGAGCAGCTTTTGATGCAGCCTCCAATTGCAGGGAAGGTGGTGCTTGGATGGGATCCGGCTTTCCGGACAGGCTGTAAGCTGGCGGTGGTGGATGCCACAGGAAAAGTGCTGGACACCAAAGTGATTTATCCCACGGCGCCCCAGAATAAAGTGGAGGAATCCAAAGCGGAGTTAAAGAAGATTATCAAAAAATATGGGGTTTCTCTGATTAGTGTGGGAAACGGAACGGCGTCCAGAGAGTCGGAGCAGGTGATTGTGGAGCTGTTAAAAGAACTTGATACCCCTGTCCAGTATGTAATTGTAAATGAGGCGGGCGCATCGGTTTATTCCGCAAGTAAGCTGGCTACGGAGGAGTTCCCTAATTTTGACGTTGGACAAAGAAGCGCGGCTTCTATTGCAAGAAGACTGCAGGATCCTTTGGCGGAGCTTGTAAAGATTGACCCTAAGTCCATTGGAGTAGGGCAGTACCAGCATGATATGAACCAGAAAAAGCTTGGGGAAACTCTCGAAGGCGTGGTGGAAGACTGTGTCAATAAGGTTGGCGTGGACTTGAACACTGCTTCCGCATCCCTGTTAGGATATATTTCCGGCATTTCCAAAACCATTGCCAAAAATATCGTGGATTACAGGGAGCAGAATGGACGCTTTGTCAACAGGGCCCAGCTACTTAAGGTATCTAAATTAGGTCCCAAGGCCTATGAGCAGTGCGCCGGGTTTTTAAGAATTTTAGATGGGGATAATCCTTTAGACGCCACCAGCGTCCATCCTGAATCTTATGAGGCGGCCCTTAAGCTTTTAGAGAAAATGGGACTTACCATGGAGGATGTGCGTAAAGCCCAGAAACAGGCAGCTCAAAGTGCGGGCAGCGTTAAAAAAGAGGCGCCTGTGCCCAGAAAGGAAACAAAGGGAAAGCAGCAGAGAATTGTGATCCGCAATACCAATACGGCTATGGGAAAAGCATTGGCAGCAGCCATGGGTGATATGACGAGGCTATCTTCGGAGCCTGCAGGGGAAAATGGAAAGGGGCTGCAGGAGGCAGTAGCAGGTGAGACGGCCCGGACCGCAGCAGTAGGCACATTGGAGAAAAAAATCAAGAATAAAAAACAGATGGCGGAAGAACTTGGAATTGGAGAGATTACGCTTACCGATATCTTAAAAGAACTGGAAAAGCCCTCAAGAGACCCAAGAGAAAATATGCCGGCTCCTATTTTAAGAAGCGATGTGCTGGATATGAAGGATTTAAAACCGGGCATGATTTTGAAGGGAACTGTCCGCAATGTCATTGATTTTGGTGTATTTGTAGATATAGGCGTTCACCAGGACGGGCTGGTCCATATTTCCCAAATCACGGACCGCTTTATCAAGCATCCTTTAGAGGCTGTGCGTGTAGGGGATATTGTGGACGTGCAGGTACTCACGGTGGATGTGGCCAAAAAAAGAATCGGGCTTACCATGAAGATAAATCAAAATGGGCAGATTTCGTAACAGCAAAGCCGAAGGCTGAACTGTTACAACAGGAGCCTTCGGATAGAAAGGAAGGATTTGATTGAGCGACTATAAGGATTATAAAATAGATACAAAATGCGTACAGGCAGGATATACGCCGGGAAACGGGGAACCGCGCCAGATACCGATTATTCAGTCTACCACATTTAAATATGCAACCAGCGAGGATATGGGTAAGCTCTTTGACTTAGAGGCTAATGGATATTTTTATTCCAGACTGCAAAATCCCACCAACGATTATGTGGCGGCGAAAATAGCTCAATTAGAGGGCGGGAGCGCGGCAATGCTTACATCTTCCGGACAGGCGGCCAATTTCTTTGCGCTGTTTAATATCTGTGAGTGTGGAAGTCATATTGTGTCTTCCTCCTCCATTTATGGCGGTACCTTTAATCTGATTTCCGTAACCATGGCTAAGATGGGGATTGAAACAACTTTTGTCTCGCCCGATTGTACACCCGAGGAGCTAGATGACGCCTTTAAGGAAAATACAAGGGCTGTATTTGGCGAATCCATCGCAAATCCGGCGCTTACCGTGCTGGATATCGAAAAATTTGCGAAAGCGGCGCATAAGCATGGGGTGCCCTTACTTGTAGACAACACCTTTCCAACGCCAGTCAACTGCCGGCCTATTGAGTGGGGAGCGGATATTGTCACCCATTCCACCACCAAATATATGGACGGGCATGGGGCGGCTGTGGGAGGCGCGATCGTGGATGCAGGCAAATTTGATTGGATGGCATATAAGGATAAGTTTCCGGGACTTTGCACGCCGGATGAATCCTATCATGGGATTACTTATGCGGAGAAATTCGGGAGGGAAGGGGCCTTTATTACGAAATGCACCTCTCAGCTGATGCGTGATCTTGGATGTGTGCAGTCCCCTCAAAGTGCTTATATCTTAAACCTTGGACTGGAATCCCTGCATGTGAGAATGCCCCGCCATGTAGAAAACGGACAGGCGGTGGCGGAGTTTTTAAGTAAGCAGCCCCAGGTGTCTTATGTGAATTATCCGGGACTTGAGGGAGATAAGTATTACGAGATTGCTAGAAAGTATATGCCGAAAGGAGGATGCGGCGTGGTGTCCTTTGAATTAAAGGGCGGACGCAGCGCGGCGGAAACCTTTATGAAACATTTAAAACTGGCTGCAATTGAAACCCATGTGGCGGACGCAAGGACATGCTGCTTAAATCCGGCAACCTCCACCCATCGGCAGATGACAGAGGAGCAGCTCCTTGCCGCAGGCGTTCCGGCAGGACTGATTCGTATTTCCTGTGGACTTGAGGATAAGGAAGATTTGATTGCGGACTTGACACAGGCGCTTGCGGCCATTTAAAAATGTGGTTTATCCCCACGGCAATGAGCTAAGGGGCTGCGATGTATTTGAATTTTACAAGTAACAAGTCAAGCGGATGTGTGCAGAGTCAAATTTTTTTGGGTTCGAGGATTTTTCCAAATGAGTTGTTAAAAGCTGGTTGCCATCAAAAAAAAGGAGTTAAATAACACATGAAATGTTATGTAAAAGATTATCCGCGCCCACAGTTTGTGAGAAATAACTGGGAAAACTTAAATGGCACATGGGAGTTTCGGTTTGATGATGCCAATAAAGGGGAAAAAGAAAAATGGTATGAGGGCTTTGATGGAGAGCATAAAATACAGGTGCCCTTTACTTATGAAACTAAGCTGAGCGGCATTCAGGACGAGAGCCGCCATGACCATATCTGGTATGGAAAAAAGATACAGGTAGACGGTGACAGGCTAGAAAAAGAAAATTATGTGATCCATTTTGAGGGAAGTGATTTTTTGACCACCTTGTGGGTAAACGGACAGATGGCTGGCAGCCATAGAGGCGGCTATGCAAGATTTTCCTTCGATATCACGGATCTGGTGAAAGATGGAGAAAACCAGCTTGTTGTGAAGGTGGAGGATTCCTTTGACATGCAGCAGCCCAGAGGAAAGCAGCGTTGGCAGATGGACAGTTACCAGTGCTGGTATGTACAGACCACCGGGATCTGGAAAAGCGTATGGAGCGAATATGTGCCAAAAGTCAGTCTCAAAAGCGTTAAAATGACACCAGTTATGAATGAGTCGTGCCTGGAAGTGGAGTACCAGGTGGATGCGCCGGAAAGTATGTGGGATGGATGCCTTGGTGTGGAGGCTACCGTCACCTTTGATGGGGAATTTATCAATAAGGTTTACACGGCGGTTGTTTCGGAACATACATGTGTGAAAGTGGATGTGGCGAAAAAGAACGGTAGTTATGCATGGATTGTAAAGACGTGGAGCCCTGAGGAGGCAAACCTGTATGACATTTCCTTCCGTCTGATAAGGGATATGGAGGTGATGGATGAAATTAAATCCTATTTCGCCATGAGGGAAATACGTATTGATGGGAATAACATTCTTTTGAATGGAAGTCCTTTGTATCAGAGATTGATTTTGGACCAGGGCTATTGGAAAGATTCTCATCTGACACCGCCGAGCGAGGAGGCGCTGGTAGAGGATATTGATAAAATTCATGAGCTGGGATATAACGGCCTTAGAAAACACCAGAAAACCGAGGATGAGCGATTCCTGTACTGGTGTGATGTGAAGGGTATGCTGGTGTGGAGTGAAATGGCGTCCGCTTATGATTTTTCCGATTATGCGGTCTTTGAATTTACCAGAGAATGGATGGAGATTGTAGACCAAAATTATAATCATCCTTGTATCATCACCTGGACGCCTTTTAATGAATCCTGGGGAATCAGTCAGGTGAAGACCAGGCAGGCACAGCAGCACTTTACAGAAGCAATCTATTATTTGACAAAAAGTGTTGACCCATATCGTCCGGTTGTCGTAAATGACGGGTGGGAGCATACGATTTCTGACATTATTACCTTACATGACTATGAAGAAGCGGGAGAGGTTTTGAAGGACCGGTATGTGAATTTGAAGGAAGAAATTCTTTCATCAGAAATATATCATTGTGGCTTTAAATCGGCGATGGCAAATGGCTATGAGTATATAGGGCAGCCTGTTATCATCAGCGAGTTTGGCGGAATTGCTTTTGACAATGATACCGGCTGGGGATATGGCGATAAAGTGAACACAAAGGAAGACTTTATCGGACGCTTTGATAAAATAACAACTGCAATAAAAGAAATTCCCTATGTATGCGGTTACTGTTACACACAGGTTACAGATGTACAGCAGGAAATAAATGGCTTAATGGATATAGATAGAAATTATAAGGTGGAGCCTGAAACCATCAGAGAAATCAATGAACGGCAAGTAGGATACTGGAGGAAAATGAATTAAATTCGTCCAATATTTACAAATTTTAATTTGGCATAAAAATTTGTCTGTGTCCTCATAATAATCTTGGAGGTGAGGACAGATGATGAATGATGGATATGCCAATCTGCCTCTGGGATTTGGTATGGAGCTTGTGGCGGACGATCGTGGAAAGCGTAGGTATGAGAGCTTAAGCGAGGCAGAGAAGGAAGAAATTATTTTACGGTGTAAAGATGCAAAATCCAATGATGAGGTAGCTAAAATTGTAAATTCCGTTTCATCGCCCGGAGAAATTGAAGGGCTGCTTGCAGAGCAGAATATAGGCTGATTTTTAAAAATATTACGGTCCGCTGGTAAAAATCAGCGGACCGTAATTTTAATGTGACCCTCGCGCAGTCGCCAATGTTCGTACAAGCATGCCTCCTTGATCCGTTTCTAGCAGGAATCAAGAACGCAGAGGGTAAAAAGTGTCAGGGGAAATCGTTACCTGTCTTCCGGACTTGAGAGTTTGTAAATCATCAATAAGAATTTGTAATTCGTCAATAAGGATACAGGAACTGTTGTTTCGAAACAAAGGGAAAGGCAGGTGGTTGAAATGGTATTAAATACAGGGAGCAGGACAGATATACCTGCATTTTACAGCGATTGGTTTTATAACCGCATCAAGGAGGGGTATGTGCTCTCCCGTAACCCCTATAATCCAATTCAGATTACCCAATATAGGTTGAATCCGGAAGTGATAGATATGATGGTGTTTTGTACAAAAAATCCGTCTCCTATGCTTGATGGATTGTCAATGCTGAAGGCCTTTGATATGTTTTGGTTTGTGACGATCACGCCATATGGAAAGGAGATCGAACCCTATGTGCCGCCTAAAGAACTGGTGATCAAGTACTTTCAGGAGCTTTCGGGGAAAATTGGAAAAGGACGAGTAAGCTGGCGGTATGACCCTGTTTTTATTACGAACCGGTACTCGGTGGGCTATCATATACGGCAGTTTGAGCATATGGCGGAGGAGCTTTCAGATTATACGGAGCAATGTGTGGTAAGCTTTATTGACTTGTACGAAAAAACAAAGCGGAATTTTCAGGGAGTACGCAGGGTTACAAAGGAAGAACAGGAAAAGCTGATAGACGCATTTTCTAAAATTGCGAAGAAATGGGGACTGCAAATACACCTTTGCTGTGAAAGCACAGAGCTTATCCGGGAAAATGTGGATGCGGATGGGTGTATGTCAAGGGCTGTTTTGGAGAAGGCGCTGGGGGCAAGGCTGAATGTACCTAAGAAAAAAGCGGCGCGAAATGAGTGCTCCTGTCTGCTTGGAACGGACATTGGGGCATATAATACCTGTCTTTGCGGCTGTCTGTATTGTTATGCAAACTATGACAGGGAGACGGTTTTGAAAAACAGAAAATTACATAATCCGTTTTCTCCGTTGCTGGTTGGTGAGGTGTCGGAGAATGACGTAATAAAACAGGCGGAACAAAAATCCTGGAAAAATGGACAGTTGGATTTTTTTGATTTGATTTGAAAGCTTTTCATCCCTTCTTTATGGAATAATAAAAACTAAAATGAACTAAAATTTAGTTATAACTAATTTTAAAAAGCTTAATAAACTTAAAATATATAAAAATTTATCAATATGTCTTGGAAATTAAGGAAAAGAAATTTATAGTATAAATTGTATAAAACATAATAAATAATTATAATTATGTAATATAGAATAGCAAATAGTATCCTTGACATAACTAGAGTATGGTACTATTTTATTACTAAATTAGTAAATAAATTTAGTGAAGGCATATGGAGAAATGTCAATAAACCAGCAGGATGAACATGGTCTGCAAATCTTTTGAGAAACGTGAAACGCTTCGGAATGGAGAAAACTTTATTGGTGGAAGCATCGCAAGCAAAGCTCGCAATATGCGAGGGAGGGGATAAGAATGAAATTATTGAATTGTCCGGAAACGATTGCAAAATGGGGGGTATATGAATTGTCGGTTGCCGGGCCGGCAGATGGAAATCCCTTTTTGGACCATTGGGTGAGGGCTGATTTTGCAGGTGAGAATGAAAAGGTGACGGTAGATGGGTTTTATGACGGGGAAGGTATCTATAAAGTGCGTTTTATGCCGTCCTTTGAGGGAGCATATACGGCGGTCATTACTTCCGATTTTGGAGAGGAGCTCCGAGTGGGATTTCACGTTACGGCGCCCCAGGAGGGAAACCACGGGCCCATGCGGGTGACGAATAATTATCATTTTGTTTATGAGGATGGGACGCCGTACTTTTCCATTGGAACCACCTGCTATGCATGGGTATTTCAAAAAGAAGAACTGCGCAGACAGACGCTGGAACAGCTCAAAGACAGCGCCTTCAACAAAATCCGCTTTTGTCTGATGCCGAAGCACTATATCCACAATCTGGTTGACCCTGTCACTTTTCCTTATGAGGGAACGCCCATTGACCGTTCCCATATCACAGAAGAAAATTTTATGACAGGCAATTGGCCCTATGATTACGACAATCACTTTGATTATACGAGACTAAATCCGGAACATTTCAGACTGTTAGACGAGGCCATTGCCTCGCTGGGGGAATTGGGAATTGAGGCGGATTTGATTGTGATGCATCCCTATGACTGCTGGGGCTTTTCAAAGATGACCAGGCAGCAGGATGACCTTTATTGGAATTATGTGGTCGCCCGTTTTGCAGCCTACCGCAATGTGTGGTGGTCGCTGGCAAATGAGTGGGATCTTTTAAGGGAAAAGACGGTGGACGACTGGGAACATTATGCGCAGATTTTAATAGACAAAGACCCTTACAGACATCTGAGGAGCATTCATAATTGTATACAGGTGTATGACCATACAAGGCCCTGGATCACACATTGCAGTATGCAGAGGACCGACCTTTATAAGACCACAGAATTAGCAGGCGAGTATCGTGTCAGATATGGAAAGCCGATAGTGATGGACGAGGTGGCTTATGAGGGGAATATTGAACAGGGATGGGGAAATATCACAGGAGAAGAAATGATCAGGCGTTTCTGGGAAGGTATCTGCAACGGCGGATATGTAGGCCACGGAGAGACTTACATAGATCCTGAGGATATTCTCTGGTGGTCTCATGGAGGAAAACTGCACGGCACTTCAAATGAACGTCTAAAATTTTTGGCGGAGTTTGCAAAAACTTTGCCGGAGGGTGGACTTAAGCCGGTTAAAATGGCCTGGGATGCGTCCTGTGCGGTGCCGGAGGGAGAAATGATGACCGGACAGGAGAGCCCTTCTCTTATATTGATGTACCTTGGATTCAACCGCCCTTCCTTTCGGCTATGGACCCTTCCGGAAGGCAGCTATCAGATTGATATTATTGATACGTGGGATATGACAATTACTTGCGCCGGAGTTTTTAAGGGTTTTTCCCATATTGACCTTCCGGGGAAACAGTATATCGCACTGTGCGCGCATCGCGTGGATGCAGATTGAACCTTTATGTAATAATTAGTTCGGTCCTTGGATGGACTGTTGCAGGTAGGAGAAAGGTATTGCGATATGAATAAAAAAGAACTTGCCACGCTTCTTGATGTTTCACCGTCAGCAGTTTCCATTGCTTTTAATGGAAGAAAGGGAATAAGTGATAAAACCAGGGACAGGATTCTTAAGGCGGCCGAATTTTATGGGGTGGAGTGCAGCCACCAGAAACCGTCTGTATCGAACTATATCAGTTTTGTGATTTTTAAGGAACATGGACAAGTTTTTGGGGATACGCCCTTTTTTCCTCTGTGACAGAGGGCGTGAATACCGGCATAACCAGGGCGGGTTATAAGATGCAAATGTCCTATATCTATGGGAATCAAAATCTCGAAGAAAAGATAGAGGAATTGTGTGAGTCGGACTGCGCCGGCATCGTTCTTTTGGCTACGGAGATGTCCGATCGGGATATTGAGCTGTGTAATAATATAAGAAAACCAATTGTAATTTTGGATAGCAGCTATGACGGTTCCACAAAGGACTGTGTGGCAATCAACAATATGCAGGGAACTTTTCTGGCACCCCGTTATTTGATTGCATGCGGACATACCAGGCTGGGTTATATCCATGCTAATGTACATATCAATAATTTTACGGAACGCTACGAAGGCTTACGCCGTGCGATAACCCAGGCAGAGACTGGACGCCGAAGCGGTGGAGCTACTGGTTAGGCGGATGGAAAGCGAGGAGCTGTTACCGCCGGTGTGTATGAGAATCGGAATAGACTTGGTAGTCAGAGACAGCGTAAAGAAAATGTCCTGAAATCATGGAGGTTAGTGTGAGAGGCAACGACAACAAAGCTCTGGTAAAGTTAGAGAATATCAAGTATAATAAGTACGGCTGTACAGAAACTGCGTGAATGCAAATGTGGGCTTGTACCTTTTTCACAAAAGTCAAATAACAGGCATGAGAAGAAGCATGTCCGGACTTCTGGCGGCAGAGTCCCCAATAAATACCATTAAAACAACACTGGCACATAAAAGACTGTGTAGAAACGAGGGAAAAATGAGAGTTACAGAAATATTTGAAGCAAAAAAGAAAACAGGAAAGCCGGTTTTATCCTTTGAGATATTTCCGCCTAAGAAGGAAGAAGCGCTTAAAAATATAGACGCTACGCTGGAGCGGCTTTGCGATCTGCATCCGGATTTCATCAGCGTTACTTTCGGCGCAGGCGGAAGTACGGTGGACAACCAGACTGTGGAAATAGCGAAGAAAATTAAAAATACATATGGTGTGGAGCCTATTGTGCATCTGACCTGCCTTCATTATGGAAAGGAAGAAATCAGTGAGATTTTAAAACAGCTTAAGGAGGCCGGCATTGAAAATGTACTTGCGCTGAGAGGAGATGTTAATCCCAATGTTCCGGTGAAGCATGATTTTAAATATGCCAATGAACTGGTGGAATTTATAAAGACCCAGGGGGATTTTCATATCAGCGGGGCCTGCTATCCGGAGACGCATTTGGAGGCAAAAGACGCTATAACAGACATCCATAACTTGAAAAGAAAGGTGGATGCAGGAGTGACCCATCTGGTGTCACAGCTGTTTTTTGATAATGAAGCCTTTTACCGTTTTTATGAGAAGACCAGGATTGCAGGGATAAGCACGCCTGTTGAAGCAGGGATTATGCCGGTTACAAACAGAGCGAACATTGAAAGGATGGTAAACTTATGCGGGGCATCACTGCCGGAGAAATTTGAAAAAATCCTTAGGAAATATGAGTATAACAAGGAGGCTCTTTTGGACGCGGGGATGGCTTATGCGATTAATCAGATTGTGGATTTGATTGCCAATGATGTGGATGGCATTCACATTTATACAATGAATAATGTCAAAGTGGCCGGAAGAATCTGTGATGGAATCAGGAACCTTATTTAGGGATGGCGCATATGAAAAAGAAAGCACTGATTACGGGAGCCTCCCGGGGCATCGGGGCGGCCGTGGCAAGAGCGCTTGCAAAAGAAGGCTATGATTTATTATTGGTATGCAAATCATCCGGCCGGGATATTATGAGGCTGGGGATGGAATTGGAGGAAACCTATCAGATTCATTGTGAAACTGCACTTTGTGACGTATCAGATCCGGTGCAGGTGGAGACAATGATGATGCAGGTAGGAGAAATTCACGTGCTTGTAAACAATGCGGGGATATCTTTTGTAGGACTTTTGACAGATATGTCCATACAGCAGTGGCATCAGGTGATGGACACCAATTTAAATGCCATGTTTTATACCTGCCGGCTTGTTGTGCCTCAGATGGTACGGCGCAAAGAGGGAAAAATTATCAATGTTTCTTCTGTTTGGGGAAATGTAGGCGCGTCCATGGAGGTGGCCTACAGCGCATCTAAGGGAGGGGTAAACAGCTTTACCCGTGCCCTTGCCAAGGAGCTTGCGCCCAGTAACGTTCAGGTAAACGGTGTTGCATTTGGAGTGATTGACACAAGCATGAATGAATGCTTTTCCAAAGAGGAGATAGAAGCGCTCAGGGAAGATATCCCGGCGGACAGACTTGGAAGTACCAAAGAGGCCGGGGAAATAATACGGCTGCTTGTGAATGCCCCGTCCTATTTGACAGGGCAGATCATCACCATGGATGGAGGGTACATCTAGCAGCCGATATAGCGTATCGGAAATCCCTGTAAAAATATCAGTCGGAGGGTGTTTGAAAGGCGGGAAAATTATGTATGATGTTGTAATAATTGGTTCCGGTCCTGCGGGATTATCCGCATCTATATATGCAAAAAGAGCCGGACTTAAAGCAGTGACGTTAGAACAGAACCCTATGAGCGGAGGTCAGGTTTTAAACACTTATGAAGTGGACAATTATCCGGGACTGCCGGGTATCAACGGATTTGAACTTGGCATGAAGTTTCGGGAGCATGCGGATAAACTGGAATGTGAATTTAAGGAGGCGGCAGTTCTTGGCGTTAAACGGCTGACAGAAGCTTATGGGGCTAAGGGCAGCGAAATACAGGCGGCCTCCCTGAAAGAAAGAGCACAGGAAGAAAATACTGGTTTTGTGGTGCTCACAAGCCAGGGGGAAATCAAAACAAAGGCAGTGATAGCAGCTATGGGAGCCACACATGCAAAGCTGCATATACCGGGTGAGGAGAAACTTGCAGGCAAAGGCGTATCCTATTGCGCTACCTGTGACGGCGCCTTTTTCAGAGGAAAGGTGACGGCAGTAATAGGCGGCGGTGATGTTGCGGTGGAGGATGCAATTTTTTTGGCAAGAGGCTGTGAAAAGGTGTACCTGATTCACAGACGCAATGAGCTGCGTGCGGCGGCGATTCTGCAAAAAGAGATGATGGCGCTGCCCAATGTGGAAATTCTCTGGGATACGGTTGCAAAGGAGATTGCCGGGGAAGAAGGGGTACAAAGCCTTCTGGTCAAAAATGTAAAGACCGGCAGGGAGCAGGAGCTTGCAGTGGACGGTGTTTTTGTGGCTGTGGGCATTATCCCTTCCAGTAACGCGCTGGGCAATATGGCCGTGTGTGATGAAAAAGGCTATCTGATAGCCGGAGAGGACTGTATCACAAGCGTGCCGGGGCTTTTTGCGGCAGGCGATGTGCGCAGGAAAAAATTGCGGCAGATTATAACGGCAGCAGCGGACGGAGCGAATGCGGTTACTTCGGTATTAGAATATCTGGCATAGATTTGTGCGGACAGCTGCCACTTTACGGCAGCTGCCCGGACGAATATACATACAATTATGGGGGATTAGGATGAAAAGGCACAGGCATACAACAACCGGAATTATTATGTTGGGATTTCTTCTAGGGGCTGCGGCAGGTACGATCTGCCTTTTACTTCCAATCAGTTTAAAGCCGGGCTGTAAGGTTGATTTTTTTGACGCTTTATTTGTTGCCATGTCAAGTGTCTGTGTCACAGGACTGTCAACTGTCAATGTGGGACAAACCTTTTCAGCTTTTGGCCAGGTGGTCCTGCTGTTTTTGATTCAGTTTGGAGGACTGGGGATAGTCACCTTCACAACACTGGTGCTGTGTCTGTTTCATCGAAAAATCACTTTGGCGGACAGGATGGTGATTCAAAATGCCTATAATCTGGACACTTTATCGGGGCTGGTGCGGCTGACCATGCGGATTTTCAAGGTGACGCTTGGGCTGGAAGGACTGGGCGCCGTGGGCTATGCCCTGGTATTTATTCCGGAATATGGGGTAAAGGGAATCTGGTACAGTATTTTTCATGCGGTGTCCGCTTTTTGCAACGCGGGAATTGACCTTTTAGGAGGAAACAGTTTTTGCAATTATGTGGACAATGGTATGGTGAATCTGGTTACTATTTTTTTAATTATTGTCAGCGGCCTTGGTTTTCCGGTTTATTGGGAGATCCTAAGGGTGCTGTGTCCGCACAAAAATACGGACGGCCATATATATAGCCGCAAAATGAACCTGCAGGCAAAGATTGTTCTTGTAACCACCTTTTCTCTGATTTTGTCAGGCACTATATTGACTCTTCTTTTTGAATACAATAATCCGGATACATTGGGAAAAATGGGATGGGGCCAAAAGGTGATGGCGGCGCTGTTCCAATCGGTTACGCTCCGCACAGCCGGATTTGCAACAATTGGACAGGAGGCTTTCAGACCGGCGTCCAGCCTGGTATATCTGGTTTTAATGTTTATCGGAGGTTCGCCGGCAGGAACAGCGGGGGGCGTTAAAACAGTGACCATTGTTCTTTTGCTTGCATCTATGTTTGCCAATATCAGCGGAAAAAGGGATGTGAGTATCATGCACAGAAAAGTTGCGGACGAGACCATCAGGAGATGTGTGGCGATTGTCACTTTCAGTTTTTCTGTGCTGTTGGTGCTGACAACGGCGCTTCTAGCAGTTCAGAACAGCAATTTTTTGGATACTGTATATGAGATGACTTCGGCAATTGCAACGGTGGGATTGTCAAGGGGGCTGACCGGCAGCCTGAATTCTGTGGGTAAGCTGATTGTCACCCTGACCATGTTTCTGGGTCGGATTGGGCCTATCACCCTGGCGCTGGCATTTAACAGCAATCACACGGGGAAGGATTTTTCCTACGCGGGAAGTAAGGTCATCATAGGGTAAGAAGGATTCGGGGGGTAAAAGTATGAAAAAAAGCGTACAGAAAGAGTACATAGTAATCGGACTTGGAAGATTTGGCAGTAATGTGGCAAAGCAGTTGGAAGCCAATGGGTGTAGAGTGCTTGCCATTGATAAAAATGAAAACAGGATAGGGCAGATTGCAGATTATGTAACCCTTGCCATGTGTGTGGATGTGAAAAACGAGGAAGTTTTAAAGGAGCTGGGAGGGAGAAACTTTGATGGGGCAGTTATCTCCATTGGGCATAGTCTGGACGCTTCGGTGCTGGCTGCTATCTGGGCCAAGGAGCAGGGGATCAAACAAATTATTGCCAAGGCTTATGACGATATGCAGGGAAAAATTCTGACCAAAATAGGCGTAGATGAAATTGTTTATCCGGAGAGAGAAATGGGAGTGCATCTGGCCAATAATCTTGCCTTCAACAATCTGTTTGATGCAATTGAATTGACATCGGAGTATTCCATTGCGGATGTGGGAACCCTGGACAGCTGGACGGGCAAGAGCCTTAAGGAATTGAAGATTCGTGAAAAATATGGGGTGAATGTAATTGCCATTAAACGGGGAGGGGCATTGATTATCAACCCGCCGGCGGATGAGCCAACGAAAAAGAACGATGTTTTCGTACTTTTAGGGCTTAACAGTACCTTGAAAAAAATTGCCAATGCATTTAGTTCCCAACGAAAGTAAAAATTGTTACTGCTCAAGGCTTTGCCGGCACACAGCGTCCCTTGAAATTGATTCCCGCGGGCAGCAAGCCAAAGGGCATGCTTGCAGTGGGGCGCTGGATTTTGTGATATGCAGCAGCTGTGTATTGCGTGAGAATATGATTCAAATTATCGTTATGTAGGGATAGGATATTCGCTTTCATCTATTCCTGCATTTTTTTAGTTTCCGGTACAAAGTAAAGTACATAGTAATAAAACAAGCTAGTCCGCCAATGGCATTGGATATGGGTTCCGCCAGAAAGACTCCGTCCACGCCGAAGCCGAGCGTTGGCAAAAAAACAGTCAAAGGAGCCACGATTACCGCTTTGCGGAGCAGAGAAAAGAAAACCGCTTGTTTGGAATAGCCAAGGGCCGTAAAAGCTGCCTGGCCGGAAAATTGGAAGGACATGAAAAAGAAACCAAAAAAGTATAGCCGTAGTGCACCGGTTCCGGCATCCAGCATAGCTGCATCTGTGGTAAAAACGGAGAGCAGAAGGTGGGGGGAGCATATGACAACCAGCCATGCAGCCATTGTATATAAAATACCGATTATGGAGGTAAAACGAATCCCCTGGCAGACTCGGTCATATTGCTTTGCGCCATAATTATATCCCAATACCGGCTGGGAGCCGCTGGTAAGACCGCCGACCGGAAGGGAGAGGATTTCCCGTACGGAATTAATGACGGTCATGATGCCTACGTATAAATCTCCGCCATATATTTTTAAGGTGGCATTGCAGACCACCTGTACCAGGCAGTTGGTAGCCTGCATGATAAAGCCTGACATACCTAAGGGAATAATTTCCCGCATCAATTTTAAATCTATCTTTAGATTCTGCTTTCTAATTAATAAACCGGCTTGTGGAGCATGGCTGCGTCTGATGGGCGGATTATCCGCTTTTTTGGTCAGAAAGCGCAGGACCCAAATACAGGATACGATTTGACTCAGTACGGTGGCAAGGGCTGCTCCGGAAACGCCCATCCGGAAATAAAAAATAAACAGAGGATCTAAGATTAAATTTAACAAAGCGCCTATAAGGGTTGTCATCATGCCAATTTTAGGAAATCCTTGGGCATTGATAAAGCCGTTCAGGCCGGTTGAGAGCATGGAAAAGGAAGTGCCCAGCAGATAAATTTTCAGGTATGCGTCCGCATATATGTAAGATGCATCGCTGGCACCGAATAAGTATAGAATGGGTCTGCTCAGCAAATAGCAGAAAAGCAGAATAATCAGAGAAGAAAGCAGCAGGAGGGAAAAAACATTTCCCAGTATCTTTTCCGCCCGCGTTTCTTCTTTGGCGCCTCTGGCAATGGAAAAAAGCGGAGTTCCGCCTGTGCTAAAAAGGTTGGTGAAAGCGGCAATCAGAGTAGTCAGGGGAAAGGCAAGGCCAATGCCGGTCAAAGCCAGGCTGTCCGCTCCCGGCAGGTGGCCGATGTAAATACGGTCCACCACGTTATATAAAAGCTGTACCAGTTGTGCAAGCATAAGAGGAATGGACTGACTGATAATGTTGCGCCATACCTTCCCCTTAGAAAAATCGTTTGTCATAGATTTACTCATCCCTCCATACGGAAAACCGGTTGCGATTCACGGCCTAAAATGCGCATGATGGCGCATGTTGTGGAACGTGATTACTATTACAATAAGCTGGATCGTGAAGCACGGCAGCGTTTGTTCCTATAAGGATGGCCG
Organism: Parablautia muri; assembly: GCF_009917485.1. Lineage (GTDB taxonomy): Bacteria > Bacillota > Clostridia > Lachnospirales > Lachnospiraceae > Suilimivivens > Suilimivivens muri. The sequence continues at coordinate 126,967 of NZ_QZDT01000007.1, forward strand.
ATAAAGCCTGGCATCCATTGTTCTATAATCATAGCATTTTTACGTTTGGTTCGTCAATCGCACGTTGATATGCCGTATAAGCTGATATATAATTATAACAAATGCCCTCTGAAAAGATGATGTGGCAGCTAACAGGAATCATTTTCAAATGGATCAAGCAGGAAAGAATGGAGGATCAAAATGAATGCGGTGCAGAAAATAACGTATTACGATAAGGAAACGGGAAAAGTTTCATGGGAAGAAAAACGGCCGGAGGCGCTTTATGAGGCGGCATTAGACAGTCAGATCGAATCTAATGTAGTTGGTCTGTACCCGGATTATCTTTTTCAGGAAATAGACGGATTTGGCTGTGCTATGACAGAAACGGCCTGCTATCTTTTATCTAAGATGACGCCGGAAATCAGAAAAGAAGCCTTAGAGCGCTGGTTTGGAGATATAGGAGTGAATGCAAAATTTGTGAGAATCCACATTGACAGCTGTGATTATTCCCTGGAGGAATACCAGGCGGTGAAAGATCCCCTTAAGGACCCTGTGCTTACTACCTTCTCTATCAGCCGGGATAAAAAGCATATTATTCCTGTGGTGAAGGAGGCAATGGAGCTCTCTAAGGAACCGGTTTCTATTTTGCTGAGCCCCTGGTCGCCTCCGGTACAGTGGAAGACGCCCCCGGAAATCAAGAAAAATGATGCTGCCGTTTATGGCGGAAAAGAAAGCAGCGTAGATTTGACCAAACCTAACCGCTGCTTTGGCGGGCGGTTAAAACCGGAGTATTATGCTTCATGGGCAAAATATCTGGTAAAATTTATACAAGCTTATCTGGCGGAGGGACTGAATGTGACGATGCTTTCCATCCAGAACGAAGCCAATGCCGTCACCAGCTGGGACAGCTGTGTCTGGACGGGGGAGGAGGAAAGGGAATTTCTGGAAGGCCATCTGTATCCGGCTATGAAAGAAGCCGGGCTGGATAAAAAGATAGGCCTTTATATTTGGGATCACAATAAGGAGAGAATGGTTGAACATATTGACGAGGTGATGAAAGGAGAGGCCGCAGATATGATTGAAGGCTTTGCCTATCATTGGTATACGGGAGACCATTTCGAGGCCCTGTCTTTGCTTGGGGGAAGGTATCCGGACAAGGTTTTGATGCACTCGGAAAGCTGTGGACTGCATATTCCGGGCAAAGTAATTGCTTTTGACTTACCCAGGGAAGAATGGGCGGGACTGCCGCCGGAAGTGCAGGAGCTTTTAAAATTAACGCCCCTGGAAGTGGATTTCCAGGATGCAAAAAACTATGCCCATGATATCATCGGGGATATCAATCATGGAATGAACCGGTGGATCGACTGGAATATGATTGTGGACCGAACAGGGGGACCAAGGCATGTGCCCGGAGGTTTTGCCGCGCCGATGATTGCGGAGGAGGACGGAAGCTATACTTGCACGGTAAGCTATGAGTACATTCGCCAGATTGCACAAACCATCCGGCCTGGCGCAAGGCGTATGGGAATCAGTGTGTATGGACATGAGGTAGAAGGCACAGCTGTAAAAAATCCGGACGGCACAGTGGGAATCGTGTTGCTGAATCAGCAAAAGAGCCAGCTGCCTGTAGCGCTTCGCATGCAGGGGTATTTATGGAAAATTACACTGCCTGGGGAGACGTTAAGCACCGTGGTTCTCTGCGGGGATAATGAGTAAGGGATAAGAAATAAGGAAACGTTTAGGGAGCATTTGGAAATGGAGGAAAAATGGAAAGTTGGAAGAAAATATGGGGTTACATCCCAATTGATTTTGGCGCCCGGATAGGCGCGGCGGAAGATATTACCCAGAAAATCCGTATTAAAAATAATGTGGGTGGTAGTGCGGTTAAAATTAAATTTTCCAATCTGTATGACCAGTATGCGCTTTTGTTAGAACAGGTCAATGTAGGAAGGGTTGATAAAAAAAGTGGTCAGATTACCGAAAGTGTAAAGGTGACTTACCAGGGAAATACACAGATCAAGGTGCCTGCCGGACAGGCATTTTACAGTGACAGCATCCCGTTTTCCATAGAAGCAAACGAGGATTTGGCGGTGTCTGTTTACCTTAAGGGGAGACATGAGATTTATAGCTTATGCCAGACCTGGAGCGCTAAGGGGTGGCAGAGCAGCTTCTTTCAGGGAAACCGGGCGGAAGATACGGAGCTGTCAGGAAGGTCAACCTTGGAGATGTTCCCCTTTTTTGCTTATGATGAGCATGTCTGCAACGGGGCCTTTGGCATAAGCGGTGTGCAGATTTTGACAAAGGAGGATTTGGCGGTGGCAGCATGTTTTGGAGATTCCATAACCCATATGTCCTATTATTTTGACCCCCTGCAGGACATTCTTTACCAAAAGTATCCGGGGAAGATTGCGCTGGTTAACTGCGGAATCGGAGGAAACCGGGTTCTGTATGACGCCAGTTATGTAAAAGATATGCCGGGCTGTGGAAGATGCTTTGGAAAAGCGGGGCGGACCAGATTTGAAGAAGACGTATATGGGGATATGGTACCTGAGCTTGTGTTTTTGATGGAGGGGATAAATGACTGTACCCATTGGATGGATTTTGGCCTGGAAGGGCAGAGGCCTACCGGGGCAATGATTTTTGAAGGGCTTAAGTCCATGATCAAGCTGGCCCATGAGAAAAACAGCAAGGTCTGTATCAGTACGGTCATGCCCTTTGCAAATGACAGTGAAAAGGCCATGGGACGGCCGGAAAGCATCAGGCAGGAGCTGAATGCTTTGATTCGCGCCCATAAGGATTTGGCGGAGGGATTTGTGGATTTGGACGAGGTGGTCAGAAGGCCGGAGAATACACATTTCATGAAAGGCGGACTGCATTTGGGAGACGGCCTGCATCCAAACGAGGCGGGCGGTAAGGTGATTGCGGATGCGATTGGGGCAAAGATTTCGCTAGCCGCCTCTTTGGAGCCTTTTAAAAGCTATTTGTAAGATAGTAAATAAAAAGCAATGCGGAGGTTGGCATGGAGAAGGTAGCAGGTAAATCTATTTTAAAAGGAATCGCAATCGGTAAAATCTTGTTTTACCGGAAAGGACAGCTGCTGGTAAAGCGTGAGAAGGTGGAGGATGTTGCCGCGCAGAAAGTGCGTTATGAGGAAGCAAAAAGGAAAGCAGTCAGTCAGTTAAATGTACTTTACCAGAAAGCGGTAAAGGAAGTGGGGGAAGTAAACGCCGGTGTTTTTGAAGTGCAGGCAATGATGGTGGAGGATGGGGATTACGTGGGTTCCATTCTGAATATCATTGAATCGGAGCAGGTAAACGCAGAGTATGCGGTGGCCACTACAGGAGACAATTTTGCCAAAATGTTTGCCGAAATGGAAGACGACTATTTTAAGGCCAGGGCAGCGGATGTTAAGGATATTTCCGAACGAATCATCAATGCACTGGCCGGTCAGGAAAGCAGCGGCGATTTAGGAAAAGACCCTGTGATTGTGGTTGCGGATGATTTGGCGCCAAGCGAAACCGTGCAAATGGACAAAGATAAACTGCTGGGATTCGTCACCCGCTATGGTTCTTCCAATTCCCATACGGCAATTTTGGCAAGGACTATGAATATTCCGACCCTGATTGGTGTGGATATTAAGGAAGAATGGAACGACAAGCTGGCTATTGTGGACGGAAACGAAGGGGTGATGTATATTGAACCTGACGAGAAAACTTTAGAGCAGCTTAAGGCGCTTAAGGAAGAAGAAGAAAAAAGCAAAGAAATGCTCCAGAGCTTAAAGGGCAAAGAAGACATTACCCTGGATGGAAAAAAGATAAAGCTGTATGCCAATATTGGCGGCGTTAAGGATGTGGCAAGTGTACTTGCAAATGATGCGGCCGGTATCGGGTTATTTAGAAGTGAGTTTTTGTATCTGGAGGCCGAGGATTATCCAAGCGAGGAAAGTCAGTTCCAGGCATACAAGACGGTTGCTCAGAATATGGCCGGGAAGAAAGTAATTGTAAGGACCCTGGATATTGGCGTCGATAAGCAGATTGGATATTTCAATCTGGACCATGAGGACAATCCGGCAATGGGATACCGTGCAATCCGTATCTGCTTAGACCGTATCGAAATATTTAAAACTCAGCTGCGTGCGCTGCTGCGGGCCAGTGCATTCGGCAACATTGCTATTATGTATCCCATGATTATTTCGGTAAACGAGGTGCGCCAGATAAAGGAAATCGTGGAATATGTTAAAAAGGAGCTGGATGTACAAGGGGTTCCCTACGGAGAATTTGAACAGGGCATTATGATAGAAACCCCTGCCGCGGTCATGATCAGCGATTTGCTGGCGGAGGAAGTGGATTTCTTCAGTATTGGGACAAATGATCTGACACAGTATACGCTGGCCATTGACAGGCAGAATATGAAGCTGGATAACATATATGATTCTCACCATCCGGCGGTGCTGCGCATGATTCAGATGACTATAGAGAACGGGCATAAACATGGGTGCTGGGTAGGAATCTGCGGAGAGCTTGGGGCGGATCTGTCCTTGACAAAGACATTTATCAGGATGGGAATTGATGAGCTGTCCGTGTCTCCTTCCTTTGTACTGCCGGTTCGGAAGAATATACGGGAAACGAAGCTTTCATAAATGACAAAGCGGCCACCGGGAAATATGCGGGTTCCGGTTTGGAAGGATAGCAGGGGAAAAGAGAAAAGAAAAAAGCCGGAAACTATCTTGTAGTTTCCGGCTTTTGATATGAATTAAGGGTTTGTTAAGTAAAATTTGTAAGTTTTTTTGTTTTTATCAGCTCCCCAATTACAATATGTAATCATTTCATTTCTCGTTCATCATGGGCGTTCATGACGAATAATCTTAAAGATTCCTGATGCATGAAGCATCTGAATGACCATAAAAAGAATCAGGGAATCAATGGGCCACATCACGGCATTCTTAAGCAGACGGGCAGGTAAAAGAGCCATAAATGCTTTTCCATACAAAAGCGATATCCACAGCGTATTAAAGAATATATTACAGACAAGTACTACCGTTAGCTTGGCGATTAAAATTCTTGGCAGGGATAAAGGCTTTTTGTACATAAAACTGCCGAAAATAAGACCGGCCAATATGGCGTCAAAGGTAAAGCCGGGGAAAAATACGCCTGTGGGCTTCACCAGATATTTGATGATATCCAGCGCGCCGCCAAAGCATCCTCCCACCACAGGGCCGAAAAGGCAGTCCACTATCCGGTTAGGAATACCGGAAAAGCCAATCTTAATGTAGTTCCCAATCTCAATAGAAGTAAAAGCGCTCAGCGCAATGGCAATTGCAGCCATCAGCCCGCAGATAGTCACTGTGCGGAGCTGTTTTATTTCCTGGTAAGACTGAGTGAACAAAGTTGCTAATTTTTGCATAAAAAATTACCTCCTTTGCAGAACTCATACTACTACAATAGGAGATAACATCTCAAATTGCAGCGGGATGCGACCTGTGTACCGCAAGAACTGGACGATTCTGACCATTCTTTTCGTCCGGCTGACAACTCCCTGTTCAACCGGCACTTAACGCACACAAATCTACTCTGCATGTTTTCGTATTGGTCACAATATGCCTGACATGTTGGGAAATCAAAAGATTTTTGTCTGCCTGGCAGTATTGTGAGGTTGTTAAGTTTCTGTAGATGATTATATGCACAAACCTGAGAAAAAGCAAGGATTATTTTTGGCAGACTGCATATTTCCTATGCATTTGTGCATAAAAGACTTTCTGCTTCCGCAAAATCTTCTTCAGTATAGCCGAAAGAAATGATCTGTTCTTTTGTAGCATCGGCTTTAATCATCCTTTCAATGGCATTAAGCCGTTCCGTTTTAATACTCTGCCCTTTGATATTTTCAGATAAATTGCACATAGTTTGTATTCTCCCTTCCAGTTCGGTTGTCATTATCATTCCGTATTCCTCTGTAAGAATGCGTTTCTTTTCACCCGCGCTTGTCTGGGAAAGTAGTTTCTCCAGCATGGAAATATCTTTAAATTCCTGAACAGCATATTTTAATATCCGTGACAGTATTTGCTTATCTGCAAGCAGGAACTTAACATTTGTATCATAGGAACTTGAGTCATGTGTTGCCTTAACCGCCTGTGCTAAATTAGTGTCTTCCATCTTTATTTCTTTCCTCTGTATACGTTTATCATAGCAAGATTTTCTCAAATCGTAGAAATTCCTGTTGCACTGTTTATATTATACTTGAATTGCGAGATATTATCAATGGTTCCTGCTTACAAAGGATGATTACTCGTAACAGTTCGTTGCTTTTCACATACAATTACCGAATCATGTTTTACGTGCGCAGCCAAGCGTATTGAAGGTTCCCAGTTTTTGCTCCTTTACATCACTGTCTGTATGTATTAGGATCCACAAATCCAAATAAATCCCTTCATTGGCGCCATAATCCAAATGACTTTTAATACCATACTCAGTAGTCGTTAAAGGCATATGTGTAGATTTTTCAATGGTGTAATTCACGCTCCTTAAATTCAATCTATTAGACTTTAAAATATTATAAATTTTGATAAATGAATCTGCTGTTGTCATAGGCTTATCCAATTTTTTATCTTTTATGGAGGATATTTTACCATTTTTTGAGACATTTTCATTTGTGGTTTATTAAGGCATTATCGCAAATGTTTATATATTTCCACTTCAGTAAAGATTTTTCATTGACAAATGTCATTTTATCAGGTATAGTATATTACATAAATGCAAACGTTTGCATTTATATTTTTACAGTCCAACGCAAACGTTTGCGTAAAAAGATTGCTGTGAAAAAATTTTACGGACAAATTTGTGCCAATACTCTAATATGCGGGAGGTTGGCAGTATGGAGAATTTTATGGCAGTTACAATTAAAGACATTGCAAAAAAAGTAGGCGTAAACCCATCTACCGTATCTAGAGTGATTAACGGAACGGCCGCCATATCCGAAGAAACGAAAAAGAAAATCACGGCGGCTATGAAAGAGCTGGACTACCACCCCAATATTCAGGCAAGGAGCCTTGTCAATGGCAGTACTTTTACGATAGGCCTTGTAATGGATGCAGGAAACAGTGATGCTTATGCCAATACCTTTTTTATTAAATCCGTCACCGCTATTGAGGAGGTGACCCAGCGCCTGGGGTATAACCTTCTGATTACCAATCATACGGAGCGTGAAAAAGGTAATGCGGTTAGAAATCTGGTTCTGGAACACAAGATAGACGGAATTATCTTACCTGTATCCGGAATTACGGAAGATTTAATAAGCCTTTTGACTGCAAACCATTTTCCTTTTGTCGTTATGGGCGAGCCGGATGAATCCTATATAGGTCGTAATTGGGTAGATATGGACAACGAAGAAGGCGGACGGCTTGCAGTAAATCATCTTTTGCAATGCGGTTATCGTCATCCGGTCCTTTTTGTAGAAAACAAAGGTACCATTTTTGAGCAAAAGCGAATCCGGGGATTTTTGGAAGAACTTCGGATTAACGGATTATCCCCATCCAAAAACGACATTATAGAAAGCGGCGTAAACAGGACGGAGATTGCAGATAAGATAAAATTACTTTTAGAAACATACCGGGAAACTGACAGTATAATTTGTACGAATAATATGGTTGCATATCATGTACTGCAAAAATTGAAACAAAAAAATATATCCGTACCGGAACAGATTGGTATAATCACTTTTGACAATTACCCTTTGGCCGAATACCTTGACCCGCCTCTCACTGCTGTGGATATTGATACTTATCTTCTGGGGGAGCGGGCGGCCAGTACATTATTTGATATGATTAAACATCAGGACAGAAAGGAGGAATCTATTTTAATCGAAACCAAAATTATTGCAAGGAAATCTACGGGAAAGAGGTGGTAACGTGTGAACAAAGAGGCAGTTTTGCATGGCAATACAGAGGATTTTGTTTATCCAACGGCCAGAAATCAATTGGTTTTCAGGATACGAACTGCCAAAAAAGAGTTACGGGAATGCAAGATTATTTATTGGAACAGGGACGATGGAATTACAAAAGAACAGAGCATGGAATGCTATGCCAGAGACGGATTATTTGATTATTTCCAGGGCAAAATTACTTTTAAGAAAGTTGCCAGATATCAGAAATACTATTTTTATTTAGAAGATATTCATGGGGAAATATGGTATTTTTCAACTTATGGAATCGGGAATATGCCACCGCAAAGCGGATTTTTTGAATATCTGTATGCAAATGGAAATGACGTAATCGCAACTCCCGGTTGGGCCAGAGGCACAATCTATTATCAAATATTTCCGGAACGTTTTTATAACGGAGATTATGGCAACGACCCGGTAAATTCAGAAACATGGGGCACTGTGCCAACCAGAGAAAACTATATGGGAGGTGATTTGGCTGGAATCAGTCAAAAACTCCCTTACTTGAAAGAGTTGGGCGTGGAATGCATTTACCTGAATCCTGTCTTTGAGGGGGATTTTAACCATAAGTATGCAACCACGAATTATTTCCGTATCGACCCAATGTTTGGAACAAATGAGGAATTTAAGGAACTGGTCAGGCAGTGCCATTTACAGGGGATCAGAGTTTTATTGGATGGTGTTTTTAACCACACGGGAGTGAATTTCCCCATCTTTCAGGATATCCTGAAAAATCAGGAGCAATCAAATTATTTGGACTGGTTTTTGATAGAAAAATTCCCTGTAACCATTTCCAAGGATCGCTATGAATGTGTGGGCGCCTATCCTTATATGCCTAAATTAAATACGGCAAATCCGGAAGTCCGAAACTATATTATAGATGTAATGGATTACTGGCTCAGGGAGTATCAGATTGATGGATGGCGGCTGGATGTGGCGGACGAGGTGGACATTGGTGTCTGGGAAACGGCGCGGCTGGCCTTAAAGGAAAAATATCCTGAATGTATATTAATTGGAGAGACTTGGGGATATGGCGGCAGACAGCTGAAAGGAAACCAGCTGGATAGTGTGATGAATTATTTGTTCCGTGATGCTCTTTGGGATTATTTCGGCAGAAAAGAAATCTCTACAGAAGTTTTTGACAACCGCATCAACACCATAATTGCTTTGTATAAGGAGGAAACCTGTCAGCTTTTGTACAATCTCCTGGACAGCCATGATACGGAAAGATTTTTACATATTTGCGGAGGAGATAAAAGAATCTTAAAGATGGCCGCAGCATTCCAGATGCTGTTTGTGGGTTCGCCTGCAATCTATTACGGTGATGAGGCCGGAATAACCGGCGAAAACGATCCGGATTGCCGAAGGTGTATGATATGGGACGGACAGGCGGATCAAGATCTTTTTCAATGGTATCAGAAAATAATTTCTTTTCGAAAAACCTATTGCTGCATCAGAGAAGGTTCATACCGGACAATTTTGGCGGATTCTGAGGAATCGGTTTTTGCATTTATCAGATATTATGAGGAAAAAGGAACTAGTGAAATAATCTATGCCTTGTTTAACAACAGCTCCGGACAAAAGAAAATTTTCTGCCCCATGCTGGAAACCGGGGAATATGTGGAGCTGTTATCGACCGGAGAGGAGTTATATCAGGCAAAGCCTTTGACCGGGCGCTTTTACAATCAGGACATAACAGCTTATAAGGCGGCAATTTTTGTGGAAATGCAGCCATATGCTGTTAAGGTAATAAAGAAAAAGGAGGGTACTAATCAATGAAGAAAGGCAAAAAAGTACTGGCGGTTTTACTCACAACTGCGACTTGCTTGGCGGCGTTGGCAGGATGCGGTAATTCTGCGCCAGTACAAACGGAAAACGACTCTGAAAGTCAGGAAACTACCAATGTAACAGACCAGGTGATGTCAAACACAGATACATCTGCTCCAGATCCATCCGATGGGGAGGAAAAAGAAGTAACTATCGACTTCTGGCATCATTACAGCGCACAGTCTGCTGAAAATGATACGCTGATGAATGTGCTGATTCCCCAATTTGAGGAAGAAAACCCCGGCATTAAAGTAAATGCAGTATCCCACGAATGGGGCGACCTTCATGAGAAAATACTGATAAGCGCACAGTCCGATACCCTTCCCGATGTGGGCCGATTAGACAGTGCATGGATACCTGAATTTGAAAAAATGGGTATCTTAGTTGCCCTTGATGAGGAAATGCCCGATTATAGTGATACGGCTGCCGGGTTACTTGACAGCGCAATGAGCACCGCAAGCATTGGCGGACATTCCTATGGTTTAGCTCTCAATACGAATTCTAAAATTTTATTTTACAATGTACAGGCGCTGAATGACGCTGGAATTGATGTTCCTAAGACCATGGATGAATTTGCAGCAGCTGTAAAAGCGCTGTCCGGCACCAATGAAAACGGCCAACAGGTGTGGGGCTATAATGAACCGGCCTTAGCCGGGTGGAACTTATGCCCCTTTATTTGGAGTATGGGCGGAGCCATTACCAATGAGGACGAAACAAAAGCATCCGGTTATATCAACAGCCCTGAAACAATAGAAGCAATCCAGACGCTGGCAGACCTCTATGCGGAGGAAACTATCACCGGATGGAACAGCGGAGATATCCCTATGACAGATGGCTTCGGTACCGGCAGATACATGATGCTGCTGGAAGGACCATGGAAAATTGCTGAAATGGAAGGCGCATACCCTGAGTTTGAATATGCAACCGCCCCAATTCCGGCTGGCAAAAGCGGCTCCATATCAGTCCTTGGCGGTGAAGATATCTCCATGTTCAACAGTGCAAATAAAGATGCCGCATGGAAATTTATGAAATTCATGACCAGCCCCTTTGCTCAGGAAGAAATGGCTAAATGCGGACAGATTCCGGTCAATAAAGAGGCTCTGGAATCTGACACCGTTAAAGAAGCCGATTTTGCACCGTTTGTCGATGCTATCACTACAGCCAAATCCCGTCCGACCACCGCATGCTGGTCAGAAATGGACAGCGAGCTTTCCGTTGCCGTAACAGCAGTCATGAATGGAGAAAAAACTGCAAAAGAAGCAATGGATGAATTGGCTGTGAAATTCGATGGGATGTTGGCCGAATAACTTAAAATAATTATATAAGATGCAAGTTTAAAAGTCAAATGGGGCCGGCTAAGGGCCCCATAGTAACGATTCAGCCAGACTGAACTGTTACGCCCCATAAAGAAAGGATCTATATGCAAACTTCCAGGAAAGGGAAATTTCAAATTGGACTGCTGCTTTTACCAGGGCTGCTGATATTCGGCATTTTTACGGTATATCCTATTATTAAGCTTTTTGTTATGAGTTTTTTTGAGTGGGATTTTGGGAGTATTTCCGGCCAGAAGTTTATTGGCCTTGAAAATTATAAAGAAGTGATTCAAGACAGTTATTTCCGAACCGCATTTATCAATTCAATTGTCTATACCTTTGTGACCGTACCAGGTCAGATGATTCTTGGATTTTTAACTGCTTTTCTGATTCATCAGGTCACTCGTTTTAAAGTAGGCTACCGGGTGTTATATTATCTTCCGGTGATTACATCATGGGTAATCGCCTCGCTGGTATTTAAATATGTTTTTAACACGGAAGGCCTGCTTAACTGTTTTCTTGTCAATGTAATCCATGTGACCGCAAAAAATATCCGCTGGCTGGATACCAGGTGGAGCGGACTTTGGATCTCTATGTTCCTTGGCATCTGGAAAGGCATTGGCTGGAATATGGTTGTGTTTCTTGCAGCCCTTCAGACAGTACCAACAGATTTATACGAGGCTGCTGCCATTGATGGGGCAAATGCGCTGGAGAAACTTTTTCATGTGACCCTTCCCTGCATTAAAGGAACAATACTGTTTGCCCTTGTGATGCTGACCATAGGAGGTTTTAATGTATTTACCTCCATAAAAATGATAACAGGAGGAGAGCCGGGGCATAAAACGGATGTGGTTCTTACATGGATGTATTATAAAGCATTCAGTACAGGGGCGTTTGGCTATGCCGCAGCGCTGTCATTTATTATAACCGTTGTGCTGGCGGCGCTGGCGCTGGTCCAGTTTCGGATGATGCGGCAAAAAAGTTAGGAGGCGAGTATGAAAAAGAAAAACATTATCCAGGTTATTCTGCATCTTTTTTTGGTCGGTGCGCTCATAGTTGTTGTGCTGCCAATGGTTTATATGGTAAGTACATCCCTAAAGCCAAATGGTGCGCTATATGAATATCCGCCCCGGTTCCTTCCTGGCTTTGATGAAATTACGATTGAAAATTATCTCTATGTTCTTGGACAGGGGAAATTTTATATCAACTTTTTCAACAGTATTTTTGTGGCGGTCTGTACAGTTTTGCTGGCCGCACTGATTGCTTCGGCATTGGGATATGTAATTGCCCGTTTTGCATTTCCGGGAAAGAATTTTTTGTTTTCCTTTATTGTACTTACGATGATTATTCCCGGGCTCACGCTTATCATTCCCCAATATCAGTTAGCGGTAAAACTAAAAACGATTAATTCACTGGCAGGACTGATTCCTTTTTATACGGCATGGACGATTCCTTATTCCACCTTTATGATCAAAGGCTTTGTGGAAAACATTCCAAGGGAATTAGACGAAGCGACCTATATGGACGGCGGCAGTGTTCTTACAGTGTTTGGGAGGATTATTATTCCCTTGGCGAAACCTGGGATTGCCTCCGTATCAATTTTTAATTTCCTTACGGCCTGGGAAGAATTTCCATGGGCCAATACGGTAATCAATGATAATATAAAACGCACCATTCCGATTGCAATATCCGGTTTTTTTGGACAACATCAATTTACCCAATGGGGATATGTATTTGCGCTGTCAGTTTTTAGTCTGCTGCCTATATTAGCTGTTTTTATTTTTTGCCAGAAGTTTTTTGTAGCAGGACTGACAAGCGGAAGTGTGAAAGGATAGGCGATATAAGCGGACAGCCGGTTTTACCGGCTGTCCGTTCTTTTTACAATAAGCTGACGTACAAGCATGATAGCGCTTGTTCACATAAAGATGTTCCGCGAAGTGTGGCATACTTTGTCATTTTCCACAACTGAAATATGGTAAGCCCCCCTGCCTGTTCCATTGTTCTTTCTGCAAAATTTAGAAGTTCTTAAGAAATGATGCAGGAAGTTATTTAGGTTTTTGAGGTAATCTCTTTTCATAATCCGTTATAGAGAGCAAATGGTAATCATTTTGTCCGGCCGGTAAAGGTTCTGTGAAGGGCAGACAGACCGTTGTGTGGGACCTGGCTTGATGGTTATAGTGCATCATATTTGAACGAATGCTTAAGGTCAAGATGTTTGACAGAATGGAGGAGTGAAATGACGCTGGATGTAATCATGCAATATTTTACAAGATATGGAGGAATTGCAATTTTCGTGATCGTATTGTTGGAGTATTTGAACTTGCCGGGATTTCCTGCAGGCGTTATCATGCCGCTTGCAGGCATATGGGCGGCTAAGGGGAATATAGCGTTTATACCGGCGCTTATTATCACAGTGGCGGCAGGACTTACCGGCAGCCTGATTTTGTATTATCTGGGATACAAAGGCGGCGAACTGTTTTTACAAAAATACTTAAACAAATTTCCAAAGCAAAGGCCGATGATAGAGGAAAAGCTTGCATGGATACGAAAAAAAGGGAGCGTTGGTATTTTTTGCAGTAAGCTGATTCCCATGGTAAGGACATTGGTTTCCATACCGGCAGGGGTATCAAAGATGAATCTGGTCCAGTATACGGTGAGCTCCACGCTGGGCATATTGGTATGGAATCTGTTTTTTGTAGGGGCAGGGTATTTTATGGGAGATGCCGTTTTAAATTACTTCATGTAAAAATTTTCAAACACACGCTATGAGTATAAATTTTAGGTGGAGAAGGGAGCATGGTGTTAACATGAAAATCGCAATGATGACAAACAATTATAAACCGTTTATAGCAGGGGTGCCTGTTTCCATAGAAAGACTGACGAAAAGCCTGCGGGCGCTGGGGCATGAGGTAGTGGTTTTTGCCCCATCTTATGAGGAGCAGGAGGAAGAAGAAGATGTGGTAAGGTATAGAGCACTTTTGCAGGGCGTGGTATGTGGGTTTTCCGTGCCGGACAGTCTGGATTTGAAAATAGAGCGCAGCTTCAGGGAGGGAAACTTTGATGTGATTCATGTACATCACCCTATGCTGATTGGACGCACCGCGCGGTATTTATCCTGGAAATATCATGTACCGCTGGTGTTTACTTATCACACCCGATATGAACAATATCTGCATTATGTGGGTCTTTCCGGTTTAAAAAGGATAATGCCGGCATATGTGAGGAGCTATGGAAGGCGCTGCGATATGGTTTTTGCGCCAACGCCTATGATGAAAGAATATTTGGAGCAAATCAGGTTAGAGGCGCCGGTAAAGGTGGTGCCTACCGGCCTTCAAGAGGACAGTTTTTATCCGGATGGGCACCGGGCTTGGGAGATAAGGCAGCAGCTGGCAGGAGATAAAAAGTATCTGTTTTGCACTGTGGCAAGGCTTGCGAAGGAAAAGAACCTGGAATTTCTGCTTGAGAGCATGAGACTGTTTAAGGAGGCTTGTGGGAGCAGCTTCCGCCTGGCGTTTATCGGAGATGGCCCGGAGAAAAGAAATCTGGAAAAAAGAGCGGCTGCCCTGGGGCTTTTGGAGGAAATCATCTTTTTAGGAAAGATACCCAATGAGGATGTGAAAAATTATTGTCATGCATCGGATTTATTTTTGTTTTCCTCCTTGTCGGAAACACAGGGGATTGTATTGCTAGAGTCCATGGCGGCGGGGACGCCGGTGCTTGCGCTGCGCGGCAGCGGCACAACAGACGTGGTGGTAAACGGGCAAAACGGGTATATGACAGAGGCTTTTGAGGCAGAGTTTGCAGGTAAGCTGATGGATATTCTGGAAAAGAAGGAAATTGACTTTTTGCGGCAGGGAGCTGTCAGGACAGCAGCACATTACAGCAGCGCAAGGATTGCCAGGGCGGCAGTGGCGGCTTACACCGAGGCTATTTATGGAAGGGCGCTGAAAGAGAGAAGGAGATTTGGAGGAAGAAGCAGAAATATGGTATACTCTGGTTAGTGTGAAGAAAAGATTAAAAACGCTAAGGCGTCAAAGAACGCCGCCTAAGAACAACGAAAGCTTCACACTAAGGATACCTTGAAAGCGCCTTAAATGCGGCATTTTTCATGGAGTTAAGACATTGAAATCAAATTTACAAACAACGGAAATGGGGCAAGGGAGAATGGAAACATATCATATTTTAATTGTGGAGGATGATAAGGAAATCAGGGAAGGAATTGAGATTTATTTAAAAAACCAGGGATACATTGTATTTCAGGCCGCAGACGGAGTGGAGGGACTTGAAAAAATCAAACAGGAGGAGATACATCTTGCCATTGTGGATGTTATGATGCCTAGAATGGACGGGATTACCATGATGATGAAGGTGCGGGAGTTAAGATACGAATTTCCGGTTATCATGCTCTCAGCCAAGTCTGAGGAAGTGGATAAAATCATGGGATTGAATATGGGGGCGGATGATTATGTGACCAAGCCCTTTACCACCATGGAGCTGCTTGCCAGGGTCAACTCCCATTTGCGAAGGTATGGGAAATTTTTGGAGGCGGTGGGGGAGAAAAGCCAGAATAAGAAGGTTCATGTGATTGGAGGACTGGAGTTAAATGAGGAGAGCGTGGAGGTCAGCGTGGATGGCAGGCCCGTGAAACTAACGCCTCTTGAATTTAAAATTTTGATGCTGCTTATGAAAAATCCGGGCAGGGTATTTAGCGCCGAGGAAATCTATGAGAGGGTATGGAATGAGCAGGCAATCAATACGGATACTATTATGGTGCATATCAGGAAAATTCGGGAAAAGATAGAAATCAATCCGAAGGAACCAAAATACTTAAAGGTGGTGTGGGGCGTTGGATACAAAATCGAAAAGCAGTAAAAAATTTAGTTTTCTTGCAGCAGGGGTAGCGGTGATGCTGGCTGTGGCAGGGTTTATGGCTTGTTACCCTGTTTTTGAAAAACAGGCGGCTAATAATTATACGGCTCCTTCAAGAAGTGGAGAATTGCTGCAGTATTTTTATAGGGGTAACCTTGTCCTTTATAAAAATATGCTGGATAAGGTGCGGAAAGAGGAAGTTAGCTTTGCAGACTTGTATCTCAAAACGGAGGAAGAAAAATTTCCCGAGGAGGAAGAATTTTCAGGGGAGGAAGCCGGCGATATTTATGAGGTTTTGGGAGAAAGGACGATTGAGGAGTATAAGGATGCTTTGGCAAGAGCCGTAGACGCTATAATGGAAGAATGGGAAAGCCATGCTATGAATGTCATTTTCAAGAATATAGATTACTGTGTGGTGGACCATAAAACAGGGGAGATTATAAAAAATACGGGCAGAAGTATTGAAGCCCTTTATAAAGATAAAAGCCGTGAGGACGAGGATGTACCTTACGTCTACTATGTGATGATGGCTTATGACGAAGCGGGAAATCTTAAAGATATTTTCGTGAGAGATGAAAAACCTGACGAGCTTTTAAAAAACACGCAGAGCATTATGTCAGGTAAATGGCTTGCAAATTATTTGTCGGAGTATGGCTATCGTTACAATCTGGTGAATGCCAATACGGTTTACTTTAATGTGGGACAGGAAAAGCTGACTTACCGCATTGACGAAAGGCCTAGGGATATGACCTTTATTTATGCCTGCACGCAGCAGCAGAAGGACGACCTTATGGCCATATGGAAGGATGACAGCTTTTTGCGGACATACCGGAACGAAATGTGGTGGGCATACGTCCAGGCAGGTGCGGTAAATATATACCAGATTATCCTTGCCGTGCTTGCAATTACAGCTCTTTTCCTGAGTAGAATAAAGGGGTACTGCCTTCATCGGATGTCAGGAGCGCAGATGCACTTGGAGATCAGTCTGCCGGCGATAAGCTGTATGATCTGGGGATTGGAATTCTTAATCATGGAACTGGTATATTTCTCCAACAATGGATTTTTTACAGGAATATTAGCCGAATATCTTGATTTTGTGACGGAAGAAAGTATGCTTATGCTGGGCGGATGCATCAATGTGTTTGCGCTTACGCTGATTTTTGGAGCCTGGTTTTATCTGATTACCACCTTTGGCGAGGTCTTTGATCTGGGGCTTAGGGAATTTATAAAGGAGCGCTCCTTGCTTATTCATATAATAGGTTGGTTGATTGGCAAAACCAGGAAAAAAGCAAATCAGTTCAAGGAAGAAGTTTTGCATGTGGATTTGGGAGGAGAGACAGAGGGAACTGTCAGAAAGCTGGTTTTGATCAATTTCCTGCTTCTGGCCGTAATGTGCGTGATGTGGATGTTCGGCTGGATTGTGCTGGTGATTTATACGGCAGTCCTTTATATTGGACTGAAAAAATATGTAAACAAAATACAGGAACAGTACGGAAAACTTCTTACGGCTGCCAGGTCTGTTGCAAACGGCAATTTGCAAACAAAGTTCGAGGATGACTGGGGGGTGTTTGAATCCTACAAGGAAGAACTTTCCAAAATCCAGAATGGCTTTAGGGCGGCGGTGGATGAGGAGGTAAAGAGCCAGAAAATGAAAACGGATCTGATTACAAATGTATCCCATGACCTGAAAACGCCCCTTACGGCTATCACCACATATATTGAGCTTTTAGGAGAAGAAAACATTACGCCAGAGCAAAGAAAGGAATACTTACAGGTACTTTCCAAAAAATCTGACCGGCTGAAATTTCTGATAGAGGATTTGTTTGAGGTGAGCAAGGCAAGCAGCGGAAATGTCACGCTCAATCCTGTGGACGTGGACATTTGTCATCTGATGCGGCAGGTTTATTTGGAATATGAAGACAAGGTGGAAGATGCGGATTTGTTTTTCCGGTTCCGGATGCCTGAGGAAAAAGTGATTTTGCAGCTTGACAGCCAGAAAACTTACCGTGTATTTGAGAATCTCTATGTGAATATCCTAAAATATGCAATGCCCCACACAAGGGTCTATGTCAGCGCCCAAAAAACAGAAGCGGGAATCCATATCGAATTAAAGAATATGTCCGCGGCGGAGCTTAACATTCCGCCCCAGGATCTGACAGAACGGTTTGTGCGTGGGGACAGCTCCAGAAATACGGAAGGGAGCGGCCTTGGACTGGCGATTGCCAAATGCTTTGTAGAGCTGCAGGGAGGCGTGATGAAGGTGGAAATAGACGGGGATTTATTTAAAGTAGTGATAGACTGGTAAAATCGGGAATCTTGCCAAATAATGCGCTTGAAATGAGGGGAAAATTATTTGGCAGTAAAAATGATATACTTGAAAGGCGCCGGCTGCCGCGTGTTCCTCCGGGATAGACATAAAAGTGAACCGAGACACCGGCAATACGGTCTAAGCCGCACTCCTCCCGGAACCGACACCTGTTTTATTATACAATAGGGTGGGGAGGGGGGCAAGGCCTCCACGAATTTTTAAAGTTGCCATTTCTTTCATTTTTTGCTAAAATAACTTTGCATCAGGCGATGGAAATGAGAAATCTGTCTATATTTTCTATCATAATTCTATCAAGTATGTTTTATAATCAAATTGTCTGTTTCGGACAGTAATTCCATTTAAAATAAATTATAGCTTATGTTTTTTTGAAAAGTATTTGCGGTAAAAAAAACGGCAGTACATTGCCTGAAATTTGCTTTTGACATATAATATAGACAGTTTCTCAATATAGCTGGAAAAGGATTGTCTAAAGAGGAGAAGCAGTGTATGGAATCAGTTTTGTATGCCTTTGCCTGTAAGTTCCTTAAGGAGAATGAGCTTAGTGAGATTAAGGAGGTGTTTCGTATGACTGTGCTGGGTGAAATGATATGGCATGATGGAGAGAAGAAAGGAATTGAGAAAGGAATTGAAGCATTGATTTTAGACAATCTGGAAGAAGGAATCCTGAAAGACAGAATTCTTTTAAAGCTGGCACGGCGGTTCGGATTAACACAGGAGCAAGCGGAGAGCTACTTTGTGAGATTTGCAGGAAACAGGCAATAGGGCATGTTCAGTTGGATTTAATGCTACAAAGCAGTGACATGGAGGAATAGGCACGGAAGATGAAATTTAATTTGAATAAGCAACAGCTGTTAAAACAATATTTTGGGTATGATACCTTCCGGGAAGGGCAGGAGTATCTGATTGACAGTATTTTAGAGGGAAGGGACGTGCTTGGCATTATGCCTACCGGAGCAGGGAAATCCATATGCTATCAAATTCCGGCTCTTTTGATGGATGGAATTACGCTGGTGATTTCGCCGCTTATTTCGCTGATGAAAGATCAGGTAGAAGGTTTAAACCAGGCGGGGCTCCATGCGGCATATTTAAACAGCTCCCTCACCATGGGACAGTACAGGAAAGCCCTTGCTTATGCGAAGGAGGGAAGATATCCTATTATTTATGTAGCGCCGGAGCGGCTTTTGACGGAGGAATTTTTAGATTTTGCATTGCATACATCCATTGTTATGGTGGCAGTGGATGAGGCCCACTGCGTTTCCCAGTGGGGCCAGGATTTCCGCCCAAGTTATTTAAAAATTACGGAGTTTATTGAAAAGCTTCCGGCGCGGCCGGTGGTGGCCGCTTTTACGGCCACGGCGACAAGGGAGGTAAAGGAGGATATCATTGATATTCTGCTACTCCAAAATCCGGCGCTTGTGACAACCGGGTTTGACAGAAAGAATTTGTATTTTGGCGTAATGGCGCCTAAGAACCGGTATGGGACAGTGAAAAACTATCTTGAAAATCATCCTCAAAGCAGCGGAATTATTTATTGCCTGACCAGAAAGGCGGTGGAGGAGGTCTGGGAAAAGCTTGTGCAGGACGGCTTTTGGGCGGCAAAGTATCATGCCGGGCTCAGCGACAGGGAGAGAAAGAATAGCCAGGAAGATTTTATTTACGACAGGAAACCTTTGATGGTAGCCACCAATGCCTTTGGCATGGGGATCGATAAATCGAATGTCCGATTTGTGCTTCATTATGGGATGCCCAAGAATTTAGAGTCTTATTATCAGGAGGCCGGGCGCGCAGGACGGGATGGAGAGCCGGCAGAGTGTATCTTACTGTACAGCGGGCAGGATGTGGTTACCAATCAGTTTTTCATTGAGAACAATCAGGATAATCAGGAATTGGATGAGATGGTAAGGCAGACCGTTATGGAGAGGGATCGGGAAAGACTTCGGAGGATGACTTTTTACTGTTTCACCAATGAGTGCCTGAGGGATTATATTTTAAGATATTTTGGAGAATATGGAGAGAATTATTGCTCAAACTGTTCAAATTGTTTGACACAGTTTGAAAAAGTGGAAGTGACGGACTGGGCGAAGGCCCTGATTGGATGTGTGAGAAGCACGCGTCAGCGTTATGGAGCGAGCGTGATTATTGATACGGTTCACGGGGCGTCTACAGCAAAAATCCGCAACTACCACATGAACGAAAACTTTTACTATGGAATGCTTTCAAAAGTGCCCACTTATAAGCTGCACAAGGTGATGAATTATCTGTTATTGCATGAGTATCTGGCGGTAACAGATGATGCATATATGATTGTTAAACTCACAGAAAAATCAAGGTCGGTGCTTGAGGAAGACGAGCCTATTGTGATGAAGATGGCAAAGGATAAGGAGCCGGAGGTAAAAGTAAAATCAGGAAAAGCCAGGATTGAAAATGAAGCTGCAGACCGGAGTGTATTCGAGAAACTGCGCGCCCTGCGGATGGAGATTGCCCGGGAGGAAAAGGTACCTCCCTATATTGTGTTTTCGGATAAGACTTTAACCTACATGAGCATCATTCAGCCCAAAACAAGGGAAGAAATGCTGACCGTCTCAGGAGTAGGTGAATATAAGGTGGAAAAATATGGGGAGCGGTTCCTGGATTGCCTTAGGCAAATACAGACACTTCCGGAAGAATGATTGGGTGACGGTTTAAAGGATTTTTGATGAAAAACAGGTGGACTTTGGAAAATATGTGCCTTATGCAACCAGGATTTTATTTTATGTAGAAAGAAGTGATATAAAGTGGCGAATATTGAATCCTCAAAATTATTTCATTCCATTACGGAAAAAGAAACCGAGCGTATTTTAAAATGCTCCAAGTCCATTATGAAAAAATACCCTGCCGGTACTTATATTTTTGAGCAGGGAGGAATGCCTTCCAGATTGTTTTTACTTCTGGAAGGAGAGGTACAGATTTGTAAAGATTTTACTTCAGGCAAGAGGGATGTGCTGTATTTGGTGGAGGCCGGTAATGTGTTTGGGGAGATTTTTCTGTTTGGGGACAGAAAACATTATTGGTATGACGCGGTAGCAGTTACAGATGTGTCGGTGATGGAGATGCCATGGGATTTTTTTTATCATTTTTGCTCGAACGCATGTGACCACCATAAACAGCTCACACAAAATATGCTGGAAATTTTATCTGAAAATAATTTTAATATTACGCGGAAACTGCATATTGTAAGCACTTCATCCCTGCGGGAGAGGCTTGCTATTTGGCTGATTGATTCTATGGATGAAGAATGCGTTGTGAAGCTAAACATGAACAGAGAGCAGTTAGCCGATTTTCTGGGAGTAGCAAGACCATCGCTGTCCAGAGAGCTTATGCGGATGCAGAAGGACGGTCTGATAGAGGTGGACAGGAGAAAAATCAGGATTTGCGACAAGGATGCGGTGGAAATGCTGTATGGTTAGCGTAGGAAGATTGTTTCTCTAAAAATACATAAAAATTTTAAAAGTGTAACTAAGGTTACGGATTTTTTCAGAAAAAAAACATATGATAGAACCACAACAGATAAATAATATTGATAACCACAAAGCATATTGGGGAAAGGAGCAATTATTATGGCAACAAACACAGCACAGGTTGATAATTTAGTAAATCTTTTGGATGGGTATGCAGGAAAAGGCGGTCATCATTTGAACGTCAATGTTTTAAACAGAGATATGCTTTTAGATGCACAGAAGCATCCCGAAAACTATCCTCAGCTTACCATCCGCGTATCCGGCTATGCAGTAAACTTTATTAAGCTTACACCGGAGCAGCAGGCGGATGTTATTTCCAGAACATTCCATGAGGCTATGTAAGACGAAGTAACCGCTCAGGTTAGTGCTTTGCACTTGCTGCAAAGGGCTGCAGGGTTATACCAACCGCATCAGGGCAGCAGGAAGTTAAGGGGAATCTTCCGGTTGAGTCTACACCGAGCCGTGCGGAATATGAATAAAGCGTAAAAAAGAAACGCCGCATTTATGATGGATTCAATCATAAATGCGGCGCTATTTGTCAGGGTATATCAAACCTAAGTCACGCTTTATTTGCTCTTATCAGATTTCTTCCCAACCATTGTAAAGCATACAATACCGGCAATAATATAAAGAACAATGGTCACATAAAGCACTGTCTGATAGCCGGTAGGATTTACCATAATAATCTCTGTGGATCCGTCAGCTAGAGGATGTGCCAGTTCTACTTCGGTTCCAAATTTATTTACGATAAAGGAAGCCATCTGGTTTCCGGTAAGACCTGCAAAGGCCCATGCGGAAAGGGTAATGCCATGGATTGCGCTGATATTTTGCATTCCATAATGATCGGAAAGCAAAGTGGGTACATTACTGAAACCGCCTCCGTATCCTGCGTTTACAACAAAAAGCAGAATCAGTACCAGAATCATCAGGAATGTATTTTCGCCCATGTTGGTGATACCGCGTGTAAGGATAACCAGTCCGGTAGCTGCAATGGAAAGAACAAAAATGATTTTGTAAATGGTATTTCTGTCTTTAAAAGTATCAGCCCATGCGGAAAAGCCCAGACGGCCGCCGGCATTGAAAACAGCGGTGACGGAGGAAAGAATACCTACAATTCCAACCAGTCCGATACATTTAACAATCATTTTTTCCTGAGAGATCAAAGCAAGTCCGCAGGTGATATTCAAGTAAAACATAATCCAGATTCCAATGAAAGTGGTAGGCTTTGCCTTGATGACATCGATTGCGCGGGCGCCTTTTTCGGTAGAAGCAGGTTCATGCCAGCCAGCCGGCTTAGCCAAAAGCAAATGGCCTACAAACATCATAGCAAAATAAACAACTGCAAGAATCAGAAACATTTTATAAATACCGCCGTCTCCTAAAGAATCCAGCAGGGCTTGCATAATGGGACTTGCAATTGCTTTGGCTGCGCCAAAACCGGCTACCGCAAGTCCTGTTGCCAGACCTTTACGATCTTCAAACCAGAGCATCAGCGTTTTGACAGGGGAGAGGTAGCCTGTACCAAGACCTACACCCATAATAAAACCGTAGCAAACGTAAATACCAAGCAGTGCAACGATACTTCCGGGATGCGCCCCGCCGTACCAGATAAATAAACCTGTGCCTGCCATACCTGATGCAAAACAGATTGCCGCAATCAGGGATGATTTGTGGATATCCTTTTCCACGATGTTGCCCAAAAAAGCAGCTGACATACCGAGGAAGAAGATGGCAAAGCTGAATGCCCACTCGGTAGCGCTTTTGGAAAAGCCTATGTAATCAGCTATTTCCTGGCTAAAAATTGACCAGCAGTAAACGGTACCTATGCTGCAGTGAAGTAACAGTGCGGGGATTGCAGCTCTCACCCATTTGTTTTGACTTTTCATGTTGTACTCACTTTCTTTCCTTATATATTTGTATTGGGTAGAACAATAAATTCTATCTATAATATTATACATGAGACGATGTATTTTTCCAAGTGCAATTTCATTTTCTTTGTCCGATTATGGGCAAAGTTGTTACTTTTCACAGGTCAGCCAGAGGACGCTTGGAAAAAACAAATATTTAGGCGTTACCGCGCTTTCGCTCTGTAAAAACGTAGCAGACGCTAGGTTCGAAAGAACCTCACCTAAGCCATACGCATAAATGCGTGACGTTTTTCTAAGGGTTCCTTTTGAAATATTTGCCTTTTCCATGTTGTTCATTGGCTAACCTGTGAAAAGTAAGTTGACGAAAATTAATAATTGACAAATGCAATATTCTACTTTATTATAACAAAGGAAATGGCGAAGACGGAGAGCAGTAGCGTGGATTATCGCTTTCAGAGAGCCGGGATGGTGGAAAGCCGGCAGAATGAATCCATGTGAAAAACAGCTCCATCAGCCTAATAGGATTATATATGATGCAGAGAGACTGCTTGCAGTAAATCAGGTGGCACCGCGGATTGATTTCGAAATTGGCCCATATGGGAAAGCAGAGAGTGATTCGTCCTGAATTGATATTTTATCAATTCGGGACGTTTTTTTTGCCTTATCGGAACGTCCGCCGCCAGACGAACATGGAAAGTAAGGCGGGCTTGCCCGCGTTTTTATCCCATGGAAGGTTTTTTACGGGAAGGAGGACGTAAGGTTTATATAAGGAGCTGTCAATAAGTTTATGGGTAAAAGCGCCCTGGAAATGGAGGAGATTATGAAATTATCAACATTGTACCGTGAATGCACTTTGAACCGGATTTGTGAAAACGAAATCGGAAGAGAAATGAAGGTTGCCGGCTGGGTGGAGAATATACGTGACCATGGCGGCGTTTCCTTTATTGACCTGCGGGATATGTATGGCGTACTGCAGGTGGTTATGAGGGATACCTCTTTGTTAAAAGGCATCAATAAGGAGGATTGTGTCAGCATCAGGGGAAAAATTGAAAAGCGTGATGCGGAGACATATAATCCTAAAATCCCTACAGGAACCATAGAGCTTGAAGCCCATAGCGTAGAAATACTGGGAAAGGTGTACGGACAGCTCCCTTTTGAGATTGTCACATCAAAGGAAACCAGGGAGGATTTACGTCTTAAATACCGGTTTTTGGATCTTAGAAACCGGAAAGTAATAGATAATATGATTTTCCGCTCCAATGTCATCCAGTTTCTTCGTGAAAAAATGATAGAGATGGGATTTATGGAGGTGCAGACGCCGATTTTGTGCGCATCCTCCCCGGAGGGAGCAAGAGATTATATTGTGCCGTCCAGGCATCACAAGGGGAAGTTTTATGCGCTGCCCCAGGCGCCTCAGCAGTATAAGCAGCTGCTTATGGTCTCCGGAGTGGATAAATATTTCCAGATTGCCCCCTGCTTTCGGGATGAGGATGCAAGGGCGGACCGTTCCCCGGGGGAATTTTACCAGTTGGATTTTGAGATGAGCTTTGCAACCCAGGAGGATGTATTTGAAGCAGGAGAGGAAGTGCTTACTGCAGCATTTGAAAAATTTGCACCGGAAGGATACGAAGTGACAAAAGCGCCCTATCCAGTCATCAGCTATAAACAGGCGATGCTGGAATTTGGCACGGATAAACCGGACCTTCGCAATCCGCTTCGCATCATAGATTTATCGGAATTTTTCAGCCGCTGCAGTTTTAAGCCTTTTCAGAATAAAACCGTCCGGGCAATCAAGATCCATGGTCATCAATCCAAAGGTTTCCATGAAAAGCTGCTGAAATTTGCCATGGATATAGGTATGGCAGGTTTAGGCTATCTGGAGGTACAGGAAGATTTGTCCTACAAGGGCCCTATTGACAAGTTTATTCCGGATGCGTTGAAGGCGGAAATGAGAGAGCTTGCGGGCCTGGAAAAAGAAGACACCATTTTCTTTATTGCAGATAAGGAGGATAGGGCGGCAAATTTGGCTGGTCAGATTCGAAATGAATTAGGAGAGCGTCTTGACATTTGTGAAAAAAATGCGTACCGCTTCTGTTTTGTAAATGATTTTCCCATGTTTGAAAGAGATCCGCAGACCAAACAGATTGGATTTACCCACAACCCTTTCTCTATGCCCCAGGGAGGCTTAGAGGCGTTAAATACAAAGGACCCGCTGGAAATACTGGCATATCAGTATGATATTGTGTGCAATGGTGTGGAATTATCCTCAGGTGCGGTGCGCAATCACAATCTTGATATAATGGTGAAAGCCTTTGAGATAGCAGGTTATGATGAGGAAGTGCTAAAGCAGAAGTTTGGCGCCCTTTACAATGCGTTTCAGTTCGGAGCGCCCCCACATGCAGGCATGGCGCCAGGGGTGGACAGAATGATCATGCTGCTTAGAAATGAGGAAAATATCAGAGAGATCATTCCTTTCCCCATGAGCGGAACAGCCCAGGATTTGATGTGCGGCGCGCCGAATGTGGTGACGGAGCAGCAGCTTAGAGAAGTGCATATAAAAGTGCGACAGTAAAATAAAGCTACGAGGCTTTTGCCGGCATCTGTCAGGTGAAGGCCTCTTTTCTGTTTTGCACCTTGTGCAGTCCTGACCTGTTTAAAGTAACAACTGCTGCTAAATTATTAGGATGAAATTAGAAATAGAGGTTGTATTCCTGTGAAAAAGTGGGTACAATGTAATTGCTTTATAAAGCTGAAGGGGAGGTGGAGGCCTCTCATTTTTACTTAAAAAATTTTTAAAACATATGAATAATAGGGGAAAAGAGTAACAGTTCAGCCCAGGATTTTGCACTTGAGGCAAAGTCTGTAAAAATGTTTAAATTTGTGCCGGTTCTTGAACTTATGGAATTGACAGTACGAGGGATTAAGATGAATCGCAGCAAAATGGAAATTTTTATAGTAGGCGGAGGGGAAATAGGCAGAGCGCTTACCGTACATTTGGCCCGGGATGGGTATAAGCTTACCGTGATTGACAGGGAAGAAAGCGTGGTTGACAGCATGAGCAACACGGTGGATGTCATAAGCTTTCAGGGAAACGGAGCTTCTTTTGGCACTTTAAAGGAGTTAAATGCAAACAAGGCGGACATCTTCATTGCGGTAACCAATTCGGATGAACTGAATATATTAAGCTGTATGACAGCGCATATGATGGGAGCTAAGCATACCATTGCCCGTATCAGGGATGTGGACTATGCCAAGCAGAATCGTTTTTATAAGGATAAGCTGGGAATTTCGATGATCATTAACCCGGAGCTGGCAACAGCAATGGAAATATACCGTCTGCTCCGTTTCCCGCTGGCTACCAGGGTGGAGGTTTTTGCAGGAGGCAGGGCGGAACTGGTGGAGATGTCAGTGAGTGAGAACTCTCCGCTGGCCGAAAAATCGCTGATAGAAATTAATAAAAATATGGGCATTAATCTTTTGATTTGTGCGGTGGTCAGGAACAGAGAGGCATTTGTCCCCAATGGCGATACTGTTTTGCAGGCAGGGGATGTGCTGTATATGACCGGTGCGGCGGAGGAGTTTCGCAAGTCCTTCAAAAAGTTAAAGCTGCCCATCAAGCCCCTGCAGTCTGTTATGATTGCAGGCGGGGGAAGGATTTCCAGATACCTGACCGAGGTTTTATTAAGGCAGGGTGCGAAGGTTACTGTGATGGAGAAAAGCCGCGGGCTGGCTGAGGAGTTTTCCGGGGCGGTACCGGGGGTGGCTGTGATATGCGATGATGCGCTTACTTATTTTGACGCAATGTCAAAATCCGATGTCTCCAATACGGATGCATTTATTGCCATGACGGAAAATGACGAGTATAACCTGATTGCGGCTATGTATGCAGAGTCCCAGGGAATCAATAAAGTGGTTTCCCGTATCAATGCAAAATCAAGGCTGAAGGTGTTCCAGACAGGCAGCAGGATTTGTACCATCTCCAGGGAGGATGTAGCGGCGGACCGTATATTGGGTTACAGCCGTTCCCTTTTGAATGCGGAGGATAACGATGCGGTGGAATCTCTTTACCGTCTGATGGATGGCAAAATTGAGTTTATTGAATTTAAGATAGATGAAAAGGATAAGAATTTGAATATCTCTCTTAAGGATTTGAGGCTTAAGAGAAATATTCTGCTGGGCTGTATTATCAGGGATGGAAAAACCATTATACCAAGAGGCGATGATATGCTTCTGCCCGGAGATTCAGCGCTTGTAGCAACGATTGACAGACAGATAGCGCGTCTTGAAGATATATTTGCAGAATAGTATGAGAAGAACTTTTAATTGCACACAGCAAAGGCTGTTTCGCAAAGAAGTTCTAAGATTACAGAGCAAAGTGTTCTTGCATAAGAGAATGCTCCAATAGAGGATTCTCCGCACAGATTTATGCCGCAGCAAAAAAGCGGCATGGGGTTAGTGTGAAAGGCGTTAAGTTCCATGAATAAAAGAATTATAGTAAAGACAACAGGAAAAATTATCGTAACAGAGGCTATGCTGATGCTGCCGGCCCTGCTTGTTTCATTGATATATGGGGACGGTGATGCAATCGGATTTTTGCTTACCATAATCGGCGCCGGGATTGTGGGGGTAGCGTTTACCCGGGTAAAGCAGTCCGAGGGAAGAATGAGCAGCAGAGACGGTTACTTTATTGTAGCATCGGCATGGATTATCATAAGCTTGATCGGCGCAATACCGCTTTATATAGGCGGAGGCTTTGAAAGCTTTCCCAGCGCTTTGTTTGAGATTGTTTCAGGTTTCACAACCACCGGCGCTTCTATTCTGGCAAGACCTGAGGACTTAGGGCACGGGGTTTTATTTTGGAGAAGCTTTACCCATTGGATTGGCGGCATGGGCGTGCTGGTCTTTGTAATGATGGTTATGCCCATGGAAAATGACAATTCCATGCACCTTGTGCGGGCGGAGGTCCCGGGACCCACGGCAGGAAAGCTTGTACCCAGAATGAGAACAACTTCCATGATACTTTATGGTATTTACGGCATCATGACGCTGGTTCTGGCGATACTGCTTTTTCTATTTGGATTAAAGCCTTTTGACAGCTTCTGTATTGCTTTTGGCACGGCGGGAACCGGAGGATTTGCGGTTTCCAGCGCCGGGATTGCAGGATATAACAGCCTGGCGGTGGAAATGATACTCAGTATTTTCATGCTGCTGTTTGGGGTGAACTTCAGCGTATATCATTTGATTTTGCTGAAAAAGTTTAAGGAAGCTTTTTTTGATGAGGAAGTGAGGACTTATCTGGGGATAGTGGCAGTATCTACGCTGGCTATTGCGTGGAATATTTTCCATTATGCAGGAGGGCTTGGGAATGCGCTGAGACAGTCGCTTTTTCAGGTGGCAAGTATCATCACGACATCGGGTTTTGCAACGGTAGATTTTGAATATTGGCCGGAGTTTTCCAAGCATCTGCTGGTACTATTGATGGTCATAGGCGCATGCGCGGGTTCAACAGGCGGCGGTATGAAGGTATCAAGGGTCTTGATTTTGGTTAAATCTTTTTTTGCGGAGATACGGCAGATCATAAACCCCAGAGAGATTGTTACCGTTCGGAACAACGGCAAGCCCGTTGATAAGAAGACATTAAGTTCCACCAGGGTTTATGCGGCGGCGTATATGATACTGGTGTGCGTATTTACATTGGTTATTTCTTTGGACGGACTGGATTTGACCACGAACTTTACAGCGGTATTATCCTGTTTTAACAACATTGGGCCAGGTTTAAACCGTGTGGGGCCAATGGCAAATTTCAGCGTTTATTCCGATTGGGTAAAGGTGGTTTTATCCGCTGCGATGCTGACAGGCAGACTGGAAATTTTCCCTATGTTTCTTCTGTTTGCAAGGTCAGCCCATGACAGATAAGGAACTGTATCCAGGGATTGAACGTAAAGGAAAGGGTTATATGAGGGAATCGTCAGGAAGATTGGCAAAGTTAAAAAGGTATGTGCATATCATATGTGGAATATTGGATGTAATAGCGGCAGCATTGGTGCTGGTGGGTATTGTGTTCAATATAGGCAGTATTGTTGGGAATATAGGTACTTTTGAAAAGCTTTTTACAGATACCAGTGAATTCAAACATTATCTGGAACAGATTTTTATGTTGGTTATTGGCATTGAGTTTTTGGAGATGCTTTGCCGGCCAAGCTCCGAAAATGTAATAGAAGTATTGATTTTCTTAGTGGCACGACATATGATTGTGGGCGATACCACACCTTATCAGGACTTTGTCTCCGTAATCAGTGTGGCTCTTTTGTGCGTAGTCAGGAGATATTTAAGAATCACAGATGAGGACAGAAAAGAGAAAAAAATCCTGGGACTTCACGACAAAGATGATTCAGGGAAAAAGCATATACTTTGATGCTAAACGGTTACCAATGGAAAATATCGGATTGATTAAAAAGTACGAGTCCGTCAATCTGTATGTGGAAGTTCAATGCACCGAAGGGCTTGTCCGCAGAATGTACATATTCAATTAGGATGCGGGAAGAAAAGTAAATATAAACAGGGTGGTATTCTTTCCTCTGTGTTCTCATAAATTAGTAAGGAAAAAGAGTATATTTGTGGGTGCATATGAAAGAGCATAAAAAAAATTTTAAGAAAAGCCATATAGGAAATTCGGTAAAAGGTATTTTTTGGCGGTATGTAGGTTTGAGATGGAGCGCCGGTATTTTAGGGGCGGCACTTATATTGTGCTTTTTGACAGGATGTGCAAAGGAAAAGGAACCCTTAGAAAAGATAAAAGATTTGGAGTTTACGGTACTGGCAGAGGAAAATATACCGGAGGAGCTCAAAAACGTTATAGAAGAAAAAAAGGGGAGCGCTTTTAAAGTTACCTATCAGGACAATGGTTTTTTGTATATCTGCATCGGATATGGAGAACAGGTGAGCGGCGGTTACAGCATTACAGTCAATGATCTTTATCTTACGGAAAATGCTATGTATGTGGACACAACGCTGATAGGACCTGACCCGGCGGATACGGCGGTGGCAAAAAAAAATATGCCCTCTTATCCATATATCGTGATCAAGACGGAATTTATTGATAAGCCGGTGGTGTTTGATTAGCAGGACTGCAGTTCCGCCTATGGCCAAACGGTTAGGGAACCTGTTGTGGTGTTTCTTTCCGCGGGCAACGAGCCAAGTAGACGTGCTTATAGAGATGCGAAGCATCTCATAGATATTTGGCGGCTGCCGCGAGGGTCAATACGATGTTGCTTGCCGCCAGGATTGTTGACTTTGTCGTATTTGCCTTGCGGCGCCGGAGAGTAACTGCTACAGCTGGATGCCCCGCCTTCTGCGGCGGGGGTTTGACGATGGAATCTTAATTACTTTTGAGTTTTTGATACCCCTTTATACAACAGATAATCAACAGATAAATTATGATTCCATTAAATAACAGCCCGAAGGGATTAAAATGCATTGACATAAAAGGACTTATATGAAATTCTGTAGTATTTATAAATATAAATGGTATGGGAAACCCCACTTGGTACTGAGAACCATCTGTTATCCTAAAAGGTAAAAGATAGGATAAAATCATTTCAATCCAAAAGGCTAGATTTAATATTTTCCAATTCATCTTTTCACAAAATCTTTTCATTTTATAACCTCCGATTTATTACAATCAGCTGGCTTGTGAAGCATGGAAGTGTTGTATCATAAGCTGACTTACAAGGTATGGCAGCATTCGATTCAATCAGCTGACTCGCAAAGCGAGACCGCGTTTGTTAGACTCCATTATACTGTAATGATTTTTCTAATGGAATAGTTTAATAAAATATTGCATCTTAAAGCAGCAACTATTCAGCCCAGGGCTTTGCATTTGCTGTAAAGCCCGCGGGAATGTGTCCTATAGGAACACATTCTATGAGAACACATTCCTATAGAACGTGTAAATTGGACGGGATGAAATCTCCAATCTTCTTTCCCTGTTTGATTTACTTTAATCAGCCAATGGCCGATATAAAACAGGACATTTTTTTTAGGAAAATCCCCCAATAATCGTCTTGAGAGGAGGCGGAGGGATGAGTATACTTGAAAAAAGAAAACAAAGTTTTACGCAATAAGCTTGCGCCCAAATTTGTGGGCTGTCGGCAGGGAATGGAGGATTACCATGGGAAAAGAATATCATGTAGCCAAAAACGGCTGTGACAACAGCGCTGGAAACGTCAGTGAACCTTTTGCCACAATTCAAAGAGCGGCCCAAATGGCAATGCCTGGAGATACGGTCATTGTACATGGCGGCCAATACCGGGAGTGGGTGAAACCGGAAAATGGGGGCAGTAGTGAAATCTGCCGTATCACGTACCGGGCGGCGGAAGGAGAAAAGGTAGTGATTAAAGGCTCCGAGCGGATCACCAATTGGGAAAAGGTTGAGGGAACCGTTTGGAAAGCAGTGCTGCCTAACAGTATGTTTGGAGACTATAACCCTTACAAAGAAATCCTGGGCGGCGATTGGTTCGTGGCGCCGGAGGGGGACATTTTACATACGGGGGACGTATACCTGAATGGAAAATCCTTTTATGAGGCAAAGAGCCTTGAGGAGGTAAAAAACCCGGTGATGCGCACAGAGGGCGTAAATCCCCCATGGACAAATCATGCAGAGCCGCTGCTTCACCCGGAGGATTCCGTTTATCAGTGGTACTGTGAAGCGAATGAGGAAAATACCACCATTTACGCCAACTTTCAGGGAGCCGACCCTAACAGGGAACTTACGGAAATAAACGTGCGTAAATGCTGTTTTTACCCGGTAAAGACAGGAAGGAATTATATCACGGTTTCAGGCTTTGAGATGGCCCAGGCAGCATGTCCATGGACGCCGCCAACAGCTGACCAGCCGGGTTTGCTTGGCGCAAATTGGAGCAAGGGCTGGGTGATTGAAAATAATATAATCCACGATGCAAAGTGTAGCGGTATCAGCCTTGGAAAGGAGGAATCCACCGGGCACAACCTTTGTACCAGAACACGCAGAAAGCCAGGCTATCAATACCAGATGGAGGCGGTTTTCAGGGCGCGGCATATTGGATGGAGCAAGGAGACAATTGGCTCCCACATTGTCCGCAACAATGTGATTTATGACTGCGGACAGAATGGAATCGTGGGACATATGGGCTGTGTATTCAGTGAGATTTACGGAAACCATATTTACAACATTGCGGTGAAGCACGAGTATTTTGGCTATGAGATTGCAGGTATCAAACTTCACGCGGCAATTGATGTCCAAATACATCATAATAATATTCATAATTGTACTCTCGGGACATGGTTAGACTGGCAGGCCCAGGGAGCCAGGGTGAGCAAGAACCTGTATTATAACAACGACAGGGATCTGATGGTGGAAGTGACCCACGGCCCTTATATTGTGGATAACAATATTTTTGCATCGGAATATAATTTTGATAATATTGCACAGGGCGGCGCATATGTGCATAATCTTTGCTGCGGAACCATGCGTAGGGAGCCGGTGCCGGACCGCTCGACCCCTTATCATTATCCTCACACGACTGAAGTGGCGGGAACCACGGTGGTTTATGGCGGTGACGACAGGCTGCAGAGAAATATCTTCCTTGGAGGCGTAAAGACTTACACGCAGCAGTCAACCAGCGGAACGGAAGGTTATGCGGGAAGTACCACTTCTTTGGAAGAATACATTGAGGAGGTGCTCTCAAAGGGCGTTGGGGATTTGGAAATGTATCTGCTGGTGAAACAGCCGGTATACATTAACGATAATTGCTATTTAAATGGGGCAAAGCCTTTTGAGAGGGAGGAGAATTATTACCTTTCCGCTGAAAATCCTAAGGTGCGTATCTTAGAGGAAGAGGATGGAACTTACCTGGAAATGACGGCAACGCCTGGTATGCTGAAAGCGGCAAAGGGAGAACTTCGCTCCGGGGCGTTTGGCATGGTGCGGATTGTGGAAGCCGCTTATGAGACGCCGGATGGAAAGGAAATTTTCTTTGACAGTGACTACCGGGGCCGTAAATGGGATGGCGCAGCTTTGGCAGGGCCTTTTGCAGACCTTAAGGAAGGTGTGAACCGGATTAAGGTGTGGGGATAAGGATTCAATGATTTGTGCGGAGAATGCCCGTATTTCGGGTATTCTCCGAAATTTTTTAGCCGTTCCTTACTTCTTTTGACAATTCTCACAATAATACACGGTTCCACCCATGAAATTTGCTTTATGGATTTCATGCCCGCATTTGATACATGGCTCAAACAATGTTTTTTTACTTAACTGGGTAATATATTTCCCGGTTTGTCCCAATAAGTCCTTTTCCGTGTCCCGTCCGCCCTGTTCACACATTTCCTTTAAGATTTTCTTTACGGAAGTATATAACGCCATAAAGTCAGTTTCAGAAGCTTCTCTCATGTCAAAGCGCGGATCAATTCCGGCATTCCACAAAATATCCTGTAATACACCATTCCCAAGGCCTGGTATTCTCTGTTCTGTGGCAAGAAATGCCTTTGCGCTTAATTTTTTGCGGTTACCCGGATAAAGGCTTCGGAAATATTCAAATGTAAATTCATTGCACAGTGGATCTGTCTTTCCGGCGGATGATATATAGTGGTCTTCCGGACATTTTCCCTTCGGAAATACAAAGATAAATCCATACATTTGTATAGACACAAAAACAGCTGTCTCATCATCAAAATAAATCGCTAACTGATGCTTTTTAGGAAATTTCTTTTTATCTTCATAATATCTGGGATACGCGCCATCGCCAAACGCTATCATACAATCCTCGGTATCCATTTCAATCAGGCCGCCATGATATGTGGCACCTTTGACAGTCTGCCCTTCCAATAAATCTCTATAGCTTTTAACATCGCCCTGAAGGAACGCAAGTTTGTGAGGTGTATGTAATACCTCAACATAGCTTATGATTTTTCCTGTCAATAGCTCCTGTATCTGACCGGATATGGTATAGCTTTCTGGTAATTCTAACATATTAATCCTCCGTTCTAGCCAACAACCCACAAATTTGGGCGTAAGCACAAATCTGATAAACCTTCCTTCGTCTGCATTGCAGACGCTCAAATTCTTACGGGCATTATACCAAACAAAACCTGACACCCTATGTCACGATTTGTTCCCGCGCGCAAAAAGACAAGTAGATTATCCCCTTTTTATAAACGTCTGTCAATTTAAGAAATGATAATTGATTTCCGGATTGTCCATAGATACAAATATGATGTAATTGCTTTTAAATCGTTCTGGAAAGTATGTATAAAACAAAGATAAAACTGGTAAGATTTTTATAGAATTGTGACAGATTATTAAATAGATAACAAAAGAAATTTTTGATATGCTTTTTACATCAACAGGTGATTGCAAAAGGAGATTATTTTGTAATTACCTGTTTCTATCAAAAAGAAGGGAGAAGTTACTATGAAAAAAAGATGGAAATCAATTATTGCTTTAGGACTGTCAACCGTTATGTGTTTGTCACTGGCAGCCTGCGGCGGCGGTGATACCGCAGGGGCAGGTACTGATAATGGAGGAGCTGACAGTGCTGCGGAAGACAGCGGTTCGGCAGATACAGGTACGGCGGATGCAGGTACAGGGGACAGCGGTTCAGCAGACAGTGGAGCCTCCGGCGATAAGGTCATCACATTCTGGAATGTGGGAACAGAAGGAGCGGATAAGGAAACCTACGAAATGGCAATCCGCCAGTTTGAAGAAAATTCCACAAGCGGTTATACAATTGAAAACATTCCCACTCAAAATGACAAATATAAAGAAAAACTTGTCATTGCCATGAGCTCAGGAGAATGCCCGGATATGTATACTTCCTGGTCAGGGGGCCCTATGAATGAGTACATATATTCAGGCTATGCGCAGCCGCTGGATGATTTATATGAAAAGTACAATTTGAAAGACAGGTTCATGGAAGGCGCCATTGAACAGGCAAGCTACAATGGAAAGATTTATGCCATCCCGGTAAAAAATATTTCTATTGCCGGAATTTATTACAACAAGGACTTGTTTGAACAATATGGCGTAAGCGTGCCTACAACGGTATCCGAGTTAGAAAGCGCATGCGACACATTCCTTGCAAACGGAATCCTGCCCTTTACATTGGCAAACGGACCGAAGTGGACGGGTTCTATGTACTTCCAGTGTCTTGCTGCAAGAAAAGGCGGTTTGGAACCGTTCCAGAAGGCAGCGTCAGGGGAAGGCAGCTTTGAGGATGAATGCTTTGTTTATGCAGGCGAGAAGATTCAGGAATGGGTCAACAAAGGTTACTTCCCGGAAGGCTTTAACTCCATGAGCGAGGATGACGGTCAGGCAACCCAGTTCTTCTACACGGAAGAAGCGGCTATGTACCTGATTGGTTCCTGGAAGACAGCTTCTTTCAAGACGGACAGCGATGAAGCGGGCAACAATTTCTATGACAAGGTTGGTTGGTTCTCCTTCCCGGCAGTGGACGGTTCTGATGCGGATCCTTCTATCCTGTGCGGCACCATGGGAGATCAGTTCATTTCCTTTAACTGTACGGATGAAAAATTAGACGCGGCTTTCGAGTTTGCAACCTATCTCTCAAGCGATGAGACAGTTGAATACATGGTTGGCGCAAGCCTTATTCCTCCGGTTAAAGGTGTGGAAGACTTGATAACAGACCCTATTTCCAAGTCTATGATAGAGGCTTCTAATCAGGCGGCGGCAGTACAGCTGTGGTATGACCAGTATTTAAGTCCGGCTGTAGCAAACGCACATCTGGATGGAAATCAGGAAGTATTTGGCCTTACAATGACGCCGGAAGATACAAATAAGAAGATGCAGCAGGCGATGGAAGAAGATCTTGCTGAATAAAAACGGGGGATTAAGAGGGGGAGGTTTCCCCCTCTTTCTGTAACAGTGCGAAGAAAAGTTCTAAGGCGTCAAAGGACGCCGCCTAAGAACTTTTAAAGCTTCGCACAGCAAATTTGTGCTTACGCCCAAATTTGCGGGCTGTTGGCAGAGTAGAAGATAGTGCGAAGAAAAGTTCTAAGGTGTCAAAAGACGCCGCCTAAGAACTTTTAAAGCTTCGTATGGCAAGAATGGAGGATTAGTGTGAGAAGTACTAAGTCTCACACAGGAGAATGCCTAAAATAAGGGCATTCTCCGCACTGATTTGAGATTCCGCAAAGCGGAATCATGGAGGTTAGTATGAAAAATCAATCCAATACACTGAGTGGGCGCAGGCAGAGAAGCACGAATATTGCGGCATTCGTTTTCCTGCTCCCGGTTATTTTGCTTCTGACGGTTTTCATTTTCTATCCCATTGTAGATTCCTTCATGATCAGTACTTATAAATGGAACGGGATAGCATCGGAGAGGACTTTTGTGGGGATTTCCAATTGGACGAAACTGATAGGAGACAGAGATTTCTGGTTTGCATTCCGGAACAATATTGTCATTATGATCATGTCCATTATCATTCAGATTCCGATTGGTCTTGCGGAGGCAACTTTTATTGAGTTTGTGGGGAAAAAGGCAACCATATGCAAGATTTTGTGGTTTATCCCTATGCTGATGTCTTCCGTGGCGATTGGATTCTTGTTCACTTATGCCCTGGCGGCCAATGGAGGGATGATCAGTGCGGTTTCACAGCTTTTTGGAGGAGGAAATATTGATCTTTTAGGCAACAAGAATACGGCGCTTATGACGGTTATTTTTGTCATTGCATGGCAGTTCATTCCTTTTTATATGGTATATGCTATGGCGGGATATACCAGCATTTCAGAGGATGTTTTTGAGGCGTCCTTAATTGACGGGGCCACTAAGAGCCAGTATTTCTGGAAGATTGCTCTGCCGCTTTTAATGCCTACCCTTAAGAGTGCGGCGATACTGTCCATGGTGGGCTCCCTGAAATACTTTGATTTGATTTACGTTATGACCGGCGGCGGTCCGGGAACGGTTACGGAGCTGATGGCAACCTATATGTACAAGAATGCCTTTGCACAGTTCAATATGGGATACGGTTCCGCAGTTGCAGCGGGAATGTTTATTTTAATTACCTTATTGTCGCTTGTAACCATGCGTTTGATTAACGGGAAAAAGGAAGATGAATAGGAGGGCCGGAAAATGGATAAACAATACAGAGCTACCAAAATAAAAAGCAGGATTTGCTGGTTCGTGGCGATAGTGCTGGCGCTTGCAGCCCTGGCCGCAGCGGTTCTTCCCTTCTTCTTTATGGTGATCAATTCCTTTAAGGGAAAATTTGAGATGTTGACAAAGGGCGTTTTTGCACTGCCTGATAAATTTAACACGGCTAATTATCAGGAGGTTTTAAGCGGAGGCTTCGTAAGGTATTTTGGAAACAGTGTGCTGGTTTTGTGTGTTTCCCTGCTGCTGATTTTATTTATCTCCGCCTGTGCGGCCTATCCTTTGGCACGATTTAAATTCAGGTTAAATGGTTTTGTCTATGCAACAATTGTGGCATGTATGGCCATTCCCATACATATTACGCTGATTCCGGTATTCCAGATGACAAAGAGCTTAAAGCTGTATGATACCATTGGCGCTATGATAGGGCCGGACGTTGCTTTTGCGCTGCCCATATCGGTTTTCATCCTCACTAGCTTTATGGCGGGCATACCAAAGGAGATAGAGGAATCGGCGGAAATTGACGGCTGCAATAAATACAGAATGTTTTTTACCATTATGCTGCCTTTGGCAAAGCCGGGTCTTTCCACACTGGCTATTTATAATGGCGTGAACATCTGGAACGAGTTCAGTTTTGCCTACACGCTTACACAGTCACCGAAAAACAGGACCCTTCCGCTGGCAGTCTGGGATTTTCAGGGGCAGTATTCCATGAATACGCCTATGATTATGGCCGTGCTTACGCTGACGGTTCTGCCCATGATCATCCTGTTTATCTTTGCCCAGGATAAGCTGGTCAAGGGTATGACGGCAGGGGCGGTAAAAGGATAAAAACCTCCTTGCGTCCGGTGCCGCGTCATGTTTTAATGAAAATAGTGTGAGAAGTACTTCTAGCCACTCACAGCAGGGGCTGTTTCGTGGAGAAATACACTAAGTCTCACACAGGAGAATGCCTAAAATACGGGCATTCTCCGCACCGATTTGAGATTCCGCAAAGCGGAATCATGGAGGTTAGATTGAAAAATCATACTGGCGGCTGATTTTATCAATCTTCTATTTAAGCAGTATCGCAAGCAGGCTTGCGATATGCATGGGGATTAGTGTGAAGAAAAGTACTAAGATGTCAAAAAAACGCCATCTAAGAACTTTTAAGATTTGCGAAGCAAATATCTTCACACAAGAAAAACGCAAAAAGCGTGTTTTTCACCACTATTTGAGCAGTCGGAAGGCGGCATGGGTGTGTGAAACGGGGGGCAAAAGCAATGATGTCTTTTAAGGAAAAGTGGGAAAAAAGCTGGAATTTCGAAAAGAAGATGAATGTGGTCATTGTCTGGACGATAGCGGCTATCACAATTGTAGCGATTGTAGTTTCCACTTTTTCTTTTGTTATGTCAATTACGGAGCAGAACAGCCAGTATGTGACGGATCAGCTTACTATCATGGCCCAGGACTGCGCCAATAATTTAGAGCAGTATAAGTCCCTGATTACGGCCTGTAACTTGGATTCCCATGTACAGAAATACTGTGAAAGCACAAGCAAAGAGGAACTATATGGGGAGATGGGAAATGTATATAGTTCTTTTTTAAATATGCTTTATATGCAGTACAATGCCAATTTCATTGCAGTGCTCAATAACCGGGTGGGGAATTATTTGTACAATGGGAATGTCAATATCAATGAAAGCGGTTTTGAGAAGGTTTATGAGGATGACTATGAGAAAAGCATGCAGGCAAAAACGAAGGGAACCCTTAAGGTCAGCTTTTCCAACCGCTATCATAACGGCAGGAAATATACGCTGACTTTATATTTTCCGGTTTATTCGGTTACGAAAATGGTAAACAGCAGGGGGCTGCTCGTTGTCAATCTGGATGACGACCTTTTAAAAAGGTTCCATCAGAAAGATTCCATGTACAGCTCCAATCTTTATCTTACGGATGTGGAGGGAAATATTGTATCTACCCAGGATGAAAGCCAGATTGGGGAGAAAATTGCCTTTGCCGGGCAAATCAAAGGAGACCAGGGCCGGTTCTGGCATGGGGGAAGACTGATCAGCTATCAGAAGGTGCGGGACTGGAATTTTTATATGGTGAATGAGGTGGAGGCCCTTTCTCTTTACCAGGACTGCTTTGGCACGATTTTGATTCTGCTGGCGGTGATGCTGGTGGCAACAGGCACGGCCCTTGCCCTTGCCCGGAATATTACTAAAAAGCTGTTTTCCCCTATGAATAAAATTGTTTCCAAAATGAATGATGTATCAAAGGGAAATTTAAGGACCCGTATTCATGTGGAGGATATGGACAGCGATGGGAGAAAGCTTGCGGATGGCTTTAATATCATGATGGATGAGATTGATGTCCTTATGGAGCAGGTGAAGGAGGAACAAAGACAGTTTGACAAAATGCACCTTTACGCCCTTCAGTCCCAAATACAGCCCCATTTTCTTTATAATACCCTGGAATGCATTCACTGGCAGGCGCTTTCGGAGGGAAATAAGGAAATTTCCACTATGGTGAAGGCAATGGCCCAGTATTACAGAATCTGCTTAAGCGAAGGGAAAGATATCATTACGCTGGAAACAGAGATTGCGCATGTGCGGAATTATCTGATTATCCAGAATATGCGGTATGATAATATTATTGCTTTTACGGTGAAAGTGCCAAAGCAGTATTTTCCTATTAAGATACCCAAACTGACCCTGCAGCCCCTGGTGGAAAACAGTATTTATCATGGAATTCGTGTTAAGGAAGGGAAAAAGGGAACCATAGAAATTGCCATTTATGAGACAGATAGGGGTATTTGCCTTACGGTGAAGGATGATGGTGTTGGCATGACACAGGAAGAACTGGCCTACGTAAATCAGAATATTTCCAGCCATAATTGGGATGTGGGATATGGGATTTCCAATATCAATAAACGGATAGAATTAATGTTTGGGGAAGAATACGGGCTTGCCTTTCGGGCCAATGAGAAAAACGGAGTATGTGTGGAGATACGTCTTCCAAAAGAATTGCAGGAGGATGGAAGTGAAGTATAAAATTTTGATTGTAGATGATGAAAAAATGATACGCATGGGTATTAAAAATGCCATGCCCTGGGAGAGCATGGATATAGAAAAGGTATATACGGCGGCTTCTGCAATGGAGGCGGCAGCCGTGATAAAAGAATACCAGCCGGAAATCATGATTACGGATATCAGTATGACGGAAATGAGCGGCCTTGAGCTGGTGGAACAAATCAGAAAGCAGAATGAGGGAATGCGCATCATTGTCCTGACCGGATATGACCGTTTTGAATATGCGAGACA
The DNA here is from genome assembly GCF_009917485.1 of Parablautia muri. Classification (GTDB taxonomy): domain Bacteria; phylum Bacillota; class Clostridia; order Lachnospirales; family Lachnospiraceae; genus Suilimivivens; species Suilimivivens muri. The sequence goes on from NZ_QZDT01000007.1 coordinate 168,032, forward strand.
GGCCCTGCAGCTGAGGGTGCACGATTTTCTTTTAAAACCCATTGACGAGAAGGAATTGAAAAAAAGTATTTTGAAGCAGGTGGAATGCCTGGAAAAGGATAGAAAACATAAGGAGGAAGACATGAGCCGCAGCCGCGCCCAGGGAGTCAGGCAGCAGATGGCCCTGGAGCAGTTTATGTGCGGGCTTATTTTGGGCAAGCCGGAAGTAAAGGAAGGGCTGGATAAATTTCTGGAGGAATTTCATTTTGACAGGGAACAGGATATGCGGATCGGTTTTTTGATGCCGGAGGTCCATGGGGAGGAGGATGCGGAGAGCAGCAGATTCCGTATGCTGACAATCAGGCAGATTTGCTTAGGGATGGTGGATGGACAAAAAAGGGGAATTACCTTTACGGACGAAAAGAGCCGGATTGTGATTTCCTTTTTCTGTGATAAGGAAAAGAAGGAGGAAGAACTTGCAAGGCAGCTTGTGGATATTCTAAACGATGAGCTGGAAGTAAAACCAAGAATTGTCTGGGGGAGTGTCAGAAGCGGTTTTGAAAATCTGTCTGTTTCTTATAATGATGCGGTGTTTGTATTAGAGCATGAAAGAGAGGCTTTTGAGCAGATTTATACCATGGATCTAAACAGAAAACAGGAGGATATCTTTCAGGAGGTATTCCAGGAGTTCCGCACGGCTATGGTGTGCAGTATTGGAGAGAGGGAAAAACTGTTTCATATTTTCGACCGTTTTGGCATGGCGGTGGAATCCTATAACCTTTCCGCCAAGTATACCAGAAGCTGCTGCTTTGAGCTGGCATCCTCCGTATACTTTGCTTATTTTACCGACACAGGAGGCAGCGCCAACGAACAGTTAAGCGTTTTGATGAAAGCGCTTTCCGGTGCGGAACGTGAACATGCCCTTAAGGTAACGGCTATGTTTTTTGATCGGCTGCTCGCAGGGGAAGAAGGAGAGGTGCACGAGCTGGTAAAGAAGGTAAAGCGCAGGATTCATGAAAATCTGGCGGACGATTTGACGGTGGCAAACCTTGCGGGAGAATTTTACGTGACGCCCAATTATTTTACTCATGTGAGATAAAGAAGTAAAAGAAATGTAAAAAATTTTGCCGTTCCCTGTCCGGCTGACTGCCGGACGGGTCGGGCTTTAGTCGGGCAATTCTACCTTGCCGACAAAAGAGTAATAGATTTCGATTTCCTGTCTGCGGAGCTTCCCCCGGCGTTTCCCGTCAAGGGCTTCCGATTCGTGGATTACGATTTTCTCCACAAACTCCCGTAACAGGGTAGGGGTAAGTTCCTCAAAGCTGGTGTACTTGCGTACCACTTTCATAAACTTTTCAGCGTTTGCCGTGGCTTCCAGCGTCTTAGAAAGCTCGCTCTGCAAGGCGGCGGCTTTTTCTTTCAGTTCCTTTTGCTCGGCTTCGTAGTCTGCCGACAATTCCGTGAAACGCTCGTCCGATATGCGCCCGGTCACGCTGTCCTCATACAGCCGCTTGAAGATAGCGGAGAGTTCCGCAATCCGTTTTTCTGCCGCTTCCAGTTCTTTCTTCTTGGCGGCGTTGCGGCGTTTGCTCCCGTCCTCGGTCTGCTCGGTCAACAGCTTCATAAACCGGGCTTCGTGCTTGGCGGCGTAGCTGGTGACTTTCCGTAGGTTCTCGGTCACTCCGGCGGTCAACAGGTCGGTGCGGATAAAGTGCGCCGTACAGTCTGCCGTGCGCTTCTTGTAGCTGCCGCATATGTAGCAGTCCTGCCGCCGTTTGTCCGTCTGGTATCTCTGCTGGTACATGACGCTGCCGCAATCGGCACAAAAGAGTATGCCGGAGAACAAGCCCACTTCATCATAGCGGTTAGGGCGTTTGCGCTGCTTGCGTAGCTCCTGCACACGCTCCCATGTGTCCCTGTCGATTATCTGCTCGTGGTGGTTCTCAAAGATTGCCTGTTTGTCCTCGCTGTTGTAGATAATCTTGCTGCATTTGTAGGATTGGGTGGTGGTCTTGAAGTTCACAAGGCAGCCCGTGTATTCCCGGTTTTCAAGGATATGCACCACGGTGTTCGCCGCCCACTTGCACTCATAGCCGGGGTGGTAGCGGCGTGTGCTTCCCGTCCGGCGGTATTCCAGCGTTCCCGGCGTGGGGATTTCCTGCTCTGTGAGCATACGGGCTATCTTGGTCGGACCGTTCCCGGCAAGGCATAGGCTGTAAATCTGCTTTACCACGGGGGCGGCTTCCTCGTCAATGATGAAATTTTCGTCCTCGTCCATGAGGTAGCCGTACACGGGCTTGCTTGTGACGGGCTTCCCACTCATGCCTTTTGACCGCTTCACGGCTCTGATTTTCTTGCTCGTATCTCTCACCAGCCATTCGTTAAAAATGTTACGCAAGGGCGCAAAATCATTCTCGCCCTGTGCGCTGTCTACGCC
>NZ_QZDT01000081.1 GCF_009917485.1 Parablautia muri
TTCTCTTTCTCTATGCTGATGTCATTATATCGGTTAATTCTGTGACAATCAATCAGATTTATTTGAAGCCAGAATAAATGGGCAGCAACACTATTCAATACATCAGTTGGCTTTCTCATAGTGTCTCACACACCATCCTTTCATTTTTGTATTGAAGAAACAGACTGCTTCCCTTCGCCATGTGAGCGGCTTTCCCGCTTCCGTTTTTACGGCTGTCCCTGTTGATTCAGGGTTCTCGGACTACTATGGAAGCTGTGTTGCCCTGCCCGCTGGCTGCGGGTTTAGGCAATCCCCGGTAGCATATATCAAACATGAGCTTTCTGTGTTTTCGGTAAAGGGGTTTTCCCACGTGACGTTCGCCATTTCCCTCTATCTGGAGGCGCTGCATCCTGAATATCACACGCTTGTCCCTATACACATGACAAGCGCCAGAATGACATACGTTTCAGTTCCTTTCGTATGCAGACGCACGATAAGTCCCAGCTTTGGCTGTCAATCAAGCAGTTTAGCTTTCGTCCTCATACGCAGATTTTCATCCCCATATCGGCCAGGTTTCAGAAACTTATTGACTGACCTTTATCCGCCTCTTTCTGCGGCAACGACATGCTGCACTCCCCATCGGGTTTCCCCTTCCGGATAAGTCGTGGGATGACGGGGTATTTTTTTCACCTGCCTTTCTTCGATATTTTTCTTCCCGCCGCTTGCTCAAGGCGGCATTTGATATATGCCCTTACGGGCGCACGTAAAGCTCCGTCATACTGTTACTGATCGGTGTGCCTGTTGCGAATGTGATGCCCTTCCCTCCGGTCAGCTCAGAGAAAGATTGTCAAGTGTATTTGTAAACTTTATAGAGAAACTTTATAAAGAAAACAAGTATAACCAGACAATCTCAACCAATACCTTAATCAGATTCCAACGTAGCAGAAAACAGTCGATAATCACCTTGAGTTCAATAGCCCAAAAATAAGATGCACCATAATAAAGTTTCTACCTCACTACAGTACATCTTATTTTGCGTTGCTTTCCTAAAATTCAGCAGTTATTGATATCCCAAAATCTGTCTCTGACATTTCCTTTTATAGTTCGTGCATCTGTATTTACTATTTTACAGAACACTGCTTAAATTTTTGTTGAAGTGATAGCCAATAGCCCCATACGGTCTGTATGTAAAGCGGCTTGCTCGGATTGTCCTCTATTTTCTCCCTTATGTGGTGGATATGGCTCATGACAATATTGTAATCGCCGGAATACGGTTCCTGCCAGACAATATCATAAATCTGCTCTTTGCTGAATATCCTGCCGGGACTCTGCGCCAATAAATACAGTATTGCAAACTCTCTGTTGGTAAGTATAACCTCCGCTCCATGTATGACTACATTCTTCTCTGCTAAGTTCAGCTTCATTCCACCAAAATTAAGATTTTTTTCCACTTGAATCATATTACAGCCTTCGAAATGAGAGCTTTCACTTATAATATTCAATATCCTCTGGCAAATATCTTCTTCATATTCTGAAAAGTACAATACTACTACCTTACTTATAATGATCACCTTCCAAATACTAATTGAGAATTTCATACAATATTAACTAATAGTACAATACCGATCACAATGATTATTACAAAAGTATGTTTTTTCCATGATAAACATAAATACCCGATAAATTCACGAATAAAAGCATTTAATGTAAAATACCATTTTGTTTTTGCTCCAAATCCCACGCATCTTATTCCCTGCTGCTTTGCCAATATTAATGCCCTGAATACATGATAGGCAGTTGTAACGATAATAATTTGAGGCTTCTGTTTATTCATCAGTTCCCTTGAGAAACGTAGATTTTCCTGTGTTGATACAGATTTTTGCTCCATGATGATTTTTTCCGTATCCACGCCTTGACTGGCCGCATAAGCCGCCATCGCTTTACTTTCTGGAATATCCTCTCCAGAGCCTTGCCCGCCGGACATAATCAATACAGCATTTGGATTATAACGCAGCAATTCTATCCCCTTTTCAATCCTCGCTGCAAGCAATGGAGTGACCTTATCTCCAATAATCCCGGCTCCCAGCACAACAATATAATCTGCGTTTCTTTTCTTTTTCAGATGGAAAAGATTAAGCACCGCAGAAAGTGAATACATAGCCAGCAATGATAATACATATACTGCTGAAAAACTGATCATTTTATAAAGCGCTGTCCCTAATCTGTTCTTCCCTAAATTTCCAATCGCCGGCCAGACTGCTAGATAAATACACAGCAGAAGGGAAAACAACATTGACAACAAATTTGCCGGCTTTATCCCCTCGTGCCTGATAACCCTTATTCCTTCCACAAAAAACACAAGAATCAATACTGCCGGAAACGCCATAATACAGCCTACTGTCATAATAAGCATAATGATCAATATTCCAATCACTAAATCATGCACTGCCAGCCATTCTGCATATTCAGATAGGATAAAAAACAGTAAAACCGCCAGACACATCATCATGAATAAAAATGAGGCTCCACTCCGTAATGTCCTGGAGTCATGCAGCATAATTGCTGCAAATATACAAACTGAAACAAAAAATAAAAGAAACGCAAATTGCCACATAACAATCTTTCTCCTTTAGTGGCTCCCACTTTTATTAAATTATCATCTTGCAGACAAACATCAGATTGCCTGCAAGATGGTAAATATTTTCTCAAAACAGCAACAATTCCTGCTTTCGCTTAACAGGTATTTATTTTTAAGCCATATCATCTCTAAGCGCATCAATGATATTTTCTTTTCTGACCTTACTGGTAGCATACACCATCGTAATGAAAACGATACAAAATACGCCAAGTATACTGGCTGCCATGCTTTGCCACGGAAAATGATATGCAAATCCTTCAAGCTGTTCATTCGCTACCATTCCTTTGTAGATCAGCCACGAAAGAATACCTGCAATCGGCACTCCAAACAGGAGTGTACGCAGCCCATAAAAGAAACACTCGAAATTCATCATCCGGTTAAAACCACGTTCCGACATCCCAACTGAACGCAGCATGGCAAGTTCCCGCCTCCTGAACCGGATATTCGTTGAAATCGTATTAAATACATTTGCAACCGCAATCAGAGAAATCATAATGCCAAATGCGTAAGTAAATACATCCACAACAAAAGTGATGCTGCGGAACATGTCAACTGCGGAAGATAGATTGACCAGCGTATAATCACGGGTAATCCCTGAATCTGTAATCCCGGACTGAATCTGTGCCATTGTCTGTGCGGGTGCATCCGCCCAAAAAGCCAGCCCCGACTTGGAAGCTTCCTCCAATCCGTCAAAATCGGCATTCATTGACCAGGGAACCACCATAAAAAATAAATATTGCGGTGTAGAATCAAATGGAAGCATATCTAAAGGATAGTCACTCACAACAGTCGTACAGACCGTTTTCGTTTGTTCCCCTACAGAAGAATAAAGGGTAAACTCCATCTCCTGCCCCACGAAAAAAACTTCATGTTCTGAGGTATTCAAAATAACAGCAAGGACTTTTGCATCCTGTCCGCTATATTCTTCTTTGGGAAACCCAAGGCTTTCTATAAATTCATAATAAACAGCATCCTCGATAAACTGGGCATATACCGGCATTTCATCAGTCGTGTGAAACTGACCGCCCGCGAAATCATCAGGAAGACCTGCCACTGTGCCTGAATAAAGCAGATCGGCCTGCCATGTGCTTTTACGGACTCCATCCACATTTTTCAATCTGTCATGCAGCATGATCAGTTCATCCTGCGGAATTTCCTGTGCATAGAACGAAATATCGCCATCCGCCTCCACCGTCAGTTCCTTTGCAATTCCTTTCAGAGTACTGCCAAAAGCACTGCCTGTTACAAACAATACAACACTCAAAGTCAGGGACAGTATGACACTGCGGTAACGGCACTTATTCCTCCGGAAGTTTTTAAGGGCCAGCATCCCCTCCAAACCATAAACACGTTTAGATAATTTAGCAATATTAATATCCCTTGCCTCGGTTTTGATCTCACCTGTCTGGCGGATACACTCCATCACAGGGATAGCAGCAGCCTTTCTCGCCGGAATATACGCTGAGATCAAGATCGTAACCAGACTGACTGCTATGGCGGCGGCAAGCGCCGGTGCAGACACAGACAAATCAAGAGGCACATTGCTGGTGGAAATGGTAGCAAAGTTTTTTTCAACGACCGGCAGCGCCAGGGCAACGCCCCCAATACCACACGCCACGCCAAATGGGATGCCAAGCGCACCAATACAAATCCCTTCAAACAAAACCAAGCTTCTTAACTGTCTGGCAGTTGCCCCTACAGACATAAGGATGCCAAACTGATGAATGCGCTCATTCAGGGAAATATTGAACGAGTTGTAAATCAGGAAAACTGATCCAATCATAATAATTGCAATTAATACCCCTCCGACTGCAAACATAATGGCATTAAACAGGGTATTCTCCGACACGCCATAAAAACGCAGTACATCCTCATTCAAGACAAAAGGCAATGAACCTGCAAAACGCTTCATATATGCAGTTACTTTTTTCGGGCTGTCAAGAGTAATAAACAGGCTGTAACGCCCTGTCGTATTGGCTGCATCCGATCTTGTAATCACTGTATATCCCGGCGAATCATGTTCTTCAAATCCGGCTCTTTCATAAGTTCCTACGACCGTATACGTTTTCTCCCCTGCAATGTTCAGCATTTCGCCGGTGGTATATGGATCATGCTGCGTCCGTATGTTTCCATCCGCTTCACGGCTGCCAACCGGAAGGTTTAAAGTCTCTCCTACCGGAATCCGTACACCCGCTTTAACGGAAACATGATTGGGAATTATGATTTCCATATCATTTTGGGGAAGTCTGCCGGAAATAAGCGTAACCGGTAATTGATTGAACGCCTCATCTGTGAAGCCTGCAAGAAACAGGTAAGGTTTATCGGTGCTTTTTGCGCCGTCCAACAGGGCATAACCAATATTTTCAAAAGCCACTGCGTCCGTAACCTGAGAATCGCTTATCCGTTCCCGCACAAAGTCTGAATCCACATCTACAAAATCAATGTACCAACTGCCACATTTGGCAGCAGAGCCATTGATCAGATACTGCAAAAGCGATGTTCCAAAAGTGGCAACTGTGGTAAATAATGTAGCAGATAATGCCACACCGATAACTGTCACAAATGTACGGGTGCGGTTTTTCTTCAGTCCCTGCAGGGCAACCTTATGAAAAATATTCATGACTGTGCCACCTGCCTTTCATCCCTTACCACTTTTCCATCTGCAATACTGATAATACGGTCTGCCTGCAGAGCAATATTTTCATCATGCGTAACAATGATCAGCGATTGATGATATTTACGATGACTTTCTTTCAGAAGACGAATAATTTCCTGTCCATTACGGCTGTCCAGACTACCCGTAGGTTCGTCTGCCAGCATCACTGCCGGTGCATTCATCAGGGCACGCCCAATCGCAACACGCTGCTGCTGTCCGCCCGAAAGCTGATTGGGCAGATGTGTCTTTCTCTCCTGCAGCCCTAACAGCTCCAGCAGATCATTCAGCCGCTCTTTGTTGACTTTCCTTTTATCCATGAGAATAGGCAGCGTAATATTTTCTACCACATTAAGCGTGGGAATAAGATTATGAAACTGATAGATCAATCCCACCTGCCGTCTGCGGAATATGGCAAGCTTTTCACTGTTTTGGGCGTATACGTCCTGCCCGTCCAGGTAAATCTTTCCACTTGTGGGAACATCCACTCCCGCTATCGCATGAAGCAGTGTAGATTTTCCAGATCCGGAAGTGCCGGTGATAGCTGTAAAATCTCCCTTATTAATAGTCAGGGAAACATGGTCTAACGCAGTGACCGTATTTTCACCCTTACCGTAGACCTTACACAAATTTTCAACCTTCAAAAATTCCATTTTATGAGCCTCCTTTAGCTTGCTATACCCATATCATAGGATCTTGAACTTACTTTTCTGTGACATTTTAGTGACTGAACTGTCACATTCAGGTGAAAGATTCGTCACTTTAAAAAACGGACATAAAATACAGCTCCGCCCTGCGGATGATTTTTAGCGGTAACAGTCCCGCCCTGCCGCATGATAACAGTCCTGCAAAGGGCAAGTCCAATTCCATACCCCGTGGCATCTGCATCTTTCCCACGATAGAAACGCTCAAATAAATGCGGTATATCTTCCTTTTCAAATCCGGCTCCATCATCATGAAATGTAATTTGTGTAAACAGGGAATTGTCCTCACAGGCAATTTGAATCTTTCCGTTATCCCCCACACTCTCTATGCTGTTTTTAATCACATTTTGGAATGCTTCTGAAAGCCACTTGAAATCGCCTGAAATTTTTATTCCCTCCGGTATGTCAGTCTGTATCTGAATATTATGCAGTTCCATTGAAATTAAAAAAGGCCGGAGTGAAACCGATATTAGATTGCTTATATCTACCTGCTCCTTTTTGAAAATTACGATACCTGCATCCAGACGGGATAACTTTAACAGGGATGCAAGCAAAAAATCCATCTGCCCAAACAATTCCCCTGCTTCCCGAAGCAGTGTCCTCTGTTCCCTTTTATCCGTATTCTTTTCCAACAGCGACAGAATGATATTCACTGATGTAAGCGGAGTACGGAGTTGGTGGGAAATATCTGCCAGGGAATCTGACAGATGCTTTTTTTCACTTTTTAATGCCTCATTCTGCTCCCGGATACGCAAGGTCATCTTAACGATCTCGCTCTGTAAAATAGAGAGTTCACCTTCGTCCGCTTCACTGAAATACAGATGTTCAGCATTGTGAAGCACCATATCAATCTGCTCTGAAAGCTGTGCGATCCTGTTATAGCGTACCCTTGTAAATATATAAAATACAATTCCCAATACAGCCGCCGAAACAAGCTCCAATATCCCCGCCGCCGGGCAGAGTATAAATCCCACTATTGTAAAAATGAATGTTAGGGTAAGAAATAATTTGGCAACCTCTCTGACCTCTTTATTCCGAAACATCACTGCCTCCCAACCGGTATCCCGTTCCGTGAACGGTCAGTATAATCTGCGGTTTTGCCGGATTATCCTCAATCTTTTCCCGCAGTCGCTTAATATAGACTGTCAATGTATTATTATTGACAAATTCCCCTGCGGCATCCCACAGTTCATCCAGCAACCGCTCCCGTGTGATGATATTCCGGGGATTATTGACAAATACCAGCAGTAAACGATATTCCAACGCAGAAAGGAATACCTCTTTCCCATTCTTTTTCACAATACCACTGGCAACATCAACAGAAAGTCCGTTTCTATCAAAAACAGCAGGCGAACAGTCTGTTTTTCGCAAAGCAGCCCTAATCCTTGCAATTAGCTCCCGTGGACGGAAAGGCTTGGTTATATAGTCATCTGCCCCCATATTCAGCCCTGTCACGACACTTGCCTCATCACCGGATGCTGTCAGAAAAATAACCGGGATATTCTGTGTCTGTTTGATTTCTGTGCAGACAGCAAAACCAGTCCCATCAGGTAAAGAAATATCCACTAACGCCATGTCAAATCTGCCTTCTGCAAGCATACAGATTGCTTCTCCCTGTGTGGAAGCACGGCTGACTGCAAATCCCTCTGACTGAAGCAGAAGCATCAGATTTTTAGAAATTGCTTTATCATCTTCAACCAAAAATATCTTTTTCATCTTAACATCCCCCTTAAACCTAAATCATCATCAATAAACAAAACATTATTCATGTCTTTTCATCCTTTCTTCTCTTATGCGGGCATCTGCTGGTTTCTCTGCATCTTTTGGTATCATCCAAACCCTGCTAAACCTAATTGCTCCGGCTACCCTTTCCTCTAAACATAAGCGCTGTATTCTTCGCTCCGAAATTCCCCATTTTAATGATGCTTCTTTTACCGATATATATTCCATTTCTATCCCTCCATCAGCTTTTATACAATATTAGACGTTTAAACGTCTAATATCAAGTAGAAACCCAATTTTTCTAAAAAATTTATAATTTGTGACACACCCTCCGGGAATGTCGTGGGTAGAATAGTTATCATGGTCTTGTTTGAAATATATTAAATTTGTCAACTTTATTATCAAAGGTCATGATAATATAAAAATCATGATAACTATTATTGAATTCCTTGTTTATGCTTTACTACCTCGCCCCCTTATCCTTCTGCCTTGCCTGATGCACCCTGCCTGCTTCCCTTTCTTTTACTATCTGCTCTTTCTGTCGGAGTCTGTCCCTGACGCTCGTGGTATTCGCTACTTTTTCTCCGTAAATTTTCTCATACTCAGCGCGAGTCGCCTGATACGCAAGATTCTCTTTCTTTGCTGCATTAAATTCTTTATAGAAAGCCTGCACGGAGTCAAATTTATATTCCTTCACAATGGACGAAAGCCTCTTTTTCATATTTAAAATCTGTTTGTCGATACTGTCAATCTCCCGCTGTAATTCTTTCCGTCTGCCGCCCTTAAAGATACCCGTACATTCAGATAATTCCTTTTTCAGCTTATCACGCTTTTTCTCGCTCTCAAAAATTGCCTTGTTCTGGTCTTTGAGTTTACTGTCTATCTCTTTCAGTCGGGGATATTTGCTTGCAAGCATGGAAAGTTTTGGCTGCGGCGGTCTTTCTGTATCCAGCCGCTTTGCTTCACCAGGAACAGGTTTTTGCTCCGGTTTCATCTGCTCAATGACGGATTTTTTGACTGTCGCTGTATTTGGGGGGCTGTAGCTGTTCTGTTTTATTTTGTGCATCTGTTTTAGCCTTACGCTGCGGATTTACAGGAAATGGTATCTTCTTCCTTTCCGGCTGAACTACTGGCTCATCTTTTGCGTGGGTATGAATTTCTATTTCTTTCATCGTTTCCTTTTGTGCATCAGTAACTTTGCCAGTAACTTTTTCCGCTATATCCATCACTCTCTGCATAACTTTAGCAATCAGCTTCTCCAACAGAGCAACCGCCGCCCATGACATACAGTTTCATGAGATTTGGATTATAGCCGTGCGCTTTCAGTTCCGCAAATATCTTATCCACATAGGGTTTTGCCGCTTCTTCCATGAGCTGCTGGTATTCCTCGCCTACTTTTGTGTCGCCGTAACGCAGATAGTTTTCTATAATCTCCGCCGGAACCTCCTCCGCCTTTCTGTCCAGAATAAGGTTACGGATCGCCATAAAACATTCATTTGCCCCCAGCTTTACCGTCCAAGATTTGCTTTCGCTTGCCTTTCCGTTGTTAAGTATCATTACATTCATTGTCCCGTTGCCGATATCCGCTATCATGTGCATACCCTTAAAATCCGGCAGATTTTCCGCTATCGCCGCATAACATTTAGGCATGACCGTACAGTCCACGATATCAACCGCATAATGCTTTCCTGCATACTTATAATCCACTTGGCGGTTTTGCAGCATATATTCACGGAATGAATCCCGCTGCGCCTGCACCCATTTCAAAGGAAGCCCCACTGCAAGGTGGATTTTAGCAGTTGACAGTTCCCTCGCTTTCAGCTCCTTTGCAATGGCGGCAAGGGTAAGGATATAATTATCATCATCCATGCTCTTTTCCGCCACAAAATCCTTGTATCCCTCGCCTATGGTGTAATAACCGCCGTCATATTCCAGAAAATTTCTCGTAAAAATAGGCGGCTGGTCACTCCTGCTCACGGAAGTCGGGAAACAGCACCTTGCCGTCTTATAGTTCCCATATCCTGCATCCACGCCTAAAATGATTGTCCCGTTCATGTTGTAATCCCTGATCTTTGTCATATCAAAATCCTCACTTTCATGGTTGTTATTTTTTATCAAATTATCTACCATAGTTTGTTTTTACTTCCTCTTTGGTCGGAAGGCTGCCCTCTATAAAAACCTTGTTTTTCCCTGCCACCATAGTCGCAACCTGCTCCGTGCTGTCCGTATGCAGGAGTACGTCTGTTGATATCTCCGCTTCCGTTATCTGCTTCTTCCTGTCTGCTTCTTTTGCGCTTTCAATTACACGGCGAATTTCCGGTCTGTGCTTTTCCCGGTAGGCTTTCTGGTATTCCCTCCTGTACTGGCGGCGTTTCCGTTTCTTTTCTTCCACTTCCATTTCTTCCTCGGACAGCTCCAGCGCCGGAAGCTCCACCCTGCCGATATAATTCAGGAAAATCTCAATCTCCTGCACACGGTCTCCGTCTGTTTTTTCTATTTTGTGTACCATAACCCTGTCCACAAATTCATTGACAATGGTAGGCGTAAGTTCCTGAATGATGTGGTATAAAAAAAGTTGACACCACATTCTCAAGGATTTGAGATATAATCAAGAGAATAAGGAGTGAACAAAATGGCAGAAAACAGACAATATGACCACGAATACAAAGTACAGGCAGTGAAGCTC
>NZ_QZDT01000082.1 GCF_009917485.1 Parablautia muri
CCTATTAAATACCAGTGGAATATTTATGCTCTGCGTCCATTTGGACGCTAACCGCTATTATATGCAGCGTCTAATCTGACGCACCTGCTATATTTTCAGAGGGGTACAAAAATTTTCGTATTCCTATGGCATATCCCATAAGCACATTCCTTACACATAGCATATCTATATAACCATTTTATCATTATCAAACATACTATCTATATTAATAAACTCTAAATCTTTTCCAGTAACGCAAAATATCCCACAAGGGATTTTGCCGTTTGCTAGGTTCAAATGAACCTCACCCTCTGCTGGCATATTCAGTATTTCCTCTATACCATTTATATTTAGTTGTAATATGTTTTCATTTATCTTTTAAAAATTTACTATTGACAGCCAATAGGGTAAAAGGGGTGGGTAGTAATATAGATATATATCAGTTACTACCCTACCCTTTTACCTCCCCTATCCACCCATTAAGCAACATCTTCAATAATGATATTGGGATAACCATTTGATTTAATATGATACTGCTCCTTCAATGCTTTATTTGCTTTGACCTTTTTCAGTCCGTATAAGTCCATAATCTCATTCAAACAACGTTTTATCTGTGTTTCAGTGACTTCATATCTATATTTATTGCCAAGAATATAGACAACTTCTTTCTCGGTACAATATCCTTTTCGCTGGATACACTGTAATATAATCTCGGAAATCTTCAAAGTACGCTCATCACTGGCTTTAGTGGTAGAACGGTCTACAATCTCACCATACTCATTCTTCTTTTTCTTATACTGCGGATATATGGAAGCTGCCACATCAAATCCTTCAGAACGGTAGAACATATCAAATGATACTCCGGCAATCCTGTAGCCTTTTTCCTTCCACCTGACACCATTATTCTCAATAGTGTTTAACTGCTGAATTACCCATGATGGAATAGCATAGAAATTAGCACGATTTTTATTACCATTCGTATATTTTAAAGCATTTTTCAATAATTCCTTTGGTATCTGGTCATTATCCAGAATCCTAATCAGATCATGATATACAAGCATTTTTACATATTTACTGACCTTATCAATCTTCTTTTGACTATTGCTCTTTCCCAAGTATTCAGATAGTTTCTTATTTGTCACATAGAAAACAATTTCACCGTCATTATTGGAAAATTTCTCACTATAAATATTATTCCTTGCAATAGAAAGCATCATAAGGAATGTATCTTTCGCATACTTGATATTTTTATCAGCTTGTGGACACAATTCTTTAAACTTATTTAGCGTGATATTGCTTATCATAAGGTCAATATTTTCTCTCTGTTCTATACTCCATTGGGATTCTTTGATGGATAGGTTATAGATATTCATGATAAATTGGATTGCTTTGTATTCAGACTTGAAATCGCCCAACAATTCAATTAACTGCTTAATATTTAGTGTAAGATTTTCAGAACAACATCTATATTTCTGTATGCCATTTTGTGTAGTGAAGATGTTTGCAGATGGATTGTGGTCATCATGCAACACACAACAAAATGACCTCGGATCGTCTATGTCAATCAGTTCCGCTATATCCAATTCAGAATAGATATAATCCCAAAACTCATTTTTATTCTCAAATTCTATCGGATCATGCGCTAATACCTTGCGTAAATACTCAATATCATGTTCTTTGATTGCTTTTACATTCAAATTTTCATATGTAGGACGCTCTTTTGCAGTATCAATACCTTTATTTTTGATACCAGCAGCAGTGCTATCCTTTTTCTTCTTTGATTTTGGCTTTGCATTGGATATATACTGTTCAAATTCATCATTCCAGTATTTTTCTATAATGGATTCAGCATTTATCCTTGTATCATAATCAGGATATAATACTGTATGCCCTTTACCGCCGAAAAATAATCTGTCACGGTTAAAACATACTTCATCAATACCGCCGATAATTCCCATAAGTGTAGCCTGTAACTTGTCCCTTATATTTCCGTCTGTAATTACAGCATCATTACAGAATATCATGCGGAATTTATGATGTTCTTCTTTGTGGCTAAATGTCGTATACATAAAACATGGTGTAATACCTAGAGAAATCACTTTGTTATAGGCTTCTTCTATCCTTATGCCATCATCAAAATCAAGCCCAAATAATTGTTGTTCTATCCAGTTTTCAGCTTTATTCCCTCCTGCTAATACTCCTGGCTTGAATGATGCCCCATGAACTAAAGCATCTGCCAAATTTTCAATCGTAATATTTACTTGTGTCAAACTTTTCTGTACCCATCCACACTGTTTACCTTGTGGCTTGTCTTTGAATCTGTGGTTAAAGTACATACATTTTATGTCATTACCCATTGAACCTCCTAGATTACCAGAAATTCAAGAAATATTTAGATTTAACAAAATTTTTCGTATGTCTAACTTGATTAGTAAAATTTCAGAAATGTTAAGTTTTTGATTTTTTTGCATCACAAAAAGACCACACTAAAAACAGTGCGGTCTTTTATATCATTTATATCTTTCAATATTCAATTTTCATCATCATTTATTGGAATCTCATTGTGCCGACTTGCACAGTGAAACAGTTGATAGTTATCAGATTTTCTTGAATTTCAGATTTACAGTTTATTTTGGTTGCTCTGTAATGGCAATTATCTTATACTTACTGAGCTATGTTTTCACAGCAGAATTTATCGCCATGAGACAGCAGTCATATTATTCATTTACTTATCTCTCAATGGACACCACTCAGGGCTTGTCTTTGGTGGATGATCCACACCTAATTTCCCCATATCGTCAATTCTGTCTGGATGGTCACAATAATAAATTTTCTTACCGTAATCATACTTTTTCATAAAACCGCATTCAGCGCAATTCATCTATGTATCACCTTCAATCTTTCTTTGGTAATCTTCCCATCCGCAAGCATAAAGCGGTATAGTTACCAGAATACTTCTTACCTTTTGTAAATATATTGTATATTGCCAATGTGTCTTTAGGTTCTTTTACCAATTTCGCACCATATCCAACACGTTCACCTTTCGATTTTAGATTTCTTTCGCCTTTTCTCCGCAATCGTGCCAACTGTTCTTTACAGGATTTCACATCATTATTACTAATAAATTTGCGCATCCAGTTAAATAAATCTGTATCCTCTGTATGTTCCAACTTATATTTATCAGCGGAAAACGGATTGCACCACGCATTGATAATGTTTTCATCCGTAGGCTCAATCTGATCCAGCATGATATGTCTTGCTATAATCAGTCTCTTTTCCTGTAAATTCTTAATTTCTTTCATATGATTTATTCCCTCCATAACTTTGCAACTTATCAATCCATAGCAGAATCATTACATTTCTTTTGTGACAATCTCCTACACGCTTCTTTCAGACGTTCTCCCATTGTAAATTTGATTCTATATCGTGCTGGTACAATATTCTCTTTTATATTGTTGAATCCATTTGCATTTAATTTGACTGCTTTATAGTATTTTGGTTCCATCTTGATATAATTGTTTATCTTAATCGAATCACCATTCTCTATAGATTCATATACCACATTCCAGAAAGCGTCTAATACGTTTGCAATAATTTTCTGTGTGTATTTTAGATGATATTTTCTTTTATACTTCTTGCCATTTCCACCTATGGCAATCTTTTCATTAATCAATTTCTCTGATATTTTATCTATAATATCCTTTTTATGTAATTCGTTACTCATTTTTCACCCCTAACTGCTTTTTTGTAAAAGCCTTTGCTGCCTGATTTAACTTTGAACCAGCTTTAAAGTACACTCGATAATGTTCTGGAACAATCATTTCTCTATTTTCAGCTACATTTCTTGACTTTCGCTCCGCCATATACTTTGTTCCTATCGTTGCATAACCATTGAGATTTACAGAATCGCCATTTGAAAGCGCATCAATAATAACATCCCAAAAAGTAGACACAATATTTTCAACATCTTCCTGTGTATACTTCTTATTTCTACATTTCAATAAATCTACCACACGCTTTATTAATCCAGGTCTAATAATCTTCTCATTCATTTTCGTTCTTTACCTCTATCTTGTTATTAATCCAATTTACCATTTGCTCATATGTTCCCTGTGCCACACATTCCTGAATACCATATTTATCTTTATGAAAGATAAGATACTTGCCTAAAAGAAGTGGATGCTTCTTAGAAGTCTGATTCTGTAATCTGTACCCTTGTTCTTTCAATCCACTTTTCTTAAAAAGAATACTGATATTGTTACCGCAAGTAGCTTTATATTTCAGCAGTTTATCTTTAAGAATTTCTATATTGCATTTTTTTGATATGGTCTTATCATAATTTTCTTCAAACCATACACATAATTCTACAAGGAAATCATCATATTCTTTAAAATCCTGTATATTGTTTTCTCCTGCTTTTACCCTCTCCCTTGCTTTTGTTTTGGATTTTACAAATTTATGGTCATACATTCTCAATGCTCCACCATTAACTGAAAAATCATCTCGCCACCATATACACCATTGTCTCCAAACATTTTCAAGTCCAATGTGTTTACTGGTTCTTGCCATAGAATAAGCAACGATCAATTTTTTCTCTTCTAAATCTGAAATCTTTAACATTAAAATCCTCCTGTTTTGTCAATGAAATATACTTTTCATGTTATGTACATTTTTGTATCTATCAGCTTAATTATTCTCTCATAAACTTATTTCTACATTTATGTACTAATAAATTTGAACATAAAAATAGACACACATACTCATATTCCTATCAGCATATGTGCCTATGCAAATATTCAAATATCATACAGATCCCTCTTGTCTAATTGGTCTATTTTTGGTCTAAATTCTTTGATTGTATCACCAAAAACCTTGTAAACATCATACTTTCAGCAAAAACGGTCACTCCTGCCGTGGCAGACGAAAAGTATTTTTATCATAATAAATTTTCCTCCTAAAATGCCCCGATTTGCCGTATTTTGGTGCGATTTGCGAGGTTTGTTTTTTTCGTGGAGATTGTGAAAAATGTAACGAAAATGGCAAATCGGGGCAAAACGGGGCATATTGATTCCGTCAATCGTAGTAAAAACGTAGTAGGAATTGGGGGTTTTTACTACTGTTGGATTTTGATAAACTCATATTAAAATAAACTTAAGTTATAGTTCTAGCCTTCTACTATATCTGTTTCTTCCTCATAATCAAATATATAGTTCGATGATTCTATTTTGAATCCACATTCCCCACATTTAAATATATTATTCATCAATTCAAACAGAATATCTAAATTCATATGTATTTCATTTCCGCAATGAGGACAGAAAAAGGGTATTTCATCCACTTCCAATATATTAAGTGCATCTTGAAAGAATTTCCCATCCGCTGTACATGCTTGCCTTGCCAGTTTTAATACCCTGTTTATAACATTGGTCATTGGATTTACATTTATAATCCGTTCAAACATTGCCACGATCAAATCTACAGCGTATGACATTACCAACGGAACAACGCAATAATAATATCTCGTAAACTCATCAATCCGTTCCTCATCTAAAAAGACAAAATTTAATTCTCCTTGTGCTGATTTTGTATAGGAATGAGTTGTTATTACATGATTAGCTTTATTCCATATTTTCTCCAAACTCATTCTATCACTCTTATCGTACCGAAAATTAAAAAATCCATCCTGATGAGCAATACCGTAAATCTTTTCAACTTTCTCAATATATTTTTTTGCGCTGGATTTGTTTATTACTAAATCTTCTGCCTTACCCTTTGCTAGTTTATCCAACAAATCTTCTCTTTCTGCTGCCAACCATTCAATATAGTACAAATTATCGCGCAACGGTTTCCTTAATAATGCATACGCAACAGCAACCTTCTTTTTCGCAGCGCATTCAAATGATTCCAACATATAATGACAGAAATCGGCCACCAACGAAAAGAATGTATGCCGATATTCTAATTCATACATTTCATCATTATAGCCATGAACTTCCATCCAATCAAAAATATCGCTACCTTCTTTTAAATCAGCAAAGCTATGTTCATCTTCCTTATTCTTAAAATTTATCTTTACAGAGGACAACTTCTCGCGATCTGCATACTTTAGAAAGCTCACTAATACATCATTACAATATACCAAAAAATTATGACTTGGACCATATTGTGGTTCGATTTTGAATTGATCTTCTGTCATATACTTACCACTACACCCTTTTCCAATCAATCAGCTTTGTTTTTCATTCAATATTATGAAATACAGAACAGCAAGTATCTTTAATTCATAACATGCTTTATTCAAAATAAGTAATTCAAAGAATTTACTCCCTTGATATTTTAGCATAAAACCGCCCATTTGGGTATAGTGGGAATAAAAAAATGCCCTGCCGAAGCAGGTATTATTCTTTAGATTATCTACATCCCAAATCACCATTTTTACCCAAATTAGTTGAATCTATGGATGCATCCAGCCTGACGGACAATCCATCACTTTCTTTACATCTGCGTTTTCTGTGTTATCATACTTTCGTAACCCGATAAAAAAAGCAGGAACCCCAACCGACCAAAGTTAAGCTCCTGCCATCGTTTGAACGCGGCTTACGCCGCCTTATTACACTCTTATGATAACCTTATCCATTGAAAACTGCAACCCTTTGAATCAAAACGTTTACAATGACATCCTTTCCTCCATCCAGTTCCACCAGCTCACATGTACATGCGGCCATTCCGCCTGCCTCTCTGTCCATGGCTATTACCTGCGTGGCCTGAAGACCCCTGACGGCATCATCCGCCTGCGCATCTGCCGTCTCCGCTGCCATGAATGCCGCAGGACACATGCACTCCTCCCTTCCCTCATCGTCCCTTATTCACAGGTATCCGCTCCCGACCAGGCGGATATCATCCATCTTTTCCCAGACAAGACAGCTCTCCGTTCCCTTTTGGACCGCATTCCCTGTATCGATGAGAATAACGTCAAATATATCATGCGCTCCTACCTGCGCCACTGGAAGCAGCGTCTTCTTTCCTGCGGCATTCCCATCTGTCCCTTAAAGGAACTCGTTTCCCGCTGTTTTTTCTCCTACTGCCGCCAGTTCATGCAGGTTAAACGCACCCCGAATATCTTATTCCCACTGACCACATAACCTTACACGACAGCCTGCTTTCCTTCCCTTATACTATGTCCATACACTTTTTTAAGGAGGTTCTTATACATGACACAGGATGAAAAACACGCTCTCGCCCTGATGCGCTACGGGGCCATTGCCCCTTTGATAAGCGGCACGAAGGATGATTTCCAGAGTCTTGACGATTATTACAGGGAGGCGGCCGGGAAGTCTTATCCGGCTCCGGACGGCTCCTCAAAACATTTTTCCGCCGCTTCCATCGAAAGATGGTACCGCTCTTATTTAAAAAACGGGTTTGACGCACTCATGCCAAAAAGCCGTTCTGACTCCGGCAGGAGCCGCTGCCTGGATGATGAATGCCAGAAATTTATCCGCCACATAAAGGAAAGCTATCCCAGAATGCCTGCCTCCATGATCTACCGCTCGCTCCTTGATAACGGCCTCATCTCAAAAACTTCCGTTTCCGAATCCTCCGTCAGCCGTTTCGTGAACCAGCTCATGGCTGAAAACAGGATGACGAACAATAAGGATATGCGCCGCTATGAACGCCCCCATATCAATGAGGTCTGGTGCGGCGATTCCAGCGTTGGCCCGAGGATGATCACGGAAAACGGAAAAAAGAAAGTTTACATCATTGCGCTGATCGATGACGCAAGCCGTTTTATCACCGGCATTGACATCTTTTTCCAGGACAACTTTGTGAACCTCATGTCCGTCATGCGCTCTGCCGTCTCCAAATACGGCAGGCCAAAGACATTCAACTTTGACAACGGCAGTTCCTATAAGAACAGGCAGATGGAGCTTCTCTGCGCAAGGATCGGCTCCACACTTAATTACTGCCAGCCTTACACACCCACTGCAAAGGCAAAGATCGAACGATGGTTCCGCACCATGAAGGACCAGTGGATGGCTTCCCTTGACATGCGCACCTTCCATTCCCTTGACGAACTGCGCACCTCCCTGTACGCATTTGTCAATGCTTACAATCAGGCGCCCCATTCCTCCCTCGGCGGAAAATCCCCGGTGGACCGTTTCTTCTCCGAACCTGATCATATCCGCCGGCTGGATGATGCACGGATCGAGCGCGCTTTCCTTCTGGAAATTGAAAGAACAGTTTCCGCAGACAGCGTCATCGTTATTGACCATACGGAGTACGAAGTCGATTACCGTTTTGCAAAAAGACGCATCCGGCTCCGCTATTCCCCCGATCTGAAAGAGATATTTGTTGTGGAGCAGGACGCCTCCCTTACGCCTGTAAAGCTCCTGCACAAACACGATAACTCCATGATCAAAAGAAATAAGACTTATCTTTGCAGAGGTGATGAATGATGGATTACATTGCACGTTTCGGTCTGGAATTCAACCCGTTCCTAAAGAATTCCAAAGAGATCCTCGTGGAGAATGAGGAATCCCACGAGGTGCGTTTCCGCCTGAATTATCTTGTGGAGACCAAAGGCTTCGGCCTCCTGACCGGCTCCCCGGGACTCGGCAAGACAACGGCACTTCGTTCTTTTGCCGCTTCCCTGAACCCTTCACGCTATAAGGTGGTCTATTCAAGCCTTTCCACCCTCACCGTACAGGAATTCTACCGCCTTCTGGCTTCCTCCTTCGGGGCGGAACCTGCATCCCGAAAGACAGACAACTTTAAGCTCATACAGGACTCGGTCAACTATCTTGCCCTTGAAAAAAGGATCACCCCGGTCATCATCATCGATGAGGCCAACCACATGAACGGAGCCGTTTTAAGCGACTTGAAGATACTGTTCAACTTTGAGATGGATTCCAGGGATCGGGCTGTTATCCTCCTTGCCGGACAGCCCCAGTTAAACAATACCCTGCGCCTGAATGCGCATGAACCGCTCCGCCAGAGGCTTGTCATGAATTACAACATGGAGGGCCTCTCAAAGGAGGAAGGGCGCATTTATGTCACGGAAAAACTAAAAGGCGCAGGATGCAGGCAGACGGTCTTTGAGGAAAATGCCCTTGAGGCAGTCCTTAACTCTGCCAACGGTACGCCACGCGTCATCAACCGTATCTGCGATGCCTGCCTGCTCATTGCTGACTCCAAGGAGCTTCATACAGTAACTGGTGAGACCGCCATGCAGGCAATCAATGATGTCCAGCTTGGGTAAGCATTCGCAAATCCAACGTTTTGCGAATAGTCGACATACAACAGACAATTCAGTATCAACTGATGAAAGCAGGGGATCCCAGAGTACAGGGAATGCCCTGTTTTCCTGAATTGTACCCGGAAGATGCGCAATTATTACGAAACATCTGTTCATGGGTATTTTAAATTGTACTGACAATTCAGATGCCGTTTCTTTTTTCCCATGCGGCAGGCACCGGAAAAAGGAAACTGGCTGGAATTGTTTATACAATACTGAGCTTAAATAAGCTGCACAAACAGATTCAGAAATTTTGAATGTTTATCCAAACCATCCGGAAAACAGGCGCATTTAATGTGAAGAATCCAGGTGCAGATAATTCGCCGAACAACACCGTAGCTGCTCCGTGGTCTTCGGCGTGATGTCCGTGATGCGGGCGAAACAGCCGATGGACTGCACTTTTGGGTAATATTTCCGCACCAGTTCCGCCAGCGTTTTCAGCTTGTCAAAACTTAATACAAAAGGGTTCGCCCCGGCAAAGAATACCCTCTTTGCGTTCCGGTAGTAACGGCTGATCTCCTTTAAGTCCGCCTCCACTTCGGATAAAGGCGACATACGGAACTTAAACGGCACGTCCTCATAGAGCGTGCAGAACCTGCATTTGTGGTGGGTACAGCCCGCCATCGCCTGTACCAGTGCGCTCCCCGCCTCATAGGGCGGCCTCCATATCGTTCCCGTGTAATGCATAAACCATCTCTCCTTCCTGTCTGTAAAAACCTAACTGACGATACCCCTGATCTCCTTTAAGTCCCGGATACCGTTTTCCTCCATGTACTTTTCCAGCCCGCCGATGATCTCCGGCATGGCATAGGGGTTCCTGAAATTCGCCGTCCCCACCGCCACCGCGGCGGCACCGGCCATGATGAACTCCAGCGCATCCTCCGCCGTCTGAATCCCTCCCATCCCGATGACCGGGATATTTACCGCCCTGCAGGTCTG
>NZ_QZDT01000083.1 GCF_009917485.1 Parablautia muri
CTTCCTTTTCTTTATATTGAATATATCATTTATTTCCTGTTTGGTGTTACAACTTTATTATACCATCTCAAAACAGAATAAGATGAACCGCTCACTACTTCCGCCCCTGAGAATACCGTAATATCCCCGGAACCCTCTTCTGCACCATGAAGGGTGGCTGTTGCCTGCACCGCATCCGCCGCCTGCTCTGCAAAGTTCCTTCCCGCCACATTCCTTTCCGCCCTTCTCGTTTCATACCCTGCCGCCGGGTATCCTGCTCCTATTCCATTTACATTCATTTTCTTAATCTCCTCCATTATTTTTATTTTTGTCAGCCCCTTTGTCGTTCAGAGCCGCATCCGCTCCCTCGTAATAAGTCCGAGCAGTTCATTGTTTCATACAGAATATCCTCTATGTTCCCCGATCATATCCCATACCGGCCTTCACCTCCACTCACTGATCTGCTGGGGATGCCTGCCCTGTCCGGCGCGACTTTGGCGACCTCGCTTTTCCGCAGGACGAGGAACTTATTCCCCATATAGACGCCCTGCTCCGCATCCTGTTATCTGCTCCCGGAGGGAATCGGACAGCTTCCATTCCTTCTTGGGGAATAGCTTTCCTTCCTTTTGGATGTCCGCTTGATGGCTTTTTGCTATTCCTGTTATATTCATTTCAATCTCCTCTCTCTGTTTTGCCGGAACATCGGGGATGCCCGCCCTTTTTCCTTACATAACCTCCCCATCAATAATCAAAATTACATCTGCATATGTTTTGCTCAGATAGGTTTTATATTCTTCAATTTTTTCACTGTCTACCTTACCATTCGTCTTTAACGATAATTCTATTGAATACTGCTCTGTTCCTTCATCATAAGATACTATTGCATCCGCCGATTCAATTCCTTCTTCATCTGTGAACATACTTTCTGTAAACTGTATCAGATGATTACAAAACTGTTCAGTCGGTTCGCTTTGCGTTGCCACATCATCAAAGTTTACTGACACGGTATTTTCTTCCGTATCCGGCTGTAAAATTTCTTCCTCTGCGCTGGCTACCATTCCACACCCCGTCAATGAGAGAATACATATCAGTGCCAACAAAAATCCTGCTTTTTTCATCAATATCTCTTTTGCCTCCATTCATTTTTTCCCTTTTCCCCGATCTGCCGGAACACCGGGGATACCTGCCCTGCCTTGTTGGGCTGTGGCTTATCGGGGATATGCAGCCGTAGTTTCATTTCATTCTATGCCTTTATATCAAGACCGCCCCGCAGCGTCCCCCTGCCCGGAAGGCGCAATACTTCTTTCGTAAGAGGTACAACACGCCCATTACTGACTGCATAATCCAATAGCTGCTGCATCGCTTTCAGATTCGGCTGGAACAGCAGTGTCCCGCTCTTCCAATATGTCCTGTTCCCCAGCTCTGAAAGGACTTCCTCCGTATATGCCATCTGCCCGTCCAGCCATTTCTCAAAGGCTGTCGGCTCCGCTTTCTCCCTGCGCAGGGCCTCCTCCCGCTCTTTACAGTAATTTTCCCAATACTGGCTGTGCCGGTTCCTGCTATCCTCCAGCCATTCCCTCTGGCCCGGCCCGTATCCGTATTCCGTATCAATGTCATAAAGGCTGCCATTTTTATAGCCGATGGTAAGCCCGCGCCCATCTTCCTTATCCCAGCCCTCGTTAACAAATACCTGATAATCTTTATACAAGGATTCCATAGGCAGGGCATCCATCTCACCATTTACCCGCTTTTCATTATTTTGCTCTGTTACTGCATCCCACAGGTTCCGCCCATCCGGCGTATAGATCACCCCGTCCCTGTTTTCCAGTTCCCTCATGTCCAGCCCCGTCATGTCATTTACAAAATGCCACATGACTGCCTTCTCCTGGTATGCCGTGTCATATAAATACTGCCTGGGCTGCTCAAACCCGTTATTCGCCGGATTACACCAGCGCAGATGCTCATACAGGTATCTTCCATTGTTTCCCCTGTTCAGGACTTCCTCTATCTGCCTTGCCAGCGCCCCGTCCACACCGCCTGCATGGATTTTGTACTCATACGGGTCAACCCGCAGGCGCAGGTCTGCCCCTTCCGGTATGTCAATGCCGTTTTCCGCAAAAAGCTGGTTGATGGAATCATTCATGCCACACCGCACCTCATCATTCCATTCCTCATCGCTCACGATTCCACCAAAGTTCTTCTGAATCACCGGGTCATAGCTGTTCACTGCCGCCGGAAGCCCGTTCAGGACACGCCTCTCGGATTCCGCACATATCTCACGCTCCCTCTGTGTCAGCCCCTTCACATAATAAGGGGATTTTGTGTTATAGTATTTATCCCATATATGCTTTGACGGATTATCAAATTTTTTATTTTCTTCATTTACTTTTGCGTAATGCTCATCAATGGCCTTCGTGTATTTTTCATATTTCGCAATAATAGATGGCATGGGAAATGTTGTTACGCTGTCCTGCTGTGACAGGCTGACGCTTTGCGATGCCCGCTCCGCATAGACTGGGACGGCCTGCTCCCTTTGGTGCGTTTTCACCACACTGTCAGCCTTTGCAGGTGCTTTTACTTCCCCTGCCCTGTGCCGGGATGCAGCCGCCTGATTACTATATAAGGCAGAATATTCCTTTGCTGCACTGCTTCCGATTCCACTAACACTCATTCTTAAATATCCTCCATTCTTTTTCCGTTCTCCCCTCTGCTCCCCGATTTCCCAATCTGCCAGAACGCTGGGGATACCTGCCCTCTGTGGCTTATCGGGGATATACAGCCGTGGGGCAGGCTGTTTTCAATTATGATTTGCCTTTGCAGAAAGTAAGGATATCATTGATCCACTTTCCGTACTTTAGATACCCGTCCCAATTTCCAAGCGTTTTCATGTCATTCATAAGCTCATGCGCCATTGCCATATAATCCGCTTTTTCGTGGTAGGAAGTGCCGTCCATCTTATCCTTCAGTATCGACATGGTCATGAAATTGCTGTCCGACTTATTCCCGGTATGTGCATTTAACGCAAGCATCTCCGTATAAGAGCAGCTATTCGGATTTACCTTGCTCACATCCACTGTCTGCTCGTATTCATTTCCGTTTATGTCAGTGCCTTTCACAAGATAGACCGGATTGTCCTCTGAAAAATCATCCGCCCGGTATACGTTTGCACTTTCCCCCGTCTTTACATGATGGATGGAAAATACTGCGTCAGGGTCGATATGTACTACATTTCCTGTTGATTTCACATTCGCCCCGAAATCACCCTTCGCACTGCCTTCTGCCTTTCTTGCTCCCTGCCATGCCGGATATCCCGTTGCCCCTATTCCGTTAATATTCATTTTTCAAATCCTCCATTATTTTTATTATTGCGGCCCCTCTGTCGTTCAGATCCACACCCGCTCCCTCGTAATAAGTCCGAGCGGTTTATTACTTCATAATTACATTTTGCCTATGTTCCCCGGTCAAATCTCATACCGTCCTTCACCTCCTTCCAAATTACCCCCGGCAAAGGCGCATAGTTTTTGCGCCTCTGCGGAATAGGGTGTAAGCAACATCCCCTTATGCCTTTATGTCAAAACTGCCCCCTGTGGGTGACGATGTTCCGGATACCGCCGCAACAATATTCTGTGTAACGCTTTTCACATCCGTGCCAGTGGCAGATACCGTGAACGTACCTTCCATCCGCTCTTTTCTTTCTGCCCGCCGTTCCGCCGCCTTTTCTTCCTCGGCCTTTTTCTCCTTGCGCCTCTCGGCGGCCTTTTCCTCGGCTACTTTCTTCTCTTTCGCCCTCCGTTCCGCATTCTCTCTGGCTATCTTCCCATCGGGGTCATTTGTGCCGGAAGAAATTCCCGTTATATTCCCATTTGCGTCAATCTCATAGGAAATACTCGTCAGTGTTCCCTGCGCATGGGATACCGCATAAGAGGCGCAGTCCGGCAATGCCGCCAGATTTTCTTCCAGATACTTTGCTTTTTCCGGGTCGTTCATACATTTCTTCAGGAAAGCGCTCGACACGGATACCGTTGTCGGAACGCCCTGCATGGAGGTTGTACCCGAATTCATATAGCTGTACTTGCCCTGCAGGTATTTGGAATAGTCATTGACATTGCTGTACCCCGTCTTAATCTGCTCCGATTTTGTTCCCCCGGTTGGGGTTTTCAGTTCCACCGTGCTTGTTGTCACATTTCCTTCCTTTGCAGTATTTGTGTAGCCTTTCCCATAATCGCTGTAATTGTTTATGATCTCCATTGACATAATCTCATCCTCCTTCAAAAAATCTTACCTGCGGCCCCTCTGTCATTCAGGGCCGCCCATGCCCCCCTTGCGGTAAGTCCAGGCATGATCTTCCTTACTTCAAAATGCCCGCCGCCTCATATGCGGCAATCGAAACCGCCTTTTTGGTTATGCTGTCCTTATAATATCTCTCGTCTGCTTCCTGCTCCATCAGCCTGCGTTTCAGGGCGCTTTCCTCGTTCAGACGGACATATTCCTCACGCCTTTTTTTCTTTGCAGCCTGCTCCGTCTCAAACTGGAGCATTTCTTCCTCTGTCGGGCCGGTAATATTTCCACCGTGGCTGGAAGCACGGAAACGTGCAATTTCCCCATTTTCATCCAGAACAATCAGATGGGAACATATCCTTCCAGGCACTTGGTTTGTTGCTATAAAACTCTCCACCTTTTCCATGACCTGTTTTGCCAGTGCCGGATTATTTTTCATTTTTTCTTCCAGTTCCGGCGGCACAACAATCGACTTCTGTCCGGCGATTGAGTGGAGCCTTGACTGTACCCCGGATGAATCCATCGCAGGATTCGCCCCATTCGGTTTCCAATTCACGGCGGATTCGTCTAAATCATTACGGAAAAATTTCTCAAACGGGAAATCATTCCTCTCCCATACCCCCTGCGGAATATCGGACGCATCTGCCGTATGATAGTACGCTCCCGGAAACCTCGCCTGCCACATATCCTTAAAACTCATTCCCGATACATCCGACTGCTCCGCAACTTTTGCCGCCGCAAGTTCCGCAAAACTCACGCCCTCGCTCTTGCCTGCCGCATTCTTCCGGTACTGCTCCGCCAGATAGTATCCTCCCAATTTACCTGTTACTCCGAAATCCATCTTCCTCTCTCCTTTCATTTTTCATCATCACAGACAGGATGAACACCCTGCCGTTTACCTTAAAATCCATTGTTCCATGGTATTTCTCCGCTGTGCTTTTGATGTTAATAAGCCCTATCCCATGATTCTCCCTGTCCACCTTGTCCGTCACAGGGAACTCATTCCGCGGTCTCCTCACTACCTTCCCGTCAAAGCTGTTCTCCACTTTCAGGAAAAACAGCTCCCTCTTTTGGAATGAACTGATGCGGATAAAGGCTTCCGCACCCGGTTCTATCGCTTTCAGTTTCCGGCACGCCTCCATTGCGTTATCCAGCGCATTTCCTAAAATAATACCGATATCATAACTTTGAATGAACAGCTTTTCAGGGAACTGCAGCCCTTCCACATTCATTCGCAGATCCGGCACCGTGCCTGTAATCTCATGGTATTTCATGTTCAGCAAGGTATCAACAACCGTATTCCCTGTCTTAAAGCGGAATTCCTGTCTGTCCATCGTCCGGCTCAGTTCCTCCAGATATGCCTGCAGCCCCTCCTCCTTCCCCGCTGCAAGCTGCATGATGACGGAGATCGTATTCTTCATGTCATGCCTCATCCCCCGTATCCCGGAATAGACGCGCTCCATCTCCCCCATATGCTCCTGCAGGCTGCTGACCTGTTTCTCCAAAATAATGCGGCTGCTCTTTTCCCTGTTCCAGCAGATCATATCCTGAAAGAGTTTTACCCCAAACACAATGGAGAACCGTAACAGCAGCAGGATAACGGGAATTATGACCATCAGCGATGGATATCTGTCATACAGCATCTCTGGCACGCCGTTCTCTGCCGTGTCAATCGTAATACGCAGTAAAGTGCATACCATCAGGCCTGTCAGCCCCGGTGTGAGGATGAACAGCAATTCCGTCCTGTGAATGCCATAGTCCTTTTCCCGGTAATTACTCACAATCTTCCTCATAGTAAAATAAAGCAATGCTGCCCCAATTACATGGAACAAAATCTGGTTTCCTATGGTAATAATGTTTATAACACGATTATAAAATTCCAATGGCGAAATATATCCATTTTCCAAGCACCAGCCCCACAGCCGGAACAGATGACAGGCTAATTCAAAAAAAATATGCGCAAGAAAAACGCTCATTTCACCCACAGCCATAAAGGTAACTATAAGAAATAAAGTTATCTTTCCAACTACCCTATAAAACACCAGCGCAATCATCGATACAATGCATAGGATTACTGCCAGCCTTGCGAAAACCCAAAAACTCGTGTAGCCCTTTGGTAAGATAAGTCCCGTCCCTAACCGCAGAACCCCATACAGTGCTGCGGCTGCCACCCCGCCTATCCGCCGGTTCCGTATCCTTGTTTCCAGAAAACTCCCAAAGAAATACTGCAGGCAGTATCCCTGGAACACGGCAGAAAACACTTCCAGCAGGCCGCTCACCACTTCATACACAGGACACCCCTCCATTCTGCAAATACCACATATACGCCTTTACAAACTCATTATGCTTCTTCCTTGTCAGGTAAACCTTCTCGCCGCTGGAAAGGAAGATGCTGTTGCTGTCATACCTCGCTATGTGCGCCATGTTGACCAGATACCCCCTGTGGCAGCGGTAAAAGCCATCCCCAAGCTGCCCTTCCAGTTCATCCATCGTGGCATAGGACTCTATGACATCCTCCATGTCCGTAGTATGGATTTCCACCTTCTTCCCCCTGCTCTCAATATACAGGATGCTGTTTAGGTTAAGCGTATACCCCTGGTTCTTCGCCCGTATGAATATCTGCCGCTCCTTCTGCCCCTTCCTTTTCCTGGCTTCCTCCTCCGCCCTGCCAAGCACCTCCATGAACTTCTGTTCCTCAATGGGCTTTAGCAGGTAGTGGAATGCCGAGACGTCAAAAGCCTCAAACACATATTCCCTGATCCCCGTAATGAAGATAACCACCGCATCCACGCCGGACTGCCGGAGAGTCCTCGCCGCCTCAATGCCGCCTATGCCCTCCATCTGTATGTCGAGGAAGATAATGTCAAAATCCTTTCCCGCCGCAAGCAGTCCTTCCCCCGTGGTAAAACCGCTTATGTCAAAATCGGGATTCCATTTTTTTATGAATCCGCCAATCTGCTCCCTAATGGCTTCCTCATCATCGACCACTGCTATATTCAAAATTCATCACCTCGGATTTCCGTTTCAGCCGTCACTTAGTTTATCGGCAGATTTTCTGTTATTTTGGGATGCAGGGAACGAAAGGCATATAAAATGGAGCGAAAGGCATAAATGCAGTACGGAAATTTCAAAAACAGGTCTAAAGTTTTTCGCCTTTCGTCCGATATAAGGCGGCGCAAACGCAAACCGCCGTGTAAGCTTATTACCTCTGTTTCCCCCGCTTTCCAAGCGGTTTTCTGAATAGGAAAAAGGACCTGTAAGCCCTTTCCCCATTTCTCCTTAGTGTATTCTCCTTTTACAGCCGCAGGGCTTCAATCATCTCATAGGCAATGCTGATGTCTGTCAGCCCGTCCGGAAGCCCTGTGCGGGGATGCCACTCTGCCGCCGCCAGCTCCTTCCTGTCAAGGCGTATCCCATCAGGGCCGTCCAGCCTTGCGGTATAGCCTGCGATCAGGGAGCCGGAGAACCCCCACGGCTGGCTGCCAAAATACCGCAAGTCCCGGATGCGGATGCCTGTCTCCTCATAGACCTCCCTCTCCGCCGCTTCCTCCAGCGTCTCCCCCGCCTCCACAAAACCGGATATGAGTACCCACTGCGGGAGGGAGCGGTCTGCATATTTTGTCATCAGCAGCCTGTCCCCGTCCGTGACCGCCACCATTACCACCGGGGCGATGCCGGGATATACCGTGTTCCCGCATTCCGGGCAGGCAGGCGCCCTCTGCCCCGGCTTCCTTTCCATCCTCCCGCCGCACCTGCCGCAGTACCTGTTCCCTTCATACCAGCGGCTTAAGTGCAGGGCCGTGGCCCCGGCAAAGAAAGCCCATTCCGGCAGGACGCCCTTTAATTCACAGATGGGGAAATACCCAAGCCCCCGGCATCCGGACATCTCCTGCCCCAGCAGGTAAACGGGCTCCCTGCCCGCCCGGAACAGGAATACCGCCCTGCTTTCCATTTCTCCTACCGGATGACCCAAATCCCGGAAGGACGGGAGGCTCCTGCGCCCGTCCCCCATATCCTGCAAAAGCACATCCTCTCCCCGGAAGGAGAAAAAGCAGTCATCCGGGGCCGGAGCTGTACCGCAGTATGCCATATCCAGCCTGCAAGGGGAGATATCCTGTATCATGGCTCCCCTCCTTACAGATGCCGCAGGTTCTCGCGGTATCTGCGCAGCTCCTTTTCGTCCACTGCGCCGATGACCTCATCCAGCCACTTGACCATCCGTCCCCTGTCCTTCGGCAGATGCCCCTCCACGTTGATGCAGTTCGATGCGCCCATTGTTACAAAATAGGTGTCTATGTCAAGGCTGCCGATCAGCGTCCTTAATTCATACAGCTTTTCTATCTCCGTTTCCTCCGTCCAGTTCCCAGCCTGGATTTCCCGGTACAGCTCCGAGGTCGGATAGACCGTCAGCATGGAGGAAACAATGACCTTCGGGTGGAGCTGGTTGAACACCTCCGCCGTGTTCTTCACCCCTTCCTCCATATGCCCGGAGCCGTATATCCCGGCAAGGTAGAAGAAGTTATAATCCATCCCTGCCTCATCCAGCCTTTTGCATTCTTCTATGATCTCCTTCGTGCCGAACCCTTTATGCATGAAGGACAGAGATTCCTCGTCTCCCGCCTCCACGCCGATGGTTAGGCTGTTGTACCCAAGCCCCCGCAGCTCCCGTAGCTGCTCCGTGGTCTTCGGCGTGATGTCCGTGATGCGGGCGAAACAGCCGATGGACTGCACTCTGGGGTAATATTTCCGTACCAGTTCCGCCAGCGTTTTCAGTTTGTCAAAACTTAATACGAACGGGTTCGCCCCGGTGAAGAATACCCTCTTTGCGTTCCGGTAGTAGCGGCTGATCTCCTTTAAGTCCGCCTCCACCTCGGATAAAGGCGACATACGGAACTTAAACGGCACGTCCTCATAAAGCGTGCAGAACTTGCACTTGTGGTGGGTACAGCCCGCTGTCACCTGTACCAGTGCGCTCCCCGCCTCATAGGGCGGCCTCCATATCGTTCCCGTGTAATGCATAAACCATCTCTCCTTCCTGTCTGTAAAAATCTAACTGACGATACCCCTGATCTCCTTTAAATCCCGGATACCGTTTTCCTCCATGTACTTTTCCAGCCCGCCAATGATCTCCGGCATGGCACAGGGGTTCCTGAAATTCGCCGTCCCCACCGCCACTGCGGCAGCCCCGGCCATGATGAATTCCAGCGCATCCTCCGCCGTCTGAATCCCTCCCATCCCGATGACCGGGATATTTACCGCCCTGCAGGTCTG
>NZ_QZDT01000084.1 GCF_009917485.1 Parablautia muri
CGGAATCACGAAAGCGGATCGGCAAGCCCGGAAATCAGAAGATCTGTTAAAACGTAATTTCAAGTCAGAGGTGATATATGCTCTAAGCGACTTGTTAATTCACAGATTTTTCGGTGATAGGCGAGGACAGCTTAGAGCATATTTCATTTTGAGGAGGTCTGCACTATGGCAAACGCCAAAATTGCGCTGCTGTACGAAAGGCTCAGTCGTGACAATGAATTGAGTGGCGAGAGTTTTTCAATCCACAACCAAAAAATCATGTTGGAGGACTACGCTCGCCGGAATGGGTATCTCCGATTCCGGCACTATACCGATGACGGCGTTTCCGGCACCCGCTTTGACCGGCCCGGTTTTATGGCGATGATGGAGGAAGTCGAGGACAGCAACGTGGAGGCAATCATTGTCAAAGATATGTCCAGGCTGGGCCGGGACTATCTGAAAGTCGGTCAGATGATGGAAATTCTTCACCAACGGGGAGTGCGGCTGATTGCCATTAACGACAATGTAGACACCGACAAAGGGGACAATGACATGACCCCGTTCTTGAATATCATGTATGAGTTTTACGCCCGTGACACGAGCCGTAAAATCAAGTCGGTATTCAAGGCCAAGGGCATGAGCGGCAAGCACCTGACGGGGACGGTGATCTATGGCTACCTGTGGGACGAAAAGCGGGAGCATTGGCTGGTGGACGAGGCGGCCGCTGCTGTGGTGCGGCGCATCTTCGCCATGACGCTGGAGGGCTACGGCCCCTACCAAATCGCCACCCAGCTCACCCAAGACAAGGTTGAAATTCCTTCGGTGCATCTGGCGAGATTTAACGAGGGTGTGAACCGTACCAAGCCGGTCAAGGACATTTACGGCTGGGGTTCCTCCACCATCGTCCATATTCTGAAAAAGCGGGAGTACCTAGGGCATACCGTCAATTTCAAGACCTGCAAGCACTTCAAGGACAAAAAGAGCCACTATGTTGACGAGAGCGAGTGGACAATTTTCGAGAATACCCATGCCGCTATCATCGACCAGGAGACTTTTGACAACGTACAGCGCATCCGGGGGAATGTCAAGCGATACCCGGACGGTTGGGGTGAGGCCGCGCCGCTGACCGGGCTGATGTATTGCGCCGACTGTGGTGGGAAAATGTACGTCCATCGCTCCAACAACGGCAAGCGTGTCCATCAGTACACTTGCGCCCCGTATGGCAAAGTCCCCATTGGAACGCTCTGCCCCACCCAGTACCGTATCAATGAAAAAGTCGTGCTTGACCTGATTTCCGGGATGCTCCGGGCCATTGCCGACTTCGCCAAAGCCGACCGGGCAGCGTTCATCCGGGAAGTGCAGGAGGCCCAAGCCAGCCAGCAGGACAGCGACATCAAAAAGAAAAAGCGGCGGCTGTCGGCAGCTCAGAAACGGGCCGGGGAGTTGGAGCGGTTAGTCTGTAAAATCTATGAGGACAACGCCCTCGGACGATTGCCGGATGCCCGGTATGCCGCGCTGGACGCACAGTACGCCAAGGAGCAGGAAGAACTTGCCGCCGAGATTGCGGAGTTGGGAAAGGCTGTCAGCAGCTACGACCAGGGGAAGAAATCGGCGGAAAAGTTTATTGCCCTGATTGACAAATACCAGGGCTTTGAGGATATGACGAACACCATGCTCAATGAGTTTGTCGAGAAAATCCTTGTCCATGAGCGTGACCGCAAGGGCAGTATCGAAACCACCCAGGCGGTGTAGGTCTACTTCAATTTTGTAGGCAAGTACATCTCTCCGGCGTTCCGGGATGTGGAGTTGACCCCGGAGGAACAGGAGGCCGGGGCCACCGAGAACTTGAAAGCCCGTGACCCCATGCGCTGGGTGGGGCTGATGAATTGCTGTAAGACCCAGGTGGAGGAAATCATTTTTGCGGAATTGATTATGATTTGACAGAAATGCGGGGCACTCCCCGCATTTCTTAATAATAGCACCTTGTATATAGGGCAAGTGACAGTCTATACTAATTTCGACAAAATCTCAATGTGCCATGAGGGGTATCAGCTCTACACAAGCCTATGTGGGAAAAATTGTTTTCAAAAATATTTCAAAAACCTTGTAAGATTTTTTGAAATGCGAAGTCTTATAAGGGAGGAGGTGAGAAAGTGGCAGGTTCCAAAGATGAATTTGAGGAAATCTATATAAGGTACTTTAATGATGTATTTCTCTTTCTTAAAAAGCTATCAAAAGACGAAGGTCTGGCGGAGGAGATCACAAGCGAAACATTCTTCAAAGCAGTGCGCTCAATAGATGCTTTTCGCGGCGATACAGATATTCGCGTTTGGCTTTGTCAAATTGCAAAGAACTGTTACTTTTCTCACTTGAAAAGGCAACAGAGGTTTGTAGATATTGATGATATTGAATTTGCAGATAACATAGACACCATTGAGGAACAGATAATAAACCGAAGTGATGCTATGCGAATACATCTGCTGCTGCACAATTTAGCCGAACCATATAAGGAAGTTTTTATGTTACGGGTTTTTGGAGAATTGAGTTTCAAACAAATCGCAAAGATTTTCCAAAAGACAGATAACTGGGCCTGTGTCACTTATCACCGGGCAAGAAACAAAATATCGGAACAAATGGAGGCCAATAATGACCGATAAATGCAATTTAATCAAAGACATACTTCCGCTCTATGTAGAAGATATGGTAAGTACGGATACAAGAGAATTTGTCAGCGAACATCTTGAGATTTGCACAGAGTGCTGTGCGGAGTTTGAGCGTATGCGGAAAGCTACGAAATTTATCCCTGATGCTGACCCGGATACTGATATTGTGCCGTTAAAGAGAGTAAAGCGGGACTTATTTATCAAACGCTTACAGACTATTTGTTTCACGGCGATCTTGGCCTGTGCCATAGTGATGATTGTTTTTGGGATTTTAACATCACCTAAATTTTTCCCCTATTCTGATAACCTGCTCAATGTGATTGATGTCCCTGATGGGAGCGTTATCATCACCTTTGATAATGAGGTGACAGGTTATAGCTGTAATGAAGTGTTTGACAATGAAACAGAAACAGAGATTTACCGCATAAATGCCTGGACTACAACTTGGGACTTATATCTGTCTAATCGCGGAAAACAAAATGTGGTGATACCCTTTGATCGAGAAACTGAAATTCAGATTTTCTATGCTCAAAACGATGGCTCCGAGGATGTACTGATCTATGGGTCAAATCAAAACCCCGAAGAAAACGGCGTAACTCTGCCAAGACTGATCCTGATGCCGTATTTCCTATTAGCTTTTCTCGCCCTTGTTGTCCTTGCAATTCTACGAGTGCTATTAAGAAACAAGCAAGCAATCGTTGTTTGGATTGACAGGGCTATACCGTTCCCAATTTCCTATATGGCAGCACAGCTTTGCACAAAA
This sequence comes from Parablautia muri, assembly GCF_009917485.1. Lineage (GTDB taxonomy): Bacteria > Bacillota > Clostridia > Lachnospirales > Lachnospiraceae > Suilimivivens > Suilimivivens muri. The sequence continues at coordinate 3,406 of NZ_QZDT01000084.1, forward strand.
GGCTTTAACTTCACGACGTATTCATCGCAACGAGATTTCTGCATTATCATCCTGGTTGCTATGCTGCTTTATCTCGCAATGCTGACAGGAAAATCTCTTTATAAAGCAAAGCTGAACACTTCGAGGGGATAGAGGAAAAGGCATGAAAAAATCTCTGTTTAGGCTGACGGATATGTTAGAGCTAAGCATTGTATATATTTTTTGCTTTTCTCTCAATTTGCTTTTGGATTATGCAAAGACCTTGGATTTAGACGCTTATATTCTAAAGGCCTTTTTGAAAAATTTTATTGATTACCAGCCCTTGATTGTTTCACTGTTTACATTCATTGTGATAGTGTTCCATTATCAAATGCTGGAGAGGAAAAAGGCAGAAATATTTTGCAGAATACTTGTAGGCGGTACTGTGTTTAGCATCACCATTCGATATGTGCTGGACTGTCTCACGGTTGTAATTTTCGTTTATCTTCTATCAGCTTTGGCAAATATCCATTTTGGTTTCAATTTAGCCGACAATTTTTATTTAGTCCTTATTTTTGTCACATACATACTAATCAGCGCAAGGCGGGTACGGAAATATGAAAATATTTAAGTTCATTGTATCAAAGATATTTTTGAGAAAAGCGATACTTGGTATCGGTATCATGCTGTTGCTTCTCATGGCGAATTACATAACCTTTACTGCTGCCCGTTCCATTTTGTCAACATTTCAAGGGTATCAGGAAACAAAATATATAAATCAAGAGGGAGTTTACATCGCCAACTTAGACCCGAATAGTCATATTGATATGAGTATAGTTGGCGAAAACGGAACACAAGCAGTATATGACTATTTGAACAGCAGCTTTAAGTATGCTTTTTATACAGACGGGTTTATCGTATCTGTTCCCAACGGTGATGATATGAAAATATCATTAGGCTATCTGAACGAGCAGTATTATAGATTAAATGAATTTGAGCTTTCGCAAGGGACAGATTTGGACTTTGATTACCAATTAGACGGGGAAATCCCTGTTTTAATAGGAAAAGGGTTAAGCAAAACATATCCCGTTGGATCAACAATAGAACTGGAAGAATCCGTTCTTGGGTGGCCTTTGACGCTAAAGGTTCAGGGCGTGTTGAAGCAAAACGCCTACCACTCTGATTTCTATGCCCCCAACTCCAAGGCATACTACAATTTCTCAATCCTCTTTCCAGTGAATGAGGAATTTATCAATCATGCGAACATGGACATCAAATTTAATGGCCTCATGGACATTATACCTTTGGACACCTCAAAAGAAGAAATAGCGGATTTGAGTGAGGTTATCAAAGATAATTTGGGTTTAAGTTTCAATTTCTTTAGCCAAAAGGAAAACTACGATTATTTCAATGAATACTATCTTCATTCACTAAAAATTATATTCATAACGACCTTTATTCTGCTGATCGTCATAACTTGTCTTTCAGTTTGGAACGCATTGGTTAGTGTTCGCCTAATGCTGAAAGACTTTACTATCAATCTGTTGGTGGGATTAAGCTACTCAAAGCTGAAAAGAATTTTTTATGGTTACTTTGGGATGCTCTCCTTTGTTAATGTAGCACTGATTGCCTCATTCACCGCTTTTAACCGATACGGGTGCTGGTTAAGGAAAGACGCTACCTTTGCTACTTACGGATTGTTTGGTTTGATAGGAATGGACTGGCTGGCCTTGTTGGTGGTTGTCGTTTCTGATATTGCTATCGGAATAATTGTTGTCGAAAGTATGTTGTGGAAAATCAAAAAGGTTCCAATCTCCTTGGGGGTATTGCAATGACGAAGATTATTGATCTAAGCGTTAAAGAAAAAATCTATAAGAGCAAAAAGGTGCAGATTTCAATACTAAATGATTTCAGGCTTGAAGTCGCCACTGGTGAAAAAATCGCCATTGTGGGCGAATCGGGAGCAGGCAAGAGTTCTTTGCTCAATATTATTGGATTGCTTGATCGAAATTATTTCGGTGAATATACGCTTTTCGGTTCTCCGACAGATCAGTTACATACAAACCAGTTAGCGCAATGGCGAAATCAACGGATTGGTTTTGTTCTTCAAGAGTCGGCACTAATCAACTCTTTGACGATTGAAGATAACATCAAACTGCCGTTTCTCTATGCCAGTCCTGACAAAAAGGGTGTTGGGGAGATTGAGGATTTCGATACTGTCGTTAGTGCGATTGAGATCAGACACATACTAAAAAAGAAACCTCTTGAATGTTCCGGCGGAGAAAAGGCCAGAGCTGTATTTGCCAGAGGAATCATCATGAAACCTCAACTCATTTTGGCTGATGAACCTACGGCATCCCTGGACGTGGAAAACAGAGAAAGAATTGTAACCTTGCTTTTTAACATGAACAAAGAGTTTAACACCACCATCATTACTGTAACTCATGATTTGGAAATAGCCAATCGCCATGATAGAGTAATACATCTTGAAAGGAGTAAATAAAATGGGATTTTTTGCGATGATTGTGTCAATGCTGCTGGGGATATTGTTTGTTGCAATCGGGATTTCCCGCAGAAAGCAAAAGGGGTGGCCTATAATCCTTATCGCACTCGGAATTGTGTTTGTCCTCATTGCGGTTTATTTGGGATGGCCTAAATAGAAGTCAATAAAAACCAAGTCTGCCCAGCGGCAGAAAAGAAAAAAACGCTGCTGGGCAGACATTTATCATGCCTAAAAATTTGCTGTTTGCGGTGGTTTTAATTTCAAAACCGCCGCTTTTTATATCCAAAACAGGCGGCAAATAGGAGGATGCCGCCATGCAATTACAGGTAGATAGGCACTTGTCAAAAAAGGCCTGACCCCCGCAGCGGCGCACTCCACCCAAGATTGCGAAAATAGTCATTTTCTGACGACTCATAATGTCGTCCCCAGCGCCCGAACAGTCTTGCACTGTCCGGGTGCTTTTCTATTTCCAGGCCAGCGACACCGGCCCCACTGTCGCTCCCCGCCCCCTTCGTTCAGACCCCAAAAATCTGAACGGAGGAAAAGACAATGGAAATTACCATCAAAATCAACGGGCGGTTTGTTTCTGTTGAGGTCAGCGCTGAGGTTGCTGACTATCTGGAACAGGCCAGGCGGAACAATCGGAAACTCTACCGTGAGCGTCAGCGGTATTGGAATGGGCGCGAGTGTGACGGGTACATAATCAGCACCGAGGGCCGCTTGCCCTACTGTGCCACGCCGGAGGAATTGGTCTGCCAGCGGGAAACGCTGGACGAAATTCTGGCGGTGCTGGCGCTCTGTACCGACACCCGGCGGGGGCGGTTTTTGCTCTATGCGCTGTACGATTTCTGCTATGCGGAGATTGCCGAGATGTGCGGTTGTACCAAAGGTTCGGTACAGACTTCCATCAACGCTGTCAGAAAAATTTTTCAGAAATTCTGGAAATAGGCCCATACGAATGACCCCCTAAGTGGGCTATAAGGTGAGGGGCAAAACGCTCCATCACTGGGAGGGCCAAGCAGTTTCGGCTGTTTGTCCCTCCTGTCATTTGGGAGGTCAAAATGAAAGTTATCAACCTACGGCTCCACTACCCCCACTGTCAGCAGGACAAGCTGGTGGAGGTCAGCGAGGAAGTTTTTGACGTGCTGTGCCAGTCTGTCCGGGAAATGCGGAACTACGAGCGCCGCAAGCGGTATCACCAGGCGTTCTACTCGCTGGACGCTTACAACTGGACGGAGAACTACGCCCTGGAGCACAGCCTGTCCCCGGAGCAGCTTGTCATGCTAGCAGAAGAACAGGCAGAACGTGACCGGCTGGCCGCTGCCTTGCGGGAAGCCCTGGCCCACGCTACTCCCACCCAGCCCAACGCATCTGCGCCTACTACCTGGGAGGGCTGACCCAGCAGCAGATCGCAGACCGTGAGCGCGTCCACAACAGCAATGTTTGTCTCTCCATCCGCCGGGGCCTGTGCAATCTCCGCCGCTACTACGCAGACCATCCCCAGGGAAAGTGAGGGCGGCATGGCAATCGTTAATCTACGCAAGCACTATTACCCGCTCTACACCAAGGACACGTTTGCGGAAGTGCCGGATGAGGTTGCCGCCGTTATGGAGGAATGTCGGCTCTATGAGAGCCGACAGGAGGGCCGGAAAAGTTACTATCATGTTTACTCTATGGATTGCAGCCCTGGCATTGAGAACCATGCCATGTCCCTGGTGCAGTCCCCAGAGGATTTGATTATTCGAGAGATTGACGAGGCCGCTGAAGAATTGCTGTTGGAGCATTTGGCGGAGGCCATCTCCCAGCTATCTCCCACCCAGGCGTGGCGGCCCCATGCCCGGTATGCCTTGAAAAAGAAATTCCGTGAGATAGCGGCGGACGAAGGCATCAGCGGGAGTTGTGCCTGTGACAGTGTGACCGGCGCACTCAAAAAATTGCAGAAAATTTTTGCCAAAAATGGCTGGCTGGAAAGGGAGGATTGATAACCATGGACAAGTCCCAGGAAGAACAGGAAGTTGAGAAGAAAATCGCCCAATATCACAACCGCCAGAAGATTTTGCTGAACAAAAAGCGCAGCGAGGAACACCGGGCCAGGCCACACCGGCTGATTGGTCGTGGGGCCATTTTGGAGGCTGTTTTCCCCGCTGTCATGGAAATGGAGGGCGAGGAAGTCAAGGCGTTCCTGATTGCCCTCTCCCGTCTGCCGGAGGCGCAGGAGTTGGTGAAAAAAGCGCCGAAAAACGAGGCTGCGGAGTAATCCCCAGTCCGAATGGCGCATTATCCCAGACTTTCAATTACCCGAGAAAACTCTCAAAACTGCCGACATAAAAGGCTTTCAAAGAAGTTACCTCAGATAATGTAAGAGCTATTTCAGGAAGTCAGGGATCCGATTCTCTTTCTTTTGCGTAACAGGATTTTCTTTTTGATGGGAAAACCACTTTTCGTTCCAATCCCGGATATGCCTGTTTACGGTTCCCTGTGAAAGTTCAGCATACCGTTCTGTTGAGGAGATCGAGGAATGTCCGAGGAAATTTTTGATTGCCATAATCGGTATCCCGGCTTCCAACATATGTGTGGCAGTCGTATGCCTCATGGTGTGCGGGGTGTAGCGTTTTTCCAGGAACATTTCTGGATGCCCGGCTCTTGCGAACGCGATATATTTTTTATAAATCTCCTCAATACAGGAAATGCTCATCTGCAGATGGGTCTGGCTGGAAAAGATGTAGGCTTCCGACCGGCTGGCTTTTCCCGTTTCCTCCAGATACCGTTCAAGGAGAGTTCCGCTGGGCTTTGCGATCACAATTCTGCGGGTTTTATTTCCCTTTCCGGTAATTGTCAGCTTATAGAGGTTTTTCTCAACCAGGAAGTCCCTGACCTTGAGATCGCAGATTTCCTGTGCCCTGGCTCCGCTGGCATACATTAGATTCAAAAGAACCTGGTCACGGAAGCCCAGCCGTTTCTCAGGATTGGGAAGCCGGAGCAGGACTGAAACTTCATCATGTGTAAAGGTGACCCTCGGCTGTATGGTCTCCTTTTTTACAGGCACTCTTTTCACCGCATTCGCAAACACAGTCGCTGCTTCAAAATTCCTGTTCTGTGCATAACCGGCAAAAGAGGCCAATGCTGAAAGCCTGAGATTTCTTGTGGATACTGAGCATCCCCGTTCTGCTTCGCTCTATTTCAGGAAGCCGTCAATAGTTTCGAAATCCAAATCCCGGAAGATGATTTCGCCAGCATTTTTCTTCTTTACTTGATAAACATACTGGAACAAAAGACGGAAAGCGTATTTATAGGATCTCGTGGTGTTAGGGGAAAGCCCTGACGAGAGCGGCATATATTCCGTAAAAAACTGAGATGGTATAATAAAGTTGTAACACCAAACAGGAAATAAATGATATATTCAATATAAAGAAAAGGAAGG
>NZ_QZDT01000085.1 GCF_009917485.1 Parablautia muri
CAAATGGATATATGACACCATTTGAAAAGAGAATGCAGGCATGATTATGTCAAAACTTTTCCTTGTAAGTGATACAAAAAAACTTGACCATCTCAGTTTATCATCCCGCCTTATGCGGTACATTCCGTGCGTCAGGGAAGGGATGCGCGTCTGCTGTCTATGTGTATAGGAATTGCTTTTATAAAAGAAACTGATATAGAGACAGCGGAGGAGATTGTCCGGGAACTGTTAAAGGATGCATCAACGCAGGGGATTTTCGGAAAGGAGCAGGGCGATAAATTACTGATTTCCGTGCGGGAAGTTTACCGCCTTCGGGATAACGGGCCAAAAGAGATGGATGCAGGCATAAAAATTCTGACTGATAAAATTACCAGCCACCCAGAACAGGAGCTGCCCATAGAAACATTGGCGGCGGATATTTTTGTCAGCAAATATTATCTCATAAGGAAATTTAAAAGCAGTATCGGGATGACGCCGCACCAGTTCTGTATCCAGAACCGCATACGGAAATCACAGGGGTTGCTGGATGAAGAAAAGACGGTCAGCAGAATTGCCGCAGAAATGGGATTTTATGACCAGAGCCATTTTGATAAGGCTTTCCAGAAGATTGTCGGGATATCCCCGTCAGAATATATCCATTCAAAAAAGCAGATAGGGCAATTTTTTACAAGACATGACTGCTTCTGGGGAATATGATTGAAACGTAAGACAGACCACATATTTTATCGGAGGTGCAGAATGGATACATTTGAATTGTTTAACAATGGAAAATTAGTTTTGCCGGAAAAGGAGGCAGGATTTGCGGAGATCGAATGGTTAAAGCATCCGACCTTTAGGGGTGTTGAGCTGAAACACATCATCACGGCAAAGGACACAGACGGGAAGTTCAGCTATCATTTGGTGCGGATTGCTCCTGATTGGAGTATTGGGAACCATATCCACGAAACGCAGTTGGAAACGCATGAGGTGATAAAGGGCAGCGGAAAGTGTGTAAACGCAGGCAGCACCATTCCGTATGAATCCGGTACAATATCCATCATGCGGCAGGCGTACCGCATGAAGTCGCGGCAGGTTCAGAGGGATTATATCTTTTTGCCAAGTTTATGCCTGCATTATGTTAAATTAAATAAGAGGATAATATGCAAAGACCGCCGCTATGGCTCACCACCATATGCGGCGGTCTGCCTTTTCCGCAGGCAGATCTGACAGCAGAAACCGCTTGGAAAGCGGGAAAATCAGAGTTAATATGCTTACACGGTGGTTTGCGTTTGTGCCGCTTTGCGGGGCAACTGACCCTTTTAATTTAGAGAGAGTGAACAATTGTTTTTTTGGAAAGCAACCAACAGTTGCCGGATTGGAACGTATAGGTGGATTGATTATGGAAAAACGCTAAAGTATAATGAATGTCTGGAGGATGTCAGAATGGAATTTAAAGAAAAATTGCAATTACTAAGAACAAATATGAAACTGTCACAGGAAGAACTTGCTAACAGGCTGGATATATCAAGACAGTCTATAACAAAATGGGAGAATGGACAGTCTTTTCCAGATATTCAGAACCTTATACAGCTTAGTGAGATTTTTAAAGTCTCCATAGACAGGCTTGTGAAGGAAAATGATATCTGTACAATCAGTCTTTTTTGTGAACAGAAATATCCTATGCAAGATATTAGGATTTTTTTGGTCAGGGCAAAAAATAACACATATATCACGGGTGAAAATGAAATCATGCCGTCACAGCCTGGTTCCCACGATTTCCGTTATGAAGATGGTGATTACCTGTATATGGATACTTACCTTGGCGGGCAGAAATTCATAGGCGGGGAACGTGTCTGGATAAGGAATCATGCAGTGTGGGCTATGAATTATTACGGGGAGAGCTTGGATGAGAATTTTGATATTATATTTTTGAAAGAAGCACTTTCCCATGTGTCGGTTTCCATGCCGTTCCGAGGGCCGGAACTCTATCAGAAAGGCGATTATATGTACCAGTGCCAGGTGCAGGGTGATTTTGAATGTTTTTCAGGAGAGGAACGGATATATTGCAGGCAGAAAAAGGTATATGCCTGTATGTTCCACGGAGGGACTATCTTATGAACATGGCAGAAAAAGAAGTAGTAGTAAAAGATCTGGTTACAAAATCAAATCTTCCGGCAAGCGATTATGTGATAAACCCTTATGTAGGCTGCCCTCATGGCTGCAGGTACTGTTATGCCTGTTTTATGAAGCGGTTTACGAATCATAGTGAGGCATGGGGGAGTTTTATTGACATTAAGCGATGTGACAAGCCGATAAGCAAAAAGAAACTGCAGGGGAAGTCTGTTTTCCTGTCATCTGTGACGGACTGCTACAATCCATTTGAGGAAAAGTACCGTAATACACGGAAGATACTGGAGCAGCTAATTTCCATAAATTGCGAACTGAATATTTCAACAAAATCCCATCTGATTTTGAGGGATATTGATTTATTGAAGCAGTGTAATAATTTGAAAGTCTCGGTATCAGTCAATACATTAGATGAGCAGTTTAAAAATGATATGGATCATGCCAGCAGCATCATGAAACGGCTGGGAACACTGGAAACATTGCATCAAAATGGCATATACACTGTTTTGTTTATGTCTCCTATTTTTCCGGACATAACGGATTATAAGGAAATAATAGTAAAGACACAAAGATATGTGGATGAATACTGGTTTGAAAATCTGAACCTTCGGGGGAGCTATAAACAGGATATCCTTGGCTATATAAAAAGTGCCTGCCCACAATTAGTGGAATTATATGATGAAATATATGTAAAAGGGAATATGAGGTTCTGGAATAATCTTGCTGTTGAGATTGAGGAATATTGTGCTGCACATTCAATAAAACATATCAATTATTTTTATCATAAGGAGTTGGTAGAAGCCAAATTGAAGCCAAAGTAACCAGGTAGTGACCGCCGATATGGACTTATTCTCTATATACGGCGGTCTATTGTTTATGCGGTCGGTTTGCAGGATATGCAGAAAAGCGATGGACTGACAGAAGCCTGTGCCCGATTTCCAATTCTGCAAAACGATTTCCGATTCTGCAACGGCAATTGAAAACTGTTCTGAATCCATCCACAATATAATTTGGGTTGGCTTGCCCTCTTAGGGGGGAACTTTAGTTTATATGACAATTTGACGAAATACTATAAAATACGACAGGAAAGAGGATATTAGATGTTTCATATAGCGGTATGTGACGATGAAGAATATTTCAGGCTCAGGGTAAGGAATCTGATTGAAGAATACATGAAGAACCGGGGATTTGCCTGCCAGACAGACCTCTTTCCGTCTGGAAAAGAGATGCTGGAGGTAGCAGAATCCATCCAGCAGTACGATGTAATATTTCTTGATATCAGCATGGAGGAAATGGACGGCATCGAAACGGCTAGAAGAATCCGGCAGGTATCCTCCAATGTCTATATTGTGTTTGTGACGGCATATATCACCTATGCACTGAGGCTATAAGGTCAATGCCATCCGTTATCTCCTGAAAGAGGATGCCGGGCTTGAAAGTGCGCTGAAGGAGTGCTTGGACACCATAGCCACCTTGACGGATTATGCGGAAGTGAAGTGTGAGATTGACTTCTAGGGCGGTAGGAAGATCATCCCAGTAGATTCCATTCTCTATGTGGAGAGTAGACTGCATAAGGTCATTTTCTTTGTGGTGGAGGACGGAGTGAAGGAATACTACAAATACGGCAGGATGGATGATGTCGAGCCGGAATTAAGGCAGTACGGTTTTTCCCGTGTCCACCAGAGTTTTCTTGTGAACATGAGGTTTGTGAAAAGCGTTGAGAGATATGTCGCACAGCTGAAAAACGGGACAGAGGTAAGCATATCGAAGAAATATTACAAGGATACGGAAATGGAGTACATAAGGGGGCAGGGTGAACTATGATGGAGGATTATATTTATACTGTATTTATCATTGCTATGGACATATACTGCTGTGTTTTATTGTTCCAATCTTTTGCGGAAAAAAGGGACGGAAAAAATAAACTTGTTCCGTTTGCAGAAGTGTGTATACTGGCGGTTCTTTATCTGGTGATTTCATTTGCCTTCCGGGATTATATTCATTTAAAGTTCATGGCAGTTATCGTGGCAACATCAGTCATAATGACTTTAATGTTTCAGATTCGGTATTTGAAAGCGCTGGGATTGTCAATATTTTTTCCAGTATAGATGTTATGGCAGAGTATGCGGTAGTTGTCATATTTGGGAAAATTTATTTTAAAATTCTGGGACGGGCTTCCGAATGGTCAGATATGTTCCCGCTCTGCATCCTGTCATTGGTAAGCAAGATGGCGTTGTTTGGGGTTGTGCTGTCCGTGAAAAAAATATTTGGGAGAAAATCCCCGGAACTTTTGACAGGTAGGGAATGGCGGGTTTTATTTTCTATCTCGCTTATCACAGTATTCTCGCTTGCGGCGATGGTGGCGAAGACTGACCTGTTTCAGAATACAAACCAGGACAGTACTTTCCTGTTTATTGCAATGGGGCTGCTGCTGATAAATTTCACTATCTATTATCTGGTAAATGAGATTGCGGAGCGGGAGGCGAAGATCAGGGAAGATGCGCTTTTCCGTGAGCGGGTAAAAAATGAGACGGCAATGTACCGTTCCATATCCGAAAATCTGGAAAAACAGCGGAGGAGGACGCATGAATATAAGAACCAGCTTGCCTGCATCAGTGCGCTTGTCGCAAAGGGGCAATACAAAGAACTGGATGAATACATAGGGAAGATAGATGACGCTCTGCGGCACAGCATGGATGCGGTTGATACAAATAATGTTATCGTAAATGCAATACTGAACACGAAGCACCGTGAGGCGGTTGGCCGGGGGATTGTGTTTATACTGAAAGTAAATGACCTGTCAAGGCTTGCTTTCAGTGATGAAGATGTCGTGGTTATCCTTTCCAACCTGCTGAATAATGCACTGGAAGCCTGTGAGTATTGCGGGGAGAAGGTTATTAGGCTCAAGTTCGTGCTGGAGGAAGGGCAGGCTGTGATTTCGGTCAAAAACAGCATCGGGACAGAACTGGCTGTAGAGAAAGGGAAACTGCTGACCACAAAGGCTGACAATGCGGATGAGCATGGGATGGGAATTAAGAATGTGACCGAGGTGGTTGAGAGATATGGCGGGAGATATGTGATTGACTATGACAAAGGATTTTTCCAGTTTACCATTCTACTGCCCAACGCTTAACAGGGAAATAAAATTATTTGTTTCCAAAAATGCAAAATAATTTCCAAAAATGCAATGGGCGTGAAAGGAGGGGTAGAGCCTCCGATATTTATAACAGGACTATGAAACAGTCAGAAAACGAATTTCAAATACTTTGTCAAGGAGGATAACGATATGTCAATAAATGTGAATGGAAGCACACAGCAGACGGGAACCAAATGGTTCCAGAACATGAAGACACAAAAGCCTGATGGGAAGGTGGCATAGGCGCAACCGCCGCAGACTGACAGGGCGGTGAATGTCACAATTTCAAGGGAGGGACTTGGAAGCCTGCAAAACGGCGGCAAAGCAAGAACCTATGAGGGTGTGATGAAACAGAAAGAGTCCATAATGCAGGCGTCAAAATCCTTAGGGGCAAGTTATGGATACCGCCTGTCCGAGGAAGCCGGGAAGCTGAAAGGGCAGAGGGACAGCGGTGCCGCATACAGCCTTTCGGACAGGGCGGAGGACTATGTAAAGGCTTATGGGAACCCTTATGATGAGATCGTGCAGGGTTGCAAGGACGGCACAATAGAGCGTTATGTGGAGGATGTAGCTTCCAAGACAGGATTCCGCAGGATGACGATGGAAGAGGAACTGGCCAATCTGGATAAGGCGTTCCAAAGTTTGGCTGACAAGGCGGAGGTGGATGCAAAGGCATCAAAGATTCTGGACGGGTACAAGGAAAAGCTCTCCAAGCTGAAAAGTGGACAGAAGTTATCTGCGGATACGGATAAAGCAAAGGCCGTGCAGGAGAACGTGAGCCAGAAGCTGGTGACGCTGGCGCAGGCTTGGAAGGATGCCTATAAAGTTTCCGGCTCTAAAGAGGGTGGCATGAAAAAGGTCTTATCCATGCTGAACGGAATGTTCGGCATTAAAAACGAAGCGTAAAGGAGGTATGCGATATGCAGATAACAAGGGATAACTATTCACAGTATGCCAACATGGTACAGCAGATGCTTGGCAATAAGAAAAATTCCAGCGATCCGCTGGCACAGTGCGATTATGGGAATTTTGCATTGCGGTTCAAGCCGGTTAACATCAAGTTTACAAAGCCGAATTGGGACAACATCGTGACAAAACGGGATAAGCCCGCAATGTCGGAGGAAGAATTTGAGGCGGCAATAAAGGAGCTGGCGCAGAAGGAATTTTCCACCGGGAAACGGGATGATGCCGCATACAGAAAGCTGTGTATGCAGCATGGGGAGACGGTTTCCCCGGACAGGAAAGCCATCTATGAATCAAGCATGAGGAAAACAGGTGGAAAGATGAATGCGGCCTGTATGTTTTGGGATTCCAATGGAAATAAAACTCTGTCTTATAATCCCGAATCAAGGAACTGGAAAGCCATAAGCACCGAGGAAGAATTTGCAAGGGCGAGAGTGTTTACATCTATCTACAATGATGAGCTGGCGCGTCTGAAAAAAGAGTATGGGGAAAATGCAAAAGGAATCGTGTCATATCAGCAGATACAGTCTGACTTGGCAGCAGGCATAAAAGCACCATCTTCGAGCAGCACATTGGATATACAGGTATAATCTTTACACCCAATTCCGCAGAGGCACTTAATGCTTTGCCTCTGCGGTCTGTCCGGAAGTTAGGGGGGAGTGTATTTATAAGGCAGTGAACCGCTCGGACTTATTACGAGGGAGCGGGTGCGATTATATAAATTGGAGTTTGAGGATATGGAATACATAGAAAATGTTTTGGTTTATGAAGATTATTGTAGGCTAAGGGAAAGTGTTGGATGGACAAATTTCTCAAATGCAGAGAAATCTATTAAAAATAGTTTATACACAATAGCTGCAATGCAGGATAATCAAATTGTTGGAATGGGAAGATTGATAGGAGATGGAATGTATTACATGATGGTTGATGTTGTGGTACATCCAAATTATCAGAAAAAAGGTATCGGCAATAAAATTGTTAGTATGATAATCGAGTATGTTAATGAGGAAACACCAATTGGTGGGCGATCCAGTATACAGTTAGTTGCAGAAAAAGGAAAGGAATCCTTTTATGAGGAAAAGGGATTTAAAATAATTCCACATGAATTTTGTGGTAGCGGTATGAGAATGGTTATTCGCAAGTGATAATATCCGGCTGAATGGTGTGGGGGGGGCACATATATCCCCGATATGCCACAGTCTAACAAGGCAGGGCAGGCATCCCCAGCGTTCCGGCAAAACAGGAGACTGAACATGGATATAACAGGAATAACAAAAAGCCATCATGCGGACATCCCCAAAGCGTCATCCGGGAAGGAATGGATGCTGTCTGATGCCCTCCGGGAGAAGACAACAGGATGTCTATATGGGGAATAAATTTCTCGTCCTGCGGAAAAGCGAGGCCGCCAAAGTTGCGCCGGACAGGGCAGGCATCCCCGCATCCCCGGCGGCTTAGGGAATCGGGGAGCAGGGAGAGACAAGTAAAACCTGAAAGTTTGATTTTGGGGAATTCTACGAATTGACTTTAGATTTCTACCACTGGTTGCGTAGATGTATAGAGGGCTATATGGAACGCAACCGACCTTCTTGGTATTGTAAAGCAAGGATTTCAGTGAATAGTTCAGAGCCAAGTTATTGTACTGAAACCTAAAAAAGAAATGGAGAGGTATAAATATGCAATACCATATAATGATCAAAAACCTATCTAAGTCTTACCAATCAAAGGGGACAGCAAAAACAGCTTTATCTGATGTTACCCTCAATATCCCGCAGGGCGAAATCTTTTGTATCATGGATTCGTCCGGCAGCGGTAAGAGTACACTACTAAAGATTTTAGGGGGCATGGAAAAACCAACCTCCGGCACTGTCTACATCAATGGAGCTAATATGGCGGATTATGGGCAGCAGGATTATGACCGCCACCGCCAGATGACAGTCGGTTATGTGTTTCAGGACTTTAATTTGTTGGAAGGTCTGACATTGAAAGAGAATATAATTTTGCCACTGACTTTGCAAAAACTGAGTGAAACAGAAATACAGAAAAAATATGCGGATACATTGCGGTGTGTGGATGTCGGTTATTGTGAAAATAACTATCCGGAGCAGTCATCGGGTGGCGAGCAGCAGAGGGCGGCAATCTGCCGGGCAATCATTAAATCCCCAAAGCTGATATTGGCAGACGAGCCGACAGGGAGCCTTGATCATGTAAATGCAAAAGCAATCTTAAGTACATTTGTGGATATCAAAGAAAGAATGCAGACTACGATTGTCCTTGTCACCCACGATGCGGCTGTAGCCAGCTATTGTGATACGGTTGTTTTTATTGAGAACGGCAGGGTATGCGATACTTTAAGAAAGGAAGAAACGGCACAGCCATTTTATGAAAGAATTGTGACGGTATCATCGAAAGTGAGGGGAGTCATTTGAAAAAAATACATCAAAGGGCAGTAAGGACAAAAGCGCATAGCAGTATGTATATTATGCTTACTATCTCGATAGCGTTGTTCTTTGTTTACACAGGATTAGTCGGCAATTCACAGATGGTCAGTGTTATGGATTCTATTGAGTACACACTGCCAGTGTGGATGACTGCCCTGATCTGTATCCTTGCTGTATTCTCATTTGTTTATTATCGCTATTTATGTATTTACACCCTGGACGAAAAGATGAAAGACTATGGGATTCTGGTCAGTATGGGGTATAACCAAAAGCGCATAAGTGAAGCCTTTCTGTGGATTATGGCAAAGTCAATGCTGCAGGCATTGCTGTGGGGCTTGTTGGCGGGAACCTTGGTGTTAGTATATAAGTGTGGACAGAAAAAGTTGAACAACCTATACTATCAAATGAAAGAGCAAAGGAGA
>NZ_QZDT01000086.1 GCF_009917485.1 Parablautia muri
TTCTCTTTCTCTATGCTGATGTCATTATATCGGTTAATTCTGTGACAATCAATCAGATTTATTTGAAGCCAGAATAAATGGGCAGCAACAGTAATCTCTCACTCACTTTTTCCAGCGACTGCGCCTGTTCTTCCCTCGTCTTATGGAAATGGCAGGTCTCACCCTGGCATTTCCCACAGCGCAGAATGTTGCAGTTCCCGTTTTCATTTTTTGCAAAACAATCCATAGCATCCACCTTTCCACCCTTTCCGCAAAAGAAAAGGCAGCGGTGAAAGGATAAAGCCCGCTGCCCTGTGCGGAGGCGTGAAAAAAGCCCCGTGGCTTCTCCATCAGGGCTCCCTACACTTCTTCGCATCATAAACATAACACATATTTTTTTCACTTTCAAGAAACCACTTCGGTACACTTACTTAACCATTACTTAACCTGTCAGCTTAAAAGGTATTCCTCCGTATGCTTCGCCCTGCCTTCATACAGCACCGCCAGCTCTGACAGCGCCTTCCTCCTGTACTTGGTCAGCATGGCCTCGCTCACCGCATATTTTGCCGCCGCCTCTTTCCACTGCATCCCGTTGACCACCATGTCCTGAATGACTTCGGGCAGCCGCCCGCTCAGCCTGCTGACCGCATACTCAAAGAATTCTATCTCTTCCTTCACATACTGGTATTTTCGGAAAGTATAATCATACCAGTCATCATTCATGCTCTCCGCCACCTTGCGGTAATAGACTGCCGTTTTCCCCGTCCTGTCGGATATACCGCTGGTCTGCACCCGCTCGTCCTGCGGACGGGAAAGGCACATGGACTCTATCACCTCATCCGTGGAAACCCCTTCAAACCTTGACAGTTCAAAGGCAAGCGTTATCCTGTCCTTTTTCCACTGATGGTATTTGTCAAACAGATTATCCCCTGCTTTCATTCTCCGCCGCCTCCAATCCTCGCTTTTACCGCATCCACAAGTGCCGACTGCCCGCAGTCCTTTTTCTCCAGCGCCGCCATCACCCGCTCATCCAGTGTGCCTTTGGCGATAAGGTGGTGGATCACAACCGTCTCCTCCTGCCCCTGCCGCCACAGCCTTGCGTTCATCTGCTGATACAGTTCCAAAGACCATGTCAGCCCGAACCACACCAGCGTGGAGCCGCCCGCCTGCAGGTTCAGCCCATGCCCCGCCGATGCCGGGTGGTTCGCCGCCACCGGGATTTTCCCGGCATTCCATCTTTGCATATCCTCCGCCGTGTCCAGCTCCACCGCCCCGGTACGCTCCACAATCCTTTGTAAATCATGCTTATACCAGTAGGCGATCAGAACAGGCTTGCCGTTCGCCGCCTCGACCAAGTCCTCCAATGCTTCCAGCTTGCGGTCATGGATGTGCTTTACGTTCCCGTTCTCATCGTAGACCGCTCCGTCCGCCATCTGTAAAAGTTTGTTGGAAAGCGCCGCCGCATTCACCGCATCAATGTCACCGTCCGAAAAGGGAAGGAGCATATCCCGCTCTAGCTGCTCATACAGAACCATCTCCTTTTCGGTCAACATGACCTCCACACGGTTGTAGACACACTCCGGCATATCCAGATAGTCCACGGCCTTCATGCTGATACAGATGTCGGAGATTAAATTATAAATCATATCCTCTGCCCCTTCCCGTGGCTTATAGGAAAAGACCATCTCCCTGCTACGCTTGTCCGGCACGAAGAACCGCTCCCGGTAGCCGCCGATGAACCGCCCAAGCCGCTGCCCCATGTCGAGGATGCCAATCTCCGCCCAAAGGTCGATTAATCCATTGGGTGCTGGCGTCCCGGTCAGCCCCACGATGCGCCGCACCATCGGGCGCACCTTTTTCAGAGCCTTGAACCGCTTCGCCTTATGGGACTTGAAGGAGGAAAGCTCATCGATCACCACCATGTCAAAATCCCATGTATGGTTTTCCACCAGCCACTCCACGTTTTCCCTGTTGATGACGTACACCTGTGCTTTCCTGCCAAGTGCGGCTATGCGTTCTTTTTCCGAACCAAGCACCGCCGACATCCCAACTCCCGATAGGTGATCCCATTTTTCCAGTTCGGAAGGCCATGTTAAATAGCAGACTCGTAAGGGCGCTATAATCAAAATTTTTCGGATGTCAAAATAATCAAACAGTAATTCCCATATGGCGGTGAGCGTGATCACCGTTTTGCCAAGCCCGCAATCCAAAAACAGTGCGCTCACCTTGTGGCTCACGATAAACTCCTTTGCATACTCCTGATATTCATGTGGCACATATCTCATCCAGCACACCTCCGATCTGCTCAATGCCATCAATCACAAAAACGGGAAATCCCAAACATTCCAACTGCCTCATTCTTTTTATCTGCAATGGCCTCGGCTTCTTCCTCGGAGCCTTTAACTCCACGAATGCGATTTTCCTCCCAGGCAATAAAACGATCCTGTCCGGCACCCCATCCAGACCGGGGGAAACGAACTTCACCGCCATGCCTCCCATCCTTTTCGCCTCTGCCCGCAGGCGGCGCTCTATCTCACTTTCAGAAAAATTCATTCTGTCCTGCCTCCTTTTCTGTACCAAAAGTTCCGAAAAACCAAAAAATCCCTATTACGCGCATATGGGTGTATTCATACGTCTTTCTCTCTCTTTTTTATATATTCCATTTATATAATTATTTTTTGGAACATAGGAACACGCCCCTCTAAGCCAGTGCCAGTCTGCTGTTCCCATGTTCCGAATTTCTGTTCCCAAAGTGCCTTTATGGGAACAGCGGGCGTTCCGTTCCAGTTTTTAACGTCACTCCCGTTTCGGAACACGCCTGTAAACCCACTGCGGCCCGTAAAGGGAGATGCGTTCCTTCTTCCTGCCGGAATCCCAGCCGCCGATACGCGCCATGATGGCGGAAATCTCCCCGCTGTCCATGCGTTTCAAGTTCGCCCTCTCCTTCCCGAAACATTCACACCAAATCTCCATGTTGGAGACGGACATACGGCGCACGGTGCCTTTTAAGTCCGGCTTCCCGAAATCCTCCCCATGAAGGAAGTTCCTGCGCTCGAATAAATCCATGTCATCCCATTTCTCCGGCAGGAGCGTGTCGAGGTACTCCCGCACAAGCCCCTCGCGCTCATCGCTCTCCATAGCCTCCCGCTGCTCGGACTTTGCCGTGTCCTCCATCTTCCCGTCAAGGTAGAGCCGCTCGCCCGCTTTCACATACACAAGCACTTCCGCCCATATCTGCCGGATGTCCTCACTGGATAACTCCCAAGAATGCCTCCGGCTCCCGCCCGGTGTCTTTACCGGCCAGAAACGGCGGTTCCCGGTGGTGTCCCGCAGATACCCCTTCTCCGCATTGGTGGTGCCGAAAAAGACGCACTGGCGCAGGTGCGGCGTTGCCCTTTTCCCGAAGGACGCGCGGTAGATGTCGTTCTGCCTTGAAAGGAAGGAACGCAGCGTCTCCACCTCCGCCTTTTTCAAGCCCGCAAGCTCCCCGATCTCCATGATCCAGTACCCCTGCAGCTTCTCCGCCGCCGTCTTGTCCTTCGTGTCGCTTAGGTTCAGGCTGTCGGAGAACCAGTCCCCGGCAAGCCGGGAAATGAGCGTACTCTTGCCCACGCCCTGCGGCCCGTTCAGCACAAGCATGGTATCAAACTTACAGCCGGGGCTTAACACCCGGCAGACCGCCCCGCATAGGGTCTTACGGGTAACGGCACGGACGTATGGCGTGTCATCCGCGCCCAGGTAGTCGATGAGCAGCGTGTCCACCCGTGGCACCTTATCCCACTCCGGCAGCGCATCAAGGAACTCCCGCACCGGGTGGTAGGAGCGGTCATCCGCAGCCTTCGTCACGGCGATATTGTAATTGCGCATGGAGAACGTGCCATAGTTCAAATCCACATAAGAGATAAGCTGTGCATCGTCCGCGTCACGCCAGAACCGCCCCGGATGCTCCCACGGCACCGCTCCCTTGATCTCCATTCCGTCACTGAGCTGGTTGAAAACAATGCCTTTCAGTTTTTCATCGTTGTTTAATATTAAAAGCAGATTCCGCAGGGTGTTCTTTACCACCGTGGAGCGTTTCTCATACTCCAGTTCCTTCTGCCAGTCCTCATTTTCCCCGGAAAACTCCTTCTCCGCTTTCTCCATCCGCTCCCCGGCAATGGTCATCTTCACATTCTCATCACTGACCGCAAACTCGCTCATGGCAGAAAAAGATGGGAGCTTCGCCGCCTCGGTGTCCTCGGACACCTTTTCATCCAATTCACCGAATCTGTGAATCCGCACCATGTCAAAGGCGTTCATCAGCTTCCCGCAGGCCGGGTCCGTGGCATGGTGGGAATAAGCGAACTTCCCTTCATAAATGACCACGCCCGCCTGTGAGTCAGCCGGAATATAGTCATACCTCCCCGGCATGGCGCTTGGCTGATAGACATCCGGAAGGAAGTTTGCTATTGCTTCCTCGATGGAATACGTCCGGCAGAATGCGCCGATGACGCCGTCTTTGGAAAGCGGGTCTGCCTGTTTCCGCATTTCCCTCTGGACGATGTTCTGCTGCCTGCTGCTCACCGGCCATTCGGAGGAATCCCGCCAGTCCTTATACCGTGAAAGCACCTCGTCCGGGTTTAACGGCTCTCCCTCAATGTCCTGGAAAATAAATTCCCCGTCAGCGGAAGTGGACGGCCAGTACATGAGGCGGCTCGGCTCGTAGGTGGTATCGTCAAACATCTCAATCCCGATGTCCTCCGCCACCTTCCTTGCGATTGCCACATATTCGTCCGGCGACACGTTCCGGGAGAGCGGGATGATGAGCCGCAGCCTCGGATTCTCCGGCGTGTGCTTATGGGTGGAATAAATGAGGCACCGGAAGTCAAAGAACATCTCCACCTGCTCCGGGATGTCCTGCGAGGCATGGTCCATGTCCAGCGTCAGGGCGGAGCGGAACTCCACGCAGTCCTTCTTCCTCCTGCCGCCCTTCAATTTCCCCATGACGAAACCGCCCACGTCCTTGATGGCGTCCTGCTTCGCCTTTGTCATTTTCATATACTGCTCCACGGTCTCCGCCGTGCGGATGGTGTGGGAGATGCGCTCCCTGAATTCATCCAGTTCCATCTCCACGTTGTTCCAGCGTTTCTCCATCCTTGAATTGCCTGTTGCTACCTGTATCCTCATTCCTTCCTGCCCTCCAATAATTTCAGATTTTTCACGCACTGGTTATAAATGATCTGTTCCTCCCTGGCTTTCCTACGGTAGAAATGCCATTCCTCCGATTTTGCCGTAAAGGACTCCGCTTTTTCCGAAAATGCCTTAACCTTCCCGGAATGCTCCCGTGCCTTTACCCGTAAGAACTGCCGCAGTTTCTCCTTATCCTCATCTTTCGCAAAGCGCCGGATCAGCGGGAACACCTTCCTTGCCACCGCCAACCTGCATGGGAAGAACTCATGGATATAAAGCTCCATCCTCCCGTTTTTATAAACCATCCTTACCGTTTCCCTTTCCGCTTTCTGCTCCGCCATACGCATCCCGCCGTAGGCTGTGGGGTCATGGTACCCTTCCGCATTCCTTCTCTCCATATATTTCTCCCTCACTTTTTGTAAAATCTGCATTCAAAGCCATCCGCCCGGAGCGGCAGCCCCTCCGCCCACTCTGGCTGTACCGCCATGATTTCACACATCTCATCCACGGAGCCGATGCCCTCCGGCACTTCCGCTATGATCTCATCATGGCAGTGCATGACGATTGGGTATCCCTTCTTCTCCACCCGCAGCATTGCCTCCGCCAGTAAATCCCGCGCCGTCCCCTGCACGATGTTCTCCACCAGCTTGGGGCCGTAGGTCTCTATCCGGCTCCATTTCTTGTTTTCGGAAATCCCTTCATAGGTCAGCCCATCGCGCCCGAATCGGTTCACAGCCATCCTCGGTTTTACATAGGACAGCTTCCGCCCGGACGGGAGCGTGATAAATAAAATCCCGCTCTTATATTCAAAAATGATCTTTCCGACTTTGGTTTTCTGCTTTTCCGTGACCGCCTTTATTGCGGCGGCATCCACATCCCACCAGAACTGCACCATGTGCGGATTGGCTTTCCGCCATGCCGCCACGAGCGGAGGAAGTTCCTCTTCGGTCAGCCCCATATCCAAAGCCCCCATTGAGATGAGAGCGCCGCTTGCCCCGCCGAATCCAAGGCCAAGTTCCGCTAATTTCCCTTTCTGCCGGAGCGGGGAGCCTTTCGTGATTTCCTCCATTGGCACATGGAACATGGAGGATGCCGATGCCTCATAAATCTTCCCGTGGGAAGTAAACACATCCAATCTCCACTGCTCCCCGGAAAGCCATGCCAGCACCCTTGCCTCGATTGCGGAAAAGTCTGCCACCACAAAACGGCATCCCGGTTTTGGAATGAAAGCGGTACGGATAAGTTCTGATAAAACATTCGGTGTGGAATCATATAATAATTCGATATCTTCAAAACGCCCCTGCTTCACAAGCTCCCTCGCCAGCTCCAGATCGGGTAAATGGTTCTGGGGTAGGTTTTGGATTTGGACCAAGCGTCCCGAATTCCCCGTTACCCACACCTTCCCGTTCCTTCTGACAAGAAAATATCCCGTAGGCGTGACGGCACAGTACACTTTTCCTGAGTATTCCAATGTTTTCGGTTTATTGCGTATCTCATGGCAGTTCCCCGGAGACATCCAGATATCCAGTATATAAGCGTCCTTCCAATTCGGATGTTCCGCAGAACGCTTTTTCATTTTAATCACTGCGCTCCGCCCGCTGATATGGGCAAAAGCCTGCACAATATCAGCATTCTGCTTATTGCAGGTGCTGTATTGGAGGCTGCTTGGCCCGCAATGGTATCCGTCCCAATATGGCAGTTCGTCAAAGAACACATCCGCGCTTTCATCAAAGAGCCATGTCCCAAAAGTCTTATCCCGGAAAATACGCAGCCATAGTGGAACACAGCGGGACACCACTGTAATCACGCTTGTATCGCTTTTTTCATAATCCTTTACAGTGAATGGTATCTCCGTCTGGCGCAGCAGATATTTGCACCTCTCAATTTTCCGCTTTTTCTTAAAATGGAATTGTATCGTGCCGTCCGGCTTATACGTTCCATCTGCCTGCACCATAATCAGCACACGCAGCCTCCCATGCTCCATCCCCGATGTTGTCCGGCGGAAACCAGTGAAAGGAATTGTCGGACGGTATTTCTGCATATTTTCAACGGTATCTTCTATCCACGGGCCGTCATATCTTTTCTTGGTATACATCTTGTGGTCGGGCGTACTTAACTGGCTGATACGGCTGTCGCTGTATTCATACATCAATCCGTCATAATCAAACTGCACAGCCTCCGCTTTTTGGAAACTCACAGCCTCCCCATGCGGATTCCAGCAGGCAATCTCCCCGCCGTTCCATTCATCAAGCCTTTTCCACCCATCGGGAGTCAGGACTTCATGATCTCCGGTCAGACACCACCGTCCGGAGCGGTTTGCACCGTAGAATTGTAAAACCCCGTGTACCCTTCCATCCGAGCAGACACTTCTCTCCATAGCCTCATATTTCTTCACGGACGTTTTTGCCATCAACAGCCTTAATCTGAGTAGTTCCTCCACTTCTCCGGCGCATGGCAGGGGAGGTTCCTCGTCCTGCCGCCATTTGCTTTCGTTGGCTTGCACGGGACGCAGAAATACCTTATAAGCTCTTTCCCTTCCTTCATCTTCTGCTCGTCCAGCCCAAGCACCCTGCCAACATCCTCCAAAGACCGGGGCAGGGCGAGCATGGCCGCCTGTACCGCGCTGCAATGCCAGGACTCCGGGGGAATGTACCTCCCAAAATATTTTGATAAGCAGGTTCGCTCGAAGTTGGCGTTGTATGCCGTCTTGGTCACTGACACATCAAAGATGGCTTCCTCCACTTCTGCCGGGAATTTCTCCCCCTGCGCAAGGTCTATGATCTGTGTTTCCCCTCCGTCAAAGGAATAGGCAAACAGCAGAATCTCAAAAGCAGGGCTGTCCGCATAGGCGTATACCCCGCATTTAACTAAATCCACATCGCTGAAACTTTCAATATCGGCTTCTAAGATTCGCCCCATTTCATGGCTCCTTCCTGTGTAGATACTTTGGATGACGGGCGGCAGTCACCCGCCGCCCTGATATTCCTATCCAAGAAAATCTTCCTCGTCATCCACTTCCACCGCGTCAAAGTCATCCTCCGCGTTCGTCCTGCCGCCCAGCGACTCCCCGTCACGCAGTTTCTGGATGTTGCCAAGCCCTGCGGCGATTCCCTTATTGCCGTTGGTGGAAAAGCCGTAGAAGTTCACGCTGATCCTGCCATAGCACCCGGAATACACCTCCGACTGGTCAAGGATGGGCTGTACGTTTTTATCCACCACCTGCGGCGCCTGCTTGCTGTTGGCGTTGAAGAAATAGCTGTCCGCATACGCCTCATCCTCCGGGCGGTCAATGTCGCCGTCACGCAGGGGCAGTTTCAGGTTCGCCGGGACCTTGCCGCCCCACTTGGAGACGGAATCCTTCTTCGCCTGCTCGATTGCCCTCTTGATCTTCTCGATGGTCTCCGTGTCCGACTTTGGTATGATGACCGATACGGAATACTTCGGGTCCCCATCGCTCACTGCGTTGGGCTCCCAGCAGTGCAGATAGGAAAACCTGCACGGTACGATCACTTTTGTCAAATTTGCATTTTCATTACTCAT
>NZ_QZDT01000087.1 GCF_009917485.1 Parablautia muri
AGAAAGAACATTCGACAACAATAAATTCATAAAATAGACAGCAAAATTTTACATATCGAACTCTTATCAGAGAAGCTTAAATCCCCATAGACACAAGATTTTTTACAGCCTCGAAAAACGGCAAAAGTGATAGAAAGTAACTTTATCGCTCTTTCTTTTTTAACAAATGGGAGGGATATACCCCATTTGAATGGCTTTCGTTACAGCTTCAACAGATGAGGTAACATCAAGTTTTTCAAATATATGCTGCAAATGATTTGATAGGGTACGCTCGCTGATATAGAGTGTAGCTGCAATCTCTTTCCGCTTCATACCGGCAGCTATAAGCCGCAGGATTTGTTTTTCGCACTCAGTCAATTCCTCTAAAAACGGAATCTCCCTGTTAAAAATAACTGCACCCTGTGATATTTGGGAAAGGAAGGATACCAGTTTTTCAGGCTCTATGTTTTTGTTGATAAATCCCTTTGCCCCGATTTTTTCCGCTTCGCTGCGGTATACTGGCAGGTCATATCCGGATAGGATCACTATCTTTTGCTCCGGATATCGGTATAGCAGTTGTTTTGCCAATTCCAAACCATCTTCGGATGCTATGTTTTTCAAATTTATATCCATAAGCAGGATATCCGGCCTGTTGGTATCAATGAAGTTGTCTAACCGGGAAATATCATTGATGCTTTCAAATGATGTGATCTCAGGATAATCCGATAAGGCAATCTCCAGGCTTTTTGAAAATAGGGCGTGGTCATCAACTAATAAAATATTGATAAGAAACATCTCCTTTCATTGGCAGGCTGATCTGTATGCAGACCCCATGCGGGAAGTTATTGGTTATCTTTACAGAACCCTCCATATTATTGACGCGCTCAGTGACCAGTGCAAGCCCGCTGTGCTTTGATGGATCGGCGGATGAGAGGGTGTCCGCATCAGCAGTTCCATTGTCCCTTATGCGCAGCGTTATGGCCCCGTTGTCCTGTGCAAGGGTTATCCATGCTTTTTCACCCACTGAGTGCTTATAAATATTCGTGACAAGCTCTTTCAGGAGACGGTATACGAATATATCATAAGGGGCGGCTAAAAACAGGGAATCCTGACATTCAAAAGTAACACGGATATTACGGTGCGGAAAGGACTGTGATATATATTCAAGCAGGCTTTGGTAATTCTCTTTCACAGTGAGCTTGGGGAGCAGTGCAGGACGGTAATCCTGCATCCGTTCACGGATATAAGTGTTCATGTTATCAAGGGCTTCCGTGATGGTTTTCTGGATATCGGGGCGGCCTGCTTTTTTCATCATGTTTTTTATGGAAAGCAGGTCCTGGAGAATGTCATCATGGAGGAAATTTGCAAATTCGATGTTTAGCTGTTCTTCCTGCTGTAGCTGCTCTAATGCGGCGTAGTATCTGCTTTCCCTGGTCATCGCACTTTTTCCGTGCTTTAAATTAAAATCTAATGCAATGTTGCAGGCATATACAAAGACAAACATGGCATCCAGCATAAGGAAAAACAGTGGGAAGCCGATGCCTGAAGCCAGTGCGGACAGACCGCAGATAACTGCCCCGGCAAGCAGGATCAACGCTGACTGGCGACTGCTGAATATGGTTGACAGAGGGGCACTGCTATGTTCTTTTCGTATAATGCCGTGTATGCTCATAGAGAACAGCAGGATAGGAAGATATATCCCAAAATTAGAAAGATGCCCGCTGACTCCCATTGTAGAGAAGCAATAGGCAAGGAATAAAATGCTTACCGTCACAAGGGAGAAAAGGATATATTTCCACTCCGCCTTAAAAACAAAGGCGGTCCTTTTTCTGTGGAAGACAACAATGAAAAGGAAGCAAAGCCAGCCTGCCAGAAACTGTATGCCGTAAAACAGGGAAAATATTTCATTTGACGCCAGCAGGCCGATAAGGGAGCAGATGCAGGTTCCGGTCAGGCAGATGTTTACTGCTTTCTTGAATTTATATCCGCTTCCCTGAAACAGAAACATGAGTATGAAATTTATGGAGACATACCAAATGACCGGGCTTAAGGCAGAGAAGACGATACCCGTCCGGGCATCGTCCTGCGCAGACAGGAGTATATACCAGCTATGGAGTGCCAGCAGGCCGCAAAACAGGGAGATGACTTTGTTTCCCCTGACATTGCAGGAACTTATATAAGTAATGTCTATGAGTATCAAAGAGGACAGGAACAGGGATACGATCCCTGTGGTGCTAAATACCATATTCCTGTTTATGGCCAGTGCCATATACATAATGAGCAAAATGGAATTTGCAAAAAGCAGAAGGTTTAATGTTATACGCTTCATATCCGGCCTCCTTTTTTCACGCTTCATTATACCATTTATTTTCGGGTATACAAACAGGAATTTCTGCATGATTTCTGATTTGTCATAAAGGCGTGTGAAACCGCCGGGCATGAAAGCGCGGCGGTTTCATGCAGCCTCTATTTTGTCAGCACAGCTTTACAGCAGGTGTGGACAGTCATACGGTAATAGGCCAGATAAATAATGAATGTCAGCATAATGGCGGCCATTGTGGGTGTATACAGCACGAGACTGTTTTTCAGGATATTCTGCATGAGGGCGGACTTGTATACCAGCGTGGCGAAGATGCAGTCCGCCAGCCCGAATAAAAATGGGATGATGAAAAAAGCCGCAGTCTGTTTTTGGATGATCTTTTTGATTTTCCTGTCCGTATACCCCATTTTGCGGAGAATATCATAATCAGATTTCGAGTCGGTTATGGCTGAAACATTATTAAAGTAAAGGATGCTTCCGGTTGCTATAAAGAACAACACCACGAGAAAACCGATCAACAGGAATGTGGAACTGCTCAGGGAAAATATTTCGTGTACCCTGTGCGAGTTTCCCTGCAGGTAGGGACTTCCGGACAGATATTCTGACAGAGCCTGGAACAGTGCCTCGTTATCCTCAATGGATTTTCCGTTTATGCTGAGGACTTTCGCTGCAGGAACTGCCTGTTCTGTTAGCATATGGTATAAATCGTCACTTACGATCAAAGTCCCGACACTGTTTGCAAATGAAATGGGATTATCCAAAGTAACAGCGGTCACTGTGACCGGTATTTCATGATTGCCTATGAGCAGTGGATAAACATTGCCCGTTTCATCATTGTCAGAATCCGGCTGGTACTTGATTAAAATACACTCATTGTTATTTAAAGTGGCAAGCTGTTCCAACGCTTTTGTCCGTCCCTGTGCTTCCAGAAGAACTGTATAGTTTGAGAATGGAATACATTCAAACCCTGCATCCCGCAGGATTTTTTCATTATCCGAATCCCCCTTGGAGGTTCCGATGCTGTACTCCACAGGGAGCTGCCCGGCAGTGGAAGTGACCTTATAAATATCAGTCTGCAGGAATGTGACATCATCCCCCGGTGAATACTCATTTATGATCTGTTTGAACGCAGTTATTTCACTTTCATTTTCAATCCTGCATTCTATTTCCGATGGTGCCATACGGGATACCGCAGCTATTGGGTAGTATAGCGACAAAGCCATGACGCTTGAAACAGTCAATGTTGCGGCTGACAATAATGTAAGCATGATCAGTGTCCTGGAGTTTGAATGGATACGGTATATGAATCCAGGCGCAGTGATGATCTTCGTTTCCGTGTAGAATTTTCGTTTGTTTTTCTTCCCTGCCTGTACCGCAAAGGGAAGAAAGGATGCGATAAAAAGCACTGTCCCTGAGAGTATGAGTGCAGATGTCAGCATGCCGACTGGATAAAAACCAATTGTAAGCCATAAGGATTCCGCACCCCGTAATATATCGAGTGCAAGGCAGTATCCTGTAATAACAGCCAAAAATCCAATGACAGACGGGACAGCATGGAAGCTCATCCTTTTTTCTGCACTTTTTTCATATCTCACTAAATCCATGAGTGATGTCCTGAAAAGGAATCTGCTGTTGGACAGGGCTAATACTATGACAACAGCGGAAATAAAGCAGGCTGTTTTCATAACGGCATTTGGGTTAAAAAAGGGTATTTCTGAATGATTGACCGCCAGATCCAGCAATTTTGTAATGCCAAAGACAATCCCCTTGTGGAAAAAACCGCCCAGAAGTATCCCGGCGATAAAAGCTCCTGAACAGGTGAGCAGGTTTTCTGTTATGAGCAGGGAGAGTATTGTGGATTTTCTGTATCCTAATAATGCGTAAATACCGAGTTCCTTTGTGCGGCGGCGTAAAAAGAAGCGGTTTGAATATGACATATAGAAAACAACAAAAGCCATGAGGAATACGGAAATCGTGTTGCACATCGTTTCAACCCGTCCGTCATTTGATATTTTTTCAAGCATGACCGCATTCATGGAGAACGAAGTGAATGCAAAAAAGACAGTGATCACAAATGTAACGGATAATAGATAGAGGGCGTAAAACGAAAAATTATTTTTCAGATTCTTAAGCGCCATAGATAAATTATGCATCTCTCCCCCTCCTATCTTTCTGTGTCTAATTTTGCCACTTCCCGTGCGATGGATTCATAGAATGTGCGCCTGTCATCATTCTGTCTGAACAGCTCCCGGATAATGCACCCATCTTTAAAGATCAAAATGCGATCAGCGAAACTTGCGGCATATGCATCATGTGTAACCATCAATATAGTGGTATTAAGGGATTCGTTTGATTCCTTCAAGGTGTTTAGTAAATCTGTCGCAGAACTGGAATCCAACGCCCCCGTTGGCTCATCGGCAAATAGAATACTTGGTCGCTTTACAATGGCCCTCAAAGCCGAAGCCCGCTGTCTCTGCCCGCCCGAAAGCTCATTTGGGTATTTGTTAAGCTGTGGGTCAATGCCAAATGCTTCTGCCAGGCTCCGTACCATGTTTTCTATTTTTTTCGGCGGGAGTTTCTGCAGGGTAAGCGGGACAGCAATGTTTTCAAAAATGGTAAGGCTGTCAAGCAGGAGATATTCCTGAAAAATAAATCCCAGCTTATCCCTGCGGAAATCCGCTGCGCCTGAATCGGAAAGGTTCTTAATGTTGACACCGTCTATTGTGATGCTGCCGCTTGTAGGTGTGTCAATCGTGGAAAGGACATTAAGCAGCGTAGTCTTCCCGGAACCCGAAGCGCCCATGATGGCGATAAACTCACTTTTCGCCACGCTGAACGATACTTTATTCAGGCTTGGGTGCTGTGCCCTGGCATAAATTTTTGTTACTTCTGTTGCTTCTAATAATGCAGACATATGAAATTCTCCTTTGCGTTTGATGTAAACATTGTACTTTTTGGGACTTGAAATGAAATGAGTAAAACAGGCAATTATTTTTGCGTGATTTACTCATTCAAATTGGGAAGCAGTATGATAATCTAGTTAAAAATAATTTTATAGAGGAGAAAATGAAATGAATAAGTTACAACTGAGTTCAAAGAAAATCATTACCTGGCTATGTGTGAACTATGGCATATTTATTCTTGCTTTCCTTGTGCTGGGTACATTAAGCAGTGAGTACAAAGCGATAATATGGATAAATTTTTTCCTTGATGTTGCCATTTGCGTTATATCACTTGTGCTTAATATTATCCTGTTTTTCCAAAAGCATGAAACGTCTTTGTTTGTAAAACTTGTTCTTCTGTTTATAACTTTATTTTTGGCGGCGTTCACTTACTATGCATTTATTATGCCGGAGTGCGGTTTGCCGTCAGTGCTGTTTTCTTAATTGTCCCCTTGGCAAGCTTCGCTTGCTACCCTTTAGTGAACTTTGCGTTCAGACAAAAGCCAAAGTGCGGCTTTTATCTGCCCACAAAGTTTATGAGTGCGCCCCTCTACCCTGTCGGCAGAATGTAGGTGTTGCATATGGGTAATGTCACGAAACAGGCAAGCACACGTTTTTCCATAGTCAAGCAGAGCAAGGGGCAGTCGGCAGTTGAGAAAGCGTCCTATATCAGCAGGAGCGTTCTTGTGAGCGAATATGACGGGCAGACTTACCGCCCGAAATACCATGAATATTTAGTCCACAGCGAAATCTCCCTACCGACTAACGCACCCAAAGAATATGCAGACCGAGCCACCTTATGGAACTCTGTTGAACTGTCCGAGAAAGGACAGAAATCACAGCTTGCGAGAATGTTAAAAGCGTCACTCCCCAACGATTGGAGTTATGAACTTGCGGAGGAAGTTGTGATGGATTATGTGCAGAGGAATTTTGTTGACAAGGGAATGTGCGCTGATTGGGCAATCCATGACAGCGAGAACGACAAAGGACAGCGCAATCTCCATATCCATGTTTTACTCACAATGCGCCCTCTCACTGAAAACGGGGAATGGGGAGCAAAGACAAAAAAGGTTTATATACTTGATGAAAACGGCGAGCGTGTTCCCCTCATTGACAAAAAGACAGGTCAGCAGAAAGTTGACAAGCGGAACAGGAAACAGTGAAAATGTCAGACCGTAGAAAGCAACGACTGGAACAGCAGGGAAAACGCTAAAATGTGGCGAAAGGATTTAGCCGACACAATCAATGCCACCAATGAGCAGTTGGGGATTGCGCTACATTGGGAACACCGCTCTTTTAAGGAACAGGGCATTGACAGAGAGCCGACAATCCATATCGGGGCGGTTGCCAACGCTTTAGAGCGCAAGGGCATACAGATCGAGAGGGGCAACATCAATCGGGAAATCATCAAGAACAATCTCCTGTTGGAACAAGCAAAGGAAATGCTCATGCTTGCCAAGCAGGAACTTCACAGCGCACAATACGCCAAGATTAAAAATGCGGCGGTCAGCGTGAAGAATGAAGTTATGGAGATGATTGCGAAAGTAAGGGAGCACAAAGGCAGATTAGACTTACCGATTGTCAGCGGAAAGCACCTAAGAAGAATATCCGACCGAGCCGCCTTGCAGTCAGTCGACAATGCGGAGAAATTCATCACCACAAGGAAGATAGACAGCTTTGAGAGCCTTGCAAAATTCATAGCGGATAAGGAACAGAGATACCAACAGTTGGAAACGGTACATCTTTCAAAGGGGCAGAAACTAAGCCGATTAAAGGAACTGTCAAAAATGTATACCCTCTATGCGCCAATCCAAGCCACCTATAAGGAAAGCCGAGATACAGTCCTTACAATCCGAGTATGACAGTATCGGCAGGGAGCAGACCAAAACCGCCACAGAATTAGCTTATGCCGAGGTAATCGGCTATAACAAAAAGAACCTTGAGAGGGAGCTTCAGAACGAGAGCCGACAGCAGAACAGACAACAGAGCAGAACGAAACGGAGGGAGGAGGAAATTGTTCTTTCAATTTCCAGAAGGAAAGCCCGTTCGCTCTGTGCATCATCCAGCCGGCGGATATGCTCAGGTTCGGAGAAGAAACGGTCCACCGGGGACTTTCCGCCGAGGGAGGAATGGGGCGCCTGATTGTAAGAATTGACAAATGCGTACAGGGAGGAGCGCAGTTCGTCAAGGGAATGGAAAGCGCGCATGTCAAGGGAAGCCATCCACTGGTCCTTCATGGTGTGGAACCATCGTTCGATCTTTGCCTTTGCAGTGGGTGTGTAAGGCTGGCAGTAATTAAGTGTGGAGCCGCTCCTTGCGCAGAGAAGCTCCATCTGCCTGTTCTTATAGGAACTGCCGTTGTCAAAGTTGAATGTCTTTGGCCTGCCGTATTTGGAGACGGCAGAGCACATGACGGAGATGAGGTTCACAAAGTTGTTCTGGAAAAAGATGTCAATGCCGGTGATAAAACGGCTTGCGTCATCGAACAGCGCAATGATGTAAACTTTCTTTTTTCCGCTTTCCGAGATCATCCTGGGACCAACGCTGGAATCGCCGCACCAGACCTCATTGATGTGGGGGTGTTCATAGCGGCGCATGTCCTTATTGTTCGTCATCCTGTTTTCAGTCATAAGCTGGTTCACAAAGCGGCAGACAGAGGATTCGGAAGCGGAAGTCCTGGAGATGAGTCTGTTATCAAGGAGAGCGCGGTAGATCATGGATGGGGCATCCTGGGATAGCTTTGCTTCATGTGGCGGATAAATTCCTGGCAGTCAACATCCAGGCAGCGGCTCCTGCCAGAGTCAGAACGGCTTTTTGGCATGAGTGCGTCAAAACCGTTTTTTAAATAAGCGCGGTACCATCTTTCGATGGAAGCGGCGGAAAAATGTTTTGTGGAGCCGTCCGGAGCCGGATAAGACTTTGCGGCCGCCTCCCTGTAATAATCGTCAAGACTCTGGAAATCATCCTTCGTGCCGCTTATCAAAGGTGCAATAGCCCCGCAGCGCATCAGGGCGAGAGCGTGTTTTTCATCCTGCGTCATGTAAAAAACCTCCTTACAAAAGTGTATGGATACAGTATAAGCGCAGGGACAGAGGCTGTCGTGTAAGGTTATGTGGTCAGTGGGAATAAGATATTCGGGGTGCTAACCTGCATGAACTGGAGGCAGTAGGCGGAAAAACAGCGGGAAACGAGTTCCTTTAAGGGACAGATGGGAATGCCGCAGGAAAGAAGACGCTGCTTCCAGTGGAGCAGGCAGGAGCGCATGATATATTTGACGTTGTTCTCATCGATGCAGGGAATGCTGTCCAAAAGGGAACGGAGTGTATGCTTATCCGGGAAAAAATGGATGATATCGGCCTGGTCAGGAGCGGATACCTGTGAATAAGGGACGATGAGGGG
>NZ_QZDT01000088.1 GCF_009917485.1 Parablautia muri
CTGCCGCATATGTTCACAATGACCTTCGTGTCAAACTGTCTGAGGAAAGGGAGGTCCCTCTCTATAAAGACGTCTATCCCCGGATTCTGCAGCCCCACTGCGTTTATCATCCCGCTGGCCGTCTCCATGATCCTTGGTGCCGGGTTCCCCTCCCACGGGACGCATGAGACGCCTTTTGTGACCACCGCGCCTAGCCGGTTCAGATCCACGAACCCGCTGTATTCCTGCCCGGAGCCGAATGTTCCGGACGCGGGCATCACCGGGTTCTTTAACCTGATGCCCGCTATATCCACTGATGTGTTTATCCCGTCCGCCTCCTTTCTGAATCACATTATAGCAACTGGCGCGAAAAAGAAAAGTACTGTCTTTTTTCGTTTATAGTGCGGAAAATAATACCGGTATCAAAAATCATAGTACCTTGAACAGACAGGGCGGATATAGTATAATGCCGTTAGAAGGAGGAACGCCTATGAGCAACATGAAAGCGCCGCTGCCCCAATGCGCGGCTATGGTCAGGATACAGAACATCTTAAGCGGGAAATGGAAGATAACGATATTATGGTACATCGCGGAATATGAGGTGCAGAGGTTCGGGGAACTGAGGCGGAGGCTTGGGGACATCACGCAGTCCACCCTTACCAAGCAGCTCCGGGAACTGGAACAGGACGGCTTCATCTCCCGCTATATCTATCAGGAAGTGCCGCCGAAGGTGGAGTATTCCCTGACTGACCTGGGGAAAAGTTTCATTCCTATTTTGAAAGATATGAAAAGCTGGAGCGACACGCATCTGATGTAGGCAGAATGAAAGCCTGCGCTGCAATGCCATGCCAGCACAGGCTTTCATTCTGCCTTAGATAGACAGGCAGGTTCCGGTTTCATGCCTTTTTTTCTTACCCTGCATTGAATTTATAGCCAAATCCAATGACCGTCTTGATAAAATCATGCCCTGCCGAATAATCCCTGATCCTTTTCCTGATCTGGAAGACCGTGTTCTCCACCGCATGGCAGTAGCCGTTTGACGGTTCATGCCAGACAGCCTCATAAATCTGTTCTTTCGAATAAGCAATATCCGGAGCAGAATACAGCATATATAAAATATCAAATTCCTTTACCGACAGGCAGACCTCATGGCCACCGATTATAGCCTGACGCTTTGCAGCGCTCATATGCAGCATGGAAACGACCTGCCCTATGCCAAAAAACTTCCGTACAGCAATGCAGTCCATCCGTATCTGTTCCAGCAGCATGGAAAAGTTCTCAAACTTCTGCTGGGAACGCAGCCTGCCAAAAAGCCGTATCTTTATGCTTTTCCCATAAATTTCCTCGTTGAAATTTAGGATATGCGTCTCAACGGATATTTCCTTATCATTGTCAACAGTCGGCCTTGTCCCGATATTCGTAATGCCATAATGCACCTGTCCATCCAGCAAAATCTCCGTAACATATACGCCGGCTGGAGGCAGGATGCTTTCATCCAAAACCTCCATATTTGCAGTCGGCATACCGACCAATTTCCCTATCCCCCGTCCATGTATCACTTTGCCCGAAAGGATATTTATAGGATTCTTATTTGAAATTTGTTCCATGATGCCCCTCATATGATTCCATTAAGCGATAATATCAGCAGGATGCAGGTAATTACGATAGCCCCCGAAAGCAGCCACAAGCCAACCGGTTTCCTGCCCTGCACATTCTGCGGGCCTGAGATATAGCCCGCTTTGCGTAATGCCGTTGTTACCGGTTTATAAAGCAGGAATGTAAACCCTGCGTTTAACCCGGCTTTCAGCAGATTAAAGGGGAGGAATGCAGGGAGCATCAATTCCGCCACGGCTTCACGGGGATACCCCATATAAATAGGCGTTATCAGATAGTTCCATAGCAGCATCACCAATACCATCATCAGACTACCCGTTACCAATCCTGTGACTGCACCGGGCAGTGTCCGCTTCTTTTTGTAGATCACAGAGGCTGTACAGGCAAAAGAACACGTTGATATAATATTCATGATGCACCCCAGAACTCCGTTTTCACTGATCGTCACCATTTCTATCAGCGATACAATCACAGATACGATAAGGGAAGTCATCGGCCCCCATATCAGGCCGCCCAGCGTGATGATGATATCCTTCGGGTCATACTTCAAAAATAACACAACGGGAACCCTTCCAACCACCACCACTACATAGGCTACTGCACAAAGCATGGCGGTAGTGGTTATTCTTTTTGTCTTGCTGTCCATATACCATTTCCTCCTGAAAATAAAAATTAGCACCTGAATCGTTATATCATTCAGGTGCCGGGAAATTCGGTACAACAACATACAGCAGCATGAAAATAACAGCATACCACATAATATGAATCCATCTTCTTCTATCCAGACTATACTGTTGGTTTTGGAATCGCACCAAATCCTGACTTGGACGCCTGCCAAGTCCTGCGTTTTCACGCTCGCGGACTATACCGCCAATCGGGAATCTCACCCTGCCCTGAAGATATATCATTATTCAGTTGTTTGGGTAAGTATACCGCTTGGACCGTACTCTTGCAATACCGCGGAAACATTTCGGAAGAATTTCGGAAATGTGGTTACAAATGGCAGATATATTCTATCCGCACTTTCACAAGCAGATACTGCTTCCCCTACAGCATTCCATCTCCCTGAACGTGCCGACCATTCCCCCAACAAGCCTCCACTGGCGCTACATATAGGATTTCAGTTTTTCCGTGCTTTGCCTGTATGCCTCCCAGACTGTTTCCGAGTCATAAAATTATGCTTTCTGCCAAAGCAGCATACTGTCCTGAAATTCAGCCGACACTTTTCCGGTATCTTTCAGCCACGAAAGGTAGGAACGCACCGTGCTGCCAACCAACACATACTGCTCAAAGTTCATGGAAAGACCATAGCCTTTGAACACCTCCTGCAGAATCCGCTCAAAGCATATCGGCTCCCCACAGATGGACAGAATCCTGTCCGCCACTCCATGCACCTTATCCCTGTTATAACGGACAAGTTCCTTCACATCCGCGGATACCTCCGCATGGGCGGGAACGAACATAGCTGCCTCCATCTGCTCCACTTTATTCAGCGTTTCCAAATAAGCGCTCACGTCATAAATGAAGGAAACCGCATATTTATCCAACATCTCCCTGCTGCTGATGCAGTCCGCAAGGAACACCACATTATCCGGCATACGGAACCCCACCATGTCAAAGAAATGCCCCGGCAGAGGAATCACCTCAACCTCCTTCGGGAAGCTCTCGTCTGAGAAATCCGCCACAACGCTCTCCTGCGCCATCAAGAATTTATGCCGCAAATCCTTACACGGATAACCGCCGTAAAGGAAGGACGGCTCCAGCATCGGGTATTTCGTAAAAGCCGCCTCTATGCCACCGGAATAAACCTTGCATCCTGTCTGCCCCTGCAGGTACTTATTCCCGCCGATATGGTCTGCGTTGGAATGTGTATTTAGGATTGCCGCTAGATGCCAGCCGTTCTTATCCAGTATCTGCCGGACTTTCCGCCCCGCATCCTTATCATTTCCGCTGTCAACCAGATAGACATGATCATTGTCTGCCACATAGACACCTATCTTCGCCGGGCAGTTTATGTAATAGCATTTCTCACTGACCTGTACCAATTCATACATTTTCCGTTTCCTCCTTTAATTGTTTGGGTAAAATATCACATTATAGGCGGTGCAGGCTTTCTCGGAAGCATTATGGTATCCGTGGGAAACATCCGCCCGGAAGCGTATTGACTGCTTTTCCTGCAGCAGCACTTCCTTCCCGCCAATCACCATTTTCAGCACCCCCTGCACCAGAAAAACATATTCTTCCACGCCTGTTACATGAGGGAGCGAATTATGGCGAACTCCTGCATCAAACTCAATATAGAACACCTCCACGTTCCGCATCGGGTCAAAAGGAAACAGCGGGTAAGCCCGCATCCCTCCGTTTTCCTCCGTGATCGCATTTTCCCCATCAAGCCCTGCGACTGTGTACTCCGCTTCTTCCTGTTTACAGAAAAAAGATAATGGAATTTTCAGCCCTGTTGAAATCTTCCATAATATGTTGATGGTGGGTGAGGACTGCCCGCGCTCGATCTGCCCTAACATGGGCTTGCTGACGCCAGTAAGTTCCGCAACATCATCCAGCGTGAGCTGCCTTGTGTTCCTGATTTCTTTCAGCCGCTCCCCTATCTTCAATGAAACCTGCTCCATGACTCCTCCTTGAATATGTTTTATTAAACAAAATACATTATAACATATCGAAGGACAAAATGAAAGGGTCATTGAACAACC
The DNA here is from genome assembly GCF_009917485.1 of Parablautia muri. Taxonomy (GTDB): domain Bacteria; phylum Bacillota; class Clostridia; order Lachnospirales; family Lachnospiraceae; genus Suilimivivens; species Suilimivivens muri. The sequence goes on from NZ_QZDT01000088.1 coordinate 4,302, forward strand.
CTTTCCCCACTGCTACCATTTTTCAATTTTACTGTATACTATCACGCAAAACTCCAAACTATCACGGAAACTCATATACAAACACGAAAACTCCGGGCAGTTTCCGTATACTGCACCCCGTTGTCAAGGCAGGCGCTGTCAAACTTTCCGGCTTTTAGCACCGCCTTATGGAACGTGTCCTCCACGATCTCCTGTCTCTAGTTGTCATAAAACTCTGACTGCGCGATGTAACGGGAGTGGTCATCGTTCAGCGAGGATAAAAAGGTCTTTACCAGTTCCCCCGAAGTTGTCCGCAGATCCGGCCCGTACTTTATGTCCCCCCGTAAAAGCTCCATCCGGTGCGGTCTGCAGAAACGTCTTAATGATGTTTCCATCTTCTCGGCATAACAGTTCATTATGGAGCCTCCTGCATCTGTCATTGCTGCATCTGAGCCGCCGGATCAGGCACCATTCCTTCCCGCCTCCCGCTTTTCTTTGCACGCATCGTCTGCTGTCCCTGTACTTAAGGGGACTTCCACAGCATGGGCAGACGCTTTCTTCTTTACTGGTTATTAAATATATCCTCATCCTCCTTGTATTCCACTTCATACTTTGATATGATAACCATGTTTTTAGTAATGGTTTCAGGACTCAGTTCTTTGCAAAAGATTAGTGTCCTGGTACCTTTTCCTTTCTCTATTCTCATGTCATTATATCGGTTAATTCTATGACAGGCAATCAGAGCAATTTTAAGTCAAAAAAATGGGCAGCAACAGTATTATTCCAATAAAAATCTATGCAGTATGAAGACCGCCATGCTTTAAGTTCAAGACAACATCTGCCTGTGCTGCCAGTTCATTTGAATGGGTTACAACAATCACGCATTTATTCAGTTCATGTGCGCTTTCTTTCAATATGCCCGTAATTTCGCCCGCCGTGTCCCCGTCGAGGTTTCCTGTCGGTTCATCCGCTAAAATGACCGGGGTATCTGAGGCCAGGGCGCGGGCGATTGCCACACGCTGTTGCTGCCCTCCGGACAGTTTCATTACATTTCGTTTTGCTTCCTCGGCTGTCAGCCCAAGCCGCAGGAGCAGGGACAGGACATCCTTTTTCGCTGTCAATGCCACATTTTCCATTGGCGTCATATAGTCAATGAGGTTGTAGCTTTGAAATATCAGTGAAACGTGGCTGCGCCTGTGACAGGCAAGCCCGCACTGTGAAATATTTTCACCATTAAAGAGGATTTCACCTTTTTGCGGAATATCCAGCCCGCCGATTAGTGACAGCATCGTTGTCTTGCCGGAACCGGACGGTCCAAGAACAGCATACATTTTCCCCACTTCAAATTCAGTATTTATGTTTGACAATATTGGCCTGCCTTTCTCATAGGCATAACATATCCCTTTCATTTCTAATACAGCCATTTTCTATTTTCTCCTTTTCCTTAACTCATTTTTGACAAGATTTCACGGGGTTTCAGGCGCATTACCGACAATGAGGAAATCCCCACTGAAAGAATGATAACAATAATGCCTATAAGATAGAGCTGCAGCATATTGTAAGAATCAATCGTAACTCTTATCTGCTCCCTGTCTGCCTCTGCCCCGTCTGCTGCAACTTCCACTTCCGGGGCGGTATCCTGACCAGAAGGCATATCCGACAAAGCAGAATCATCTTTTATGCTGACCACCACATCCTCACTGAATCCGTCTTTTTTGGTTATGGTCACTCCCGCTGCCTGTTCCTCACTTGCCGGAATATTCTGCTGCAGCAATCCATTTGCAAGCTGCCCTGCCACTGCGCTGCTTGTAAAATAAGAGCATCCAAAAGCAATCACTGCAATCATCAAAACCTCAGCAAGATACTGCCCGATAATCCTCATATTTCCAATGCCAAGGGATAGGAACACACCTGTCTCGTGGATACGGCTTCTTCCCCACATGGTGAGTATCAATGAAAGGATGACAGCGCTCACCAATGCAATCACCCATATTATGGATGACACCAAAGCCTGCAGTTTCTGCAATGGTGCGGCGGCATCCAAATAAGTCTGGTTATCTGCCGCCACTTCAAAAGCCCGCCAGTCAATAGCAGATAAACCTTTCACTTCTGACATAATGCTGTCAAGCTGTGCAGGATCATATACGGAAAATGCCACCTCGTAAAATCCCACCGGCATATCCCCAAATAAATCCTGTAAGGCGCTTGTGTCAATAAAAATCTGGTTTTCCAGTTTTTCATAAGTGACAACACTCGCATATGCCGGATCTGGCTTTCGGATTTCATAAATACCAATAATCCTAACTTCCGCCTCCTCATCGGCCTGTAAGGAAATGCTGTCACCTATCTGCAGGCTGTTCTGGTCTGCCATATCCCTGCTGATAACCGCTGCATTACTTTCATTTCCCGTAATGTGTTTTCCTTCAGTCAGTTCCATTATTCCCGACTGAAAAAAGCTGTTATTTTCAGTTCCGGCGACAGTCCGGGCATATATCTTGTTATTAAGCTCCCCTTTCAAAGGAACATTACCGGGAAAGATAGTAAGGTTTGTAGAAACAAGCGTCTGGGCTGATGCATCATATTTTTCAATGCCGCCTATTTCCATAATGGCATTAATCATATCCCGTGTGACGGGAAGCTCCGTGTAAAGGTCAAGAGCGCCTTCCCCATCATCAACCCTCCTGAAATAAGGATTGCTTTCCGATAGTTCAACTGAAACATAGAATTCACCGCCTAAAGCCTCCCGCAGATTCTTTTGTGCCTCCTGCGATGCTTTTTGGGTAGAAAGCCCGGTCAATACAAAAGTTGACATGATAAGAAGAATGAAAAAGAGCAGGATACTTTTCCCCTTTTTCCGTGTGACGTAGAGAAACGCCCGTTTGGTAGTTCCCATTTTGATACCTCCGTTTTCTGGTGTTATTCATTCTGACGTTGATATCTTACACTCCCAATATGGAACCAGTATGAAACATATGTGAAATTGAAAAGAAATTAAAAACTCCCCGGTCTGCCGGAGAGCTTTTCTTATTCATGGTTTTCATTGAATTGTTATAAATGAATTGTAAATCTCATTCCCTGCGGTTCTTCCATCGGACAGAATGAGTAAAAAATATCCATTGTCTTTAATAATGTGTCTACAATATACAGCCCAAGCCCGTTCCCGCCCTTGTCACGGTCCCTTGCAAAATCAGGACGATAAAATGGCTCTAATATATGCCGCATCGCTTCTTTGGGTATAGGGACACACTCGTTTTCTATAAGGATATCGCGCCTGTCAAAATATACGGAAACTGTTCTTCCCGGTTCTGTGTATGCCACGGCATTGGCAAGGATATTTGACACTGCTTTTCCAAACATCTGAGGCGGCAGCACTGTTTCAAAACTGTCCGGCAGCCCAAGCCGGAAGATGATTCCTTTTGCCTTAGCGATCAGCATATACGGTTCGCATAATGCGTAAAGCAGCTCTGACAGATCGACTTCCACTGCTTCTTCACTTTCTGCGGTCATCCCTGCCTTTGAGGTTTCGAGGATATCATGTATCATATCTGCGAGGCGGCCTGTCATTTCCCTACACTCCGGCAGGTAAGTGTCATAATCCTTATATTTCCCGACACCAAGTATCATATTCTCCAGTGTGGCATTCAGCGCAGTAACAGGCGTTTTCAGTTCATGGGATGCCGCCCGCAGGAAATCAGCCTTTGACCTCTCGCTCTCGCTTACACGCTGTTTCTCAATCTCAAGGCTCTCGATAGCCGACAGCAGGCTTTGGTATAAATGGTTGATATTATCTGCCAGTATGCCTATTTCATCTTTTGGACTGATTTTGCAGGCAGCATCCCTTTCCATCCGTGCCATCTGCTCCGTCACCGCCCCAATCTGTTTTATGGGGAACGTGATCTTTCGTGAAAATACAAAAGAACAGGCTATGGAAATAACCACACAGCAGATCAGGCATAGTGGCAAGGCTTTTAGAACAGTCTGCGTAACATAGTCTGCCACATTCAAACTTGTGTTGAGGGACAATTCATCGTGTGAAGTGCTATACTAAAGTTGTAACAGAAGTGGCTAATGAGATATAATCAAAATAACAAGAAACGAGGTAC
>NZ_QZDT01000089.1 GCF_009917485.1 Parablautia muri
TAGGAATTTCATTTATATTGGGCAGTGTCCTGGAAAATGTCAGGATTATATTTTCCTTTGCATAACATATTTAATGCTAACATTAGCATTAAATATGAAAACCGCACACAGAGTATTTCGGGCAGGCGTGGAATGTATGGAGGACGAACCGATTGTCAGTAAAAATTTCGTGAAATATAAGGACAAATTTTATGTGATTGGGGAGTCGCACTTGGTATATCAGGGGAATAAAACGGATTCCGAAGACTTTTATATTCTGACACTTGCGGCACTGGCGGAGGAATTGAAGTTTAGGGGATTGCATGAAGCAAATGTGACATTGGCGGTTGGGCTTCCGCTCGCTTGGATGAAAAGTCAGGGCGCAGACTTTAAGCGCTATCTGATGAAAGAGCAGGAACTGCATTTTGAGTTCCGAAAAGAGAGATATCATGTGCATTTGTGCGGCGTAGAAATATTTCCACAGGGATTTGCGGCTGTTGTCAATTTAGGTGCGATGTTGGGAATGAATATGCTGGCGGATATTGGGAACGGAACCATGAACGTGATGCAGATTATTGACAACAAGCCGTTGGAAAAAAGTCTTGTAACGGATAAATTCGGCGCAGGTATCTGTATGAAAGAGATACAGAAAGAATTGTCAAAGGAAAGCGGTGAGGATATTCCCGAAATGTTGATTGAACCGCTTCTGCGGAAAGGTTTGCAGGGAAGAACAGATAATATCGCTAAGAAAGTAGAGTATATTGCAAAAAAGTATACGGAAAATATCAGAAAGCGTTTGACAGACTATGGATATAAGGAAGAGCTGGTACACCTGTATGTGATTGGCGGAGGCGGCTGTCTGCTTCAGAATTATTCGGATTTAGGAGAGAAGGCAGGAGTGACTTTTATTACGGATATTTGTGCCAATGCAAAAGGATATGAAATTTTGGCAGAGAAGAAATTGCGCAGATAGATTGCATTGTTTCTATATCCGATAAGATATAGATTGATTTGTGGGAAAGGAATAAATTTTATGAGAGGAACATATCGCTGTACCAATGTAAAATTCTGCATGGAAGATGAGAACCAGCGCAGGGCATGGGAATATCTGCATGGGTTGAATCGTAGGGATGGCTCTTATGGGAAAGTGCTTGCAGATGCGCTTATTGCAGTGATAGGCAGTCAAAGTAATTCGCAAAATGCGATGAGGAAACGGTTTTCAGGTAAACAGTGTGAAGACTCAGGAGACGAGATTAAGGAGTTTGCAAATAAAGTTGCGGAGATGGTGTTAGAAGGTATAACCGATTATTTTGCCGACAAAGCTGTTTTTCAAGGTACAAAACAAAGACTTGATGAAACGCAAGTATCCAAACCGGAGCCGGAAGAGGAGATTGCAGAAGATATGTTGGATTTTGCTTTTTCAATGGGAGAGTAGCTTGCAAAAGAATAGAGTGTAAATGGTACCGAGTTGGCACCCGATTAATGGGGTAAAGTGGTTTTGGGTGCCAATTAGGAACCGTATTAGGAGCAGGATGGCAGAAGCTTTTCTGTTTACAAAAAATGAAGCGCGGGCGCAGAGATAGAAAATATGCAATAATGACCCTTGGAAAATTTGCTAAAAAGTAGAATATCAAGCACTGGATTCGGATATCCAAATAGCGATTTTGCAACGTTTACACATTTGCAAATTGGATATCCAATCCGCTTGCTGCTTGTAGGGGAAAAATCCCCTAACCCCTTATGAAATACATATAGAACGAAACGTCAAGTATAAAAACAATAACATTATTTTTTAGTCAATCTATGGAACGATGGAGGTTGAAAATGGAAAAACGAAATCGAAAGAATCAGCTTATTTTGCGCCTGAGTGAAGATGAGAAGTATATCTTAGATGCCAAATGCAAAAATGCAGAGTACAGGAACAAAAACGATTATCTCCGGCATTTGATTTTATACGGATATACTTACTTTGTAGATTACTCGGAACTGCATGACTACAATGTCAATCTAAGCAGAATCAGCAAAAGCCTGAACCAGATAGCGGCAAGGATAAGTTCTACGGGTAACACTTATCAGGACGATATAGAAGAAGTAAAGGAGCTGATGAAACAGGTATGGCATACACACGAATCCATGCTGTCAAAGCAACCGTACAGAAAGCATTAAAATATATCTGTAATCCGGAGAAAACTGACGGACAGATTTTGATAGATTCATTTGCCTGTGGGATAGAGACAGCGCATTATGATTTTATGGATGCGTTGTCAAAATCTTCTGGTATAGGTAATAAGCAGGCGTTTCATCTAATTCAGTCATTTGCACCGGGGGAAGTGGATTTTGATACGGCTCATCAGGTGGGAATAGAGCTTGTGGACAAGCTGTTAGAAAATAAATACAGTTATGTCATTGCAACACATGTAGACAAGGAACACTGTCATAATCATATCATTTTTTGTGCGGTTGATAATGTGGAATATAAAAAATACAATGACTGCAAACGCACTTATCATCGTATTAGAAATCTGTCAGATAAATTGTGCAAAGAACATGGATTGTCGGTTATTATTCCGGCAGGGCAAAAAGGAAAGACACATTATGAGTGGCAGATGGCAGAGGCGGGAACTTCGTGGAAAGCGCAGATGAAATCTGATATGGACAATGCCATTCGTGATGCGCACAGCTATGAAGATTTTATCAGCCGGATGCAGACAAAAGGATATGAGGTAAAAGGGGAAACTTTTGGAGATAATGCGCTGAAATATTTATCTTTTTCTGCTTCGGGGCAGACACGTTTTACACGTGTCAGTGAAAAGAATTTCGGTGTGGGATATACGAAAGAATCAATCAGAGAAAGGATCGAAAAACGTATAAGGGCACAGGAAAAATTCCCTGTAAAAAAGAAATTTCCCTTTCCAAAGCGACCGGATGCAAAGCGGACTTTGATTGATACAGACAAGGAGAAGTTTCAAGAGAATGGTGCGTTAAAGCATTGGGCGGATATACAGAATTTAAAGATTGCTGCGGCGAGTTATGCAGAGGGTGGTTCCGTAGAGGAACTAAAACAGAAAATATTAGAGAGAAGTGCTGTGGCAAAAGAGGCACGAAGTGCGATTGTGGATTTGGAGCATGAGATGAAAGCTAAAGCGGAAATCCTAAAATACGCAAAACAGTATATGGCAAACAGGAAATACCAGAGAGGATATGAGAAAGCGAAGGATCAGGATGCTTATTTCCGAAGCCATGAAACACAGATTATTCTATTTGGTGGCGCTGAAAATATGTTGAAGAGGTACGGAGTAAAGATGGCATCTTTAGATGTGGAAAAGATGCAGGCGGAATATGATGCAATGACAGCGCAAAAGGCAAAACTGAAGAAAACATATCAGACAGCAGAAAAGGAGGCGATGGAAGCGGATAAGCAGTTGAAGAACATAAGGCAGTATTTAGGGATTGAGAAAGACAAACAGGAAGCGACAAAGCAGCACAAAAAGCAAGATATGAGTTTATAGGAAAGAGAGGAAAAGTTTATGAATTTGACTTATGAAAAATGTGGAGACTATCTGATACCGAACTTAATTCCTGATCCAGAGCCGGAGGGAGAGGTGAGAAAGTTTGGATTGATGCGGAAATCTTATGTAGAGAATCATAGGAGAGGTATTTATTCGGGGTTATTGTTATCGGGTAAATTGAAAGAGCATCTGCTGATGATACAAGAACAGGCGGAGGAAAGGTTCGATTTGCTGATAGAGCAGATGGCAAAACAGGAGGGAGTAACGGAGCGGTTAAAAGCGCAGAATCAGATGCTTTGGGTGCGGAGAATGAATAATATTCGGGCGAGGGCAGAGGAGATTGTGAGGGAAGAAATTATATACTGTCTGTAAAATTTCGGAGCAGAGAAATCTGCTCCATGTTTGTATATATTTTTGTTGATATCCGGCGTTTTTGCGCTTATAATATTAATGGAATATTTTGCTTTTTGGGGGAGCGAAAGTATGGAATACATTACAATTAAAGAAGCTGCAGAAAAATGGAATCTTTCAGTAAGGCGAGTACAGACTATATGTAATGAGGGTATGATACAAGGCACTATAAAATTTGGTCATGCTTGGGCTATTCCGAAAGACGCCGAGAAACCAGCGGATAAGAGGATTAAGACTAAAAAATATATGAAGCGATAATTATAAAATATACAGTTTGAATTAGAATATGAAAGGTGCAATTACTATGTTGCCAGAAGAAAGAGCACGCATAAAAATAGACAATCAGCTTGTCAATGCTGGGTGGGATGTTGTTTCCAGACATGAATATATCCCAAATAGTGCATCAGCGGTTAAGGAAGCATTAATGCAGGGAAATACAGAAAGTGACTATCTGCTTTTTGTGGAAGATAAAGCGATAGCTGTTGTAGAAGCAAAGAAGGAATCTGATCCATTAGGAAAAGAAGTAGAGAAACAAGCCGAAAGATATGCAGTTCATCCGCAGTCATGGTATGGCTTGTGGTTTGAAGGCCTAATCCCGCTTGTGTATATGGCAAATGGAAACAAGATTTGCTATAAAAATATGCTCATTTCGGACAGTGAATATGAAGAACTGACTGAAATGCATTCTCCTAAGAAAATGTTGCAGATTATAAACAAGGTATCTGAGTATGGCGCTTTGCCAAGGCTTGAGAAAAGAGGACTTCGTGACTGTCAATATGATGCTGAAATAGAATTTGAAAAATCAATTAAGGCTGGCAATAAAAAGAATTTGGCGGTACTGGCTACAGGCGCTGGCAAGACATATTTGGCGTGTTTGGCATCCTATCGCCTGTTGAATTACACATCAGTAAAGAGGATTTTATTTCTTGTTGATAGAAACAATCTTGCAAGACAGACAGAATCAGAGTTTAGTCTGTTTGACAAGACGGAAAACCGTCAAACCATGAGTTCACTTTATCAGATAAGACGCTTAAAAAAAGAAAAGGATATCAAAGGAGATATTATTATTTCAACAATTCAGAAGCTTTTTTCAGTCTTGACAGGACAAACTTTGGAAGAAAGTAATGAGGATGTTGAAGATGAGAATATAAAGAAAGATGAAGAACAGGAATCAGCGGAAATTATTCAGCTTGGTAATGATTTGAAGCTTCCATCAGATTATTTCCAATTAATTATTGTGGATGAATGTCACAGATCTATTTATGGAAAGTGGAAAGCAGTGCTTGATTACTTTTCAGATGCGAAAATACTTGGTCTTACTGCTACACCCACGCCAGAAGCATACAGCTTCTTTAATAATAACATTATCAAAATGTATACATATGATGATTCTGTTGTTGATGGCGTAAACGTACCAGCAAGAACCTATAGAATAATGACAGATGTTACTGAGCATGGGGGAATAATTGAGGCTGGAACAGAAATTATAGAAACGCCACGTCGCAGGGATGAGCCTGTCACATATACAGCGACACAGCCAATAGAATATACGCCTATACAGTTGGACAGGTCAGTTATTAATCGGGATCAGATAAGAAAGGTATTGATGGCTTATAAAAATGCTATCTATACAGAACTATATCCGGAACGGGAACAAAAATGGGAATACATACCCAAGACATTGATTTTTGCCAAGGATGATAACCATGCTACAGAAATTGTCGATATGACAAAAGAAATTTTTCAGAACGAGTTTGAAAATGGGAAAGTTCCAGAGAATTTTGTGCAAAAAATTACTTATTCATCAGAAGATTCCAATGGACTTATTCGAGATTTAAGAACAGAGAAAGATTTTCGTATCGCTGTAACAGTCACATTAGTTGCTACGGGAACAGATGTGAAGCCATTGGAAGCTGTATTTTTTATGAAAGACGTACACTCCGATGTGCTCTATACACAGATGAAGGGACGAGGGTGTCGCATAATCAGCGACGATAAGTTGAAAGAAGTGACACCCAATGCCGATACGAAAGAATGTTATTACATTGTAGATGCTGTCGGAGTGACAGAACATGAGAAAAATATACCCCATCCAGCAGCGACTTCTGGAGGCGGAAAGAGGACATTGAGTTTGGAACAGCTTCTTGAACATTTGGCACATAATGAACTCAGTGATGAGAACTTAATGCTTCTTAGAGATTATTGTGCAACAATTAACAGGCGTTATGAAAATGATGCATTATTTGGAAGACATCTTGATTATTTTATAACAACCTATGGTTTTGCACCAAGGACAGTGGCGAATGATATCAATAACGCATTTTCAGAAGGAATTATGGTAGAGTATATTAGTCCTTCACGAGATAATTCTATGAGAATGAGGCTTATCTATAGATTGATTAGTAATATTCCAGCAAGAAAGAAACTGCTTGAAATGCAGCGGGGATATTATGCAATAGCAAGTGATAAAGATAAAGTAATCTATGCCGGCTTTTCAAAAGAATCTGCCAAGACTTATATTGAAAATTTTGAGAAATATTTGAATGAGAATCGTGATAGCATCGAGGCGCTTAGGATTCTTTATAATTCGGAGGACATCATAATTACGCATACTATGCTTGTAGAACTAAGAGATAGGCTTCTTGCAGAAAACAAACAGTATGGTATCTATCAGATATGGAAAAATTATAAGTTTCTTGATTCGGAAGGTAAGGTTGAAGAACTTGATATTAAAACAAATATAAATGCACTAACACATTTAATTCAGATAGTGCGTTATGCGTATAAGAGAAATCAGAAACTGACAAGCCTCTTTACAGGATATGGGCAGAGATTCAATCTGTATTGCGGACAGAATCAGCGTATTTTAACAATTGAGCAGGAGCAGATTATGAGACAGATTGCAGGATACGTGATAGATGCCGGGGCAATTTCTGTGGCAGAATTGAATGAGGCAGATACGGATTTATGGCGGAAGGCTGTAACAATTTTCGGTGCATCAACGCTAAAAGAGGAAATGTCAGCTTTATCAAAAATTATATTAAAGGTGGCTTAAAATGGCAAATCAAAAAAGCGAAGCGGCATTATTGAAAAAGGTATGGGATATAGCGAATGTTTTGGCAGCGGCAGGCGTCGGATTTACAGACTATATCACACAGCTTACATATATTCTTTTCTTGAAAATGGATGAGGAGAAAGAAGAACTCGGGCTTAACAGCACTGTTCCCGAGGGATATAAGTGGAAGGATTTAGCTGGTCTTAATGGAACGGATCTTGTTGAAAAATATGAAGAAATATTGAGGGAGCTTTCAAAGGATGAAGGATTAATCGGAACTATTTTTACAAGGGCAACGAATAAGATTGACCGTCCGGTTATGCTTGCTAAAGTCATAGAAATGGTAAGTGAAGAGAACTGGTATATGATGGAAGGAGATTTTAAAGGCGCCGTCTATGAATCAATTCTTGAAAAAAACGGACAGGACAAGAAAAGCGGAGCAGGTCAGTATTTTACGCCGAGAGCGCTGATACAGGCTATTGTTGAGGTAGTCAATCCTAAAATTACAGAAACAGTTGCAGATCCCGCCTGTGGTACCGGAGGTTTTCTGCTTGCGGCTTATGAACACATGAAGAGTCAAAGCAAGGATATAGAAAAACAGCAGTTTTTGAAGAACAATGCGCTCTTTGGAGCGGATAATACATCTTTAGTTGTAACGCTTGCTTCTATGAATTTATATCTGCACGATATTGGCATCAATAAGAGTCCTATTGCATATCAGGATTCTTTGATAGATACATCTGACAGAATGTTTGATGTAATACTGGCAAATCCGCCTTTTGGAACCAGACCGCAGGGCAGCGTGGAGGTTGCAGTGAGTGTGTGAAATAATTTCTGTAAATTAAGATCTTCTATGATAAGTTAATAAGAAAGGTAGGTGCTTTTAT
>NZ_QZDT01000090.1 GCF_009917485.1 Parablautia muri
TCTCCTTTGCTCTTTCATTTGATAGTATAGGTTGTTCAACTTTTTCTGTCCACACTTATATACTAACACCAATGATAAAAATTTTATTTGTCTGCCACGGCAGCACGTCGGATAACAGGGAATTGACGGCACTTGTGGGGCAAAACGTGGCAAATCACGGCAGTTGGGAAAGTGGGTTACTACGGTTTTACTACGAGTGAGGGAACGAAAAAAGAGCCTGCATTTTCAAGCCCTTTTTCCATAATTTGCGACTTAGGTTTTACCTTTCTTGGGATAGTTCTTTTGCTTCTGTCGGCAGGCATTTCCCCAAAAACATGGCCTTGCAGTCGGAAAAGCCAAGCAGGTAGGCGAGCATCCCAAACCGGGAGCCCAACGCGTTCTGCTCGCTGACGTACCGGTCAATCAGCAGTCGGATTTCTTTTGATAAATCCATCCTTTCCAGTTCGCCGGAGTATATATCCGACTTCCGGAGAATCGCCTGGTATTCCCCGTCACCGCTTACAATTCCATTCATGATGCCGTTCATACGGGTGTCCATGAGCTGGTACAATGCAGAATCTTTTTCCAATCCAATCCCTCCTTCCGTGGTGTCGTATCTTAACTCTGGTTTGGGAGGATTGCAAGTGGGGAAATAAAAAAGCCGGAAACCGCTTGTAGCGTCCGGCATTTTCTGATAATATATTCACATGGGATACTGCCATAACGGGATAGGCGGTCAGTTTTCCGATGCAAACGCAGAGGGGACTGCCCCTCTGACTACGGGTAAAACCGGGAAAGGGGGGATGCTTGATGAGTGACTATGAACTGCTGACGATTGTTCTGATGATTCTTGGGATCATCGTTTCGATCTTGATAGCGTACATAAACCACACAAAAAAGTGACCGCCCCAGCCAAAGGTAAGGTCACTTCTTTGTAAGTAATTTTATCGGGGCTGACCGTCTATCGGCAGTATTCCCTTTTGTATTTTCATTGTAGCAGATTCCCCCGTATCTGTCAAACGCTGCGGAGCGTTCCGCTAAAATCATTTTATGCCGGATTCCGCATAAAAGCAAGGGGATTTTGTCGAATCCCGTTTGTCGAATGTCGAATTGGGTGGGGTAAATGGGGTAAAGAGGGGTAAAAGTCATCATAATCTAACAGCGGCACAGGCGGCAATCTTGAATTGATGCCATAGGAATTTGGGTACTCGCAGGCAAAAGTATGGAAGAATGGCTTAAAATCAAGGGATTTTGAGGTTCGGTGGGGTTCATCACGGTGGGTGGTGGATCCCTTTTTTCGTGTTTTTAGATGCCGCTGATAGGATGGCGATTGGGGCAAAAATCGTACTATCAGGCAAAAGTATACTTTCACGCAAAAGTCGGGGGTTTCCGTGATAGTATAAAACGGAAAGGTAAAAAGGTGTAAGATATTGGCGGTTTAGGCTGAAAGGCGTATTAGTTTGACGGAAAATGCTGTCGGAAAACGGGGGATATAATACAAACACGGAAACTGCTCGGAGTTTTCGTGTTTGTATATGAGTTTCCGTGATAGTATAGAGTTTTGCGTGATAGTATACAGAAAAATTGAAAAATAATAACAGGAGAAAGAGGGCTGTGCAATGGCTCTTTTTTCTTTTGGGTATTTCTGATCCGCTTCCACTATTTCTAAAAATGACGGTGCTTTTTATATTTTTTTGAGCTAAAATAAAAAAAGTATTTTTCTCTGCAACCAAATCTGAATTTTTACGGGATATACAATGAAGGGCATAACAGCCAGGGAGGTGAGGGAGACCATGCAGGATGACAGAATTGTTGAATTATACTGGAAACGCAATGAGGCGGCAATCCAGCACACAGACCAGAAATATGGACATTACCTAATGAAATTATCGTATAACATTCTCGCTGATTGGGAGGACAGCAAAGAGAGCGTAAATGACACTTATTTAAGTGCATGGAAATCTATGCCCCCACACAGGCCGAGTGTTCTTTTAACATACCTTTGTAAGATTACGAGGCAGATATCAATCGATGTTTTCCGAAAAAGGAACAGTGCGAAAAGGCAGGCATCAGAATATGCGCTGTCTCTATCTGAATTGGAGGACTGCGTTTCTGCCGGAAACACAACAGAACAGGATGTTGACCTGCACCTTCTGGCAAAGGCTATTCAGGATTATCTTGCAGAATTACCGGGGGAAACAAGAGATGTATTTATTGGAAGATATTTCTTTTCGGATTCCATCCGTCAGGTAGCAGGATATTATGGCATGAGTGAGTCCAAGGCAAAGAGTATGTTGTACCGCACCCGTATCGGATTAAAAAAATATTTGGAGCAGGAGGGATTCTTTGATGAAAAGTGAAGACATCAGTGATGCATTAGGGTTAGTGGATGAAAGTATGATAAGCCATGCTCTTATGGTAAGAAGAAAAAAGAAGAAATTGCGGTCAAAAAGAAATAATATATGGATAATGCGATATGCTGCGGCAGCAGGTCTTTGTCTGGTCTGTGCAGGTGTTGCAGCCATTTGGTCTGTATTACGGCATGAACCGGAAAGTGACCTTCCACAGAATGGGTATTGGGTACAGGAACAGCCTATACAGGAAAGTCCAGAGCCCGAAATGCCGGAGCAGTTTGCCCCAATATCTTCCCTGCTTGCATCAAATAGCGGGAACTTTATGGCACAGCAAACAGAGAAATATGCAGCCGTCCCCATAGAACAATACAGCGGATTTTATACGGAGGTTCCCTCGGCTGGCAGTTCCGTGTTAGCAGAAAGTATGGGTAAAAGTATTGACAATACCGGGGAATGGCACTATGTTTCGGGACATTCAGACCTGCAATATCTGATCCGGAACGATGGGCAGGAGAGTTCGCTGTGGAAATTCCAATGCTTCGACAGCGGTGAATACCCATACGATGATGTCCTTAAGCTGGTATATCAGATTGATTCCGCGGATGCGATCACAGAAATAGAAGTGGCGCCTGCAAGAATGGATAATACGGATGCAGGAAAGAAAATACAGGAAGAGGTTGGGACACGGAAAATAACCGACAGGGCCGCAATAGAAACAATATATGAAATGCTGTCCGGCATGACCTGCTATGGGAGCGGCCAATGGGAGAGGATTGATTACGGAGATGTGGAAGCGGCGGGCGATGGTCAGACACCATCCCATGAAGCGGTGAGGCTTGGGCGGTATTTGTCAATAACTACAGATTATGGGAACGTAATAGATGGCTTGAAGTATACAGCGGTGTCGGATATGTTTTACGAGTTCTCAGGCATTGCCTACAGCCCCCTGACAGAAGAACAGGCTGCAAGTATATGTGAAATTATCGGAATCATGGAGTATGAGGGAGAAGACCGGCAAAGCCATGACGTGAAGACAGAGGATGCTCAACAGGAGAAAGAGAATTCAGATGACGGAGCAGGCACGGCCCTTTTGGAGAATACAAATACAGATGTAAGTTTGGAATATGTGACGGAGCTGCAGACAAAAGTGAGCAGCGCTATGATGAACCATGAAATGCCATTTGTCATATCATCCTCGGTCTATGAGAACCCATACAGGCTCCATGTTGTAGTGACATCAAACGCAGAAGAGGATTTGCAAAGACTCCGGGATTTGGACACTATAGGCGGGGTTTTGGAAATAGAGTATGTTCCTGAAAATACCAACAGCCGACATGATTTATATGAGCAGAAGAATTAACAATCCTGCCCGTGGCTTTAGTGGGAACGATATTCTACCGAAGTAGTATGAAACATTCGGGGAGGCATACAGGCAAAGCACGGAAAATCTGAAACCCTATATGCAGCGCCAGTGGAGCCTTGTCGGGGGAATGGCCGGTACGTTCAGGGAAATGGAATGATATTCCCCAATTTGATAGGTACTACCCCAAAAGTAACTGCTTGCTATTTTGGCAACGATTTCTTATACTGTCAGCGGAGGTGACAGGCATGGTTCGTTTTTACATAGTCAGGCATGGGCAGACGCTTTTGAACAGCTTAGACCGGGCGCAGGGATGGGCTGACTCACCGCTCACCGAAGCAGGAAAGCAGATGGCGGCTGACATAGGGCAAAGATTAAAGGGGATTGATTTTGATACGGTCTATACCAGCGATATGCTCCGTGCCATACAGACGGCAGAGATGATTTTGGAAGCGGGCGGAAAGGGCGGTGTGCCGATAGAAAAGGACGCAAGGCTGCGGGAATGGTGCCTGGGGTGCATGGAGGCGGAGAACAATGCTGTTTTCATAAAGAATGTATCGGACTGGCTGGGAGGGATAGCCACTTTTGCAGAGCTGAATCAGCGGCTTCCCGATGTGGCGGCTGCCATTTATGAACATGATACGACAGGAATGGCGGAGCCGTTCCAGACAATAGAAAGCCGTCTGAAAAGCGTATTTGCGGATGCCGTCCAAAAGGACGGGATGCAGGAAAGCACCGATATACTGATAGTGACACACGCCTTTGCCATAAAGACCATATTCCACCTATTTGCGCCGGGGCAGTTAAGCGGATTGGGAAAGGTAAAAAACGCATCGGTTTCCCGGCTTATATTTGAAAATGGGATTTTCTCATTGGAGCCGGATATACAGTTATGAAAAGACAGCAGGAAAGCCAGTCAAGGTTCTCCTGCTGATTTTTTTGTGCAGCATGGTGGCTGGATGTCCAGCCCGTCCAAAAAGCCCGCGCCCCAATCGCACATGGCATCCAATACGGGAATGATGCTCCGTCCAAATGGAGTGAGGGAGTACAGCGTCCTGGGCGGCTTGTCCGGGATGACTTCCCGGTGCAGCATCCCGCATTCCTCCAGATCATGTAACTGCTGCGACAGCATTTTGGGTGTCGCTTTCGGGATCATGCGCTGCAGCTCCATGTAGTGGAGCGGTTTTTCTATCAGATACCAGAGGATGAGCGGCTTGTATTTCCCGCCGATCAAAAACAGCGTGGCTTCAACCGGGCAGTTGAACTGGTCTTTTGAATATTCCATGATGTACCTCCAACTTTTAATAACTACCCTTTTGGGAAGTATCTACCCAAAAAGTGCATTCTTGCGCAATTTCTGTGTCCTGCTAAAATAGGGACAACGGTTAACCAAACACGTTCAGTATACAATAGAAAGAGAGGATTTGCCACTATGGATTTTATCGAAATTGCAAAGAAGCGTTATTCCGTCCGGGGCTATAAGGACAGAAAGGTGGAGGAGGAAAAGCTGAAAAAGATTCTTGAGGCCGCCCATGTTGCGCCGACTGCGGCCAACCTCCAGCCCGTCCGCCTGATTGTCGTGCAGAGCAGTGAGGGGCTTGCGAAGATTGGGAAAGGGGCGAACCTTTACGGAGCGCCGCTGGCGGTCATTGTCTGCGCTGACCACGGAAAGGCATGGGTGCGCCCGTTTGATAAGAAGCAGACAGCCGACATAGACGCCTCCATACTGACAGACCACATGATGCTGCAGGCAACGGAATTGGGGCTTGGCTCCGTGTGGATATGCTACTTCAAGCCGGATGTGATACGGAAGGAGTTCGGGCTGCCGGATGATCTGGAGCCGGTCAATATCCTTGCAGTCGGGTATTCGGACGAGGAAGCGGCAGACCCGGAACGCCACTCGCAGACTCGCATCCCGGTGGAAGAACTGGTTTCTTACGAAATGATATAGGCGGTTTTTTACAACTTGATACTGGCATCTTCAGGGCAGGGTGAGATTCCCGATTGGCGGTATAGTCCGCGAGCGTGAAAACGCAGGACTTGGCAGGCGTCCAAGTCAGGATTTGGTGAGATTCCAAAACCAACAGTATAGTCTGGATAGAAGAAGATGGGGCCGCATTGTACGAAAGATAAGCATTTTTTCGTATGGTGTGTGCTGTCTGTAATTTTCTGGCACCTGAATACAAGTTTTGGGTGCCTGTTTTATTTTACGAAGGGAGAAAATGTATATGAACAACAATACAAAGAAGATAACGACAATGGCCATGCTTTCCGCAATAGCGTATGTGGTAGTGGTGGTAGGGCGCATCCCGGTGGTGCTTTTCCTGAAATATGACCCGAAGGATATCATCATCACGCTGGGCGGGCTGATATGGGGGCCGCTGACATCCTTTACCGTATCCGTGATTGTTTCGCTGATAGAGATGGTGACGATCAGTGAAAACGGGATTCTTGGATGCATCATGAACATTGTGTCATCGTGTTCCTTTGCCTGCACGGCGGCGGTTATCTATAAGAAAAAACGGACATTAAAAGGGGCAGTCGTAGGTCTGCTGTCCGGAAGCGTGGCGATGGTGCTTGTGATGATGCTGTGGAATTATCTGATAGCCCCTATTTACATGGGATATCCCCGTGAAGCGGTTGCAAAGCTGCTGCTCCCGGCATTCCTGCCATTCAATCTGTTAAAATCCGGGCTGAACGCGGGATCCACATTCCTGCTTTATAAGCCGATCACTACGGCGCTGCGCAGGACAGGGTACCTGTCGGAGTCTGCCGTGGAGCAGAATAAAAAGCCGGTTGGTTTGTGGCTGTTTTTCGGGGCGGTCATCATCACCTGCATTCTGCTGATATTATCGCTTAATGGAATCATATGAGGGACATCATGGAACAAATTTCAAATAAGACTTCTACAAATATCCTTTCGGGCAAAGTGGTACATGGACAGGGATAGGGAACAACAGAATTTGTTTATCTAAGGCGGAATGAAAGCCTGTGCTGGCATGGCATTGCAGCGCAGGCCCGTTTTGCAGTTCAGCCTACATCAGATGCGTATCGCTCCAGCTTTTCATATCTCTCAAAATAGGGATGAAACTTTTCCCCAGGCCAGTCAGGGAATACTCCACTTTCGGCGGCACTTCCTGATAGATATAGCGGGAGATGAAGCCGTCCTGTTCCAGTTCCCGGAGTTGCTTGGTAAGGGTGGACTGCGTGATGTCCCCAAGCCTCCGCCTCAGTTCCCCGAACCGCTGCACTTCATATTCCGCGATGTACCATAATATCGTTATCTTCCATTTCCCGCTTAAGATGTTCTGTACCCTGACCATAGCCGCACATTGGGGCAGCGGCGCTTTCATGTTGCTCATAAGGTGTCCCTCCTTCTAACGGCATTATACTATATCCGCCCTGTCTGTTCAAGGTACTATGATTTTTGATACTGGTATCAATTTTCGCACTATAAACGAAAAAAGACAGTACTTTTCTTTTCCGCGCCAGTTGCTATAATGTGATTCAAGAAAGGAGGCGGACGGGATAAACACATCAGTGGATATAGCGGGCATCAGGTTAAAGAACCCGGTGATGCCCGCGTCCGGGACATTCGGCTCCGGGCAGGAATACAGCGGGTTCGTGGATCTGAACCAGTTAGGCGCGGTGGTCACAAAAGGCGTCTCATGCGTCCCGTGGGAGGGGAACCCGGCCCCAAGGATCATGGAGACGGCCAGCGGGATGATAAACGCGGTGGGGCTGCAGAATCCGGGGATAGATGTCTTTATAGAGAGGGACCTCCCTTTCCTCAGACAGTTTGACACGAAGGTCATTGTGAACATATGCGGCAG
>NZ_QZDT01000008.1 GCF_009917485.1 Parablautia muri
TTCTCTTTCTCTATGCTGATGTCATTATATCGGTTAATTCTGTGACAATCAATCAGATTTATTTGAAGCCAAAATAAATGGGCAGCAACATCACATATGACAATGACACCATTTGCAGAATAACCTACTCTATCAACTTTTCTCCGTTCTTCCATCTCCCTTTCCTCTCCTCCGGTCCTCCCGGGCATTTAACCATGCCGACTCTTAAGTATCACGGAATAGCATAGCTTCGCAAAACATCCTGTACTCATAAGTCCTCTTTCAAATCATCTTGCTTTTTATTTTAGCAAGAGAGCTATCCTGCAAACTGCCTCATATCCTCTCGTATTTTATTTTTTTCAAAAAATCTTAATCAATGAAAAACAGTTTAACAAACACTGCCACACTTCATGAGCCAGTTTATTGCAGCATACGCTGCCTCGTTTCGCAAGCCACCGTATCTAAAAAAGCTCCGCAAATCTCTTTTTAGATTTGCGAAGCTTTCTTCGTCTATGCTAAAATACTGCTATTCATCACCCATATTTTTTGGTCTTCTAATCATGATCTTTAGGAAAAGGATATTTCTTTTGTGTTTCTCCCTGCTTTGTTTCTTACTTACAGAGAAGACCTCCTAAGCTCCTGGGTCATATCCGCATAGTACCACAGTTCTCCCTTTCCTGTTCTTTTCGCATAAGCTGCTTCTATCTTTTGAAACACAGCACTGCAAAATTCCAGTTCTGTCTTAACCAGCATCAAAATAAAGTGTCTGTTTCCATATCTGGTAAAGGCATCTCCAATGCGGAGGGAATCGCCGATTACCTCTTTAAGGAGCTGCATTTGGTTTTGAAGATCCATCACCTTCTGTGCCTTTTTTTGAGTTAGTGTAAGGAACATCAAAACTGCCGAAAATTCATTCCGCTCCTTTGCCCGCACCACCAGGCGGCAATAATCCACGAAGCTTGGATAGGTACAGTAATAGGCACCCTGGGCGTCTTCCTCTTCAAAAATCGCCTGCTTAATATCATTTCTTTTCATCCTGAAGGCCCTGTCCATATGTTTCCAGCCGTTCGCTTCATTCACATTTCTTTTATGGCTTTCTCCCATAAGCTCAAGGGCTTCGAAGCATTCCTGCATTTCCCTTAAAGGTATGTCTCCGCCCATTTCCCTGTCGTAAAGTTCCACCGTTTCATTATATATTGCCAGCGCCTCATCATAGCGGTACATCTCCAGATTACACTGCATCTGCTTTAGCTGCCATTTTTCAAAGGGATAGATGGACGCCGCTCTGGAATAAAGCAGCAGCCGGTTTTTATAATCTTTATTCTTCAAGAGCTCTTTTCCAGTTCATCTACGGACCATATATACAATTCCTTAAAGTGCTTACTTTTTTGGTAAAACCACATATCCGATGTGTTGGCCGGAAGTAGCTCACCACGGTAAATCTCATTTGCTTTCCAAAGGTTTACATTTTTGTTTTGCCCCCCCCCCGGAGCTTTTTGCCTGTTTTACGGCCTTTTGAAATTCCAGCGTATCCAGCTTAAGGGTAATATCACTTTTAAAGTAACACTTGCTCCCTTTGATTTCCACATATTCCTGCTCCGGCAGGCCAAGCGCCATCAGTTGTTTTTTCAAGCGATAAATCAGGTTATTCAAATTTTTATTACGGTTTATCATATCGCCATTTTCGTTCCAGCCATACAGACTATCCATAATCTCACTTTTAGAGATTCCCCCCGGCAAAGATAACAGCAGTATCTGAAAAAGTCGGAGAGATTTAGTTCTTCCGACTTTATTTAAGGCAATTGCTTCGCCTCCGTAATACATGGCAAAGCCTCCCAACATCTGTATTTGCAACACTTTATCTGGCATTCATTTTCTCTCCTGCTATTTAAAGAAACGCTTCTGTCACAAAACTTCTATACATATTTTCTTTCTGACATTATAAACAGAAAAAATATTTTGCACTAGCCTAAATTATCCGTACTTTCAAACTATGTAACAGATGGTTACTTTTCAAGGGTCAAAAGTCCACATGAATTGCGCATTTCACAGCAAGGCAGACTATTTCTATTTCCGGTTCTTCATCCGGACGCAGCCACAGACGCTATGGTATCCGCCGCCTCCACCACATCAGGCGCGCCTGCCGGGGCAGTACCGTTTTCCGCCACTTCCTGGGGATCATCGTATTCCTTTTCCTCCTCATCTTTCCAGAGGGATTTATATTTTTCTTTCTTTTCCTGCCGGGCCAGGGCGCCGATGTTTTTTGCCGTCTGATACATTTCAAAGCTGTATTCCATCAGCTTTTTTTCATCTGAGGCAGGCACGATTCCTCCCTTCATGATGCGGCGCGCCACCTCCATCATTTTACCTACATCCTCCGCATATTCTGCGGCCGCGTCCGCCTGCTGGTCCGCTACTGTGGCATTCCAGTAGGCGCAGTACTGCTCCGCCAGCCTGTCTAAATATTCCTGATACTCCGTTTCCTTTTCATCTAACGCGTTTAAAGTCAGTTCCAGAGTAGCTGCCTCAGAGGCATATTCTTCCTGTCTCCCCGGAAAATCTTCCATCCGCGACCTGATATCCTTTAGCTGTTTTGATATTGCGGATCTCTGCATCCGGTATTCCTTTACCTGCTCTCTGTAGATTTGCTGTGCTTCTCCTATTTTCATATCTCCCCCCATTTCTGCAAAGTGAACTCTGTCCGCCCTGGCTTTGCTTTTACATTACAAAGTCTATGCAAACTCCCAACTTTACATATTCCTAAAAATATCCATAAAGACTTTGAAAATTTATCCATTATGTTATATATCGTCCTCTTATCTCAGAAAGTCAATCCAGATACTACTTTTCTCCCAAAATCTTGTAACAGTTCAGCCTTGCTGAACTGTTACATGCAAAATCCATTTAAAATCGCCTTCGGCGATGGGATTTTGCACTTCCTAATCCTATTCTCACGGTCTGTGCAGTAAATGCACAGACCTGGCTAAATCGTTACAAAATCTTCATAAATTCTTCCCCCGTAATCGTTTCCTTCTCGTACAGGTATTTGGACAGCTCATGCAGCTTATCCACATTTTCCGTAAGGAGCTTCTTTGCCTTTTCATACTGGTTTTTCACCGTCTCCACCACTTTCCGGTCAATTTCTCTGGCGGTATCCTCCGAACAAGCCAGAGAGGCATCTCCTCCCAGATACTGATTCTTTACGGTTTCGAGAGCTACCATGCCAAATTCATCGCTCATGCCATACCTGGTAATCATGGCCCGCGCCAGCTTGGTAGCCTGCTCAATATCGTTAGATGCCCCTGTGGTTATGGAATGGAAAATCAGTTCTTCCGCCACACGTCCCCCGGTAAAGGTAGCAATTTTATTCTCAATCTCCTCTTTGCTCATAAGATTGTGCTCACCTTCCTCCACCTGCATGGTGTAGCCCAGGGCTCCTGACGTTCTTGGAATAATCGTGATCTTGGTAACAGGCGCCGAATGGCTCTGCAATGCCGCCACTAAAGCATGACCGATTTCATGATAGGACACAATCAGTCTTTCCTTATCCGACAGCACTTTGCTTTTCTTCTGGTAACCTGCTATCACCACTTCGATGCTTTCTTCCAAATCCGCCTGGATGACATACTGACGACCTTCCCTGACCGCACGCAGGGCTGCCTCGTTTACCATATTGGCAAGCTCCGCACCGGAAGCGCCGGAGGCTGCTCTGGCTATGGCATTAAAATCAATATCATCCCCAAGCCTTACCTTTTTAGCGTGTACCTTTAAGATGGCTTCTCTCCCAGCCAAATCCGGCAGTTCCACAGGGACTCTGCGGTCAAAACGGCCGGGTCTTAAAAGAGCAGGGTCAAGGGATTCCGGCCGGTTGGTTGCGGCAAGAATCACGACCCCTTTAGAACCGTCAAAGCCATCCATTTCCGTAAGCAATTGGTTTAAAGTCTGTTCCCGCTCGTCATTTCCGCCCATGCCATTGCCATCACGCTTTTTCCCTATGGTGTCAATCTCATCAATAAACACAATACAGGGTGCTTTTTCATTTGCCTGTTTAAACAAATCCCGCACCTTTGCGGCACCCATTCCCACGAACATCTCCACAAACTCCGAGCCTGAAATGGAGAAAAAGGGAACGCCGGATTCTCCGGCTACCGCCTTTGCAAGCAGCGTCTTTCCTGTTCCGGGAGGACCTACTAGCAGGGCTCCTTTGGGCATGGATGCGCCGATTTCCTGATATTTCTGCGGGTTGTGAAGAAAATCCACAATCTCCGTCAAAACCTCTTTGGCTTCGTCCTCCCCTGCCACATCGCTGAATTTGATGCCTGTAGTTGATTCCACATAGATTTTTGCATTGCTCTTTCCAAACTGCATGGAAGGAATACCGCCGCCCATTTTGCTCATCAGTTTAGAGGACAGCCACTGCCCTAAAACGATGAAAATAACAATGGGAAGTATCCAGCTTAAAATAAATCTCAAAATAGGAGACATTTCTTCCTGTACCACCCTGCCGAAAGCGCATTCCGATTCTCTGAGCCGCTCCACCAGCTCCGGGTCATCAAAGGTAGTGGTTCGATAATATCTGGGTTCCTCCTGCTTGTCAACAAAATAGATATAGTCCCCTTCTATCTGAACCATATTCACCTGCTTTTCTTCTATCATATTCAGAAAAGTACCATAATCCACATTTTCAATCTGCCGCTTCATAAGCTTAGGAAATAGCAGCGTATTGAGCAGCCACATCACCAGCAGCACAATCACGTAATAAAAAATCAACGGTTTTTTAGGTTGCTTTACTTCTTTCATATCTGTACCTCCGTATATTGCAAGCCCTGTTCTTTTTTCAATTCTTCCCCAATTCTTCTGCGCAGCCTCCAAAAATATTCCTTGCAGGTGGGATAATGTTTAAAGGTAAAGGGGCCATTTTCTCCCTCATAAATAATTGCTTCCACCCTCTCCCTGCCTACTGCCTTTTCTAATGCATACAAGACCTGCAAATCATAAAGCCCTTCCCTTTGCACCTCTCCCCGGATAGAGGACCAGGCTTCTCCTTCCTTTCCCGGGTATACAAGGAAAGAATCGCCGGAAGGAAATGCATAGCCGGCGTGGGTGTCAAAAAAAGGATCCACCGCCTCCTTAGAAAATTGGGAATTATAAAAGTTATATCCCCAATGCAGAAAGCCCTTCACGCGGTGTAAATACATCAAAACGCCCATGATACGGTTTCTTGCGCTGGGCATTGCAAAAAAACGGTTTGGAACCGTCCGGCACTGCCCACAGCAGTAGTATACCCACAAATCCCTGACACCCTGCTCCTCAAATTGGTCAAAGTGATCACTGGCCACCACCGGATTGGCCACAAGCCCATTTTCGTAAAAAGCATAATCGCTCAGAGCGTCAATCACATTGAAACCTTTTAGCAGATGGTCCACTGCGCTTTTTGCTCCAGCATAGCTTTCCATGTTCTCGGCAGTTGGCTCATCCGATATGTGGAAGTAAATATGGTCACGGTCAAATCCCTGCTTTTCCAGCTCTTTACAAAGAGCAGGAAGAAACTGCGCCAAAAATTCTTTATATCCAGGACTCTGCGCCGGGACATGCCAGCCAAACTTTTTTTCTTTTACACCGTTTACCGAAACAATGATCTTCGGCGTTGCCAGTGCGCCCCACTGGGTAAACAAATGGGGAATCTCAAGATATAATATGCCGCATTTTTTGCAAAGCCCGCACCATCTTTCTAATTTTTCGAACCCAAAAGTATATTGATTCCCCTGAAGGGAAATATCCACAAGCTGAACCGTTCTCCGCTCTCCCCCAACCGCTGTGTCCAAGGGAGGCGTAAATACCGGTGTCAAAATCATATTGACGCCCAGCTCACGGCCTGCAAGCATCATTTGATTTTCTATTATGTTCCAATGTTCTTCGTCAAATACCTCCGTATGATAATAATTCGCCAGACAATCACAGTGAAACCACTGGGTGTGTATCAACGTCTGCTCCGGCAGTGGGATATCTAATAGCTCCACCGAAAAGGTCAGCTTATCTATCACCTCTTTCTTCTGCAGTTCATTCCCGTCCTGGGCAGCGGCGCCATTTGCGGCTGCCGGCTTTGCGAAAATAAGAATCTCAATCGGATAAATCCCTGCCGGCGCCTTTTGCCTGTCCGTGAAATCTATCCATAAAGACCGGTACTGCCCCATCAGCGGAACAATTTTGCTGTCCTTTTTCGGCTTTAACAAATCCGGAAACAAGCCCGGCATGGTCCTTAAGTAATTCTCATCATTTGTCTCATAACATGGAAAGGCAGATGGAACCAGTTCCACATCCCGTACACGCACACTTAGCGGACTTCCCTTTATTTCATAGAAAAATTCCTGTCGGCTTTCCTGATTTGGCCGCACCTTTCTGTAAATTAACTGTAAGGCGAACCGCTCGCTTTGCATAACTGGAATTATGGTATTTTCTTTCATTGCAGGGGGCCTTTTATCCGGAAATACTTTCTCTAAACTGTCCGTCAGATAAAATTCGAAATCCATCCTTTTATCTCCCCTTTCTAAGCCAAACTCTGACTCGCTTCTAAAGCCAGCCGAAGCAATTCTTCCTCTCCCACATATTTAGCAAGGCATCCCATTCCCTGCACACAGATGCCTCCGGTCACATTTCCAAACCGGATACACTGCTCTACCGGATAATCATGATAAAGTCCATACATAAATCCGCTCATAAATGCATCCCCGGCTCCGGTTGCATCTACCGCCTTAACGTTCGGTAATGGCGGAATTACCTTCATCCCGCCGCTGTTTTTCACAAGGCACCCGTCTTTATCCAGCTTGATAATTACATCCTTAAAATATTTGCTTAATTTCTGCGCTGCTCCCTCCAGCGTGCTCTCCCCGGTAATCTTCAGCGCCTCCTTTTGGTTGGGCACATAATAATCCGCAACCTCCAAATAATCCCTGTACTTTTCTATTGAAAGGTCTTCCTCCCAGCCAGTGTCGAACACCTGAATCGTCCCTTCCCCGCTGAGCTTTTGATATGCCTCCAAAAATCCCGCCTGCATATCCACCACTTTTGCCCCGCTCAGCTGCCTGTACACCTGCTCAACATGCCAGGGTGTTATCTCTATTTCATCCTGATAGGAGACAAAGCTCCTGTCCCCATCAAAAATCAGGGCGGATGAAATCGTAACCGGCCATCCTTTTCCTTTGTACAAATTAACGGTCTCCACCTCATAACTCTCAAGGGCTCTTTTCACAAACCCGGAAAGAAAATCCTCTCCAATAAACGTCAGCAGCTTGGAGGAAACACCCAATCTGCCTAAATGAATCATAGTGGCGGGCACGCCGCCTCCTAATTGTATATCAAACCCTTTGGCATAAATCTCCTGCCCCTTCTTTGGCAGTCCATCCAGCCCCGCATACAATAAATCCAGATTGGCAAAACCTGCTCCGCCTGCAAATCCCATCTGATACCATACCTTTCTCTTATCCTGCGGCCCGCGCTGCCGCAAGGTGCAATATTTATAATCACCAGGTTCATCCATTCCGCCCCTGACGCCATTGGTGCAAATAGCCATGAAAAAAGGCTGTATTTTAAAATCTAATTCCACTCATCTGTATACGCCTCATTTGATTTAAGATACTCTTTCATCAATTTTTTAGCCAGTGAATAAGAGTTAACCAAGGGATGGACCATAAGACACTCAACAGCCTTTGCCGTGTTTTTCTCCCGCAGCGCCTTTGATGCCAGCCGCTCATACATTTTCACCCTGCGAATCAGCTCCATCTGCAAGTCGCCGGGGTTATTTATCCTCTTGGGAACAAGAACATCTCCCTTTATTGTACACGTAACCTCCACCACATCGTCATCTAAAAGACCTGCCATGGCTCCCTGGTTCGGCACACATAAGATCATTTCTGACTCCGTTTCTTTTTGACACGCTCTGATATACTGAAGCGCAACGCCCGCATATCCTCCCGCATCCTTTTCATAAATATCGAAACGGTACGTCTTGGTTTTGCCCGGTATGCCGGTTTCATTTGCCATATATGCATTTTCTCTACATCCATACCAGTACTCAAATACTTTTAAGCAGTTTTCAAAATCATTGTCAATGTCCATTCCCGACAGCTCGCCTACCATGTGACGATTCACATCGCGTATTACTTCTCCCCGGGTTACCTTTGCATTCAAAATATTCCTCACAGCCTCCTCCCGGTAGAAAAAATAGTATAGATACTCGTTTAATGCACAGCCGAAATGCTCCACCAGGTCTTTCCCAAAAAAACGCATATCCGTCTTTGTATAAAGCCTGGGGTCCTTTAAAAGCTCCGGCATAATTTCCTTCCCGTCCAGCTTGATACTCTCAAAAAAGGATAGATGATTTAACCCATAGCATTCCCCCGTTACCTGCTCTTGCGCCACACCGTAGAGCTTCGCCACAGAATGAAGGAACCCGCTGGGTGCATCACAAATGCCAAAGGTAAAATCATAGCCCATGTCCCTGAGTGTCTGGGAAACCACACCTGCCGGATTGGTGAAATTAAAAATTTTCACCTTGGGAGATGCATATTCTTTCGCCAGCTCACAGTACTCTGCAAGGGCCGGCACGGAACGCATTGCAAAGGAAAATCCTGCCGCCCCGGTAGTCTCCTGGCCCAAGACGCCCGCAGCAAGCGCAATCCTCTCATCCTGGATCCGCATCTCATCTTTGCCCACGCGAATGGTTGTGATGATATAATCAGCATTCTTTACCGCATCCACAGCGTTTGTTGTAAGCCGAAATTGCATATCAGGCGCTATACGTCTCGATACCTGTGCCGCCATCTTTCCGAAAATGTTCAGTTTCTTTTCGTCATTATCCATAAAAACCACTTCTTTAAAGCCCAGTTCCCTGCTGCTTTGTGCCAGACTTTTTGCCAAAAACATGGAGCGCACGCCTCCACCGCCAATTACTGTTATCTTCATTATCATACCCCTTGCATACCACAAGCTGTGCTTGTGGTACTGCCATCAATAAAGAGTTTGGAAGTTTACTTCCAAACTTTACCCTCACTTTCTTCCCTTTGATTATAATATGGAAATATGTGAAATACAACGTAATTTCCAGTAACTTTTCACGCATTGGCCAGAAGATGTTACTTTTCACGGGTCAGGAATGCGTATTTACTGCGCATTCCGTGAGAACGTGATTCAGGTGTGAGGGGCGATTTTTGCGAAGCGAAACTTGGAATATCACCCCGAATGTTACTATGAGCGGCTCCCAGGCCGTAAATAGTAACCAGAGGATGCTTGGAAAGCACGGAAATCAATTTTCAAAACTGCTGTGTGCTAACAAAACAATTTTGAAAATTGATTTCCGCGCCTGGAAAGTGATAAAATTTGTTTTAAGGCTTATCTTAGGGTATAATCTAAGAAAATATTTGCTGACAATCAGAAAATATGGAGGATAGAGGATGAAACTAAAAAAGATATTGGTCATAATTCCTATGACCAAGGAGCAAAAAGAACGGTTAGAGCAGATTTTACCGGATGCAGAGTATGTCTACACCAGTTCTTCTGAGGTAACAAAGGAACAGATACAACAAGCAAAAATCATTCTGGGAAGCGTACCCCCTGACATGATACAGGCATCGGAAAATCTTGCCTGGATTCATTTGGATTCGGCAGGATACAACCTTTATGTGGAGGATGACGTTCTCTCTCCCCATACCATACTGACCACCAGCAGCGGTGCATATGGAAAAGCTGTATCAGAGCACATGTTTGCCATGCTCTTGTCTCTCCAAAAAAAGCTGTATTTATATAGGGATAATCAACGGAAGCATCTGTGGGCCGATGAAGGAGAAGTTACCTCCATCACGGATTCCACCATCCTGCTTCTGGGCGCCGGCGATATCGGAAATCATTTTGCCAGACTCTCCCATGCGCTCGGCGCATATGTGATTGGTATAAAAAGAACGCTTTCAGAATGTCCGCCATACATGGATGAACTTCATACCATGGACAAACTAAAAGACCTCCTTCCGAAAGCAGACGTGGTAATTTCTTTTCTGCCAAGCACAGATAAGACCAGAGGACTCTTTCACAAAGAGCTGTTTAATACCATGAAACCGGGCAGTTTCTTCCTTAATGGCGGCAGGGGCGATTTAGTCTGCACAGAGGATTTGTGCGATGCTTTGGAATCCGGTCATTTAGCAGGGGCCGCTATGGATGTAACTGAACCCGAACCCCTGCCGGAAAACCACAGATTGTGGGAAATTCCCAATGCCATTATTACGCCTCACATATCAGGATACTATCACCTTCCGGAGACACTGCGCAATGTGGTAAATATTTGTCTGGAAAATGTAAAACGATATGCGGATGGGGAAGCACTGCGTAATGTGGTGAAGCATTGAGATGCTTTAGAATATTTTGTCAATGAAATGACAAATATAGCTGTTAACGGCAGCAAAGAGGGCGGGAATATTTTCTTGGTTAGGCATACTGCTTAGACCAAAAGAATATCCTCCCTCATTTGACTTAAATCTCCCAAAACCGCTCTGGCTCCATATAGGCAGGATTCTTACTGTCCATCTTGATTTAGGCGTAACTTCCAATGTTCTTTTCTCCAAAGCATAGGATTACTGCCCTTGAGCGTTTTAAATAGTCGGCTAAAGTAATAAGAATCTTCAAATCCACTAGAAATAGCAATAGATTTAATAGGCATTGCAGAGTTGGCCAGTAAAGAACAGGCATAGTCAATTCGTATTTTGTTTAAATATTGTGTCAGTGTCATTCCAGTCGCCTCTTTAAATAATTTTCTTTGATACCAGGCACTTAATGGCATTTCTTCCAGCAATGCGCCAATTTGCAGAGAAGAGTCTGTGAAGCGTTCTGAAATTTTTTGCTTTAATTGTTCTGCAATAGAAATTTCTCCTATATTTTCCAAAGATGCCATATATTGTTCAACACATCCTAATACCATACCAAGATTGGATTGCCAGTTAATAGGTTTCGTATTTTTTAAATAGAAACACTGCGCAAACATATTTTCAAAAAAATGGTTATTATAGTCTCGTACGCTAAAACCATTGGAATTATGATCAAAAACGGGCCTAAACATAATAAAATAAAGCTCAATGGAACTATCAGAGAATTCATAGTGCATAATATTGGGCGGGATTAACATAACCGTATTTTTTTCATAGGGAATTTTTTTGTCTCCCAGGATAAATACACCGCCATTATTTACATAATATACCATTTCCCAAATATTTTTTACATGCTGATGCGCTGGCGTTATTACGACTTTCTGGTTCTTCCTTTCTTTATAATGTGTCATAAAGCCAATTTCAACATTATCATATATAATAACATCAACCCCTTTAAAAATAATATGGTTCCCGCATTTTTGCCGACCAATACATTCCGTCAATAATCTGGCACACCACAACAGCTTCATGTACCTTCACCAAAGGTTCCTTTCCTGTTCGTATTGCATAAATCCAATCTTCCATCTCCATCAGTCCAGGATTCTCCGAATAAGGAATGTCCAAAGAAATCCCTGTTGTGTTACTTACGTCAATCTTACTGACATATAGACTTTGTTCATTCTCTCCGTTTATTGTCAATCCATCTCTCATATCCGCGCCTGCTTTGGTTCCACAAAGAGTTGAGATACTTTCTTTCACATCTGTAATATTCAATGCCCAACTGCAATCTATTTCAACTGTTGCGCCATTTTTCATCCGTACAAATCCAAAAGCAGAATCTTCCACTTGGAACTTTTCAGGATCCCAGGGGCCCCACACATTAGCTGCATTTGGATTTTTCCCCAATTTACAATACGTATTACAAACAGCATATTCTGGCTCATAATTATTCATCAACCATAATGTTAAATCCAAAGCATGGGTTCCCATATCCGTAAGACAACCTCCTCCTTGAATTTCTGTATTCAAGAAAGAGCCCCATGTAGGAACGCCTCTCCTACGAATTGCATGGGCCTTTCCATAATAGATTTCTCCTAATTTCCCCTGCTCACATAATTTTTTTAAATAAAGGGAGTTGCGTTCAAATCGGCTTTGATATCCAATTGTCAAAATTTTTCCGCTCCTTTTCGCGGCCTGCTCCATCTTCATAGCCTGTTTCGCATTAATAGCCATTGGTTTTTCGCACATAACATGCTTATTATTTTCCAAAGCCATAATTGACAATTCAGCATGTGTATGATTGGGCGTGCAAATATGTACCGCATCTATTTTCGGATCCTCCAACAGCTCCTGTGCATCTTCATAAATCTTTGCATCATCCCCAAATTTGTCAGCACATTCTATCGCCCTGCTTTTCACTGGATCATAAAATCCAATAACACGCACTCCTTCTATGCAACGCAAAGACGGTAAATGTTTCGATTGAGCGATTCCGCCACATCCTATTATCCCAATTTTAATATTTTTCATACTCATACCCTCCGCATACCGCAAGCCTTGCTTGCGGTACTGCCACCAATAAAGAGTTTGGGAGTTTACTTCCAAACTTCTCTCTCCAAAGTTTCTATTTCATACTAGAACCAAATAAACCAGCAATAAACCATTTTTGAAATATGCAAAAAAACAGTAATGGCGGGAGCATCGTTAAAATCGAAGCCGCTGTCAGACTTGGATAATTATTTCCATACTGTCCAATCAGAGCAAGTAAAATCTGTGGCATGGTTCTTGAATTCATATCTGCAATCAATGCATAAGGATATAGATAATTCAACCAACTATTAATGAAACAGTAAACCATGACAGATGCAAATCCCGGCAATGTATTTGGTAAAATAATATAAACAATCGCACTAAAACGCGTACAGCCATCTACAAATGCAGCTTCTTCCACCGATTTAGACATTAACCCCATAAAATTTTTTAGCAAATACGTTGTGAATGGAAGTAAAAAGACCACGTTCAAAACAATAACTCCCATCAGATGATTATACAAACCTAAAGTATGCATATTCTGTACTAACGGAATTAAAATGGCAATCGCTGGTAATAGCGGTAAAAGCAACAATATTCTTTCTAAAACCCTTCCATGAAATCTCATTCTACCCAGTGCATAAGATGCCAATGTGACAATCGGCAATAAAATCAAAATTGTAAGAAGTGAAACCTTAACACTATTCCAGATTCCGGGCAAAAATGTAGGACTTTTTAACAAATCTTTATAATGTTTTAACGTAATTTCTTTCGGAATAAAACTTCTGTCATAGTTGGATGCACATAAGGAGGTCCGAATACCCCACAACAAGGGAAGCAATACAAACAATGCAATGATAATCCTCCAAAAAGTCCGAAAGAAAACGGTTCTACGTTTTTCTCTATTCATAAGTTTCCATCTCCTTTGCTTTTGTCACCCAATAGTAAATCGCTGCAAAAATAATACTAATACACATCATGACGATTCCAATAACCACTCCCGTATGAATCTCAAAATAAACAAAGGAATCTTTGAATAATCTAACCGCCACCATTTCCGTAGCCGTACCTGGACCTCCTTTTGTCAATGAATAACAAGATTCCGAATCCTGTAAAGTCCAATTGGTAATCATCAAAATTACAATAAACAAATGATTCTTCACCAGCGGCAAAGTAATGTAGAAAAATTGTTTCACCTTAGATGCGCCATCTACAATGGCAGCTTCATAAACATCCTTTGAAATCATAGTCAAACCTGCTGCTAAAAACAGCATAGCAAATGGAAATGATCTCCAGAAATTATGAAAAATGACCGCTAAAAGTGCCGTTTTAGCCTGATCCAAAATCATAACATTTTTACCTGTAATCATTTTTATGAGACGTGTAACAGGCCCAGTATTGGCATCTAAAAGTGTCCGGAACAAAATAGAGCTGGACACTGGTGGAATAATCCAGGGAATCAAATATAAGGGCCTGAGCATTGATACCATTTTTGATTTCTGCGTAATCAGATTTGCCGCTAAAAAACCTAAAACAATAGAAAGCAGAACATTGCAAACCACATAAGTCAAAGAAAGACGGACATTATTCCAAAAACGTGGTTCTCCTAACACAAGATGATAATTTCCCAGGCCCACAAAATCACCCTTAGCATTTTGAAAACTGATTTGAATTCCCGTTATCATAGGAACAACCATAAACGCAACCAAACACAAAAGAAGCGGTGTCATAAAAAGATAGGCAAGCCGGGATTCCTTGGAACCCCAGCCTGATTTCTTTTCCTTTGACCGCTCTTGATTCATATGGAATTTCAATAAAGCATCCTCCTTTTCAAGAACGTAAATCTACTGACTATTCTCCGGCATATCTAGCATTATATTCATCCTGATAACGTGTAAACACCTCCTGCACATCACCATCATTCGCAATAATCTCCTGCACTGCTGCTGCAACACTATCTGCCAACTTCATGTAATTAACAGTTTCTGCTACATTTCGTCCATCATTTGCTATCTCCAGCATAGCACTATATAAAGCGCCCTGATACTGTGCATCCTCATAATCCGATCGACGTGCCGGTAGTCCTCCATCAGCATACATTGTAATTACATCTGGCGCTAGAAGCTCCTCAATCAACTTCATAGCCAAGTCGGGATGTTCGCATCCTGCATATATGGACAAGGAATAGCAGTTTGAGAAGCGATTAGAGCCATCCGGTACCGCACATATGCCAACATTATCTTCCATACCTGCTTCTACCACATTGCTAATCCAATAACTTCCAAATCCCTCCATCATAGCATACTGACCATTCATAAAAGCATCCAGAGCATCACCATAACCACCACTTATAGCAAATTGAGGTGTTACACCGTATTTAGTGACCAAATCCTTCACAAATTGTCCTGTCTTTACACCAGTCTCATCTGCAAAAATAGCCTGCTTTGTTTCAGCATCCCAAATTTCGCCTCCGTTTGCCCATAAGAATGGATAAAAGCTACATTCCAGATTGGCTCTCTCTGTTCCAAGATACATGCCAAGCCCGTAAATATTCTCATCGGGATTGTTCAACTTTTGTGCGTATTCTAACAACTCATCCATTGTTTTTGGCGGAGAGTTTGGATCTAATCCTGCCTGTTCGAACAAATCTTTCCGATAAATCATTCCACGAATATGCAGCCCTAAGGGAATACCATAAAGCCCTCCATCATTAGAACAGATATCCCATACAGGATTCCATGCAAATTCATCCACTTCACTTTGCTCCCATTCATTTACATAAGGTTGCATGTCCAACAAATCTCCTACCTGAAAATGCTGTGGGAATAACATACTTGTTGTAATCAGCACATCATGCTCCACGCCGGATTGATAATCAGACATATATTTTGTATCCATTTCATCATATTTATAGTATTCCAACTCTACGGTGCACCCCGGATTATTCGCCTCAAAGTTTTCGCTCCCTTTTTTCAGCCATTCATAGCTGCGTTTTTCTGACTCCACTCCCGTTCCTGGGTCGTACAAATGTGCCAGGCGAATCGTTGCCCCTTCTGTATTTGGAGCTTCCTCCTGATTTTCTGAAGTATCATCCTGTACCGTTTGTTGTGCATCCTGATTCGTTTGCCCGGTTTCTTCCTGATTGTCATTTGAACCAGAAGACCCACAGGCGGTTAGGCAACCAGCCAACACAGTACCCACTAAAAAAATACTTAACCATCTTTTTGCATTTCTCATATTTTCCTCCATTTCTGCATTCCTTTCAGGAATTTCCTGTCAAAGAGCTTCCGCGTTTTTTTCAAACGCCATATCATATTTTCGATTAATAACCTCCTTTCTGGAAAAATAATCACGTAAAGTTTCAATTGCCTGCTTTCCACATAACCGGAACATTTCAGCATTATCTCCCGCAATATGCGGCGTTAAAAACACATTATCCATAGAGCGCAGCGGATGATCCACTGGAAGAGGTTCTTCTGAAAATACATCCAAATAAGCAAAAAAATTCTTTTGCTGCAGTGCTTCTACCAAGTCTTCCTCTTTATAAAGCGCTGCACGGGCTGAATTAATAAAAATCGTTTTTTCTGGTATTTTTTGAATATATTCTCTTTTTATGATGCCTGTTGTTTCCGGTGTCACAGGAAGATGCAGGGAGATAATTTCTGAACTTTCGAACACCTCATCCAACGAAACCATGGTAATACCCAGACTTTCGGCTTCTTTTTTTGAAATATACTTATCATATGCAGAAACCTTTGCACCCATTATCTTGAATAGTTTCGCACAGTAACGACCTATTCTACCTAAACCAACCAATCCGACACGTTTTCCATAAAGCATTCCGGCGCTGCCACGTCTTGGTTCGCACCATAGAGATGCATTCTTCATTTTCGTATCAAAATTTGTGAGTTTACGCACCCCCATCAATGCTGCCGTAAGGGTCCACTCAACTACGGCTACCGTGTTCGCATTGGAGCCTTCCACTACCCGTATACCAAGTGATTCCAAATCCAGATTTTCAAATTGATTCCACCAATGGGAGATAACTATAAGACGGATTGTGCCAACTCTCTCCAAAACGGACTGTGTTATTTCTTCCGCACCAATTCCATTCAGTGATAAGATTGCCTCGCAGCCTTGCATTCTTTCTACCAATTCATCTTCTGACATAGGTGTGTCACGTTCTCTCTCCGTAACCACATTACAAAAAGATGATAATTCATTTTCACTATCTTTATTCATATAGAACGAATACCAATCTGCCAGTCTATGGACATACACTTTCGGCTTTTTCACTAAATTTCCTCCTTTACATTCACATATTATTATTTATTTTTTATAATTTCATTATACACTTTCGTATTTTTTTAGAAATGCAGATATAGCAAATTGTAATGGACAAAAAACAACTAGTTGCTTTTTATCCATTTTAATTTGCTTTTTTGTATATAATTCCCCCTGCATATCGCAAGTGCAACTTGCAATACTGCACCGATAAAGAGTTTGGAAGCTTACTCCCAAACCAACCGACCAAATTAAAAACCCCATGATTGTCTTAACACAACCACAGGGTTCTCATTCATTATTTTTATTGAATTAATTTTCATTCTGACATCCTGCAAGCCTACAGGACCATTTTCTTCCTATATTCAAATCAACCTAACCTTTTAATGTTATGATGGATAAAAATCATCTTCTCCTTAAGCCTGCGCAATTCCCTTCTTATCATCCCTGCTGTAAAGCAGCTTCAAGATAACCGGCGTCATAATAGACGATACAATAATCAGCAGAATAACCGCCGTAAAATAATCCGCTGTCAGCATTCCCGCCGCCAGACCTTTCTGTGCAACAATCAGCGCAACCTCACCTCTCGTCATCATTCCCACACCAATCTTTAGGGAATCGGTCATGTTGTATTTACATAACCTGCCAACTGCCCCGCAGCCAATAATCTTAGATAAAAGCGCCACAATCACAAAGCAGACGCAGAATGCAACCAGCTTACCGTTTAAACCTTCAAAAGAAGTTTTCAAGCCAATGCTGGCAAAAAAGATTGGCCCAAAAAACATATAAGAGCTCACATCTACTTTTCTTTCTATGTATTCATTGTCACTTAAATTACAAAGCACAAGACCTGCAACATACGCTCCGGTAATGTCCGCTATACCAAAATATCTCTCTGCAATATAAGACAGGCCAAAGCAAAAGGCTACACTGACGATTGGAATACGCCGTGTATGCGGATAGCGTTTGTCCAGTGTGAGAAATATTTTGTAAACCAGAAATCCTCCTACAATTGCCACCGCAAAAAAGGCGATTGTTTTAAGTACCACCATTCCGGGATTGGAATCCGGGTTTTTGAAGCCAACCACAAAGGTCAGAACAATAATGCCAATCACATCGTCAATAATCGCTGCACTGACAATGGTAGTTCCAACTTTGCTCTTAATTTTACCCAGCTCCTGCAAAGATGCCACAGTGATACTGACACTGGTTGCCGTCATGATTGTGCCCATGAAAACGGCTTTGTAAAAATTCTCACTTCCCCAGGGTGCAACGCCATAAAAGCCCATGTACAAAAGCGCACCTGCAAGCAAAGGTGTTATAACCCCTGCACAGGCAATCAGAAAAGCAATGGGGCCTGTTTTGAGCAGTTCCTTTAAATCAGATTCAAGTCCTACGGAAAACATCAATATGATTACACCCACTTCAGCCATCTGCGTAATAAAATCGTTTTGTGAGATCCATCCAAACACACATGGACCTACAAGCAGACCTGCAAGAATCTGTCCAACCACCTGGGGCGCTTTGACTTTTCTTGCGAGTATACCCAAACATTTGGCAAAGAGCAGAATAATTGCAAGATCCCTTAAAATATCAATTGTTTCCATCTTTTACCTCTCCTTATCTAAATGAATTTCCGTAACAGTCTAACCAATCTGTCACGGTTTCCCATAAACAGTTATAGCCTCAAAATAAGGTATTGTCAATGCCTGAAAGCCAAAACGGTTATTTCAATGGTAAGGTACAGCCTTCGCAGAATAAACGCACGAACGAAAAAACATCTTCGAAGGATATCATTATTTGGCAAGCTCGTCAATTGCATCCATCATATCGTTATCGTATAATACTTTTAGAACAGCAAGGATTACAGGAATTTCTGATTCCAGGTTTCTGCCTATCTTACTACGGATCCGTTTCATGCCCCTATGATAGTAAGCTTTCAATAGCTTTATTATAAACAGGACAAATCTTCTGCTCAGACCAAGATTGTGTATTCCGTTCTTTTCTTTGGAGCGTAATTTGTCTTCTCTGAAAACTATATCAAGTGCCCAGTGCAGGTTGTTTTCGATATTCCAGTGCCTGCGTGCGGCAATAGAAAACAGCTCCGCATTGGGCTTGATACTGCACAGGAAATACCGTTCTTCTCTCACTGTGCCATCCGCTCCTGTTCTGGTTATTGTTTTTCTCTCATAACCGATGGAACTCAGTTTCTCTCATTCCTTCCTGTCCTCAAACCATCTTTCAGGGGGATGTTTTACTTTCTCCTGCTGCTTGCTGTCGGTGAGCCCGGCAGCCTGTTCCATAATCCACAATATTTTCACTGAAAGGACAGGAGTAAAAAATGTAATGGTATTGTAACATAATTTTCGTAACAAATGTCTGTTTATTTTTGTTCATGCATTTGTTCTGACAGCCTTCGGCTTCACTGTTGTGTAATTTGTTGCGGAAACTGAATCATTTTGCGATAGCTCCTGGATGAACTGTTACATTGCAATTTCCCCATCTGAGCAGTTAAGCTTCTTCCTTATTTCTCACCACAATCCTTTCAAGGCAGGCTTCTCTATCTAACGCCTGGCATTTCATCACCACCGGACTGTTGCCCAGCCATTCCCGACAGATAAATACCTCTCCCGGCGCCCCTCCTGCCACTGGCGGCATGTGGCTGCATCCCAGAACATGCCGTCCCACTACATGGTCATTGCACACCACCGTCACAAGAACATTTTTCCCTTCTAAATACAGCTTTACATCTGCGCATCCCGATTTTGCTATATTCGGTATAACAACCAGTTCTTCTTCAGGCGATATATACAAGGGAAACGTCTCCTCCCTCGCCTCCTTTGTTCTTACCCCCCGGCCGCTCTCTGTATCAAAACTGTCTGTTGGCATTCCGTCTTTTTCTCCTAACCGTTCCATGTCCGCATCTGCCTGTAAAAAGAGGCCCTCCATCCCCCTAAAGGTGATGTCCCGGTATTTGCACCGATTCATTTTCCGGCCGCTGTTTAAGGTGATTTCCCCTACAGGCTCCGCATAATTCCGCCTACAGACCTTCAGCTCAATCACACATTCTCCGCCTGCATCTACCCAGGGCGTAATGTCCATGCACGGATTGCTATCCCTTACCTTTCCAATATCACAGCCATTGACCCAAACTTCTACCCTGCACTTTGCCTTGGAAAAAAGCAGGGAAAATTGATTGCAGTCCTTCCGCAGACGAAGCTTCTTGCGGTAAAATCCCACTACCGGCGAGCATGGAATATTATACTTGTCAATATCCGTCAAAAGCCGGTATCTATCCCTCTCCTCCCCATATTCCCAGTTCTCACTTATATCTTCTTCCCGGACAATATGGCAGATTCTGCGTATTCCTTTTAGAGAGCCTAGGCGCAAAGACTCTACCCGGATATCCTCAAAGTTGCAGTGTCCCCATATCTCCGTCCAAAACTCCCATTTTCCTTTGGGCAGGGTTAAAATCTGTTCCCGCCCATCTCCATAAAAGCACCGCCAGAAACGTCCCTCATGAAAAACCGTGACAATATCCGTAAGCCCGGATATCTGCAATTTTTGCATAGTCTCCAGTTCAAACTCATAGCTGCCGCGGCCCCGATATTGGCCCTGCTTTTCCATCTCCTTCACTGCATTTTCCCGGCAGTCTCCCTCACACCTCCAGGGGATGACCATCGCTTTTTCCACTTCTTCTTCCTGATACCGGTTCATTTCCTCCAGGCACCAGGCGCTGAGCCCAGGTATCGCTCCTCTGGCAATCTGTTCCGGCTCCCCATAGAAAAATTCCCATTCCCCCAGCACAAATCTTCCAACCTCTTTTTCCCTGATTTGTCTTTCAATCATAACACTTCCATCCTGAAGCCACACCTTCATCTGCAATGTTCCATAGCCATAAAGGGCGGCCTGCCTGGTTTCCTTTTCCTGATGAATCCAGCCAACCTCACAGTTTGCCCATTCAATCCTGCAACTCTCCGACAATCTCAGATTTACTGGCAAAAGCGCCGTATAAAGAGGAGGCAAATGCAGACGAAAAGAAGCTCCTTCCATCAGCATTTCCCTTATCCGGACAACAGGGCTTACATTGGTAACCTGACAAAAATCTCCCTGGGCGGTCCGAAGCATATGCTTTGCCCAAAGAACCTGCCTGTAAGCGGCTTCTTCCCCTAATTCCTTTTCCATCCTTCCATTCTCCCCCTGATCTCTGACAGGAATCCCACAGGCCAACCCTTCCCCCATGCTGTAAATAAATCCTGATAAAAGACGGGCCTGTACATATTCTTCCTTCCGCAGGGTTCCGTCAGACCCAATCATAGAATGAAAATCATAATCGCTTGCCAATAGCGCAAGAGGAGCATCTTCCTCTCCCCAGTTGGTCATTGCATTGTAATAGTCCATTGTGGTTCCCGCCGTCTGGTTATAGGGTGACAACATCTTAGCGCCGCATCCTAACAGACGCTTTAACCAGGAATGCTCCCGGTTTGTCTCCGTTACCAAAAGAGGCTGACAGCACCTTTGCATCTTCTCAAACAAACGCAGCATCCGCTCCTCTAACCCCCTGCTGTCACTTTCTGCGTAAATATTAAAAGCCGTTTTGATTCCCGGCGCCTGACCGCCGCTTTTTTCAATATCATCCTGGCCGCAGCAGACAATCATTGGAACCTCTATACCTGCTTTTTCTACAATCTCAGCCAGTTTGCCCACATATGCTTTAGGTTCTTTGCACAAAAAATAATCCAGCTCATTTTCTATCTGAAGAAGTATGACTGGTCCTTCTTCACTCCATTGATATTTCCGAATCAAAGGCAGGATTTTTCCATACCACTTTGACAATTCCCGAAGATAAGCCTCATCATTTTGTCTGATTTTGAAATTCTTCAGGGTGTGCCATGCCGGAATCGCCCCACCATCCCACTCGGAACAGATATAGGGCCCCGGACGGGCAATCACCCACAATTCATTTTTCCTGGCTGTTTCCAAAAAAAGCGAGACATCCCGGTTTCCCTCAAAATCCCATTCCCCCGGAGCGGTTTCATGGTAATTCCAGGGAAAATAAACATCAATCCCATTGTACCCTGCAGATTTAAGTTCCTTCATTCTCTCATCCCATTTTGATGCAGGTATACGAAAATAAAAAAGGGAGGAGATGAGCAAAACCTGATACGTTCCGTCAATACAAACCCCCTTCTCATCTAAAATAATTTCATGTCCCAATCCATTTTTCTTTCTTAAATCCTTCCATGTCTTATGGCCGTTCCAATCCATTTGCTTTCCTTTCCTGAAAATGCCGCATTAAGCATCAGACTTTTCTGCTCAATGCGGCACCCTTCATTCCTTTCACCCAAACCAACCTATTGCTGCTTGGAAGCTGCATGTTTCTTCATGCTTATTTCACGCCAACCCGCCTGATACTGCTTGGAAGCTGCATATATCTATGCGGAGAATGCCCCTATTGGGGGCAGCCTCTGAAACATTTCGTTACTCTTAGACGGCGTTTTTTGGCGCCTTAGAGTTTCTTAATGTTTTATTCTACTGCTGCAAACGCCGCATCCGCCTCCTGGCAGAATCCATCCATGTCAAAGCTCTCTCCCATTGAGTGGTTAATCAAAATTTCCATCAAAATATCCTCGTACTCACTGGTCATAGTCCTTGTAATTCCCGCCTCCATAAAAGATGAATCTGCGGGATATTCCACAATCGTTTTCAGCGCCGGGAGCATATTATAACTGCCAACCACAGAAGGCATTTGATGGGCTTCCTCTGCATACGCCGACATACATTCCTCTGAGTAAATCGTATTGTAAAGATCATAGGCTGCCTCCATCTGCGCGGCATCCCCGTTGTTGTAAAGGACAAGCTGCTGCCCTGGCTCCTTTATCATAATTGTGTCTTTGGCGTCTTCGCTGACAGGCATAGGGAACACACCAATCTGGCAGTCAGGATTGTGGGAAAGAAAGCCGTCCACTGCCCAGGAACCATGAATACACATAGCCGCCTCTTTGTTTGCCACCATGGCCTGTGCATCCTCCCAGGATGTTCCGAAAGGATCCTCTCCCCAATATTCATGGAAAGAAAAGTAGGTTTCCACTGCCTCTTGAAACTTCTCATCCTCTGAGAAAGTACTTGTTTTGTCCATCTTACTCTCATTCCAGCTATGGTCCGGCATCAGACAGGTGATATCGCTGATTGCCCGCAGATAATAACGGAATGCCCACTGCTCTGCAAAGGGCGCTGCAAAAGGCTGTACCCCATTTGCGGATAATGTCTCGCATACTGCTTGCATTTCCGACAAAGTCGTGGGAATTTCCACACCATTTTCCGCAAACACTTCCTCATTATAAAAAACGCCATAGCCGGTAATCTCAATGGGAATCCCTTTCTGTACTCCGTCTATCTGTCCTTCCAACAGCAAATCGGAATCCACTCTCTCAAGACAGGGCTGCCCCGTTAAGTCTGCAAGGTGTCCCGCCTCATCATATACGGAAAGATCGTAATTTGAAGCCAAGTCAAAAATTGCAGGCGCATCATCAGACGCCAGCTTTGTCTGCAGGATAGTGGTGTAGCTGTCAGCTCCTACCGTCTCAATATTCAGCGTTACGTTTGGATATTTTTCTTCAAACACTTCTTTACATTTTTCCACCCAGGCCTGTTTTCCGGCCTCCTGATAGTGATTCAACCAGGTGATTGTCACCTCCCCTTCCGCCGGCGCGGACCCTTCTTCATCATTTTCCGCCGCATCTGCGTTGGCAGACGATGCATCTTGTGAACTGTTGGTTTCCTGATCGTTTCCTGTTTCCTGGCTTTCGCTGCTTCCAGCGCTTTTCCCGCATCCGCCGGCTAAGGAAACACACATAACCGCGCTCATCAGAATCCCTATTTTTTTGAGCATACTTTTCTTCATAATGAACCCTCCTTAAAATTTTTGTTTGAATGATAGTGATTGACTTATCGTTTACCTTCTTGGGAACTGTTAAGAATCAGATTTGTGTATGACTCAGGATAAATCTTTTTATGTAGAGCGAGAAAATAAGACGTACCAGGGTACATCAATTGACCACAACGCGTCATAACAAGATTTAGACAAGTCAGATGTAACGATTAATTCTTTATCAGTTCCTCAATGGCCGGATTCGGTAACGGTCTGGCCGAAAGCCCAACCGCTGCCATGCGTATTTATTCCGGTCTTTTTCGCCCTCAGCTCTTTACCGCTCCTGCGGCAATGCCGTTGACAATGTATTTCTGCATAAAGGCAAAGCAGGTGACCACAGGTATCATGGAAACAATGGCCGCCGCAAAGGCCAGGCCATACTCTGCGGTATATTGTCCAAAGAAATAAAACTGCTTAACCGTTATGGTACGCACCATCTCCTTCTGCAAAAGGATGATAGAAATATTAAAATCATTCCACAGCCACATCACATGCAACGCCGCCACCGTGGCGGAGATAGGCTTAAGCAGCGGAAATGTAATCAGCCAGAAGGTCTTTATCTCACTGCATCCGTCCATATAAGCGGACTCCTCTATCTCCCTGGGAATAGATTTCACAAACCCTACATACAAAAACGAGGCGTAAGCGATACTGGTTCCCGTCAGCATCAGCACCATCCCCGGAAGGGAATTGAGCAGATTCAGCGACTTGTAGATTCGGTACACCGGTATCATCAGAATCTGAAAAGGTATCATCAAGGACGCCAGATACATCTTGTCCAACAGCCGCAGCGCCGCCGTTTTCTGTGCGTGGCGCGCCACCGAATATCCGCTCATGGATGCGCACAGGACAATCAGGATGACCGATGGAAATGTAACCAGAACGCTGTTCCTGAGAGAATGGAAAAAATCGCTCCTTCGCATGCCCTCCTTAAAATTTTCCAGGTAAAGCCCTTCCGGCCAGGCAAGCACAGATTTGGACAGCTCCGGCTTGCTTTTAAAGGCAGTTATCACCGCCAGATATAACGGAATTACAAAAACGACTATCGCTGCCAGCGTAAGCAATACCACAACCACGTCCCCCGGCGTAAATTTTCTATGTTTCATAACACTCCCCCATTCTTATTGGCGTCCACAAATTCCGGTGCCGCATAAATTTCCCGTTTCAAAATTTTTCATTCACTCTCCCTCTCTGGCACTCTCCATATTTGAGTACAGACATATATTATACTGATCCATAAAAATCTGTATTTCCCAAACTTTCCATTTCCGCGCCGTTTTTCCACATAAGCAGCATTGCGTCAGGCGGCCTGCATACCTCCAAAACCTTTAAAGCTCCACTTCCCTCTTTCTAAAAAAAGACGAAACACAAAGTCCTATAACTATCAGGCACAGGGAAAACAAAAATGATACCGCCTGTCCATATCCGGCTTTATAATATTTATACAGATTTTCATACACATAAATGGAAACTGTTCTTGAGGCCCCTCCCGGCCCTCCTCCTGTAGCCGATAAGGTAGTTGCAA
The DNA here is from genome assembly GCF_009917485.1 of Parablautia muri. Taxonomy (GTDB): domain Bacteria; phylum Bacillota; class Clostridia; order Lachnospirales; family Lachnospiraceae; genus Suilimivivens; species Suilimivivens muri. The sequence goes on from NZ_QZDT01000008.1 coordinate 25,160, forward strand.
ATTCTTTCAGCCATGAGGTCAAAGTCAGCGTCACACAAACGGAAAAAGCCGGCATCAGAAGTGGAAGGGTCACACGGGTAAACTGCTGGAAAACATTTGCTCCATCCGCTCTGGCTGCTTCGTAAAGCTCCATCGGAATATTTTTCAGCCCCGACAGATAAATGAGCATATTTATCCCCGCTCCGTTCCATACACCGATTATCACAATCGCCGGAATCACCCAGGAAGGATTCCCCAGCAGATTTTTAACACCAAACAAATCGGATATAAACTCTCTGTACAAAAACTTCCATAGAAATGCGGTGAGTACCGAACTAAAGCATACCGGAATAAAAAAGATGGTCCTTGCTACGGATTTCAATTTTCCGAATTTACTGTTGATCAGCATGGCCAGACAAAGAGACACCACATTGCTTACCACCGTACCAATCAGTGCAAATTCCAGCGTATTGTAAAAAGGAGTCCGTATCCTTGCATCCTTAAATATATCCACAAAGTTCTTAAGCCCAATGTACCGATACTCCGTTGCAACCCCATCCCAGTTCGTAAAGGCTATATTGATACCCATCACAAAGGGAATCAGCATAGCAAAAGCAAAGAAGCAAAAACCCGGGATCACAAACAAATATTTTGTCATTTTCTTTTTCATACGGCAGTAACCCTGTCCTCTCCGCCGCCTATCCTCTGCGGCATACATCCTGTAAGTTTCAAACACCTTCGTTTAAATTTCCATTTCCATCACCGCATGCACCAGCCCCACATCATAATATACCCATAATCCCATATCTGCCTCATCGCCACACCGAATCTTCTTGGATACAAACTTCCCTTCCGAATCAAACTCCCCTTCCTCTACCACCTTATACGCCTGGTTTCTGGCATTTAAATATTTAAATCCTCTAAGAGATGAAGTCATAAACTCCATATTATCTTTTCTTATTAATACTAATTTAAAACCGTCCCCTGCCAGAAAAAATTCTCCGCCTCCCGCATAGACAATCAATCCTTTTCCCCTCACCTGTACATGCTCTTTGTCATCATGACCGCAGTCTAAGTGAATGTAGGGTTCATCGGTAATTCTGTTCAGAAAATATACACGGCCCCAGAAATCCCCGAAGTCAAAAAACATAGATTCCATCCACTCCTGCTGCACCACCGCATAAATTTTCCCGGTCCCCTGGTATTTTTCCAAAAGCGGTTTCATGGAGGAAAGAATCTTCACCGTATGCCGGAACTGTTCACACTCAGGTCTCAGATTCCCCTCATTGTCAATGGTACTGTCTATTGCAAAGCAGTGGATGCCCGTAAGCCCGTGCTTTGCCACCGCCTCAAATAGATGCAGTGCATTCCGCTCATCTGCATGGGATTCCGGAATATAAAGGGCGTTATCCGCTCTGTTGTAACGGGAACACACCATCTGATAAGTATCTCTGTCATCAAAGTAAATATCCGGGCAAATACAATCAATATGAGGCGCAAAATATTTCCACACATCCAGCGCCAGAGAGGTTGCTCCCCCAGAAGGATAATCAATTCCCGGAATCCTGCTGCCCGTCTCCCTCACCCACACATTTACATACAAAGGCAACTCATAGGCCTGTTTCCCCGCCGCCGCCACATTCTCCACATAGGATGCAAAGCAATATGCCGAAAAAATCTCCTCCGCCATCAGGCCAAAGGTTTCTTTCCAGGGCGATGAGAGCAGGGAACCATTTTCTTTCCAAATCTCAAAAAGTTCTCCGTCTTTCAGATTTTGCAGAAACTGTTTCATATTTTCCGGGATCGCTGTGCAAAACATTTCTTCCGACTCCCGGCCATAGTCCCTCGGCGTCCCCAAAAGTCCCGGTTCATTTTCAATCTGAAATGCCAACACCATATCATCCTTATTTTGTTCCTTTATGTATGCCAGCACTTTTGCAACCGCTCTGCCGTCAGCCTCCATGGTCTCTCTGCCCATGGGAGAAAGGATACGGGTAAGCGCTCCCACCGCATTCTGCGCCCATATAAACCTCTTTTTATCTGCCTTCACCCATTCCGGCACATAGTGGGAGGCTCCATTTTTCCAGGTTCCAAACCACAAAAAAACCACCTTAAGCTGATTCTCACGGGCCTTTTTCAAAATCAGATCAACCTGTCCAAAGTCAAAAATTCCTTCTTCCGGTTCTATCTGATACCAATAAAGCGGCGCCGCAATGGTATTCATCTCAAATTTTCCGATAGCCCTTATTGCGCGTTCTAAGGTTTCTTCCGACTGGGAACTGCTGTTATTCACCTGCCCTCCGATAGAAAAAAAACTATTTTTCTTCTTCTCAAACATTCTTAATCTCCTTATTCTAAAATCGTTTACTCTTTTTGGCACAAATTTATTACAATTATAGCCCTTATTTTAAGCTATAATAAACATATATTTTAATTAATTTTATATTTTTTTGTATATTTTGTCCTATTCTTCTGTTGCCATTTTGCAATCGTTTACATTTCATAGTATAATATCTTTTCCTTTCTATGTCAACAGGCTGCGCAAAATTATTTGCAGGATTCTCTTTCTTCAATCAGCACCGGCAGTTCATCCCAATCCTGACATTCTTTTCCATCCATCATCCCAAGCACCATATCTATAATACGTCTGCCCAGCAGACAATAATCGTTCCCCACCGAAGTCAGCTCCGGTTCCATAATCTCTGCAATATATGTATTGTCAAAACTTGCCACCGAAATATCCTTGCCGATTTCCAGACCTTTTTCCTTTATGGCATGCACAACGCCCACTGCCACTAAGTCGCTCACTGCAATCACCGCCGTAGGCAGCGGGTCCTTCTTTAAAATCTCCCGCATAGCCAGATAGCCACCCTGCTCATTGTAGGCGCCGCTTTCCGCTATATAATAATTGCCATATTCAATTCCCTGCCTCTTTAACATCTCCTGGTAACACTTTCTCTTTTCCCAGGTTGAGCGGACATTTTCTCTCCCTCCGGCTAACGCAATCCTTTTATGCCCCAGTCCTAAAAGATATTCCATAAGCTTTCTCATGCAGCGCTCATTGTTCACCTGTACACACCTGCTCTGGGTTCCATTCACCTGCGCGGAAGTGACAACCGGAACTCTCCTTGAAACTTCCTCTATCTTTTTCACAAACTCAGCATTGTTATCCATTCTGTCCACACTGCCGCCAATGTGGACAATTGCGCATACACGCTGGGCCAGCAGCATATCGTAACAGCGCCGCTCTAAACTTTCCGAATCCAGGAAATTATAAAGCAGAAGCGAAAATCCCTTTTCATTGGCATACATTTCACATTCCACAAAAATATTGGCATAAAAGGGATTCCGCACATCCGATACCAGAACGCCTATCACATTGCTGCGGGCGGTACTTAGATTTTTCGCCACAATATTGGGCTGATAATCCAGTTCCCGCACTGCCGCCTCCACCTTCCTGCGGGTATTCTCCCGTACCTTCCCCGTCCCATTAAGCACCCTGGACACGGTGGCCGTTGAGACGCCGGCTTTTCTGGCAATATCAATAATCGTTATTTCCTGTTTCATCCTAATACCCTCCCCATATCGCAAGCTTTGCTTGCGGTACTGCGCACAGCAGACAAAGCTTGTTATTCCAAAATCCTTTCATCCTTCCCGGGCAGCAGCGGAATCCCTGATTACAAACACAGACTCCACATAGGAAAGAGATTCCGGTTTTCTCACCCCTGCGGCATCCAACGCCGTATAAATCAGCTTCTGCGCAAATTTGGCATAATGGCACCCAACCGTTGTAAGGGCAGGCTTCGTGGTTTCTGAAATATATGTGTTGTCAAAGCAGACCATAGACATATCCTCCGGAATCTTAAGCCCTTTTTCCCGAACCGCTTTCATGGCGCCCACCGCCGTCATTTCATTGATCATAATGATTGCGCTGGGTATCCTTTTCCCCTCTAAAAGTTTCCTGGTACAATGGTAGCCGCTCTCTTTATCGTACCCTCCTTCCATCACATATTCTTCTCTGAAAGGAAGTCCGCGTTTTAGCATGGTCTCCCGGTATTGCTCTCTCTTTTCGTAGGTGGAGCGTACTTCCTTCTGACCTCCCACAAAGGCAATCTCCCGATGGCCCAAATCAATCAGATATTCCAATAAGGTACGCATGGCCCTGGCCTCGTCCGTTCTCACACTGTAACAATTGTCACAAAAGGCATAACCCGCTGTGACAATCGGTATCCGGGCCGCTATATCTTTTATACATTGAAGATAGGTCTCGCTCACCTGCTGCCGGTCAGAACTGCCTCCTATCTGAATCACCGCGTCTACCTTCTGGTTCGCCAGCCTCCTAAAATGCCCTATCTCCATCTCCTGCACTTCCAGACTGTCACAGGAAAAAATCGTATACCCGTTTAAATTGGCAATCTTTTCGCACTCTATCAGCAGATGGGAAAAAAAAGGATTCCTAAGATCCGCCGCTATCACGCCCAAAGTCTTCGTGCAGGTCTTTCGCAGTCCCGTAGCCAGCGCATCGGGCACATAATTGTATTTCTTTAAAAGCGCTTCTATCTCCTGCCGCTTTTTCGCGCTGACATTTTTATGTCCGTTATAAACCCGCGATACTGTGGAGGCCGAAACGCCTGTCTCTCTTGCAATGTCATATATCGTAATTTTCCCTTTTTCCCCCATATAAATCCCCCATGCTGCCAGTTCTTGCAAATTTGGGCGTCAGCACAAATTTGTCTGTGAAAAATTTATTTTTCACAGTATGACCACCTTCTTCTCATCGTCTACAAATCCGGCTATCAGAAAATATGCCGACAAGCACTATCTCTGCTGACACAGATAAACTTTTGCTCCGTATGGATTACACTTATTCGTATCCCCAATCAATCCTGTCTTGTCAACATAAATTTCAAAGTGAATCGACTCCCAAAAGCCTTTATCTCCAGGATTTAGATAAATTCCCATAGTCCTTCCTCCATAAACCTATTATATGGGAAAAATAACGGATTAACAAGAAAAACCCTGCGATTGTTAAAGTAACCGCAGGGTTTTATGATTTATTTTTGTAATATGCTCTCCAATTCCCCAATTGCATAAAGAGGTAAATTAATTAAATTTTTTCTTTTTTATAATCGGTCATCGCTGTGCGGAAGGATATCATTATGCCATGCATTTACAAAAATTACAACGAAAATCAGATGTATATTTCGCTTTTTACAGCGTATATCAGATGTCCTTCTTCAAAAGTCAACACCCTCTGCAGAAGGCGGGACATCAATCTTCAACGAAATATTTTACATCGCATTATTGCCGTATAAATCAATCGCCGTCTCGCTCCCTTACTGTACCATAAGATTCGTATATCCCATCAAGCTCTCATCCACAGCCTTAGCCGCCTCCCGGCCTTCCCTGATCGCCCATACCACCAACGACTGGCCTCTGTGCATATCCCCGGCGGTAAAGACATTCTTAACGGAAGTCTCATACCTGCCCGGCGCCGTATTTACATTGGTGCGCTGGTCAAGGTCCACCTTAAAGGCGTCCGTCACATACTTCTGACTTCCCAAAAAGCCAGCCGCAATCAGCACGATCTCCGCCGGAAGAATCTTTTCCGACCCGGCCACCTCCTTACTGCTCATCCGCCCCGTATCTTCCTTCTCCCATGAGAGCTTTACAATTTTTACCCCCTTCAAATTTCCGTTTTTATCCTTCACAAATTCTTTCACCGTGGATTCATAAATCCTGGGGTCCTGGCCAAATACCGCAATTGCCTCCTCCTGGCCGTAGTCGGTCTTTAAGACCTTGGGCCAGAGGGGCCATGGATTATCCTGGGCTCTTTCCTCCGGCGCCTTCGGCATCATTTCAATCTGAGTGACGGATTTGCAGCCATGACGGATGCTGGTTCCCACGCAGTCATTTCCTGTGTCACCGCCGCCTATGATCACCACGTTTTTATCCTTTGTATTGATAAATTTCCCATCCTGAAAGTTTGAATCTAAAAGGCTTTTGGTGTTTACCTTCAAAAAATCCACCGCAAAATAAATCCCCTTTGCATCTCTTCCCGGTGCGTTTATATCACGGGGGTTGGAGGCGCCGCAGGCAAGCACTACTCTGTCATAATCCTTCAAAAGCTTTTCAGCCTTTACATCCTTTCCCACATCCGCGCCGCTTAAAAAGGTGACGCCTTCCGCCTCCATCACCTTCACCTTGCGCTCTACGATATGCTTTTCCAGCTTCATATTCGGAATGCCGTACATTAATAGCCCTCCAATCCTGTCTGAGCGCTCAAACACCGTGACGCTGTGGCCTCTTTTGTTGAGCTGGTCGGCCACCGCAAGGCCGCTGGGGCCGCTGCCCACCACCGCAACAGTTTTACCAGTTCTGACCTTAGGAGGCTTAGGGTCCGCATATCCTTCCAGATAAGCATTTTCAATAATGGCATATTCATTTTCTTTTGTGGCTACGCTTTCTCCGTTCAGGCCGCAGGTACAAGCCGCCTCGCACAGGGCCGGGCACACCCGGGATGTAAATTCAGGGAAACTGTTCGTCTTTACAAGGCGGTTATAGGCCTGTTTCCAATTGCCCATATATACAAGGTCGTTCCACTCAGGCACCAGATTGTGCAGCGGGCAGCCGCTGGCCATGCCGCCCACATTCATACCTGACTGGCAGAAGGGAACCCCGCATTCCATACACCGCGCCCCCTGAAGCTGCTGCCTTTCCATGGAAAGATGCTCATGAAATTCATTAAAATTTTTAATTCTCTCTTTAGGCGCAACGTCCTTTGATACTTCTCTTTTATATTCCATAAATCCTGTTGGCTTTCCCATAATCTCACCTGGCCTCCTTCGCCGCATAAAAAGCTTCAATCTGCGCCTGTTCCGCGCTGAGTCCCTTTTCCTCCATCTGTACAATGGCCGTAAGCATTTTCTCATAGTCATAAGGGATAATCTTTTTAAATTTGGGCAGATAATCTTTAAAGTTATTGAGCACCATCTTCCCTTTTTCGGAATTGGTCAGCGCCACATGTTCCTTAATCATTTCCTTCAGTTCAATCACATCATATTTAGAGGTTACTTCATAGGAAGATACCATTTCCTTATTAAGGCGGATATAAAGGTCGTTATCCTCATCCAGCACATAAGCGATTCCGCCGCTCATGCCTGCCGCAAAATTTTTACCGGTTCTTCCAAGCACCACCACCCGTCCGCCGGTCATGTACTCACAGCCATGGTCGCCTACGCCCTCCACAACCGCAACGGCGCCTGAGTTACGCACACAGAAACGCTCCCCGGCCACACCGTTTATAAAGGCTTTGCCGCTGGTTGCTCCATACAAAGCAACGTTGCCTATGATAATATTGTTTTCCGCCAAAAAGCGGCTCCCTCTTGGCGGATAAACCACCAGCTTACCGCCGGAAAGTCCTTTTCCAAAATAATCGTTGCTCTCTCCTACAAGCTCAAGGGTAAGACCTCTAGGTATAAAGGCTCCAAAGCTCTGACCTCCCGCACCACGGCAGAGTACATGATAAGTATCCTCATCAAGCTCATCTCCCAGGTTTTTCGTGATTTCCGAACCCAAAATCGTTCCGAAGGCTCTGTCTGTATTTTTTACCTCCACCTCTATGCTGCGTTTGCTGCCTTCATTCATGGACTTGCGCAGCTGCTTTAAGAGCACCTTTTCATCCATGGTAGTTTCCAGCTTAAAGTCATAAACCTGCTTCGGGTCAAAGGTTACTTTTTCCCTGCCCCCTGCGTAAGGATTGGCAAGTATAAGACTTAAGTCAATCTGTTTTTGACTTTCGCTTAAGCCTTCTTTTACTTTTAACAGTTCCGTATGCCCTACCAGCTCATCCACCGTGCGCACGCCCAGCTTTGCCATGTACTCCCGAAGTTCCTGGGCAATAAACCGCATGAAGTTCATCACATATTCCGGTTTTCCTTTAAAGTTTTTGCGCAGCCTTGGATTTTGGGTGGCCACGCCTACAGGGCAGGTGTCCAGATTGCACACCCGCATCATTACACAGCCCATGGTCACAAGAGGTGCCGTTGCGAAGCCAAATTCCTCCGCTCCCAGGATTGCCGCAATGGCAACATCCCGGCCACTCATCAGCTTTCCATCCGTTTCAATTCTCACTTTATTCCGAAGACCGTTCATGATCAACGTCTGGTGTGTTTCCGAAAGCCCCAGCTCCCATGGAAGTCCTGCATTATGGATGGAATTTCTGGGGGCGGCTCCTGTACCGCCGTCATAGCCGGACACTAAAATCACCTGGGCCCCTGCCTTGGCAACCCCGGCCGCCACAGTGCCCACCCCTGCCTCGGAAACCAGTTTCACGCTGATTCTTGCGGCCTTGTTTGCATTTTTCAAATCATAAATCAGCTCCGCCAAATCCTCGATAGAATAAATGTCATGGTGGGGCGGAGGCGAAATCAATCCCACACCCGGTGTAGAATGTCTGGTCTTGGCAATCCATGGATAAACCTTACCGCCGGGAAGATGCCCTCCCTCGCCGGGCTTTGCCCCCTGCGCCATCTTAATCTGTATCTCGTCTGCGCTTACCAGATATCTGCTGGTAACCCCAAACCGCCCTGAAGCCACCTGCTTAATGGCCGAGCACCTGTTCACACCGTCAGGCCCCACGGAAAGTCTGTCCAAATCCTCTCCCCCTTCCCCTGAGTTGGAGCGTCCATGGAGACGGTTCATTGCAATCGCCATGGTCTCATGGGCCTCTTTTGAAATAGAACCGTAGGACATGGCGCCTGTTTTAAATCTTGTGACAATGCGGTCCACACTCTCCACTTCCTCAATGGGGACACCCTTTTTCGGGTAGTTAAAATCCATAAGGCCCCGGAGATTTTTAATGGAATTTTCATCATTTACCAGAGCCGTGTACTGCTGAAACATCTGATAGTCCCCGCGCTTAGTGGACTCCTGCAAAAGGTGGATGGTGGCCGGATTATAAAGATGTTCATCCGCTCCGCTTCTCATTTTGTGGTGTCCAAGGCTGTCTAAGGTCAAGTCATTTGCAAGCCCTAAAGGATCAAAGGCCTGTGAGTGAAGGGCGTCCACCTGCTTTTCGATATCCTTAATCGTGATACCGCCCACACGGCATACCGTATGAGGAAAATACTTGTCTATTACTTCTTTATCAATGCCAATGGCCTCAAAAATCTGAGAACCCTCATATGACTGAATGGTACTGATCCCCATTTTAGAGGCAATCTTTACAATACCATGCAAAACCGCATTGTTGTAATCCTCCACCGCCGCGTAATAATCTTTATCCAGCATATGATTGTCAATCAGTTCCTTGATGGATTCCAAAGCCAGATAAGGGTTGATGGCGCAAGCGCCATACCCAAGCAGCGTTGCAAAGTGATGCACCTCCCTGGGTTCTCCCGACTCTAAAATAAGAGCCACGCTGGTCTTTTTCTTCGTCACCACCAGATGCTGGTTCAGTGCGGAAACCGCCAACAAAGAAGGGATTGCCACATGATTTTCATCCACTCCTCTGTCAGAAAGGATGATAATATTGGCTCCGTCCCTGTAGGCTCTGTCCACCTCCACAAACAGTCTCGCAATGGCCCGCTCCAGGCTGGTGTTTTTATAATAGGTAATAGGAATTACCTCCACCTTAAAGCCATCCTTTTTCATACTTTTTATTTTCATAAGATCCGTGTTGGTCAAAATCGGATTGTTCACACGGAGCATATTGCAGTTTTTGGGGATCTCCTCCAAAATATTCCCGTCTGTTCCCACATAAATGGTTGTGGAGGTTACAACCTCCTCCCTGATAGCGTCAATGGGCGGATTGGTCACTTGGGCAAACAGCTGCTTAAAATAATGAAACAGAGGATGATAGGTCTTGCTCAGCACCGGTAGGGGCGTGTCAACCCCCATAGCCGCAATGGCTTCGCCGCCGCATTTTGCCATGGGAAGAATGCTGTTTTTCAGCTCCTCATAAGCGTACCCAAAGGCCTTCTGCATGCGCTGTCTTTCTTCATCCGTAAACTCCGGTACACGCTCGTTGGGGATTTTAAGCTCATGCAGATGGACCAGATTGCTGTCAAGCCACTCTCCATAAGGCGCTTTGGAGGCATAGGTTTCTTTTAGCTCATCATCATCTATCACCTTTCCCCCGGCAGTATCAATCAGCAGCATCTTGCCCGGGCGCAGTCTTTCTTTTACCAGAATCTTATCAGGCGCAATGTCCAAAACCCCAACCTCTGAGGAGAGAATCAGCTGGTCATCATCTGTGATCAAATAACGGGAAGGACGCAGACCGTTTCTATCTAACACTGCTCCCATCACATCCCCATCGCTAAACAGTATGGACGCCGGCCCGTCCCATGGCTCCATCATGGTTGCATAATATTGATAAAAATCTTTTTTCTGCTGGGACATGGTCTTGTTGTTGGCCCAGGGCTCCGGTATGGTTATCATCACCGCAAGAGGCAGCTCCATGCCGCTCATGACCAAAAATTCCAGTGTGTTGTCCAGCATGGCTGAATCTGAACCGGATGCATTTACCACCGGAAGTACCTTGTGGAGCAGTCCGTGCAAATGCTCTGACTCCATATTTTCCTCCCGGGCAAGCATCTTATCCACATTTCCCCTGATGGTATTGATCTCACCGTTATGTACGATAAAGCGATTCGGATGGGCGCGCTCCCAACTTGGATTTGTGTTAGTAGAAAAACGGGAATGTACCATAGCAATGGCGGATTCATAATCCTTATCCTGCAAATCTCCAAAGAAGGTGCGCAGCTGGCCTACCAGGAACATGCCTTTGTACACGATTGTTCTGCTGGAGAGGGATACCACATAGGTGTTGTCTGAAGATTGCTCGAATACGCGCCTTACCACGTACAAAAGACGGTCAAAGGCAACTCCCTTTTCCACCTGGGCCGGCTTCTTTACGAAGGCCTGCATAATATGAGGCATACACTCAACCGCCTTGTGCCCCAATACGGAAGGATCGGTGGGCACCTCCCGCCAGCCTAAGAAGGTAAGGCCTTCCTTTTCCACAATAATTTCAAACATTTTTCTTGCCTGGTTTTTCTGCAGTTCATCCTGAGGGAAGAAGAACATACCCACGCCGTATTCCCGTTCCTCGCCGATTGCTATATTAAGAGGTTTGGTTACTTTTTTGAAAAATTTATGAGGGATTTGTGTTAAAATGCCCACGCCGTCACCTGTTTTTCCTTCCGCGTCCTTACCGGCGCGGTGCTCTAAATTCTCCACAATTTTAAGAGCATTCTCCACGGTTTCTCTGCTTTTGATTCCCTTGATGTTAACACAGGCGCCGATTCCGCAATTGTCGTGTTCAAACTCGGGGCGGTGCAGGGGGGCTTTGGGGGCAGTACTTTTTGCTTCAAACATAATGACTCTCCTTCCTTTTATGGTTTTGTTTCCATATAATTGCATGCATCGCTGCACGGCAAACAATGCGCGATACATGATCCACAGCCAAATCTTCTTCTGAATGCAGCAAACAAAATAGCAGTGAATTTTAACCATAAAAAAATCGCAATAAGGCTCTTTTTTCGCCCCATTGCGATTCACGAGTTATAATATACACCCATTTTTTCATGTTGTAAATATAAACTTTTTATGGAATTGTCAGATAATCTGTTAATTTAAACTTTCATCTATATTAGTCAGACTTTATTCTTTATATTCAAAATAATCTCATAAAAATATGACTATTTTATTCTTTCTTTATCCGCCACAGACTAATTCCGGCCACTGCCAGTAAGGCCAGCATGACCCAAATACTCACTTCCCAGCTCATATCCTTAAGCCAATTATAGTAGGTTAGGGTAAAAATGCTAATGTTGGCTACGGCATGGAATAGGACGGGCGCTGCAAAGTTGTGGTATTTTTCATATGTGTACGCAATGAAAAGGCCCAGCAGAGTGCCATAGAGCGCTTGTACCAGATTTCCATGGTAAAGGCCGAAGAACAGGGAGGATAGGAGCAGGGCGATTGGATAGTTAAAACACTGCTTCATCCTGTTATAGAGGATCCCACGGAATATTGTTTCTTCTGCCAGTGGGGAAATGATTCCGTACAGAATGAGTCCTGCTGCAAATTCCACTCCGTATTGCATCTCATGTACCCTGTCATATGTCTGGGAGCGTTCCGAGAAGCCTGTCCGGGCAAATAAAATGTTGATTCCCACAGATGCACAGAAGGCAAGCGCCGCTAAGAAACAGTAGGCGGTCACGGTTCTTTTCTCATACACCTGGGCCTTTATCTCGTTTCGAGCCGTCCTATAGACAAAAGCCGCTCCGATTAAGATGGCAAGGCCGTTAACGGCCCCTTGCAGGGTATCGGCATAGCTGCTGCAAAACGCCCTGATACTTTGGCTGCCAGATGAGAGAATCAGCTCCATAACTGCCCATAAGAGAAATTGGGCTGCATCATGCGCCACAAAGTAAATTAGAAGCGGCAGCAGCAGATAGGCTGTCTTTTGAAAGGAAGACCAGCTTTTTATCTCCTTTCCGGTCTTCCTGCCCGTTCCACCTGCTGCCCTGTCCGGCTTAAACATGGATGTCCAGCTTTGCAAATAAATCTCCCAGGCTGGTTCCTAAGCTTTCTCCGGAACTATAACTTCCTACATCTGTCTTTTCAATCTCCTCCGCCGCCTGGCCTTCCTGGGCTGCCTTTATGCTTAAGGAGATTTTCCCATCGCGGGTGTTTAAAACTTTTACTTTAACTTTATCGCCCACTTTCAGTACCTCTGAGGGCTTTTTGATTCGCTTTTGGCTAATCTGTGAAATGTGGACCAGGCCGCTTAAGCCGTCTGTTAAATCCACAAAAGCTCCGTAAGTATGCAGGCTTTCCACTGTTCCCTCTAAAATGGTGCCAGGTACCAGCATCGCTACCTTGTGGTCATGCTCTTCCTTCTCCTGCTCCCTTAAAACTTCTTTGGCGGAGAGAACCAGCTTTTGTTTTTCCTGGTCAACGGTCATAACCCGTACTGTTAATTTCTTTCCCTGATAAGGCTCCAAATCCTCCACATAAGAAAGGGACAGCTGAGAAGCCGGGATAAATCCCCTGATGCCTTCCACGTAGGCTATTACGCCGGCTTTGACCACCTGGCCCACCTGTACTTCCAAACTTTTCTTATCTTCCATGTACTGCTTTAATACATCCCATGCCAGCACTGCGTTTGCTTCTTTCCTGGAAAGGAGAATGTTGCCCTGACCATCGTCCATACGTACAACTGTGGCTTCCACCACATCTCCCACCTTTACATCCTCTTTCAGGGAGAATCCGGGGTCATCGCTCATATCCGCGGCTTTGATGATTCCCTGGGTATAGTACTTTAAGTCCAACGTCACTTCTTCCTCGCTTACATCAATTACCGTTCCCTGAATCACGTCCCCTTCGTTGATTTTTCGAAAGGATGCCTCCAACTCCTTTTCGTAATCTTTCATTGTCTCTTCCATAATTCTTTCCTCCTTCTTTTTTTAACAGCCACTTAGAATCTCTTTCATCTGTTTTTATAAAAATATCTGGTATTCTATCCAACACAGAAGTCTCTAACAAAGAGCATGATTACATACAAAATGATAATAATACCCATCATTTGTTCTTTCTGTGGAAATTTTTACATCATATGCGAATTCTATCTCTTTTCCCGCGTAGCGGAAACAGACTTTTTTGTTCAATATATTTTTCAGTAAATCCCTTTTCACTTGAAGAATCGGCAGTCTTACACTTGCTTTCCGCTTTGCCAAAAGCACCGTATGTTTTGAATCCTTTTCCATTTCCTTATGCTGCCTGCCATTGCTGACACAAATGCCAAATTACATCCTGTCCGCCTACATCCTTTTTAAGATCATAAAGCCACCAGCAGCACATACCCTTTTCTTCATTAATTACCTTTCATCAACCGCTCCTGGCTTATCAATTTATACCAATTACTCCGTCACCCCATGCTCCAGCAAAAACTGCTTCACCAAATCATTGCGTGCGCCCAAAAGATGAATCTGGTCAAAGGTATACTCCTCATTCAGGTTCCCTTCTTCATCACAAACCACCTCGTTTACATCTATATAAAAAATATTTTTATTGTCCGCCAGGGTAGCAATGGCATTATTTCTCGCATTGATATTGCCGTTGTTAAAGATAGCATCCGAACTGCTTTTCTGCCCCGATACATGCATAATTCCCATAATGATTATTTTTGCATCCGGTTCCAGCTCACGGAGCGTATCAACCACCTCCGTATACTTGGCCATAAAGTCTTCCGTTGTCCCTCTGCCAAGTTCATTGATGCCCAGCATCATATAAATCTTCGTGTAATCCTTATTTTCCAAGGCCTCTGGCACGGTACCTATGTCGCTGAATTTTTCCTCCAACGCCTTATAAATGGTCAGAGACGTCTCACAGCAAAAATCCGCGTGCTCTGACAAATCCGTATACTCTTTTAATCCCACTAACCGGGAATCCCCGATAAACAACGCATCATCAAAGTAGCTGTCATCCACTGTCCCAAATGGGTAAGATGCCGCCCTGATAACGCCTGCATCTCCATATATATCAGCGGAAACATGGTTGATATACTCCTCATGGGTACTTTCCCGAAGCGGCGGCAGGCGTTCAAAGCTTGCTTCCTCTTTTAAAGACTCAGACGCACTGCGCAGAGCATCCGCCCCTACGGCTCCGGCGCCCAGCCCCATATTGGCTGTGTTTTCCTGCGCCTTTTCTTCCGGTTTCTCACCTTCATCCAAAGCATCCGAGGCTTCACCAGCTTCGGTTTCGCTCTCCTCTCCAATTCCGTCTGCATCACCGGAACTTGTATTTTCCTGGATCTCACCCTGTCCATCAGAGTCTGTTTCCTCCGGATTCATCTTATCGGTATCCGGCCCCTGTGCCATAACCGGTGTATTTTGATTGAGGAACATTTGCCATGGATAAATCTCATCATTGGCCGCGGTAAACATCACCGACAAAAGCGGCGTGGTGATTGGGTCATATTCCTGACTTGCATATATGGTATTTTTACCCCCAAGGGCTATCAAAGTAAAAAGCAGTCCTGTGCTTAACAAAAGCACAAAAACCGGACATTTTTTTATCAATTTCATTTGCTACTCCACTCCCCCTGCAAACACTGGACAGTTTTAATCTTACACAATGTTCTTTGCAGGTTAATATTTTTCCTTTGTTTTTGTAAAGTTCCGATTCACTTCTACTGTCTAAAAATTCAGGTACATAAACGGGTTTCCTGCACTAGAGGACAAAAAGTAAATGGAAAGCCAGAAGATAAACACCAGCGCCATGATAATCACAGGATGATTTCTATGTTTTTTGTAAAATTCAGATACTGCCGGAATACATAATAAAATTCCCGCGATAAAATAAACACTATAATTTTGCGAATATTTGATGATATCCTGCTGGTTAACAGCAATTCCCGCCCCACCTGTAAGAGGAAAAAGACGCCCGAAATAAATTCCCAGCTGCTGTAAATCCGTTATGGCAAATATAACCCAGGTAAGAGGGATAACCGCCAACAGATAAATATTCCCCAAAACAGGTACTTTGTTTAAGATCTTTCCATAAAACAGCTTTTCCAAAATAATCAAAAGTCCAAGCACCGCGCCCCAAATCACATAGTTCAGACCATTCCCATGCCAAATCCCGGTCAGGAGCCACACAATGGCAAGGTTAAAAATCAGCCTGCCCTTTCTGCACCTGCTCCCTCCAAGCGGAATGTATACATAGTCCCGGAACCAGTTTCCAAGGGTCATATGCCATCTTCTATAAAATTCCGAGATACTCCTGGACGCGTAAGGATGGTCAAAGTTCTCTATAAAGTCAAAACCCAGCATCACCATAAGGCCTGATGCCATCAAAGAATACCCCCAGAAGTCAAAATACAAACGCAAGGAATATCCGAAGGCGCCAAACCATGCAAGCGGCGTGGAAATACTTTGAAATCCAATCATCTGCAAATCGTTCCACAAAATCGCCAGCCGATCCGCCAGAAGCACCTTCATGCCAAGCCCAATTACAAATAATTTAAAGCCTTCCTCAAACTGCTGCAGGCCATACTCTCTTTTCCCATCAAATCCGCCTTCATTATACCTCATAATCGGGCCTGATACCACCTGGGGAAACATGGTAAAATACAGCGCTGCCTGCTGAAACTTAGGTTTACTCCAAATCTCTCTGCGAAGGGTGTCCACCTGATAAGATATCATTTTAAAGATGTAAAAGCTCAGGCCCATCGGAAGCAATCTGTTATCCACAAAAATTGCAAGCCCTTTAAATGCCGCAAGAATTGCCACATCCAGAACAACCGCTTCTATCATACACCTTTTTCGTCTCTTTTTCTGCCAATCACTTAATTGGAAGCCTTCGTTAAGCTTCCACATCTTCGTTCCCATCCAATAGTTCATCAAAGTAGCTGCCGCCAGCGCCAAAATAAAAACAGGCTCTCCAACCGCATAAAAAATAATGCTCCCAATCAGCAGCACTATGTCCTTAAGCTTATTGGGCACTACAAAATATATCATTAAAAAAACCGGTAAAAATCGGAATAAAAATTCAAGGCTTGAAAAACTGACCATAACATACCTCTGTATTTATCATTTGACTCTCGTTATCCATTTTAGCATTCCTATTTTCATTCTACAAGGATGTTTTATCAGATTATTTTAGTATGTATAAATTTTTATCAAATACACAAACTGATACCAATCCTCCATTTTTGCCGACAGTCCGTAAATTGTATGTGTACGGAAATTTCAAACCAGCACAACTATCAGGAAGGTATAAAGGTTGAAAGAATTGCATTCTTTCAACCGCAAATTTGTGCTAGAACGCACAAATTCGCACATTGAGAAAGGAGCATGGTTCTAAATATGAGCGAACAGAAAAGTGAAGAACAAAAAAACCTTGAAAAAGATTATGAAGAATATGTGAAAATGATAACTCCCACACATAATCTGTACTTACAGATGTTAAAAGCTTTTATCACAGGCGGCATCATTTGTGTCATTGGCCAGCTTCTCTTAAATTTTGCAGGCAGTCAAATGGGAATGGATAAAGATACATCGGGCAGCTTCTGCTCCCTTATTTTAATCCTGCTCAGCGTTCTTTTCACCGGCTTTAACATTTATCCATCCATTGTAAAATTCGGCGGTGCCGGCGCATTAGTACCCATCACCGGATTTGCCAATTCCGTAGCTGCTCCTGCGGTGGAATTTAAGAAAGAAGGACAGGTGTTTGGAATTGGATGTAAAATTTTCACCATTGCCGGACCTGTAATTTTGTATGGTATCTTCACAAGCTGGGTACTGGGCCTGTTATACTGGATTGGACAAATCACCGGAATACTGGGATAAGGGGCACGCTTATGTGCCCCTTATTTGTTCATTTTGTAGACAGGATCTGCCGGATACCCGCCTTTTAATTTCTGCATTCCTCTCTGAACCGCATCTTTCGAATTTTTCCAGTCCGCATCCTGGTTTTTATAATCAAACTTCTCCACCAGCCAGCTTACATCCTCCCAAATCCGATCCATGTTCTTTTCCATAAGTTCGAACATTGCCGGGTAAAATTCCTTCTTTTCTTTCTCATTTAAACGGCTTTCCCCATATTCGCACAAATCCCCAAAATGATGCAGGCAAAAGCCCTTACCGCCAAGAATCCTCTTTTTAAAATCCTCGTCCTTTTTATACATATGAAAGAACGTGTCCATATACCGGTCATAAGTCTGCGCAAACTGATTACAAATATAGCAGGATTTTTCTTTTTCCCGCACCCACATGCCAATAGAATTTTCTCCTGCCTCACTTTTCTTAAGCTTACCCATAAAGGACGACTTGGAGGGCACGAATTTTTTGAACTGTTCCTTCATCTGCCTGTTGACTTCCATATAATGGGTTTTTAAAATCCAGCCGTTTCCAAGGGTATTGCCATAATCAAACATTTTCTTAAAATGCGCCCTGCAAAACCCTGCCTTGTCCGTAGCTTCCCTCACATCACTTTCCATATAAGAAGCTCCCGAGCCAAGTACAAAGTCCAGAAGATCCTGCTCCACCGCCCTTTCTATGTTGCAAAAAGGGCACTCATCCCCTGCATTCACCGCATCGTTTAGCGGTATCGTATAAAGCTTTTCCTTCATATCCCTTCCCCCATTCCTTCAAAAATGATGTAAATCCAACGTCTGTCCAACGTCCAGCTTACTGTAAAAAATCTCCGACCCCTGTGGCCTAAACTACAACCGCCATCAAACCGATTCCTGATAGCTGAGCTTTCTGAGCATGTCCAGATACTGTATCATTTCCTCATGATAAATTTCCGGTTGGAAGGAACCGTTCAGGAAATGCTCCGCCATCAGTCCATCCACCGTATACTCTATCACCTTCGTCAGTTTCCCCACATCCGTCTCCGGCTTAAATTTGGAAAGATCCGCCCTGCTCATAATCTCCGCATACCGTTCCGAGAGAACTCCTCTCTTATCCTCTGTCTCTATAAGGGCCTCACTGACATTTTCTTCCCGGCTCTTATTGATAAACTGCATCATGTAAGGATAATTTTTCATTACCTGAAGCTGAGATTGCTTAATCTGTTCAAGGAGCTTAAAATAATCGGTTTCCTCCTTCGACACACCTGTAAAAAGCTCCAGTTTCACATATTTGACACTATAATCGTAAATAAAAGAATACAGCCCTAACTTACTGATAAAATAATGAAAAAGCAGCCCCTTGCTGATGCCTGCTTCCTTTACTATGTCATCCGTGCTGGCATGACCGTAACCATGTATTGCAAACACCTTAAGAGCTGCGTTTACCATTCTGTCCTGCTTTTCCTTTTTTAAATCAAAAAATTTTTCATTCATAAGCTTCTCCATATGAAGGTATCTTTTCCACAGGCCCGCCTGTCCCCATGTTGTATACAAAACAGCACGGCAGTTCTGTTGACTTTACGAGTCGAAATTGAATATACAAAATATAACATATTTCCCGTTTTCCTTCAATCGTTTCAGAGAAACTAGTATGCGCTTTTTTTTCATCTACCATATCTTGTACAGCCTTTTACACCTTTTTTGGCTGTTTCCCAATTACTGTTTTTCTTACAGCCATGGCCCTCAAATCTTCTTTCTTATGACAACAAAATCTGCTGTAATGCACATAGCTATATACATAATCCAGTAACATGTAAATGTAAAAAATGAATTTCCCAGCATAGGAACCGGTGCAATCAATCCAAAATATCCGCCCAATAACCCATCTACAATATTAAAACAACAAGCCAGGGGAATAAAAGGCAAAATCCATACATTCCATAAAATGAAAAGATATTTTGCTTTTCCCTTATCTTTTGTGTCTAAAATTTGTCCTGTCAGAAACACCCCTGTTCCGCCAAACATAATCATAATCCCCACGCCTGCCGTGTAAGCCATACACCTTTCAATCCAAATCGTAATCGCTAAAACCAATCCTGTCGCATTTAAAATCGTTCCCGCTGTAGAAAACAGTTTTGCATCTAATTTAGGTTCTGCTTCTTTTACTTCTTTCATTTCTTCTGCAGCTTTTTCTACAGGTTCAGTCCCTTTCAGCAAATAATCAGTGGTAACTTCAAAATAATCACTTAGCAAAATAATCTTTTCAATATCCGGAATGCTCTGCTCACTCTCCCACTTGGAAACCGCCTGTCTGGAAACTCCTGCCATATCTGCCAATTGTTCCTGTGATACGCCCTTGGCTTTCCTTAAGTTATGTATTCTCTCTCCAATGCGCATGAACCAAAACCTCCTTATTTTTTCATTGGCTATCGCAATTCAGATAGTCTGAATTGTTAAAATTATCTATGTTATCTAAAATATTAGCAGAAACCTTGGTTGCATTGCCACCGCTTATCTGTTTCAATTTGTCAACTGGTAGTTGCATACCGATTTTTATTTCTGTTTTTCAGGCAGCTTTCCTATTACTTTCCATAAAATTTATAGTTTTTTTACACATATTCTCTTTTCATTTTTGCAGAATAGTATTAAGATATTATATTATGAAGACAACCGAAAGGAGTACCCTCATGTCCAAAAAATTTGGTAAATTTTTACTTTTCTCCGCCGTAGCCAGTGCTGCTGCTTACGGCACATACTACTACTTGCAGAAGAAAGAACAAGTTTCTTCCTCGTCTGCTGACGAGGATGTTGATGATGACTTTGACGATTTCAGCGAGGATCTTGATGAGGAGGTACCCCCTGTAAAGGAACGTACCTATGTATCCCTAAATCTGGACAAAGCAGAGGCCATCGCCCAGGAGGCTTTTCATAAGGCCAAAGAGGTTATTGTTGACTCTGTTCAGCAGGTTAAGGACACCGTAAAATCAGTAAAAGAAAATCAGGCAATGAGTGAGAGTAATTTCACAGACCTGACAGCATTAAATAAAGAACGTGTTGCTTCTGATGAAGCTGCTAACGAACAGCCTGTTTCACAGGAAGAAGCCAATGAGCAGTCTGTTTCAGAGGAAGATGCTTCAAAGCAAATTTTAGAGGAACAGCCCATGGTAAATCCTGGGGAGAGACTTGCGGAAGCAGTCGTAGATGCCATTCCTGATCCGGACTCCTCTATAGAAGATTCCAAGGTTCAGCCAACTGTTTCTACACAGGATCCAATGAAAGAATCTGTCATTAAGGAAACGGCCAATGGACAGGTGGAAGATTTTTTTGACGACACTCCCTAATAATATAGAAAGCCTAAACATTGCAATATAGGGTGTTTTTTGCCAAACCCATACACAGGCTATCCAAAATATAGGATGTAACATTTCGGTCAAACCGAATTTGTTACATCCTTCTCTTTTTGAAAACAGCAATGCCCGCCCCTTACTGAAAATACTTCATTTACAAGCAGTTTTTCGCTTCTTCATGGACTTTTCAGGTAAGGCGCCCAGGCCTTTTCCAGCAGCATAAGCCCCTGTCTCAATTCCTGCTCCTCCAATGCCCCATATCCTAAAAGGATTGTGTTTTCAAAGGAAGTATTTCTGATACTATCCTGCCCCATACATGCGTCCGCTATTCCATATAGCTTTATCCCTTCCCTGGCCGCCGCCGCAATCAGCTCCCTTTCCGGTATTTTACTTCGGCTTGTCAGCAAAATATGTAGACCCGCGTTCTCACCCGAAATCATAAATTCTTTCTCGAAGGGGGAAAGATGATTCAGTAAAAAATCATGCCTTCCTCTGTAAATCTTTCTCATTTTGTTCAGATACCGCTCAAAATATCCGTCTCTGATAAACTCATCTAAGATGCGCTGATCGATGCGGGATACTGTGGATGCATAAAACCCACAATTTTCTTTATATGTCTGCAAAAGCTTAGGCGGCAGCACCATATAACCCACACGAATCGCAGGTGCAATGGATTTTGAAAAGGTCCCCATATAAATCACCCTTCCATCTCTGTCCGAAGCCTGCAGGGATGGCACAGGCTTTCCCCTGTACCTAAATTCGCTGTCATAATCATCTTCTATCAAATATCTGTGCTTTTCTTCCTTGGCCCATTTCAGCAGTTCATGCCTTCTTCCTATGGGCATCACTACCCCCGTAGGATACTGATGGGAAGGCATTACATAAGCGACTCTCGCATTCGTTTCCCTTAATTTTTTTACGTCCATCCCACTGCTGTCCATGGGAACTGCTTTTATTTCATAGGCAAAAGACTGAAAAACCTTATAGGCACGCTTATAGGTTGGATTTTCCATGGCGATAGGCACATGCCGTCCTAAAATCTTTTCCAATAGCATAAAAAGATAATCTGTTCCGGCCCCCACAATAATCTGCTCCGGGCTGCAATTCACGCCTCTGGAAGAATGGAGGTATCTGCTGATGGTTTCCCGAAGCCGTAAATCGCCCTGGGCATCTCCTAAGGCAAACATCTCGCTGTTGGCATCTACCAGAATATTTTTGGTGATTTTTTTCCATGTGGCATAGGGAAAGTCCTTAAGGCTCACCGCATGAGGGGAAAAATCATACAAAAGATTATCTTCAACCGTCTTTTTATTCTCTATCCTTCCCTGCTCTGCTTTCCCTGTTTTGGCGCTCATATTTTCTTCCAATAAGGCGTTATCCGAAAAATGGAAAAGCTCCTCCACATGACTCACAAAATATCCTTTGTATGGGCAGGCTTCCACATACCCTTCCGCCACAAGCTGACCATAGGCAAAATCCACCGTGCTCCTGGCAACCTGCAGATATTCCGCCAAAGAACGGGTTGAAGGGAGCTTTTCACCTTCTAAAAGCTCCCCCCTTCTTATCTCATTCCTTATATATTCATAAATCTGCTGATAAAGACATTTATCCCCTCGATCTGTCAGCTGTATTGTCAAATCGTTCATACAATCCTCCATGCTGCCAACACCTGCCAATTTGGGCGTCAGCACAAATTTGACTGTGAAAAATTTATTTTTCACAGTAATTCCTCATTCCTGCCAACCCCCGTATCATGCCATTACTTCTTTTGTTCATTTTTTTCTTTCACTCTGGCTATTAATATTTGCTTAAGCTCTACGGCTTTATCCTTCATGCGGCTGCTTGTTGAGGGAGCTGTCAAAATGCCGGAAAGAATCCGGGAGGCGGTTTCATACTGCCCAAACCTCACGGCAAGCACCGCTGTTATATATTCTACCGTGGATTCATCCAGCCCTGCAAGCGGCCCTTCTGTCTGCCTTGCCGCAAGGAAACCGTCCAATGCATTTTTAAGAAATTCATTTTGTTCCGCCCGGATCTCTTTTAACTTCTGTTGACATTCCTGGTTTTCTGCCTCCGATGCCGCCTTTGCCTTCAGGGCATCTTCCATGCTCATCAAAAGCCATCCCGCTTTCAGACAGATATAGGCTTTTTCGCTGGCTTTGGCACGCCGCACAATGGCACATGCAAGGCTAAGCTTATACCGCCCAAGCGCTTCCTCATAGGTATATGTCAGCTTTTCATCTGTAGGCGAACTAAAAGACATAGAAATCGTATCTCTAATTGCCTTAATCTGTAACCCGGTAAGCCCGCCAAAATAGCGGCTGTGAACCGAATAGCCACAGCACGGGCAGCTGATTACTTCATATTTTAATGGCTCAATATTCTCATAGACAGGCCGCAGATAAATATCCGTACGCACCAGCTTTGCCCGGCCTGTCCGCACCGTCCTGGCCTTAATCTTCTGGTAACAAACAGGACACTCATAGGTCTTGTCAAAAAGATAATCCTCCTCCTGTATCATATGCGGAGCTTCTTTTATGTCTTTATCCTGGGCTGTCGTCTTCTTTTCATCTTCATATACATTCAGATTTTCCAACTCACTTAAGCCAAATTTTCCAAGGCCCTGCAGCAGTCCAAGCATTCCTCATCCTCCTAGTTTTTGGGCAGTACATAAGAGCTTTTTAGAGATACAATCCTGTTAAATACAAGGTTATCCTTTTTTGAATCCTTTGCGTCCACACAGAAATATCCCTGACGAACAAACTGGAAACTATCATAAGGCTTTGCATCCTTAAGCGCAGGCTCTAAACAGCAGTCCTTTCTTACGGTAAGAGAATTGAGATTTAAATTCAGACTTCCGTCCTCATTGTAAACGCCTTTTTCCTCATCAATAATATTTTCATAAAGCCTTACTTCCGCTTTAACAGCTTCCTTTGCCGGAACCCAGTGAATGGTTCCTTTTACTTTCCGTCCGGTAAAGCCACTGCCGCACTTTGTCTTTGGGTCATACGTGCAATGCACCTCAACTACCTTGCCGTTTTCGTCCTTCACACAGCCTGTACAGGTTACGAAATAGGCATTCATAAGCCGCACTTCATTTCCCGGGAAAAGTCGGAAATACTTTTTAGGAGGCTCCTCCATAAAGTCTTCCCTGTCAATATAAAGCTCCCTTCCAAATGGAACCTGCCTTGTGCCCATACTTTCATTTTCAAGATTATTGGCAACCGCAAGCATCTCGCATTTATCCTCGGGATAATTGTCAATAATCAGCTTAATGGGATCTAACACCGCCATCATGCGGGGACGCTTCAATTTCAGATCCTCCCTGATGCAGTACTCCAGCATTGCATAATCCGCAGAGGAATTACTCTTTGACACACCGCAAAGATCCACAAACATTTTAATAGATTCCGGTGTAAAGCCCCTTCTGCGCAGAGCCGCTATGGAAACAAGCCTGGGGTCATCCCAGCCGTCCACTATCCCCTCCTCTACCAGCTTCTTGATATATCTTTTTCCTGTCACCACATTGGTCAGATACATCTTTGCAAACTCAATCTGCCTGGGCGGAACCTCATACGCAAGTTCCCTTACCACCCAATCATACAAGGGCCTATGATCCTCAAACTCCAGCGTACAGATAGAATGAGTAATACCCTCTATCGCATCCTCTATGGGATGGGCAAAATCATACATAGGATAAATGCACCATTTATCTCCCGTATTGTGATGGCTCATATGGGCCACACGATAGATGACCGGATCACGCATGTTAATGTTGGGAGATGCCATATCAATCTTCGCCCGAAGCGTCTTCTCCCCATCCTTAAATTCACCATTTTTCATCTTTTCAAAAAGGGTCAAATTCTCCTCAACGCTCCTGTCACGGTTGGGATCATTTTTCCCTGGTTCCGTCAGCGTTCCCCGATATTCCCTCATTTCTTCTGCACTTAGATCTGACACATAAGCTTTCCCCTTCTGGATCAGCTTAACCGCTCCTTCATACATCTGATCAAAATAATCGGATGCGAAGAAAAGCCTGTCCTCCCAGTCAGCCCCAAGCCATTTGATATCTTCCAAAATAGATTCCACAAACTCTGTTTTTTCTTTGGTAGGATTGGTATCATCAAAACGCATATTAAACTGACCGTTATAAGCCTTCGCCAATCCATAGTTTAAAAGGATACTCTTGGCATGTCCGATATGGAGATACCCGTTAGGCTCCGGCGGAAATCTGGTATGCACATGATCATATACGCCCTCCGCCAGATCTTTATCAATCATCTGCTCTATAAAATTTCTGGAAACTACTGTTTTTTCTTCCTCGCTGCCGCTGCACGCTGCGGTTTTTGCACTGCCATTTACATTCATCGTTACCTGTTCCTTTTCACATTCATTCTTTACATTGCTATCATATTGACTCATTTTCATAATAAGTTCCCACTCCTGCTATCAACTCACAAATTTGGGCGTAAGCACAAATTTGTTACATAAGTAGATAGTAAATTTATCTCAAAAGCCATAACTTGTATATCATATCACATCACCTGTAGTTTATAAAGCATGTTTTATAAATAAAATATGTTATGGTATTCAAATGTTAAGTTGTCTTCTTCCTTGCATTCCTTTTCCTGCCTGTACAGTCCCGCAAAGTACTTAAAGAGGCAGGGCTCCCATCCATCCATTCTATTTCCTCATTATGCAAATCATACCAGCGTTTCTTCTGCGCATAATAAAGCTCTCTGTTTCCCTCTGCCTGCGCTGCCAGGCCAAGAAGACCGTTTACATCTCTTTCGTCCAGTGTGCCCGGCTCTTTTTCAAACAGACTGCGCATTTGGCTGTTTGCATATAAAATATCGCCCGTTTTTAAACTTCTCACACATAAGGCGGCTCCTAAATGCTCCAGTATTCTTTCCAATTTTGCTTCCAATAAATCATTGCGGGCACGTCCTGCCATACTATACTGAAGTATTTTAACAGCATCACTTAAAAATCTGATTTCCGAAAGCTCCCATACCCTATCTTTCTCTTTCACACCAAAGCAGGCATACATATTTCCCAAAGCACCCGTTTCTACCGGAATTAAAATAAGCGCTTTCAATCCAAGTGCCTGTATTGCTTCCTTTTCCTTTGCTCCCATCATGGATTTACAAGACAAAACAAGTGTTTTTTCTGTTCGTAAAAGCGAGAAATCCGGGCTGTCAACGGCTTCTTCCATTTCCCATGTTACCATCTTCGCACACCATTTGGATATCATTTCAATACAGTTGTTATTTCCAGGTGTACGGTAAAGCGCTGCAACGCTTAACTCTAAAAACTCTCCAATCATTTTTAAATATTTAAATAAGGTATTTTCTTTAAGCTCTCTGTCTTCTAGAATCACCTGCATCAGCTGGCTCAGCATCTGCTCGCGGATAAGCTTTTCTTCCATTTCCTTTTCCAGATGCCGGCTTCTTCTGTCTGCTGCCTGGGCATTGACCACAGAAAGCCTTTCCTTTAGCAGGGCATCAGTCATATCCCGCAGGGCGTCTATCGTTCTTGCCAGCTGTCTTTCACTGATTAGGCTGGTAAAGTCCTCAAGAGGAGCATTCTCATAATCCTCTAAATCCTCCTCATCAAAAAGCACTCCACACCCTACCCAGCTGATCACCGGTTTCCCTTCCACTCTAACTGTTGCTACAGCCAAACGCAGATTAGGGTAAGCCGTTGTCTCAATTGCCTGATCCTCCAATGTACTCTCCCCAATACGCGCCAGCATATTTTGAAGCTGCTCCCTGTCAATGAGTTCCTTTATTCTTGCAACTTCTTCCTCTTTTCCACTAAATTCCGTAAGAGGGAAACCATCTTTGTCCACACAATATAAAAAAACATTTACCATTTTATTAAAACAGCGTTGCAGGTTTTCTAATACGCCGCCATCTCTCAGACTTTGAATGAGTGGCGCCACATCCTGCATACCCCCAGCACGCTCTAGATTGACCACATGACTCACCCCCTTTTCAGTTGATTAAATGCAGTTTTCTCCCCGCAAAAAATAACGGGGAGAATTAACCTTTACTCATCCACACTATAGTTAGGTGCTTCCTTTGTGATATGAATGTCATGAGGGTGACTTTCCTTTAGGGAAGCCGCAGAAATCTTAATAAATCTTCCCTTTTCCTTTAATTCCTCTACTGTTTTTGTCCCGCAATAGCCCATACCGGAACGCAAACCTCCAATCAGCTGGAATACGGTATCCTCCACGGTTCCTTTGTAAGCCACACGTCCTTCCACACCTTCCGGCACCAGTTTCTTTGCATTCTCCTGGAAGTAACGGTCTTTACTTCCCTTTTCCATGGCTGCAATAGAACCCATACCTCTGTAAACTTTATATTTACGTCCCTGATATAGTTCAAAGGTACCGGGGCTTTCATCACAACCTGCAAAGATGCTTCCCATCATACAGACATTTCCGCCTGCCGCAATTGCCTTTGTCATATCCCCTGAATATTTGATTCCGCCATCTGCTATAATCGGAATACCATATTCTTTTGCAACTGAATATGCATCCATAATTGCGGTAATCTGGGGAACGCCAATACCTGCAACCACACGGGTTGTACAAATAGAACCAGGACCAATGCCCACTTTAACCGCATCCGCACCCGCATCAATTAGGTCCTTTGTGCCCTCACCAGTGGCAACATTACCTGCAATCACCTGCACATCCGGATATTTTTCTTTAATCATCCTAAGACAATGAAGTACATTTTCCGAATGGCCATGGGCGCTGTCAAGGACAATCACATCCACCTTAGCATCAACTAGTGCGCCCACTCTGTCTAACACATTTGCCGTTATTCCCACACCGGCGCCGCATAAGAGTCTGCCCTGGCTGTCCTTTGCCCCTAATGGATATTTAATTGTTTTTTCAATATCTTTAATGGTAATCAGTCCTACAAGATTGTAGTCATCGTCTACGATAGGAAGTTTTTCTTTTCTTGCTTTAGCAAGAACCTGTTTTGCTTCCTCAAGAGTAATCCCTGCCTTGGCGGTTATCAGTCCTTCCGAAGTCATGGATTCTTTGATTTTCTTTGTGAAGTCTGTTTCGAATTTTAAGTCTCTGTTTGTAATAATACCTACCAGCTTGCGCCCCTGTGTAATCGGCACACCGGAAATTCTGAATTTTGCCATAAGTACATCTGCATCTGCAAGCGTGTGCTCAGGAGACAAAGAGAATGGATCTGTAATAACACCGTTCTCAGATCGTTTCACCTTGTCTACCTCTTCCGCCTGCGCCTCAATGGACATGTTCTTATGAATAATACCAATTCCGCCCTGCCTGGCCATGGCAATTGCCATCCTGTGTTCCGTAACTGTGTCCATCCCTGCACTCATCATGGGAATATGGAGCTTAATTTTTTTGGTTAACCAGGTTGACAAATCCACTTCATTGGGAATCACCTTCGAATAAGAGGGCACCAAAAGCACATCATCAAAAGTAATTCCTTCGCCAATTATCTGACCCATTTTCTCTCCTCCTGTAATTTATTATGAAATTTTAAAAAATAAGCTGGCTCGCGAAGCGCGTCAGCATTTTATTGTTACCGACTTAAAAAATTGCCTGCATTGTCACTTATGTGACAAACGCTGTGGCAAAATACCACAGCATCAACACTTTCTCCCTTTACACGGAAACTTTTTAACTTAATCCTTAAACACCTTTCTTGGCGCCACGAACTGTATTGCCTTAACCATCTCCTCATTGGGTTCAAATATCACTTTTTTTGAACCCTCGTAAAAAAACACATATCTTTTATCCGGCTGCTTTTCTTCCCCGGAGCTGTAATCTATCACTTTATCATTCCTGTTTTTATAATTATCCAGATGCCATGATTTAATGGGCGCTAATATTTCTATCTTGCCCACATCAAAAACCGCAACTCTTTTACGCCGTGTTTTTGCCATGACCTTATCCACCGTGATTTCCTTGTCCACATAAAGATATTCATATTCCAGATCCGCATTTAAATAAAGGAAATATGCTCCCACACCGATTGCCGCACCGATAATTAACGCCGGCAAAAAGACGAATCCTACTATCACGAAGCAAACCGCCAGAACCATTGAAAGGATTTTCAAAAATACCATATACATCGGGGTTTTCTTTTTTACAAGGCATTCCACATAAGTCTCGTTCATATTGTATCACTTTTCCTCCGCTGATTTTATATTTATCTTATGATAGTATATTTTATTGAAACTTTCAATGCTATTTTTCAGATTCTGTATGCGTTCGGTAACGATTCAGCTAGGTCTGTGCATTTACTGCACAAACCGTGAGAATATGATTAGGGAGTGCGTTCGATCATGTCATATTTTCACACATTGACCAAAGAACGCTTGGAAAAAACAAATCATTTACGGATTGGCCGGACTCTTACAATTTAATAAAAATTTTACGCCTCATGAATTGACACATTTCTACCAGGCGGCTATGATATTAGATATGCAAATTTATCTTAATTGTAATTACAATTTATTGTAGTTTAAACCGGAGGAAAAAGCAATGGCCCAAAAAGAAAAAAAGCCCCGCACCTACCAAGGTGTCCGTGATGAAATCAGAGAGCAGCACATGAAAACGAAAGATATGTCCTTCAAAGAGAGACTTGCCTACTTCTGGTACTATTACAAAATTCATACATTGGCTGCCATCTGCGCTGTCATTGCCATCATTACGCTCATTCATGATGTTTCCACTTCAAAAGATTATATCTTTTATGGGCTGATGCTCAACTCCTATCAACTACCATCTGATGAACTTTCCACGGCTTTTGCCGAATATGCGGATTTGGATTTGGAAACTTATGACTGCTTTATTGACACCTCCACCTCTCTCTCATTGCGTTCCATGGGGCAGTATGATGCGGTAACCGTTCAAAAAATAATTGCTACCATCCAGACAGGAGACCTTGATGCTGTGGTATATGATTCAGAAATTTTCAATAACTATTCTAATCATGAAATGTTTCTGGATTTACGCACCGTTTTTACAGAGGAAGAACTGTCCCAATATGATGATTATCTTTACTACATAGATTACGGTGAGGTACTGAAATTGCAGGAAGCCGAAGCTGATGATGGGCTTGAAGCACCTTCCGCTCAGCAGCTATCCAACGAAGAATTGGACAAGGTTTTACTGGAAGAAACCCAAATGCACCGTCATCCTGAAAATATGGAAACTCCCATCCCTGTGGGTGTCATTTTAGAAGATTCCCCGTTTGTCAAAAAAACCGGGGCCTATCCGCAGAAAGTCCCCGTTTTTGGTATCATTTACACCTCCCATAGAACCGATATCAGCAAAAAATATCTCGAATTTCTCTGGGATGAAACAATTGATTTTGCTCAAATTGCCCTTGCAGGCCAGACTTATTAAAGCTGGGCAACCACAAATATATCATAAATTGATTTGATGGCTGTCTCAAAATCATCATTGGCAACACCGATAATAATATTTAACTCGCTTGATCCCTGGTCTATCATTTTTACATTCACGTTCACGTGGGCCAGGGCGGAAAAGATGCGTCCTGCCGTTCCCCTTGTGGATTTCATACCACGCCCCACCACGGCAATCAGCGCAAGATCCGCTTCTATATCTATACTATCGGGATCCGCTAACCTGTGAACGGCAGATACCACCTTCTGTTCTTTATCTATAAATTCATCCTGATGTACAAACACGGTCATAGTATCTATGCCAGAGGGCACATGCTCAAAGGAAATTCCATTGTCTTCAAAAGCCTGAAGCACTTTTCTGCCAAACCCGATTTCCGAATTCATCATAGCTTTTTCTATATTAACAGCGCAGAATCCCTTTTTCCCTGCAATACCGGTAATAACATATTTCGATTTCTGGCAGGTGCTCTCTACAATCCAGGTGCCATTATCCTCAGGCTGGTTGGTATTGCGGATGTTGATGGGAATCCCCTCTCTCCTTACCGGAAAGATTGCATCCTCATGAAGCACGCTGGCGCCCATGTAGGACAACTCTCTGAGCTCTCTGTAGGTGATGGTATCGATTCCTTCGGGATTCTCAATGATTCTCGGGTCAGCAATCAAAAATCCTGACACATCTGTCCAGTTCTCATATACATCCGCCTTCACGGCTCTGGCCACAATAGATCCTGTGATATCCGAACCGCCTCTCGAAAATGTTTTAACCCTGCCGTCCGCATATGCCCCGTAAAACCCCGGTATAACAGCACGCTCAATGCCTGCAAGACGTTCTCCTAAAATCTGATTGGTTGCCTCAGAGTCAAACTCTCCGTTTTCTTTAAACCGAATCACCTCGGCGGCATCCACGAACTCAAATTCCAGATAAGCTGCCATAATGATACCATTCAAATACTCGCCTCTGGAAGCCGCATAATTCTCCCCTGCGTTTTCTTTTAAATTTTTTTCAATTATATCAAATTCCTTTTTCAGAGAAAGCTTTAAGAAAAGTCCGTCAATGATTTCCTGATAACGCTCTTTTATGCACGTAAGCTTCTTTGTAAAATCCTCACCTGCCTGTGCTAATTGACAGCATTCATAGAGCATATCCGTAACCTTTGTATCCTCTGGAAATCTTTTTCCTGGCGCAGATGGTATCACATAGCGCCTTTCCGTATCTTTATGAATAATTTCTCCCGCCTTTTTAAACTGCTCCGCACTGGCAAGAGAACTTCCGCCAAATTTTACAACTTTTTTCATACTAATCCTCCATACTTCCAACAGCTCGCAAATTTGGGCGTAAACACAAATCTCCCCATTATTGCCAGCAGCCCGCAATTTGGGCGCAGGCACAAGTCCTGATGAAGAATGCCCACATATTTATCTCTCCAACAGCTTATTTATTATTGTATGCCCCTGTGAAACAAAATTCCCACTTTCACCGGCTTCTTTTTCATTATAATTATGGCTTTCTTTTTTTGGTGAGGCGCTATCATACAAAAGGTAGGGAACACTGTCTGATGTATGAGTCCGCACTCTAATCGGCGTAGGATGATCCGGCATTACCAACAGCCGATAATTTGTTCCCTCTGCGTCAAGCGATTTCACTAACGGCCCTATCACTCTCTTATCCAAATATTCGATGGCCTGTACCTTCTTTTCCACGCTGCCTTGGTGCCCCATTTCATCCGGTGCCTCCACATGGATATATGCAAAATCATATCCATTTTGCAGTGCATTCAAAGCCGCCTGTACCTTGCCTTCATAGTTGGTATGCAGTCCGCCGTTAGCACCCTCCACCTGGGCCACTCCCATTCCTGCCCCTACGGCGATTCCCTTTAGGAGGTCAACTGCTGAAACCATCATTCCTTTTAGGCCATTCTTTTCCTCAAAGGAAGAAAGGGCCGGTCTTGTGCCGGCTCCCCAGAACCAGCAGCAGTTGGCAGGGTTAAGGCCATTTTTCTTTCTTTCTATATTAATGGGATGATTTACCAGAATCTCATGGCTTCTTTTCATCATATAAAGAAGCTGTTCATCATGGGGAAGATATTCTCCAATCACCTGGCCTAACACATCGTGAGGCTGGGACAAATCTATCACCTGGCCTTTATTCCAAATCAGGCAATGTCTGTAACTGGTTCCCACGTAAAACTGATAGGTCTCATTTTGAAGCTCCGCCTTCACCGCCTTAAGTAAAACCGCACAATCCTCCGTGCTGATTTCCCCTGAGCTGTGGTCTATAATGGTTCTTTCTTCAAAAGGAACATTCTCCTCCGAAATCGTCACAATATTACACCGAATGGCCACATCCGTATCTTTCATAGGAACGCCGATGCTGAGGGCTTCCAGCGGTGAGCGGCCTGAATAATAAAGCTTCGGGTCATAGCCCAGCACCGAAAGATTGGCCGTATCTGATCCCGGCTTCATTCCCTCCGGAATGGTATGCACAAGCCCGATTTCCGATAGTTTACTTAATCTGTCCATGGCAGGTGTATCTGCATAAGCAAGAGGCGTCATTCCTGAAAGCGCCTCAATGGGTTCGTCTGCCATCCCGTCCCCAAGCACGATGATATATTTTTTCTCTGACATATTTCCCTTCATTTCCGCCCGGCCGCCTGCCGTGCCACTCTATATTAACATTGCTTTTATTCATTCATCCGAATGCGGTTTATCATTCCGGCCTCCTTGGCCTTTCTGTCAAATTCTTCCTCTGTCATCTTCTCTGTCACAAAAGCAAATTCTCCTGGTACATCCGCCTCTATCACACTTGCGCGCTCAAAAGCCTGCAATGCCTTTTTCTCATTTTCTAATGCCACCCGCACAAAAAACCTGTGGCTTGTTCGTTCGATTCCGGTAAGCTCCACATCCTGCGCATCCCAGAAACACATAATAACCTTTCCAATATGTCTTGCACAGTCCACCACATCAGATACCACCGCGCTTGCCGTGGGCAGCTTTCCGGCTCCCCTGCCATAATACATAGAGTCACCCAGCATATTTCCGTGAACGCAGACAGCGTTAAACACATCATTGACCATATATAAAGGATGGGACTTGCTAACCAGGAAGGGCGCTACCATGGCATAAAACTGTCCTTCTTCTTCCCTGCTCATTGCCAGCAGCTTAATGGTTTTACCCATTGCATGGGCATAAACAAAATCAGTGGATGTAATTTTCGTGATGCCTTCTGTATAAATATCCTGATATTTCACATTTTTCCCACACATAAGCGAAGAAAGAATGGCTATTTTGCGGCAGGCGTCATACCCTTCCACATCCGCCTCAGGATTCCGTTCCGCATATCCCTTCTCCTGAGCATCCTTAAGCACTTCTGCAAAATCAACCCCTTCCTTTTCCATACGGGAAAGAATATAATTGGTAGTTCCATTTAAAATTCCCGTAATGGCATCTATCTTTTCGGCTGTTAAAGAATAATTTAAAGGCCTGATAATTGGAATACCACCGCCCACACTGGCTTCAAACAGGTAATTACACTGATTTTCATGGGCAATCTTGATAAGCTCCGGCCCATGAGCCGCCACCAGCTCCTTATTGGAGGTACACACACTTTTCCCAAGCATAAGCGCCCTTTTCGTAAAGTCATAAGCGGGCTTTAACCCTCCCATGGTTTCGCAGATGATTTTTACCTCAGGATCATTTAAAATCTGTTCCACGTCATGGACTATCTTGCTTTCATAGGCATCGCCCGGAAAATCCCTTAAATCCAATATATATTTAATATTAACCGCCTCGCCGGCTCCGCATTTCTTATTGATTTCTTCCTTATTTTTTTCAATTACCTCCACGACACCGCTTCCCACCGTACCGTATCCCATTACCGCTACCTGAATCATTTTATCCCTCCGTTCTTACCCATAGTCCACATTTTCAGGCCAGGCACAAATTTGGACACAAACACAAATTTGTCACCATCAAAACTTTGCTTTTTCAATTTTTTGACTCCGCCAATATCTTTACATTCATAACACCCTGCTGTCTCCTTAAGTTTTCCAGCATCTCAGAAACATTTCCCGTTGTGGGCAGCACCTGCACACTTAAGCTTAAGGAGGCCACTCCATTAATCGGAATGCTTTGATGTATCGTCAAAATATTAGCCCCAAACTCTGCAATAATCTTGAGCACATCCGACAAGAGCCCCGGTTCATCCTCCATCTGAAAGGTCAGTGTAATGGTGGTTCCCTGTAAATGCTCATGGAACTGGAATATATCATCCTTATATTTATAAAAGGAGCTGCGGCTGATGCCTACCTGGTCTGCTGCCTCATTAACCGTATGCACCTTACCTGTCTCTAAGAGCCGCTTGGCTTCCACTACCTTCAAAAGAACCTCCGGTACCGCCCGCTCTTTCATCACAAAATATCTGGTTCCCATAGTCCACACCTATACTTCTCGCACCATTCTCTCTATCACGGACACTTGTGTGCCAACGAGGGATATTGTATCATAAACCTGATTGCATGGCAAGTATTTTTAGACTCAATTTGCTTTTTCCTTCTCCATCCTTTTAAATAATCTTCCAAGCACTATAACTGCTGCCGCTGCCAGCACCACTTCCGCCGAAAACTGTGTATAAGCAAGCCCATACAAAGGAAACAGTGCGTTTAAAATATAAATAGCCGGAATTTCTAACAAAATCTTCCTCATAATTGCAAAAATAAGGGCTTCCTTCCCCATTCCCACAGCCTGGAAAACGCCAACTGCCAAAAAGTCCATGCACAAAAACGGCAGTCCAATACAAAAGCCACGCAAAAACCGGCTTCCATACGCCACAATTACTTCGTTATCCATAAACATGGTAATAAGCGGGCCGGCGCCTACATAATAGCCTGCCACTACCACAACAATAAACCCTAAGCACACCTTCGCCGTGAACAAAATAGTTTCCTTCATCCGTCTGTGATTTCCACTGGAATAGTTGTAACTGACAAGCGGCATAATCCCTTGGGATAATCCCATTGCAATGTTCATGGGAACCATATTAATCTTCTGTGTAATTCCCATAGCTGCCACCGCATCCGCACCAAAGCCGGCCGTAAAATTGTTCAAAATAGTCATTCCGGTCACATTTAAAAGATTCTGGATGGAGGCAGGTATTCCCACGCCGCATATTCCCAACACAATTTCCTTTCGCAGGCAAAATTTCTGGGGCAGAATACAGACAAATGTTTTTTTCCTCCGGACAAAAACCAGCACCAAAAAGTAAAGGAACGCCACACAGTTAGAGAGAAAAGTCGCCAGCCCTGCGCCTGCCGCTCCCATATTCAGTCCCCAGGGAAGAATAAAAATCGGGTCTAATATCATATTTAAAAGGCACCCGCTCATAGTGCCAATACTGGCATGAAGCGATGAGCCTTCCGACCGCACCATATAAGCCATCACGACATTTAAGATAGCCGGTACCGCCCCGAAATTTACTGTCCATTTCATATAATCCGCCGTAGCTGCAAGCGTATCCACATCCGCTCCCAGCAGTTTTAAAAGGGGCATTTTAAAAATCGTACATGCCAGTGAAAAGAGCAGACCGCAAAACAGAGCGCAGTAAAATCCGAAAGCCGAGCTCCTGTACACAGTCTCATAATCCTTCCTGCCCAGCGCCCGGCTCATCATACTTGACGAGCCTACCCCAAACAGATTATTCACCGCATTGAATGCCAACAGCACCGGAGCCGCCAGCGTCACCGCCGCATTTTGTATAGGGTCATTGATCATCCCCACAAAATAAGTATCCGCCAGATTATAAATCACCATCACCAGCGAGCTTATAATGGTCGGCACCGCCAGCTTTGCCACCGCTCTTGGAATTGGAATATTTTCAAATAAAGCTGTTTTACTTTCCTCCTGCATATATTTTCCCTTCCTTCACAAAAATTCTTCTACATATACCTGATATCTTATCCTGAAATATTTTAAGCGTTAACCTTTAAAAAATTCTTAGATAGCATTTTTTGACATCTTAGAACTTCTTCACACTCATTGGCATTTTGACCCTGCATTGCAGAGATTCAAATCTATACGCCAAAGGCCGGACAGCCAAAACTGTCCGACCTATATACCTTTAACAATCGCCTTTGCCTGCATAAACAAAGCCGTCACACCTTGCGAGCCGGTTTATTGCAACAAACGCCGTCACGCTTTTAGGCCGGCTTATTGTAATAAAAGCCCATTTTCGCTGTTATAAAAGCTCTTTTAGCAGCTTATTCACCATACCCGGGTCAGCCTTTCCTTTCATGGCTTTCATGGTCTGTCCAACCAAGAATCCAATCGCTTTCTCCTTACCATTGCGATAGTCCTCCACGGACTGAGGATTCTTTGCGATCACCTCCTCCACCGTCCGGCGAAGGGCTCCCTCATCATTTACGGTTTTAAGCCCGTGCTCCTCCACGTACTTTTCAGGGTCAATATCCTGCGCAAACATGACCTCAAATACTTCCTTTGCAACGGAACCGTTAATCGCCTTGGCATCTACCAGTAAAATCAGTTTTGCCAGATTTTCCGGTGAAAATCCCACCTCCTCGGGATCCATACTTTTCTCCTTAAGAAGCCTTAGGGTTTCCCCCATCAGCCAGTTAGACACCTTCTTAGGCTGGCTTCCCAAGGCCACCGTTGCCTCAAATAGATCCGCCATGTGTTTACTTTCTGTGATAATCTCAATATCGTAATCGGGAATGTCAAACTCCTCTTTATAGCGGCGCATCTTATCCTCCCGAAATTCCGGCTGCTTTTCGCGTACCGCTTCCAGGAAAGCGTCATCCAGTACAATGGGCACTAAGTCCGGATCCGGAAAATAACGGTAATCCTGGGCGTCCTCCTTGCTCCTCATGGCATAGGATTCCCCCCTGTTATCATCCCATCTGCGGGTCTCCTGCACCACCTTTTTTCCTTCCTCCAAAAGGTCTATCTGCCGCTCTCTTTCCCCTTCAATGGCTCTTGCAATCGCCCGGAAAGAATTTAAGTTTTTCATTTCCGTACGAGTGCCAAACTCCTTCGCCCCCACTTCCCTTATGGACAGATTCACATCGGCCCGCATGGAGCCTTCCTGAAGCTTGCAGTCAGAAGCCCCCAAATACTGGATAATCATCCGAAGCTTTTCCAGATACGCAATCACCTCATTTGCGCTGCGCATGTCAGGCTCCGAGACAATCTCTATCAAAGGTACCCCCGAACGGTTAAAATCCACCAGCGAACAATCATCCCACTCGTCATGAATCAGCTTGCCCGCATCCTCCTCCATATGGATTTCATGTATTCCCACAAACTTCTTTCCGTCCTCCGAATCAATCTCCACCCTGCCCTTTTGACAGATTGGCAGATAAAGCTGGGAAATTTGGTAGTTTTGCGGATTATCCGGATAAAAATAATTTTTACGGTCAAATTTGCAATATCTGCTGATGGTGCAATTTGTTGCAAGCCCTACCGCCACCGCATATTCCAGTACCTGTCTGTTCAGCACCGGAAGGGAGCCCGGCATCCCGGTACAGACCGGACAGGTATGGGTGTTAGGCTCTCCTCCAAAAGCAGTGGAGCATCCGCAAAAAATTTTCGTCCTGGTGGCCAGCTCCACATGTACCTCAAGCCCGATTACTGTCTCATATTGCTTTGCCATGCGCTCCATCCTCCTTTTTGCCAAATGCACCTCTTGCCTTTTCATAAGTGTAAGCTGTCCGTATCAGTTTCTTTTCCTGAAAGCAATCTCCAATCAGTTGCAGTCCAATGGGCAGCCCCTTAGAATCGATGCCGCAGGGCATACTTAAGCCCGGCAACCCCGCTAAATTAATGGAAATGGTATAAATATCACCCAGATACATCTTGATTGGGTCGGAAAGACTCTCCCCCAGCTTAGGCGCTGTGGTCGGAGCCACCGGCCCCAAAATCACATCATATTTGGCAAAGGCCTCGTCAAAAGCCTTTTTGATCAGCGCCTTTACCTTCAGCGCCTTTAAATAATAAGCGTCATAATAGCCGGAGCTCAGCACAAAGCTGCCCAGCATGATTCTGCGCTTTACCTCCGGACCAAAGCCTTCGCTGCGGGACTTTTTGTACATATTGTGAAGTCCCTCATAGCGCTCCGTGCGGTAGCCGTACTTGATGCCGTCAAAGCGCTCTAAGTTGGAGCTTGCCTCCGCCGCCGCAATGGTATAGTAAGTGGGGATGGCATACTCCACCAGACTTAAATCAAATTCTTCCACCACAGCGCCCTTTTCTCTCAGTACCTTTGCCGCCTTTAAAACGGCTCCTTTTACCTCCGGGTCAAGGCCCTCCCCAAAATAATCTTTCGGAAGGCCAATCCGCATTCCCTTAACGTCTTCCTTAAGAGCCGAAGTAAAATCAGTGTCGTTTCTTTTTACCGAAGTGGAATCCTTCGCATCATGGGAGGAAATCACTTCCATAACCGTTGCACAGTCAGTTACATCCTTACATAAAGGCCCAATTTGATCCAGGGAAGAACCGTAGGCAATCAATCCATAGCGTGATACGGTTCCATAAGTAGGCTTTAGTCCCACCACGCCGCAGAAAGATGCGGGCTGGCGGATGGAACCGCCGGTATCCGAACCCAGGGCATAAAAACATTCACTTGCCGCCACTGCCGCCGCGCTGCCCCCGGAGGAACCTCCCGGCACATGATCCTTGTTCCATGGATTTTTTGTTACCCCAAAAGCGGAGGTTTCCGTGGTAGAGCCCATGGCAAATTCATCCATATTTGTTTTTCCCAAAATAACTGCCCCCGCACGCTGCAGATTCAGCACTGCTTCCGAGGAAAATGTGGGGATAAAGTTCCCCAGAATCTTTGAGGAACAGGTTGTAAGAAGCCCTTCTGTACACATGTTATCTTTGATGGCAACAGGCACACCTGCCAAGGGACTTTTCAATCCCCGGTTTATTTCCTCCTGCACCGCCAAAGCATTCGCAAGGGCTCCCTCCTTATCCACAGTCACATAACAATGATAAGTATCTTCTTTTTCTTCTATCTGCGAAAGAACAGTTTTTGTTGCTTCCAAAACCGTCACTTCTTTCTTTCTGATTGCTGCCGCAAGCTCTACGGCAGTCATATTAAGCAGCTCCATCGACCGCCCTCCTATTCAAATGTGCGCGGCACCACAAACATGCCATCCTTTTTACCGGGAGCATTCTTTAAGATATCCTCCCGAATATCGCCGTTTGTCACTACATCTTCACGAAATACATTCTTTACCGGGAAAACATGGCTCATGGGCTCCACGCCTTTTGTATCAAGCTCTCCAAGCTTGTCTATATAGTCCAGCATCCTTCCCATGTCCTTCTTGGCCTGCTCCTTTTCCTCCCCGGAAAGTTCAAGTTTGGCCAAAATCCCTACATATTCAATGGTTTCGTCAGAAATGATATTTGCCATCTCCCTTTTCCTTTCTACAATTTACAAATTTAATACAAGATTGCAAAACTCAGCCTTCGGCCAAACTGTTACGGAATCCGCCCAATTAAGGCTGTCGAATCGTTACAATATCTTCAAAAAATTTCTAATCATTAATTTACTACTTTTGCGGTTCGGTGTCCACTATTTTCATCACATCTTGACTGTCCGCCCGTTCTCCGGTTACTTTTCGCAGGTTAGCCAATAAACCGCTTGAAAAACAGGCGGTTTGGAAAATTAGAGTCGAAAAATGAAATGCATTATGGTAAAATCAGGTGGTAAAGAATTTTATGAAAAGAATATCATTAGAAAATAAACTATAAAGGAATCAAACGGAAATGATTTTTTTACCACACATATACCTACTGCTTATTTGGATACGGTCCCTTTCCCATTCCGCTCTTGAACGTTACAGCCCTTTAAGAGGCTTTGATTTTGGAAACTTTAAGCCCATATGGGAGACAGATGCCTCTTTTACCATACAGATTCTTCTCATTTATGGTATCTTCCTGTTCCTGGTCCATATAAGACCCTTTGATTTTATTTCTGTCACACATCGCCAAAAACAGGAACGTTTTCCCTTAAGACTGAAAATCATGAAAGGGGGCAGAAAAATTCTTCGGCTTTGTTTTTGGGGAATGGCTGCGCAGCCTTTTCTTTATCTTTTCAGGCTTTATCAATACCCTCTTTATTCCATAAGCGATAAAAAGATGTGGGTTTTATTGCTTGTGGCAGATGGCGCTTTGACTTTTCTTTTCTTCTATCTGCTGGTTTTAAATGGCTCTATCCGGATTTTATGCACCTGCCGAAGCCTCGGTGTCTGGAAAAGAGTACTGTTTTTTTGCTTTTTATGGATACCGGTTGTCCATCTTTTTCCACTGAAATACTTGAGCAAACGAGCTAAAATTGAATTGGATGCGGAGATTTGCCGTTTTGAAAACCATAAAAAGCGGGATGGCGCCATGATTTGCGCCACCAAATACCCCATCCTTCTGCTTCACGGAATCGGTTTTCGGGATCTTCAGTACTTTAACTATTGGGGACGCATTCCAAAAGAACTGGTGCGAAATGGCGCCCTTGTTTATTACGGCCACCAGGAGGCCTGGGGCACCATAGAAAACAATGGGCAGGTCATTAGAGAAAAGATAAAGGAAGTGCTTGCCCAAAACCATTGCAGCAAAGTAAACATTATCGCCCATTCAAAAGGCGGCTTAGACGCCCGTTATCTGATTTCCGGTCTGCACATGGAGGAGCAGGTAGCTTCTCTGACTACCATATCCACACCACACCGGGGCTCGGAGCTTTTGGATATCTTAAACAGACTTCCTGACGGAATCTACCATTTTATTTCCTCTCTCTTTGATAAATCCTATGCCAGATTTGGGGATTTGAACCCTGACTGCTACCACGCAAGCAAACAGCTTTCCCGTACATATTGCCAGACATTTAACGCCAAATATCCGGATTCGCCTAAGGTGTATTACCAAAGCTACGCCTCCTATGTAAAGCATCCCTTTGGGGACCCCATGCTCGGCATTCCTAACCTTCTTATGTACCTGTCGGGCGCATCTAAAAACGATGGGCTGGTAAACATTACGTCCGCTAAGTGGGGACATTTTAAAAAGACATTTGTGAGCACGGGCAGCCGCGGTATCTCCCACGGCGATATGATTGATTTAAAGAGAGAGGACTATAAGGGCTTTGATGTGATTGAAGCTTATGTGAAAATTGTGGCGGAGCTGAAAGATATGGGTTTTTGAAAATTTGATACATGCAGGGTGTGACCATATTGGTTGCTGTAAAAAACCGCTCTGGTGTTACCAACGCCAGAGCGGCCCGAAATGCTATTAACACAATGTACTGCCATCGAAACACATCAAGCACGGCTGCCTGCGGCTCATTTGCTTAATGCTGCACCGCATTCTCACTATCGGCCATCATTTCCATCAGATTAAATGGCGGCAGAATGCTGTCGATCCTCTCATACAATTTATCATCGAAATTATAGCGAATCTCACATTTTTTATCAAATATCATGGTGGGCTCCACCTCCGGCGTCACTGCCTCCCAGACAGGCAGTTCATCGCATTGGGGCTTACCTGTTTTTGCAAATGTCATAAAGGCTTCAAATATCTGCTTCTCCAATTTCTCACCAACATCCGGTATCTGGCATACTTCTACTAATTCCGTATTATGGAAAAAGAACGGAATATCGGAACAATGCCATGCGATTTTATTATGCTGTATTGGAAATTCCAGTATAAAATCATACAAATATGTACCGGCTTTCCCGCCTTTGGCATGAAG
Organism: Parablautia muri; assembly: GCF_009917485.1. Lineage (GTDB taxonomy): Bacteria > Bacillota > Clostridia > Lachnospirales > Lachnospiraceae > Suilimivivens > Suilimivivens muri. The sequence goes on from NZ_QZDT01000008.1 coordinate 67,035, forward strand.
CCTTGCAAGCCTTTTGGATGGCTGCCTCATTGCCCGGTCAACCAAGAGCAAATCTGTCAGACTTTTCCCCGGATAGGTTTCTTGAAACAGCTCAATCATCTCATCCGTATGTTCCCCATATACGGCTCCAATTATTTCCTTTATCTGTTCGTAAGTCAGTTCGTTTTTATTATACCGTATGGGCATAAAAACAAATTCGCCAAACACACTTCCCACCATAACCGGAATTTCAAATGCATGTTCCCTAAATCCGTATTCCAGTGGATTCCCTTTGTAATAATCATTCACCAGCGGATTACCGCCAATATATTCACCTTTCGCCGCAACTGCCGGGCTTACCTTTTTATATGCCTTTACAAGCTCATCATATGGAACCGTTTCAAGCCTCTCCACCTGCTCCTTCGGTATGGAAAGCTCCTTTAAAATTTCCGTGACAATTGCCTGCCCGTTCCCTGTGCAGGAAGGCAAAAGCGACTTATCCCCCACACCGCTCATAATAAGCCCTTTATGGAAAAGCCCATCCGCCTCCTCAATCTGCATCAAATCCGCAACCTTCATTCCGCCGCCTGACTGTCCGAAAATCGTTACATTTTCAGAATCTCCGCCAAATAATGCGATATTTTCATGAATCCATTTCAGGGCGGCAACCATATCCGCATGGCCGACATTGCCTGAATTTTTGTACTTTTCCCCAAAGGGAGAAAGGTCAAGATATCCAAGAATATTCAGCCGGTGGTTAACCGATACCACCACCACATCCCCATTCATACATGCGTTGAATCCGTCATAAGCCACCTGTTCTATGGAAGACCCTGCAGAATATCCGCCTCCGTGCAGCCATACAACAACAGGCATTTTCTTCTCACTGTCCAAAGCCTTCGTCCAGATATTCAAATTCTGGCAATGTTCATTCTGGGGCCAGTAACGGTGCGGCACCAACAGCTCTGCGCTGGGCGTCTCCTGCTCCATGAGAGGGCATACAAATCCATAAGAACATGCGTCTTTTATCCCCTCCCACTTTGCCGCCCGCGGCATTTGGAATCTGTCCGCCTCAGCATAAGGAACACCTTTAAAAATATATTCCCCATTATAAAAATATCCTTTCAGTTTCCCACCGGTTGTCTCAAGCACCGGAACATCATCATAAAGAAATTCTTTTACCATTTCATTTATCCTCCATTCCATCAAAAATATATCGAAAAATCATTTTCCTCTGTCAAAGGTCTTCTACCGCCGCTTTCCGCCACATAATCGCCAGTTTGGGTCTCTGTCGCTAATATTTTGCTTTTTGGCGCATCACATAATCACTGATTTTTTCATCATAAGGCGGATAGGAGTAGCCCAGCTTCTGTGCTGCTTCCGCTGAGGTTTCCCTGAATAATTCCATACACAGTTCTAAAGACTCCCACATTTGCGTATAAGAGTCCATCCTATAGGTAGCCATAAGACGTTTCCATAATTCTTCCGGGATATAGCGCTCCAAAAATTTATAATTTTTGCCTAAGCTGAAATGAAACCCATGCCTGATACCTACCAGCCATGAAATCATGCGCAGCAATTCTTTACGCACAATCTCATTCATGTGGTCAATCGCAAACAAAATTTCCCGGCGGCACAGCCCCTTCACCACGTACGTCACAGTATTCCAAAACTCATTGCAGCAATCGTCAAACATTCTCTCCGTGGGCCGCTGCAAATGATAATCTATGTCGGTCGGCACCGGCGGCTTCCGAATGCGGTTATCTTTATCCAACAGCAATTTTACCAGCTTATCCCATGTGAAATACTCATCCAATAAAGAAAGCGGCAATAAAGTTAAATCTATTTTAACATCATCCTGAAACAACATCAAATAAGAAAAGCCCTCCTGCTGCGCCAAAAACAGCTCCATACCCTCCGGCTTTTGCAGGATTCGCCTTTCGCCAAATACATCCAGCCATGCGTCATCTGCCGTAAAGCTCTCCATGTCCGTAACAAAAAAAGTAATATCAAAGTCCTGAAAAGCATCCGGCGGAATATTGCTGTTGGTTCGGGAACCTTCCAAGGTTACTATGCGGATGCGATCATCCGCTTTTGCAAAGTTTAAAATAGTATCATATACCTGCTGATCTGATCTCATACTGATTCCTCATGCTTTGTTATTTTTATAATAGATTTCGTCACACCGGCTGAAAAGCAAACACCGTCACGCTTCGCAAGTCGGCTTATTGTAACAAGCGCTGCCATGCTCCGCAAGAGATTCCCAAAATGGCGCCCGGGCAATTCCATGCTCCGTTATAATAGCGGTAATCAATTCATGGCTCGTCACGTCAAAAGCCGGATTAAACACCTTTATACCCTCCGGTGCCATAGGCTCTTTATACCACATTTCCGTTACCTCCTTAGAAGGGCGCTCCTCAATTTTAATTTCATTTCCGGTAGGTGTATTTAAGTCTATGGTAGAAGTAGGTGCGCACACATAAAAAGGCACCCCATACTGTTTCGCCACGGCTGCCACTACGGAGGTTCCTATTTTATTAGCCACATCCCCATTAGCCGCCACACGGTCACAGCCCACAAACACGGCATTCACCCATCCGTTCTTCATAACCATTGCCGACATATTGTCACAGATTAATGTCACATCTATTCCACTGCTGTACAGCTCATAAGCTGTCAACCTTGCGCCTTGCAAAAGAGGCCTTGTCTCATCTGCAAAAACATGGAAATGATACCCTCTCTCCTGCCCTAAATAAATAGGCGCTGTAGCCGTTCCATACTTGCAGGCAGCAAGCTGGCCCGCATTACAGTGGGTTAGTATGCCATCTCCCGGTTTTAACAGACTCAAACCATTTTCACCAATTGCCCTGCATACCCGTATATCCTCCGCCTTAATTTCTCTTGCTTCCCTGCCGAGAATTTCTACAATTTGCGCTGTATTTTTTCCATCGGCATGCGCCTTGCTGCACACTTCGTCCATCCGGTTTAATGCCCAGGATAAATTTACGGCGGTAGGCCTGGCTGAATCAAGATACTCCTTCTGTTCTTTAAATTCCTTGTAAAAAGAATTAAAATCCGGGTTTTTCTCCGCTATCTGCCGAGCCAGCACATAAATCCCAAAAGCAGCCGCTACGCCAATGGCAGGGGCTCCACGGACTTTCAGCAGGTAAATCGCATCCCATATCTCCGTAGCCGTGTGAAGCTTTATGATTTCCGCTTTTCCCGGCAGCTTTGTCTGGTCAAGAATGACTACGCTCCCGCTCTCCTCATCCAGATCCACTGTTTCATATTCCATGATATTTTTATCCATCTTTTCCTTACCTTTCTCATTGTGTCTTTTCAAACCTCTGCATTCTCTCCTGCACCTCCAGAAAAGAATAAGTAATACAAATCCCCAGCACAAGCAGATACACCGTTTTCTCTACCCTTGCATTTATGCGTTTCCATCGCTTTTTCTGTTGCTTTTGCTTTTCCTTCTCCTTCTTTTTCCTCAGCTTTTCTTGATTCAATTCTTTTACCATACCCATCCCCTTCTCTCTGCCGCTTATAAAAACTTTATCACATCCCTAAACATTTGGCTACTTACTTGTGCAAAAACGTAAAACAAGCCTCATAATATTGCTTTTTCCCAAAATCAGTGTTATTATTTTAACGAAGTTATAAAGACGCAGCAATCACCAAATATGCATAAAAGTATGCTTATCCGGTTCTTTGTCTGCAAGAATAAAAAAAGTTTAAACAAATTATAAGAGGTGAAAACAAATGAGCAAAACATTCGCTGATCTGATTGCCAAAGTTAATGAATGCGGCACTAAAAAAGTGGCTGTTGCCGTAGCCCAGGATTCTGCTGTTCTTGAAGCAGTCAAAGCTGCCAAGGAAAGAAAAATTGCAGATGCCATCTTAGTAGGCAATGAAACTGAAATCAAGGAAATTGCATCTTCCTTAAACATGGATTTAAGCGATTTCGAAATCATCAATGTTGAAGACAAAACCGAGGCGGCGCTCACCGCAGTTAAACTGGTTCATGACGGAAAAGCCGACATGTACATGAAAGGGCTAATTGATACCAAAGGTTTCTTAAAGAGCGTTCTTGACAAAGAAGTTGGGCTCCGCACTGGTAAACCTTTATCCCATGTATGCGTATTTGACATTGAAGGCATTGATCATCTGCTTTTCTTAACAGATGTGGCATTCATTCCTTACCCCACTTTGGAGGATAAGGTAAACATCATCCACAATACACTTGAAATCACCAGTGCCTGCGGCATTGAAAATCCTAAGGTTGCTCCCCTTGCAGCAGTTGAAGTTATCAATCCTAAAATGCCTGCTACCGTAGAAGCCGGAGAACTCACACAGATGAACAGGGACGGCAAGATTACCGACTGTATCGTTGACGGACCTTTATCTTTGGACCTTGCCATCGACCCGGAGGCAGCCAAGCACAAAGGAGCTACGGATAGGGCCATCCAGGGCGATGCCGATATTTTACTTTTCCCTGACATTCATGCCGGGAACCTGGTTTACAAATGCCTGGTACATACTGCCAAAGTGGTCAACGGAAATATCCTTACAGGGACAAAAGCACCTGTCATCTTAACTTCTCGTTCCGATGACTTTGAAACGAAGGTAAATTCCATCGCTTTGGGCGCTGTAGTTGCTGAGGCAATGTCCAAAAACCAGTAACAGCCCAGACGGCTGAATCATTACAAAAGTCAACATGACCGGCTGTAATTTTACAATTTCTAATCATACATATTTGGAGGAAAAGAAATGTCCGTAAAGAGTTTAATTATCAATCCCGGTTCCACCTCCACCAAAATCGGTGTATTCGAGGATGAAACCCTTTTATTCGAAGAAACCCTTCGTCATTCCACAGAAGAAATCGCACAGTATGCTTCTATCGTAGACCAGAAAGATTTCCGTAAACAGATTATTCTTGACCTGCTTAAGGAAAAGGATTTTGATATCCATTCCCTGCAGGTAATCGTTGGACGCGGCGGTATGTTAAAGCCCATTCCCGGCGGTACCTACGCTGTAAGCGATGAGCTGTTAGCCGACTTAAAGGTTGGCGTACAGGGACAGCATGCTTCCAACTTAGGGGGAATTCTCGCAAGGGAAATTGCAGATTCTATCGGTGTTCCCTCTTATATTGTGGACCCAGTGGTTGTGGACGAATTGATGCCTATTTCCAGATACTCAGGTGTTCCCGAGCTGCCCCGCACCAGTGTATTCCACGCACTGAATCAGAAAGCAGTTGCAAAGCGCTATGCAAAGGAACAGGGCGCTGCCTATGAGAGCCTGAACCTAATAGTTGTGCATATGGGCGGCGGCGTTTCCGTGGGTGCCCATGAGCAGGGGCGTGTAGTTGATGTCTTCAATGCCTTAGACGGCGATGGCGCTTTCTCCCCTGAAAGGGCAGGCGGCGTTCCCTCAGGCGCACTGATTAAAATGTGCTTTTCCGGCCAATATACGGAAAAAGAGGTTTACAAAAAATTTGTAGGCGCAGGCGGCTTCAATGCTTATTCCGGCACAAATGATATGCGTGATGTGGAAAAGATGGTTCAAAACGGTGACGAAAAAGCTGCAGAGGTACGCGAAGCTTTCATCATGCAGGTTGCAAAGGACATCGGCTCCATGGCATGTGTGCTGAAGGGAAAGATTGATCAGATTATTATTACCGGTGGAATCGCTTACGATAAAGTAGTGGTAGCGGGCTTACAGGAACGGGCAGGCTTTATCGCTCCCATCACCGTATATCCCGGCGAAGATGAGCTTCTTGCTCTGGCGCAGGGCGCTCTCCGGGTCATGAACGGCGAAGAAAAAGCTATGGTATACTAATATAATAAACAAGGCTATTTTACGCTGGCGCGCTTCGCAGCCGCTTGGCTCATTGCCGGCGGAAATAAAAGCAGCTGCAAAATCCAGGTTTTGCAGCTGTCTTTTTTATACCCCGAAGCCGCGCAAAGGAAATATGCCGCTCATACGCCGCACAACCCGCGCATCAAGCAGGGAAAAAGTTCCCCTGCCCAATTTCTAAATAGATAGCCTGTTGAAATCCTATGATGCCTTGCCCTTATCCCCATCCAGCCAATAATGCATGCTCGCCATCAGACGGGAAATGTCAAGGGGTTTTGTCAGATGCTCATTCATCCCTGCCGCTCGGCTGGCGGCGATATCCTCCGCAAAAGCATTTGCGGAAAGTGCAAGAATCGGAACCGATGCAGCATCAGCCCTGGGAAGCTTGCGGATTGCCTGGGCTGCCTCATAACCATTCATAACAGGCATCTGTATATCCATAAAGAGCAAATCGTAGTACCCTTCCGGCATTTCAGCGAAACGATCAAGGCCCTCCTGGCCGTTTTCCGCACACTCAACCATTGCCCCTGTCTGGCCTATAATCTCCATAGCTATTTCGCGGTTTAGCTCATTATCCTCCACCACAAGGATTCTCCTGCCACGAAACGGATCGGTTGAAAGGAAATCTTCTTCCGCAGCAGCGCCCTTATCCAAATCAGCCGCCTTATTAGGCCCCTTTCCCTGGTTATGCTGCCTCAGCAAAAGTGAAACTGTGAACTTCGTCCCACAGCCACGCTTACTCTCCACTACAATATGTCCGCCCATCAGACTGACAATATTCTGTGCAATCGTCATTCCAAGACCAGTGCCTTCGATTTTACTTACACGTGAATCCTGCGCACGGCTAAAGGGTTCAAAAATATGCGGTATAAAATCATCATCCATCCCAATTCCATTGTCCTTAACAACAAATTCATAAGAACCACAGCTATATTCACGGGATTCCTGTTCTGTTACGGACAGCTCCAAAAGCCCTCCTGTGGGCGTATACTTCATTGAATTTTCTAAAATATGTAGAAATACCTGTTGAATCTTCTGCTGATCGCCGATTACATACTCGTGCTCTATCTTCATCGGATGAATTTCCAGCCCCAGCCCTTTTGCATTGGCACTGGGCAATATCACACTTCTGACATTTTCTATCATCTCAGACAGACCAAAGAAGTTCGTCTCCAATTCTACATTTCCCGACTCAATCTGGCTCATATCAAGCATCTTGTTTACCAGCGACATTAAAAGCTCGCTGGATTCATTGATTTTATCCATACATTCCTGCAGTCTGGTTGAATCGTTTATATAATTGCCGGCAATTTTAATCATGCCCATTATCCCATTCATGGGAGTTCGCAGATCATGGCTCATACGAGAGAGAAATTCACTCTTAGATGCATTAGCGCGATCAGCCGCTTCGCAGGCTGCCTGCAGCGCCTGCTGCCCACGCAGCTCCTTAACCTTGCTCTTAGTAATATCCTGTGCTGCATAGACGAACAGCTTTGCCTGCCCCTTTTCATCTGTTTCGGCCAGCACGGAAGTCGCTCTTACCCAGCCATAATTATCTAAATTTCCAGGCTGTTCCAGCAGCTTACGGTAAGAAAAAGTTACATAAGGCTGCTCTGGCTTCAGGCTTTTACGCATGTTTTTGATGCTAAAAATATCCAGATATTCCTCTCTGTCATCCGGATGAATAAACCTTTCCGCATAAATACGCAGCCCGTCCTCATAGCAATACCCGTCTCCCAAAACCTTTCCTACTTCTTTCAGCTGCATCACCGGACTAAATGTATTCTCCTCCAGATTGCCATAGTAGGTAGCAAAAAACATACTGCTTAAGCTGCGGATAATATTTACTCTTACCCGAGCTGTCTCAAGCTGCATCTGCTCCTTTATTTTCTCTTTTGTAATATCCCGCTCCAATATATTAACCTGTACTTCTCCTCCACGGCGAATATAAATCACACACTGCTCCAGCCACTGTATGGATTTCCCCATCATTCTGTACTGGCAGATTTCTTCCTTGTATTTTTCAGTACTTTCCGCCTGACGGTGCAGATGTTCCGGGCCAAGTGTCTCCGCAAATTTCTTCCTGTCCTCCGGATGAACTACATCAGACAAAGCCTTATGAAAATAGTGGGTATAATCACCTACATAAACCTTTTTCAGCATTTCATTCTCACTGAGCCATGTCCGCTCGCACTGACCGCTTTTTAAATGAACTGTGGTTATAATCTTAAACTTGGATTTCAATATGGCTGCCATCTGCAGTTCCTGTTTGCTAAAATTAATTTCCTGCCGCATGCGCTCATCCACATCCTGCAGGGCAATCACCGCATATTTCTTAAAACGCTGCTCTTTGTCAAAATACGCAGTAACAGAAACATAATGATATTCCCCATTTTTATCCCATTGACAGAGCATTTCCAGCTTCTGGGCGCCGGTATCACCGGACTTCCGTAAATTTTCCAGCGAAAACTTGTGTGTGAATACTTTCCGATAGTCATAATGCATATTTGCAGCCAAATGAAGACGCATAACATCCTCCCAAAGCAATGTCCTGGAAGTCCATTCGTCCTGCACCTTTCCATCCTCCCGAAGTGGATTCACTTCTCCGGAATGTAAGTCGATAGCATAAATTCCAAAATTAAGCGTTCCCAGAGAACGGACAACCTCCTGCATGCGGATACTGATTTCCTCGCGCTCCAGACTCTCCTTAAGCACATCCTGCACATCCTTAATAAAAATGATAATCGTCTGATTTTCTTCACTGTATCCGGTATCATGAACCACCTCTATCATATTCCATCTAATTCCCTCCGGTGTACGACAGCGATAGCTGCAGGTCAAAGTCCCGCGTCCGTCCTGCATTGCTTTTTGTATTTTTTCCGGATGAATAAAATTTGAAAACCGTTCCACATCATCCTGATAAATACCGCCATTTTGAATAAACCAGTCCGTCCAATCCGAGAAAACGCCTTTCTGGCTCTCCTGCATCAGCTTTTCAGAACTCATTTCTACCATGTCATAGGTATCTGTGCTAAGATTCACATGCATAATCTTATGGTAAACGCCGCTGACTGTTTCTTTACAAGGGGATACTGTGATTATAAAAGCCGGAATCTGATCCGCCCACCGGATTCTGGCAGCCGTAATGTCCACCACATCGCCAAAAAAGCTTCCATTGCTCACAGACCGGCTCTCCTCCTTGTCCCCAATGGTCAATAGCGGACAATTAGCACAGCACTCCTTCCACAGCTCATGACAGCAGGCGCCTACGCATACATTGGGCGTAACCTCCTTTACCCGTTTGTTATAATATAAAATCCCATGATCATCTTCACGGATTACATATACTGCCGATGTCGTTATGGCATCTAAAATTTTTTTATAATCTCTGATATCCATAATTTACCTTCGCTCCAAACGTATATTTTATGCATTTTTGCATGGAATTCCTGCTGTTTATTTTATCAAAAAAATGTGCGGCGCGCCACACATCTTTTCTTTTTTATCGCTTTATTTCGTAGCAATCGTTACTTTTCACGGGTCAGGAATGCGCATGGACTGCGCATTCCATGAGAACATGATTCTTATCTAAGGGGGCGATTTTTTCTGGCAAAACCTGTTTAATATTCCGGTTCAATCAATCCGTAAGTATTTCCCTTGCGCTTGTAAACTACGTTTACCTGGTCTGTCTCCGCATTGCAGAATACATAAAAATTATGTCCTAAAAGCTCCATTTGAACACATGCGTCCTCGGGATACATAGGCTTGATGTCAAACCTTTTCGTGCGGATAATCTTAACCTCCTCCTCATCCATGTATTCCTTTTCCATAAATTCTTTCTTGAAATAATCAGAAGGCTGTTTCTTATCAATAAGCTTATTTTTGTATTTCTTCAGCTGCCTTTCTATAATCTCCTCCACCAGGTCAATAGAAACATACATATCATTGCTCACCTGCTCGGAACGTATAATACTTCCTTTCACAGGAATCGTAACTTCAATTTTCTGTCTGTCCTTCTCAACGCTGAGGGTCACATGCACCTCTGTTTCTGATGTGAAATATTTCTCAAGCTTTCCAATTTTTTCTTCCACTGCACTGCGCAGCCCTGGCGTAACATCAATATTCTTACCTACAATTACAAACTTCATTCTAATCCTCCATTCTTGCTGCCAACCCGCAAATTGGGGCTTCAGCACAAATTTATTGATTAAAAAACAAGCTGTCCGCTTATTTTTAATCTATCATCCTTTCCATAAATTATTGTGTAAACATTATATCACACCTTGTACATGTTATGCAATAATTCCCGAATTTTGTTTTTGATTCAGGTGAGTTTTCATACAATTTATCCATCTTACTATCCTCTTAATTTCCTTTATTTTTCTACATTTCCAACACAATTCACAAAACAGATGTTCTTAAATTTGATTTTGAAATCGATTAAATTTCGGTTTTTCGTCAGTGGATAATGTGGATAACCCAGTGTATAACTTAAAAATCCACTATTTATCAGCATTTAAATGTGGATAACTTTTTTATGATTTTTCTTGCCTGTCTTCCTTTTTTGAATATAAATTTTTATAATTTGTGGAATTTGTACAAGTTACTTTTTTAGAAGCAGCCTTTTTAGCGGTGATTTATCCGGCCTAACGCTGCAGCGTTTCGCCAGTCGGTTATGGTAAAGTCAAAAAAGCAACAGTCTCCGTTCAAGAAACTGTTGCTTTAAAATGTATGTTTTCCATTGTATCAATTCTAAAACTTCTTGCTTAGAAAATTCTTCTTACTGAAAGCACCGAACGATAGTTTGCATTGGATACGATAATACCAGTCTTTGAGGTGGACGCATGGACAATCTGTCCATTGCCTACATAAATTCCTACATGTCCGGAGTAGCATACAATATCGCCTGGCTGTGCATTTTCAAGACCATTTACTGCTGATCCAACGCTTCTGTCTGCTGCCGAGGAATGAGGCAGATTCACACCAAAGTTTTTGTAAACACTCATGACGAAACCGGAGCAGTCCGCGCCGTTTGTAAGGCTGGTACCGCCGTACACATAAGGATTTCCTACAAACTGGCAGGCATAATTTGCTACTGATTTACCTAACTCGCTTCCTCCGCCTGCTACATACACTGGCGCAGGTGCTTCCTGGCTGTCTGATGAAGATGCACTGCTCTTTGCCCTTCTCTCTCTTTCCGCCTTAGCCGCCGCTTCCTGTGCCGCCTTTCTTTCTGCGGCTTCCTTGGCCAGTCTGGCTTCTTCTTCTTCCTTTGACTCTGCTTTTACAAATTCTGTGGAGAGCGTAACGTAATCTGTGGAAATATACCCGTCACCTTCCTCAATATTGACCTTTACCCATTCATCTAATTCTTCTGTTACCAGAAGCTGGTCGTCTATAGGAATCAACCCTAAAACTGCAGCATCAAGTCCGGGCTCCTCGCGAACTTTCAATGTGGTGGTTGTAACAGTCGCTATTCTGGTTCCCACTTTCTTAGCAAGCTCCACCGCATCGTCACCCGTTACACAATATTCTGCTTTTACATAACCAGTTACGCTGCCGGATTCAATTTCATACCATCCATCTTTTTCAGAAATAAATTCCCCAACTGATTTATCGTACAGCTTTCCAAGGATTTCTCCTTCCTCACTGGGCATACTTCTTACATTTACATAATCATTTACTTTCGCAATAACCAGTGAGCGGAATGATTTTTCCTCCCGCTTCGTCTCTAATTCTCTTTCCATCTGGTTAAGCGTCTTCGTGGTAGAAGCCTCTACGGTTTCCTCAATTACCTTTTCTTCCTTCTCCGGAAGCAATTCTTTCACCGGTGATGCTATCACCGCAGCCGCAGCTGTTGCAGCAGCTGTAGATGCGGCTGTAGGGGAAGTACTCTCTATCTTCTCTCCGTCATCTTCTTGCTCAGCATCAGCGTCTATAACAGGAGCCGTTGTCTCCTTAACTTCCTCCTCGTCATCCCTCAGATTTTTAACGCTGGTAGCGTTAGACGATAAAAAATAATCAATTCCTGCTGATGGAAGCCCACTCGCTTCCTTCGCGAATATATCCATATTCATGTTTGAAAACAAAAGAGCCGCCGATATGGCACAAGCTGTAACACGCCCTGCTTTTCTAACATTCTTTATCTGCATGATAACCTCCGTCCGTGTGCTTATCTGTTGTAGGCCATTTTACTTATCATATGAAATTTGTTACTAAATATTACAAATTTGTTACATCTGTTAATAAATATAACACTTCTCATGCAGTCTGTCAACCACCGGAATTAGTTTCCAATGTTCTATATCTGGTACAATGATACTTTTCACAGGTCAGGAATGCGCATTTCATGAGAATATGGTTCATAGGCAGGGGTTATTGTGCCCAGCTTAAGGCTTCTTCCAGGCTGCCCGCTCCCAGTATATTTAACATAAAATCTATGTATTCTTCCGACTGCTCTGTATCAATGTTACAGAAAATTTCTTTCAGAAATTTTTCAGAATGATCATATTCATAAATGCCAAAGGAGAGGCCCTGTACCATTTCTTCCGGTGCATCTGTCTGCCGATTCATAATGAAGGCTTCCACGTATGGGTTTGCCTCCGTAATATAGTAGCAGTAGGCAAAGGCTGCTGCCTGAAGCTTCTGACCAAACTTGGAGGAAAATCCAAGCTCTGTGATCGTAATACTCCTAATCTTTCCCTTTGTATCTAAATATTCTTCCTGTCCAAGAAAGTCTGTCAGCACATTTAGATTCATAATAGAAAGTGTCTGAGCCTCCTGGGTCTTATCGTATTCCTGTGACCAATAATTTACACGGGTTAGTGGGTTCGGATAAGGATGTATGGCAATTCCCCAATCGTAGTTGCCATGCTTAAGAGCCGCCTGGTTTATTCCCTCTATCAGATCTCTTGCATTAAAATAGATCCTGTTGTCCCCTTTATTACTGTTCCAATCATGGTCTATGCTGAAATATACCTTTGCGCCTGCATATCTTCGTTTAACAGCCTGATAAAAAATCCTGAAAGCCTTTTCAAATTCCTGTGCATAATATGTCACATCATTGGTATCCATATAATTCCATGTTCTAAACTGGTTAATCTCATTCGCAATCACCCAGCTGTACACCATACCATGTTTCCCGTCAGAATACCGTTCTGCAAGAAAGCTGGCCACAGCTTCAAGTTCCTTAACTCCCTTTTCCTCCGCAGTGTTAAACATATAGTAACTGGCTCCGCTGGTATTATCTCTTGCCTGAGGATGAATCATTTCTATGTAATCATCATTCCAATCATTTAGCACAATTGCCGTAGAGCACATGCCCAAATCCGTCAGATAAGTAAACAACCCGTCATAGCCGTTGATTGCCGCCCCATTAAACAGATAATCGGTTCCCTGATAGGTATAGGTAATGGTTGGAAAGGTCTCATCCGCCGTCTCTCCCATAATGGCGGATAGCGGAATATTATAAATGGCATGCTTTACACCAAGATCTGTCAATTCCTCCGTCCCCAACATAGTCGGGTCAAGCAAAAGTCCCTTTTTGGACTCCAGCTGCGGATACTCCTCCTGATTGTCTGCAAGCTCCTCCGGGTTTGACAGGTAAATTCCATCCCCTACAGGCACATATTTTCCCTCTAAGAGCAATGCCGGAACAAACTGCTGAAACAGATATTCCTCCTCATAAGAAAAGGAAATCTGGCATTCTGTTCCCTTCGGCCCAAAGGCTGCCGGATAGCCGCCTGGCGTTTCCTCATTTTCATAACAGGAAAGTGCAAATAAATATAAATATGCATCATCGCTTTCCGGTATCTGGGGCATCTTAAGGGAATAAATCATCTGCTCCGATTCCGCATCATAAGACAAAGAAAAATCAGAGGCATATCCTGCCAGCTCTCCTGCCTCCACATACAAATCTCCCCGCGTAAGCCGCCTTTTTTCTCCCTCACTTAATGCAGTCTTTTTTCCCTTGTCTGTCTTATCCTTTGAGGCGTCTTCCTCCTTTTTCTCCACGTTTGCAACTTCAACGGATCCTCTCATCTTTCTCCCACACCCCCCTAAAAGGCATGCCGGTAAAAGTACCCCCAATATAAAGAAAAGTAATATTTTTTTCATCATCCCGATTCCCCCTGCACCTTTCAATCCCCTGTCTTGTCCACATTTAATGTAAAAGATACCTGGGGCTGCACATCAATTTCATCCGATATTGAAATCTCTCCCAATTTGATTCTCCTGTGCAATTCGCCAAACTTTTCCATAGTAAGAGCATTAAATCTCCATTCCGTGTCATAAATCGGAATTCCCGTACAGTTTTCCTTCATGCCATAGCGCACTGCTTCGCCGGCAAATCCATCCGACCATTCTTTCCCTGCCGCGTAAAAATCATCCAATGAAATAATGACCGCATTAGAAATATCTTTGGTTGCGCTGGTCAAAAAACGTTCTGACAATGTACTTTGATCTACATCCACTCCAATGAGCAGTCCATCTCCTTCTTCCGCTGCCTCCAACACCGACTGGTACAAAGATCCTCCGCAGGCAAAAATCACTTCCGTCCCTTCTTCATACCACCCTAAAGCCTTGTCCCGGATTTTCTGACTGGGCTCATAGGAATCCGCATACCAGTAATGAACCGTCACATTGGAAAGCCCCATATCCTCCGCCGCGTCATCGATCCCCTGCAAATACCCATAACCATATCGCATCACCGGAGGCACTTCCTTGCCACCGATAAAGCCCAGATTGCGGTATCCGTCAAAAACCGTAAGATACCCCGCCAGATAACCTGATTCCTCCTCCTCAAAGGAAACACAGTGCACATTATCCTCTATCGCAACGGCCACTCCGAGTTCATTAACCGGGACACCATCTATCAACAAAAAAGAGACCTCCGGATACTCGCTTTGCAAAGTTCCCACTGCTTCTTCAAAGCCATCGCCTCCACAGACAATAATTTTTGCCTGGTTGGAAACCGCCTGCCTGAGTCCCTCCTGATATCCGTCCGGTTGATTTATATCTATATTATAATGGGAAAAAGAAACGCCTGCTGAAAATGCATACATTCTGATTCCCTTATAAATCGCATCATTATAGCTCCCGTCCTTAATGCTGCCATCTGTTACAAAAGCAATCTCTCCGCCCTGTTCCTTATAATCCCCGTAAATATCCTCCATTAATTTCTTTTCCGGCCCTTCCGCCGGCGATTTTAGGAGCGCCTGCCACGCCTCAAAATTTTTCTCTGCCGCCTGCACATCGCTTTCCTGCGGAATACTGCCTGTTCCGTTACCTGTTCCTTTAACTTTCCCAGCATCCTCTCCCTGATTTTCTTTTGTAATATTTTTTTCTGTATCTGCCGCAGCATCTTCAGAAACGTTTCCCGTTCCTGTGGATACCGTCTGCTGCTGTCCGCCCGCACATCCTACAAGCGCGCCAGCCAGCAGTAGACCAACGATACGATATACAATTTTCTTTCTCATTTATACATTCCTCTGCTTTTACAACAATTCTATTTTTCAGTATAGCACGCTCCATAACTGCCTGTACAGCAGCAAATGTGTTCGCATCCGCTAAGTCTTTTATGTATTTACACCTGCCTGCTGCCGCACCCACCTGATAGATTGTTTTATTCCCTCTAGTATATCCTCATACCCATAAAGCTCCACAATCACGTTACCTTCATAATTTCTCTTTTTTAACCTGCCCAAAATCTCTTTTATACGAATATATCCGCTTCCAATCGGTGTTGACCACGCACTGCTCCCATCATAGCAAACGCAGCCTCTATCGCCTTCCATATAAGCTTGGTGACTTCTGTCCTTCAAATGAACCGTGCATATCTTATCGGCAAATTTTGAAAATGCCGCTTCTTCATCCTCCTTAAAGCAGACAAAATTTCCCGTATCAAAAGCGCACTTAAGCTCCGGAATATTCTCAAAGAAACAGGAAAGGCCCTCCACGGAATTATAAGGAGATGCCATAGAATCATAATCCTCCATACAAACTAAAATTCCTCTTTCCTTTCCATATTCCACTGCCTTTTTTACAACTCCAATCATATTTTCAATCATTTCTTTACGATTTCCCTCATCTTCCTTTGCGAGCAGACCAGGCACAATCAGGCAGTTAGCCGCCCCAACTCTCAGAGCAAGCTCTATAAACTCCTTATAGCTCTCATCCTCCGGATGATGCCCAAAATCAAAATGCTGGTGCAGTCCCTCTACAGCAAGTCCTTTTTCTCCAAAAAGATGCATCAATTCTTCTTCTTTTCCTTTTAAGGAGTCCCACGAAATATAAATCATTTGAAGTCCTTCCGCCTTCAATTCATCTAGTATATCCCCTATAAAAGCTTGTTCTTTTTCCGCCCCATAAATAATATTTTCATAAAAAGCTGCAATTTTCATTCCGTAACCCTCCTTTACTTTAACCCATCAAAACAATATTTTTTAAAGAAATTAAAATCATAAATCTACTGAATACATATCATTATACTTTAGACCTTCTACCGAATCAATCAGGATTTATATGAATCTTCTGCAAGAAATTTATTGCGGAGCAAGGTTTGATGTGTGATAATAAAGGTGGTAAAAAATCTTTCATCAAAAGAGATAACATAAAACATTGAAAGTGAAAAAGATAATGAGGTTCCAAACACTACTATGAGCGACTATCAAAATCGGAGCAATATAGGAGAACAAATGAAAGATGCGCTGGCTGAAGCTTTGCGGACTGGAGATTTTAAAAATTTAAATGATCTGGTTACTCAGACGGTGGCAAGTACAATAAATGAGGTTGGAAAACATATTCCCTTTGAAAATAATTTTGACTGTTCTTCACACGATAATTCAGGCAAACACACAGGAAACGGACAAAGCGGCACCTACACATGGGATCAAAAAGCCGCTCAGGCACATAGTGAACGGGAAGCGCAAAAGCGTCTGAAGCAACAGCAGCACTGGCAAGAGCAAATCCAACGCACTCAAGCACATATTTTACAAAAGAAGGAGCAATTTTTAAAGCAAAAAAAACAATTTGGGCATTTTGGATCGCCAGAGCAGCGCCCACCGCAGCAAACCCAGCTTGCCCCTCCTGTTAAATTTAATAAAATAGGCAGCGTATCCAACATTTTATACAAAGTCTTTGGTGGAATCGGCCTTGGCACCACCTGCTTTTCCCTTTTTGGCTTGTTCGTCCTCTGGGGCGCTAATTTTCCTGTAAGCAGCGCAGCCTTTATCACAGCTCTCCTTTTCATGGCAGGCTTCTTTTACATGATTCAGGTTGGAATTGGACAGGGTAGGCGTTTAAAGAGAGCCAAGCGTTATATGCAGCTATGTAGTGGGAAAATGTATATCGGCACGGAAGCTCTGGCCCAAAGCACCGGAAAAAGCAAACGTTATATCCTGCGGGATTTACAAAAAATGTTAAAGTTGGGTATGTTTCCTGAAGGCCACCTGGACAAGCAGAAAACCAACTTCATGTTAAACGATACGATTTACAGGCAGTATCTGGATATGGAAGAAAACCGCAGACGCATGGAGCTGGATGCGCAGAATCATTCCCGGCAGACCAATCTTTCCGGCGATCATACGAGCACAAACGCAGAACAAAGTAAAAATATGTCTTTCCAGGCGACCGCCTCCACTTTGCATAGCGGAGATTCTGAACAAGCGGAATTAAATACTATGATAATGGAAGGAGCAGAATGTATCCGCAAATTAAGATATCTTAACGACCAGATTCCCGGAGAAGTGATTTCCCAAAAGCTAATGCGGCTGGAAAATCTGTTAAAGGAAATCTTTGATAATCTAAAAGAGCATCCTGACCAAATGCACCGGATGCACAAGCTGATGGATTATTATCTGCCCACCACCTTAAAGCTGGTGGAGGCTTATGCTGATTTTGACAAAGTCAGCGTCCCCGGGGAAGAAATCACGGCCGCCAAGGCGGAGATAGAAAACACCTTAGATACCATCAACCAGGCCTTTACAGAGCTTTTAAACAACCTCTTTCAGGACGCTGTGCTTGACGCAACCACAGACGCCCAGGTGCTTAAAACCATGCTTGCACGGGAAGGCCTTATGAATGAAATGGATATCAAACGCTGATACGCTTCGCAAAACAGTTAATAAATCAAACACTGTCATGCTTCGCAAATGCAGTTAATATATCAAAAACTGTCATGCTTCGCAAGAGAGCTTATTGCATAATCAAAAACAATGGAGGACAATCAAATGAGCAATAATTTAGACGAACTGGTTAAGGAGGCTCCTTCTTTGACCCTCACCCCTTTTACCCAGGAGGAAGAAAAGCAACCTTTGATAATAGAGGAGGAGCAGCCGGAGATCCCTGAAGTGGTATTAACGCCGGAAGAACAGAAAATGGTAGATGCCTTTGCCGCCCAGATTGATATTACCAACACCCAGATGGTGATGCAGTACGGCGCAGGCAGCCAAAAAAAAATAGCTGATTTTTCCGAGAGTGCCTTAAACAACGTGCGCACTAAAGATATGGGCGAAATCGGCCAGATGCTGACGGATGTGGTCACAGAGTTAAAGGACTTTGACGAACCTGAGGAAAAGGGATTCCTTGGCATCTTCAAAAAAGGCGCCAATAAGCTTGAAAATATGAAAGTAAAGTATGATAAGGCAGAAAATAACATTAACAAAATCTGTAAGGTAATGGAAAATCATCAGGTCACTCTGCTGAAGGATGCGGCCATGCTGGATAAAATGTACGAATTGAACCTGAATTATTTTAAAGAATTATCCATGTACATCCTCGCAGGTAAGCAAAAATTAGAACAGGCCAGAACTTCCGAGCTGCCGGCCCTTTTACAGAAGGCGGAAAAGAGCGGGCTGCCGGAGGATACCCAGGCTGCCAATGACTACGCCTCCATGTGCGAGCGTTTTGAAAAGAAAATTTACGACCTTGAGCTGACAAGAACCATTTCTATGCAGATGGCTCCCCAGATTCGGTTGATTCAAAGCAACGATACCGCTATGTCCGAAAAAATACAGTCCACCCTTGTCAACACAATCCCCCTGTGGAAAAGCCAGATGGTCATTGCCATAGGCTTAAACCATTCCGCCGAGGCGGCCAGGGCCCAAAAGGAAGTGACGGACATGACCAACGCCCTGCTTCGAAAAAATGCGGAGGCCCTTAAAACCGCAACCATTGAAACCGCCCGTGAAAGCGAGAGGGGTATTGTGGATATTGAAACGCTTACCGCAACCAACAAAACCCTCATCAGTACCTTAGACGAGGTTTTGAAAATCCAGGAAGACGGACGCGCAAAGAGAAGAAACGCCGAGCAGGAGCTTTTTAGAATTGAGAACGAAATGCGGCAAAAACTTCTTGCCGTAAGCCGTTCTTCTTCCGGGCAGATATAGGCACATGCCCATGATCTGTCCATTCCAAATCGCCTGCGTAAAAGGGCAGATTTCCTCCGGGCCCAATTTACACGTTGAAGAAGCGCCTTTCTCTTGCGCATTGCAGACTTGCCGGCCCATTTCTTCTACAGAGATACAGGTTATCAATAAGGATGGTGAAAAAATTGAGTGAAAAGAAAATGAAAAGAAACGTAGATGCAGACCCCACCCATGCGCGCAAACGCACTATCTACATAGTCGGCCATAAAAATCCGGACACGGATTCCATATGCTCTGCAATTTCTTATGCCTATTTAAAAAACCAAAGCCCCGGCAACAACTGCTATGTACCTGCCCGGGCCGGACATGTCAGCGCAGAGACCCAGTACGTGCTCAAAAGGTTTAATATGAGCGTGCCGACACTGCTTGAAAACATTGGCACGCGCGTAAAGGATATGGATATCCGCAAGGTACCGGGTGTTGGAAGTGACATTTCCCTGAAAAAGGCCTATTCCCTGATGAACGACCAAAGTGTGTTTACGCTTCCTATCACCAACGAAAAAAATCAGCTGGAAGGGCTTATCACCATCAATGACATTGCCCAGTCCTATATGGATGAATATGACAGCGCCATCCTCTCCACCGCCAAAACCTCCTACCGCAACATTCTGGAAACATTGGATGCGGAGATGGTAGTGGGGGATGAAAACGGATACTTTGACAAGGGTAAGGTTGTAATTGCAGCCGCAAACCCCGATGTCATGGAGGAGTACATCAACGAGCATGACATGGTGGTTCTGGGCAACCGTTACGAATCCCAGCTCTGCGCTATCGAAATGCAGGCGGGCTGTATCGTTGTCTGTCTCGGCTCTCCGGTGTCGCGGACCATCAGACGTTTAGCCCAGGAACGCAACTGTGCCATCATCATTACCCCCCAGGATACTTACACCGTAGCCAGATTGATCAATCAAAGTATGCCTGTAAGCTTTTTTATGCGCAAGGATAACCTTTTGACCTTCCGGGAATCGGATTACACGGAGGGCATCAAAGAAATCATGTCCCAAAAGCGTTACCGGGACTTTCCTATTTTAACTAAAACCGGAAAATATATAGGCATGATTTCCAGGCGTAACTTACTTGGTGTGCACAAGCGGGGCCTTATTTTGGTAGACCACAATGAGGTTACCCAGGCCGTGGACAATGTGCTGGATGCAGAAATTCTGGAAATCATAGACCACCACAGACTTGGTTCTTTAGAGACAATGGCTCCCATTTATTTCCGCAACCAGCCTGTGGGATGTACCGGTACCATCATCTATCAGATGTTTGTGGAACAGGGTGTGGAAGTGCCTCCCGCCATTGCCGGTTTATTGTGCAGCGCCATTTTGTCTGATACCTTGCTGTTCCGTTCCCCTACCTGCACCCAGATGGATATTCATACGGCAAAGGAGCTGGCGAAGATAGCCGGGATCGAATGCGAGTCCTACGCTAAGCAGATGTTTGCCGCCGGAAGTGATTTGGCCTCAAAAACCAACGAGGAAATTCTGTATCAGGACTTTAAAATGTTTGAATTTGGCGACTTTAATGTGGGCATAGGGCAAATCACTTCCATGAGCGAGGATGAACTGGCCCATATCCACTCTACCCTTTATCCCTATATGAATGAAGTTTATCAGGACAAAAATGTAGATATGATGTTCTTCATGCTAACGGATATCATTCAGGAGACAACCCAGCTTCTGTGCTGCGGCGACAAGGCGCCGGATTTAGTCCTTGAAGCCTTTCACAAGAAGGTGGAAAATGGGAGCGTCAAACTGCCTGGCGTTCTTTCCAGAAAGAAACAGCTTGTGCCTTCTTTTATGATGGCAATCGGAGAATTATGACAATAAAGCCTTCGGCCAAGCCATTGCCCAAACCGGCCCTCTGCAGCGCAGGGCCGGATTTACATGGTATGGTTAAATCAAATTCCTTCCCGAAAGAAAAAACACCAGCAGAAATATTGTGATAATACAGCATACGGATGTCGCCGCCACAATTTCTCCCGCCAGATCGCCGTTTCCTCCCATAGATTGTGCCATTGGAGCCGAGGCAACAGCGGTAGGAGAAGCAAAAATTGCCAGCACGGCCACCAGCGCATCCCCGCGGTATCCCATTGTAATTGCTGCGGACAGAGCGATAATCGGTACCACAATCAATTTCCCGATAACAGCAGTAAGCAAATATTTCCTGTGGCTTATCATACTTCCCAGAGACAGCATACCGCCCAGGGACATAAGCGCTAACGGCGTGGCGATATCACCCAATGTTGCCAAAGGCGCTTTCACGAATGCTGGAAAGGGAAGTTCAAACAACTTAAAAATACACCCAAAAATACCGGCATCCACCAATGGATTCTTAAAAATATTTATGATCATCTGCCCAATCCTCAAATCATTCTCCCTTTTCAGTTCAAACAAAATAACGGCCAGGATGTTGAATATTGGCACCACCAAAGCCGCCAGGGCCGCAACCAGCGCCAGGCCGCTCTCACCGCACAGTGAGGCCGCAACCACGTTCCCAAAAAGCACAAAATTGCTTCTGTAAATTCCCTGGATCATTGTGGCACAATCCGGCTTACTTTTTATGGAACGGCTAAGGGCAATCCACAAAACACAAAATTGTAAAAAAATAAATGTCACAGCAAATATAAATATACCAGGTCTCACCGCTTCTTTCAATTCGGCCTCATATATATTAAAAAATAATGTAAGCGGCATAAAAATACGGAACGTCATGCTGTTTAAAGCCTTAAAATTCTCCGCCGGAAAGATGCCCCGTTTCCGTACCATAAGCCCCACCGCCATATAAATCAAAAGCGGCAGCACTACCTTTGCCGCAAGCAAAAAATTATCCATCTGTCCGCTCTATACCTCCTACAAAACAAATGCCGATCTGTTAAATTCAAAACCTCCAAAGCAGATCAGGTTATATCCCTTGTCAACTTTGGAGGTATCATGTTTAATCCGTATTTTTTATAGGACCGGAAATTCTCTTAACGCCGACTTCCATACCGCTCTTTTATAGCAGCATCAATCTGACGAAAAATGTCCCTCAGCCTATTTTCTTACTAAATGTGAAGGCACGCCATTTACAAAAATCGGAAGAAGCTCGCCCATGATGAGCGGTCTTGCATACTTCTCATAGCCCTCGTTTAAGCCGCATCCGTCTTCCGTAATCCATTCCGCCGGAACAGGTCTTTCAACATTGGCAATTGCGTGAATATCATATGCGCTTGTGCCGCACTGATAAGGATCATCCCCATTTCTGTCCAAAGTAATCATCATGCCTGTCTTGCCTTCGTTTGCCGCTACAACCGCGTCATGTCCAACCTGAAACGCTTCATTGATATCGGTCAGAGAAGCAAGGTGGGTTGCCGCACGCTGCAGGGTTGAAAATTCAATCGCTCTGGTCTTTAATCCTGTTTCAGATGCAACCAGCTGTGCCAAATAAGCCGCCGTACCGGACATCTGCTTATGGCCAAATGCGTCTACCGCAACATTTTCGTTTGCCAGCTCGCATACATAACGGCCGTCTGCAATATGGATTCCCTCGGAAACTGCAATCACAACAGAAGATTTGGTTGCTGCCAAATGTTTTACCTTCTCCATGAAAGCGTCCATGTCAAATACTTTTTCAGGAAGGTAAATCGCATCAGCGCCGCTGCAGTCCTCTCCCTTTGCAAGAGCTGCTGCCGCAGTAAGCCATCCTGCATTACGGCCCATAATCTCTACGATACAGATAGTAGGCTTTTTCGCCCCAAAGGACTCGTTGTCGCGAATGATTTCTTTTAAGCTGGCTGCAATATATTTAGCCGCCGAACCATATCCGGGACAATGGTCCGTAACAGGAAGGTCATTGTCAATGGTCTTCGGCACACCCATGAATCTCTGTGTCTTGCCATGCGCCGCAGCATAATCAGATAACATTTTAACCGTATCCATAGAATCATTTCCGCCGGCATAAAACAGGCACTCAATATTATGCTTTTCCATGATTTCAAATACCTTTTCGTAAATGTCCTCATGGCCTTCAATCTTAGGCATCTTAAAACGGCAGGATCCTAAGAAAGCGGACGGAGTTCTCTTTAACAGTTCAATTCCCACAGGGTCATCTAAGTAGTCCTCAAGCTCAATCAGCTTGTCCTCTAAAAATCCCTCAATTCCATGCACCATTCCGTAAACTTTCTTTACGCCCAGCTTCTTTGCTGCTGCGTATACACCTGCTACAGATGAATTAATAACTGCCGTAGGCCCGCCGGACTGTCCAACAACAATATTACCTTTCATTTTTACCTCTCCTTTATTCTATTGTTTTCAAATTTTTCCATTGCATCTTGAAGTATAGCAGATTCCCTTTTTTCTGACAAGGGCCATTCCCCTTTTTACACTTCTTATTACAAAAAGGATGCAACGCAATAAATCCCATAAATCCCAAGCAGTGTGATTCCCTGAAGCCGTGAAGCTTTCTTTCTGACTAAAATAGGTACAAGCAGCACTGCCATAACAAGGCAGGAAAGGGGCATATCTACCACCACAGTTGAGCGCTCTAAAGGAATTCCTGCAATCGCCGAAGGAATTCCGATTACCAAAAGCATATTCAGAAGGTTTGCCCCAATCACATTGCCAAGACCCACATTGCCATAGCCTTTTATCAAAGACATTACGGAAGTCATCAGCTCCGGCAGGGATGTTCCAAGCGCTATAAAGGTAACTGCGATAACTCTCTGCGGCACGCCAACCGCCTCTGCAATCAGGATTCCGTTGTCCACCAAAAGATTTGCCCCCACAAAAAGGAAAACCGCACAGACAATCAGTATCACAAGTTGTAACGGAATGGAAATCCCATCCGCCGTATCTTTATCTTCTTCCCCAGCGCTGCTCTCGGCAGGAGCACGCACAACATTGATACATGCATAAACAATAAACAATATGAGCAGCACAATCCCAACAGGACGTCCAAAGGCCCCTGTTATGAAGCCGCACGCGGTTAGCAAAATAATTACAATAAAGTAGAATGCGCTGCGCCATGAAAGAGCGGATAGTTCCACCTGCTTTGACGGACGTATGGTCTGGGTCAGTCCCGCAATCAACGCCGTATTACAAATGATAGAACCAAAAGCATTTCCGGCAGCAATGGCTGCGGATCCGTCAAAAGCTGCCGTAGTGGAAACCAAAATCTCCGGCAGCGTGGTCCCAAGACTGACAACCGTAGCCCCCACCACAATCTGGGGGATCCCAAGTTTTTTAGCGATTGCCACAGCCGCGTCCACCAGCCTGTCACCGCCTAGACAAATAAGCACTAAACCTACTACAAACAAAATAACAGTTTTTACCATTTTCTCATCCTTTCTTCCTTAGTATTCCTCATTTTGTTGTACTAATTCAATTGATAATGTTTTGAGCCGCCGTTCACAACAAACGTCATCTCGCTTCGCGAGTCGGTTTATTGTAACAAACGCATACTTCGTAAGTCAGCTTATCATAACAAAAAAGACTTCTGACCCACAAATTATGTGTGTCAAAAGTCTCGTACTTCCATTTTATAGCGGAAGTGTTAAGCCACGGCTTATCACCGGAGATTGTTGGCCCAACCCTTTTTACTACTCCCTTTCAACTTATGAAAACTTTACCAGAAAAATGGAAATATGTCAAACATAAAAGTCAAAAACTTTCTTACTGACTTTGCAATAAATGCAAAATCCAAGGCCGAATCATTAGGAAACAATACTACTGATGCATACTGCATTTCCCAAAATCGAGGTCTGTATTGGAACCTCCTTTCGTTCCAATACATCAAATGACGTCTTAACGATTCCGCTTTTTTCATTATCATTTTCACTGTTCTCAATATCGTCCGTTGCGCAAATAGCTGTATCTCTCCCCCATGCAGCGTACCTTTTCAGTACATTTTTATCCGGCAAATTATGCATGCGGTATACAGTGTGGTCTTTGCCAGCGCAGGAGATGCAATGCCTAATTCATTGAATCTATCTATCAGAAAACCTGCAGTTTGAGATGCGTGATGTGGTATTTTTATGTAATCAATTCACTCTTTTATAAAAAAAACAATCTACTATCGTGGCTCAATTCTAAATCATCTGCGGTTAGGGGGCAGATTTTCTCTCGATTAAATTTACATATTTTTACGGCCTTTGCAGTAACTGCAAAGGCCTAGACCGAATCATTGCAAAATATTTTTTTCACATATACCGCACATTTAAGAAAATGATTTCTAATCCTCATCCTCTCACAGACGCAACCACAACACCCACCTTTTCATCCGCCGCCTCTCCTGCCGGGTTGATTATGTATTCCTCCACACAAGCCGAAATAATAAAAGTTTCCGCATAGTGCACTTCAAAGGGTTCAAAAGCGCCGCTGTAGCTTTCGATCACAGCCTTTTCCCCTTCCACCACATTCAGTACATGCTCCACATGGATGGGTCTTGGAATCCCGTCCAGCCCTACCCGCCCTCAATCCTACCGGGTGATAAGGCGCACGCCAACACCAATCACCAGCACCACGTCCTCCATCGTCTTCTCTATCCTGCTCTTAACCTCTTTCAGCTTTTCTTCTATAAAGCAATCCGCAAGCTTTTTATGGCACATAAATCCAAACACCCTGTCATCCGTTAAATTTGTATTTTTAGACAAAAAAATAACCTTGAAAGATTGAATCCCCCCTTCAAGGTATCTGCCATGCGGAATGAGGGACTCGAACCCTCACGGTCGCCCACAAGAACCTAAATCTTGCATGTCTGCCAATTCCATCAATTCCGCCTATTTCATCCGGATAACCAGACTTAAAAATTACGTATTCTATCTTACCATTCCAAGAATTTGCTGTCAACTTCTCCACATAAAAAATTTTAATCTTCCGGTATTATCTTCTAACCTTTCAAACAAGTAAAGCCATCTGCTCCTACGCCAATTTGCACACATCCACCCAGCCTTCCTCATCGGCATACCTTTCCATCTCCTCTATTGTAAGTTCAATCGCACTGTTGCTGCTGCCGCAGGCAGGAAACACTGTCTCAAATCGTTTTATGGATTCATCCAGATAGACCTTCACCCCTTGGTTAACCGCAAAGGGACAAACCCCTCCAACCGCATGTCCCACCAAAAGCGTCACTTTGTCCGGCGAGAGCATCTTCGCTTTTGTGCCAAACTTCTTTTTATATTTGGCATTGTCAATTTTCACATCCCCGGCAGCCACCACCAAAATTGCCTTTCCTTCCACCATAAAGGAAAGCGTTTTTGCAATTCTTTGAGGCTCGCATCCAAGTGCCTGGGCTGCCAGAGCGACCGTTGCACTGGATACCTCAAATTCCTGAATCCTATCTTCCATTCCATATTTTCTAAAATATTCTCTTACCTTATCAATTGCCACAGCTTCCTTCCTCCTTACCTTTACCATGATTGGCTGCCTGATCCGCAAAAGCTTCCAAATAAACACGCACCGACCGACTCATCTCTCTTGCAAAATCCGAATTGTATTTCCGCTCGCAAAAACACCTGCTCCACTCCTCGAAGCTTACACTCTGGCATTTCTTATCAAACATCCTGCGCAGCTCATCACTGCTTTTACGCCGGTAGCCGTTCTCTTGCACAATATCCTCTAACCGGCACCGCACCGGCTTTTGGCGCTCCTGCTGCTGGTCTGTGGGATAGCCGAACACTAGCATAGCCGCTGGAAAAACATATTCCGGCAGATTCAAAAGCTCCCGGTGCACCTCACAATTTTCCATAATATCCCCAATATAGCAGGAACCAATTCCCATGCTTTGGGCCGCCGTAACAGCATTTTGCGCCGCTATGTTTGTATCTGACACTGCAAGCATTAAATCCCCTGCACCAGGCCTTCTCGGCGTACATCCGCCCTCTAAGAAAACATCATACCATTTTTGCAAATCCGCACAAAATACAAGCACCATTTTCGCCTTTGCAATAAAAGGCTGGTGGTCACAGGTTACGGAAAGCTTCTTTTTCAGCTCCTCATCCGTAATGTCAAGAATCGTATAGAGCTGCTGGTTTCCTGCCGTAGGCGCCGCCATTGCCGCATACAAGATTTCCTTTTTCTCCTTTGAAGTAATTTCCTGATCTGTAAAAACACGTACCGATTTCCTTCTGTGCAAATCCCGTATTATCTCATTCATTTGTACAATCCTCCATTCTCTCAAGTTCTTACTTACATCATCGGAAATATCTGCACAACGTTATTTTCCGCTATCGTATAATTTCCGTGTTCTTTCCGACATCGCATTTGATAAGTAAAATACCGTCCTTAATTTTATTATAAATCATATTTTTAAATCCTTACCCTCTCCAAATATCATGCTTTTACTTATTTTAGAAAAATATAATTTACCCGTCAAGCGGTTATTCCTATTAATTATAGAAATAACTGCCAAATAGTAACAGTTTGGTCTTCATATTTGCTGTTACGCCACACGCTCATTTGAAAATATTTAGGGTTGCCTTTCACCTGCAACATCTCTATAATGAATAGATATAATGATGAAAAAATAAAATTGTTTTTATAAAAAAAACTGATATAATGTTAAATAAGCCATCATAAATTTGGCTTATTTCTACCATTGTCCGCGAATAAAAGATTTACAGGAGGAAAACATATGGATATCCAGGATAAGATGGGGAACCGTACAAGACATTTTTTAATCGGAAGCTTTACTCTCCTTCTGGTTATAAGCGCCAGTGCGTTTTTATGTTTGGGATACTATATGAGCAATGTAAGCCGGAAAGCCATTGACAAAGTGGGCAGTCTGTATATGGAAGGCATAAATAAGCAGATTTCCGCACATTTCCGGACACTTATGACTCTGAAATTGGAGCAGGCCGAAACGGTCGTAGAGGTAGTTTCGGCAAACCATGACAATGCCAATGAATTATACGAAGAATTAATCTACCGAATCCATGTCAGGAATTTTAATTATCTGGCGTTATGCTCTGAAAGCGGCGACCTGGAAATGCTTTACGGAGAGCCGATATACCTTGCTGATCCTGAGCCATTTTTTGAATCTTTAGAAAACAACGAAAAAAAGATTGCAATAGGCAAGGATGAATCTGGTAATGAGGTGGTTTTGTTCGGTATTAACGCAGACTACCCTATGAAAAACGGGGAACAGTGCATGGCATTAATTGCCGCCCTTCCTATAGAATACATTAGCGAAATGCTTGATACGGACGAAGTCGATGAACTGGTGTACACACATATTATCCGAAAGGACGGAAGTTTTATTTCAAGCGCTCTAAGCAACGACTATTCGGATTATTTTTCCAGTCTTTATGAAAGATATCCGGAGGATTCCCGTGAAACTATAGACGCTTATATCGAAGCTCTCACTACAGCCATGCAAAACAAAGAAGATTATTCTGCTATTCTGGAGCTGGGAGGAAACAGAGAACTGATATATTCCACCTTACTGCCTTACTCAGAATGGCACCTGATTATTGTTCTCCCCTTCGGTCCTTTAAACCAAACAGTAGAAAACTTAAACTTAAATACAACAGCCGCTACTATATTAGTCTTTGCGCTTATTCTTCTTATGCTGTTGTTTATCTTCTATATTTATTACAAACTGAGCTGCCAACAGCTTATTGCTTTGGATGCGGCGCGGCAAGAGGCCCTTTTGGCAAATAAGGCTAAAAGTGAGTTTCTCTCGAATATGAGCCACGATATTCGTACTCCAATGAACGCAATCGTAGGCATGACGGCAATCGCAACTACACACATTGATGATATTGAGCATGTACAGCACTGCCTTAAGAAAATAGCATTGTCCGGCAAACACCTGCTTGGACTTATCAATGATGTATTGGATATGTCAAAAATAGAAAGCGGCAAATTGACCTTAACTGCAGAACGAATCTCCCTGCGAGAAATATCCGATGCACTGGTCAGCATTGTGCAACCTCAGATTAAAAACAAAAATCAAAACTTTAATGTACATATTGATAATATAATAGCAGAAGATGTATATTGTGACAGCGTACGTTTGAATCAGATTCTCCTGAATCTGCTCTCTAATGCCATTAAATACACACAGGAGGGTGGAACCGTTCAGTTGTCCCTGTACCAGGAAGACATAACGCTGCCAGAAAAAGAAAACTATGTTCGAACCCATATTAAGGTGAAAGATAATGGAATCGGCATGGCGCCCGAATTTATAGAACGTATTTTCGATTCCTATTCCAGAGCGGACAGTAAACGCGTACAAAAAACGGAGGGCGCCGGACTAGGCATGGCCATTACAAAATATATTGTAAATGCCATGAACGGAACCATTACCGTGGAAAGCACCCTGAATAAAGGTACTGAATTTCACGTAATTTTAGATCTGGAAAAGGCCTTAGGGCAGGAAATGGATATGCTTCTTCCCCCCTGGAAGATACTGGTGGTAGATGATGACGAGATGTTATGCCGCACAGCAATAGAAACTCTGGAATCCATTGGCATACATGCAGATTGGACACAAAGCGGAAATAAAGCAATCCAAATGGTAACGGCCCATCATCAGATGCATGATGAATATCAAATTGTTCTTTTGGATTGGAAACTTCCTGAACAGGACGGCATTACAATTGCCAAACAAATGCTGCAAATCACGGATATACCCATTATTCTGATTTCAGCATATGACTGGGGTGAATTTGAAGCAGAGGCCAAGGCTGCCGGCATTACCGGTTTTATTTCAAAGCCATTATTTAAATCAACTTTGTTCTACGGCTTAAAGAAATATATGAATATATCGGAAGCCCAGGACAGCTCAAATGTAGACATGGATTTAGCCGGTCATAATATATTAGTTGCGGAAGATAATGATTTAAACTGGGAAATCTTAAGTGAACTGCTTTCTGATTTCGGCCTGAAGCTTGATTGGGCCGAAAACGGACAAATTTGTTTCGAAATGTTTAAGTCCTCTGAACCGGGATATTATGCTGCAATTCTAATGGATATTCGAATGCCTGTTATGAATGGCATAGAAGCTACACTGGCAATCCGCGCATCAGACCATCAGGATGCCCAAAGTATTCCGATTATCGCCATGACAGCGGATGCTTTTTCTGAGGATGTGCAACGGTGTTTGGACAGCGGAATGAATGCCCATACTGCCAAACCGGTTAATCTTGATGAGGTACTTTCATTGTTAAAGAAATTCATTTTAAACCACTAAATCAAATTATCAAAACACTGCTGTTCTTGAGATAAAGAAAGGGCCGATGTGCAATCACCAAAATACGTGATTACACATCGGCCCTTCCTTTTATTCCTAATTTGTGTTATACTTTTCTTAAAGTCTATCATTCTTTGGTTGCGCTGTGCGGCTCATAGCTCTTACCGGAAGAATGAGCGGCTTTTATTGTGTTAAACAAAAATTTATTTGTAAAAGGAGTGACAGAAAAGTGACACAAAAGCAAACGGACGCTCATGCCAGCCATGAAGTAAAGCGAAGTCTGAATGGAAGGATTTTGAAAAGCACTACACTTAACATCCTCCTATTGGTGGTCATATGTTGTGTTATTATGGCCCTCTCCATGCAATCCCTTGCCAACAATATTTTGTTGGATAGTCTTCAGCCAATGGCTCGACAGTCAGCTAAAACAGTGGAGGCTAACATCCATATGCTGGCGGACCGTATGATGACCATCGCCGATGATCCAAGAATGCGTACGGTAAGCGCCGCAGGAAGTGGAAATGGAGCAGATATCTCTTTGCCGGATGCCCCATCAACGGAAGAAAACCGCATGTCAGTACTGGAAGAAGCAGCGGAGATTTATGAGCTTTACACAATCGCCCTATATGACCTGGATGGACAGCTGGTGCAGGGAATTGATGGCGCCATGATGAAATTGGACAGTAATTTTTTTGCTCTCTTAAAGGAAACAGACAATCTGACTACCTATTCCTCCACCATCTATCAGGATAATCTTGGCATAATGATGGGTATGCCGGTGAAAGAAGATGGCGAGACCATCCTGTATGTGGTGGGTGTCTACAAATATGACACTATCAATGATGTAATCAGCAGCATCAATTTAGGAAAAACCGGCATGGCCTATATGGTTAACCGGGACGGCATTGTTACCGGCCATCCAAACCAGTCTCTGGTCCTTAACAAAAATTCATTGGTTCAGCTCAGTGATGGTAATCAGGACGCCGCGGACCGTGTAACCACCGGCGAAACAGGTGCAACGGAATTTTCAATTGATGGTAAAAAAATGCTGGTGGCTTTCTCTCCCATCCGTGGTACCCAGTGGTCACTGGTGATCCAAATTCCTAAATCGGATTACGCAAGTTTAATTTATGGGGCAATGCTTGTATCAGTTCTGGCGACTTTGGCAATTCTGGTCGTTTCCATTTTACTGGTTCTGCGCCTGTCCCGCTCTATCTCCCATCCCGTTAAGAGCGTAACAGACCGGATGATAGCTCTTTCCAATGGGGACCTTCACACAGATGTACTTCCCATTCACACTGGAGATGAGCTGGAAGTCATGACGCAGACCCTGGACGCTACCTTAGAAAGCGTAAATCTGTACATATCGGATATCCAGCAGGTGTTGAACCATGTTGCGGAAGGTGATCTGCGCACCGAACCCCAGGTGGATTACAAGGGCGACTTTGAGTTAATTCGTGGCAGCCTGCACACCATTACTGAATCCATGAACGAAACCTTACTTGGATTCCGCGCTGCCGCTGCCCGTCTTACGGATATGGCGGCACAGTTGAACGAGCAGTCCACACAGCTGCATCAGGCATCTTTAGAGCAGAACCATTCCACTGAAGAACTGGTCCACGAAGTAACCCATGTGAAAGAGCGGCTGGCTGATGTCACCAATAGCAGTGACCAGACCCGTTCCCAGACAGAAGAAATCACCCGATGTATTCAAATTGCCAATACACAGATGGCTGACCTTTCCTCCGCTATGGACAACATAAGCGCCAATGCGCAGCAAATTACGAAAATTGCAAAGGACATTGAGGATATTGCATTCCAAACCAATATACTAACTCTTAACGCTTCTGTGGAGGCCGCCCGTGCCGGATCTGCCGGAAAAGGCTTTGCAGTTGTGGCTGAGGAAGTAAAGCAGCTGGCTGCCAAGAGCACAAAGGCTGCTCAGCGCGCTACGGATATGGTAAACAGCACCAAAGCAATTATCCAAACCGGCGTGGCGCTGACCGCAGACACCGCAGATTCCCTGCGCGCTATTTCAGAGGTCTCTACGCAAATCAGCGCTATTTCAGACCAACTGTCAGTAGCGATACAGGGCCAGGAGGCGGCTTTATCTGTTATGGAGGAACGAATTGATACTATTTCAGGTATTGCGGACCGCAACCTGCAAAACGCCGGGGAGACAGAGCAGTCCAGTGGATCTTTGGCGTTAGAAGCCGAGGCGCTGCAATCCCAGGTACAAAAATTTATATTGAAGGAGAAAAGCGATACATGAAACGAATGATTACCACGCTTCTAAGCCTGTTATTAGCCACTTTACTGCTGACAGCCTGCAGTGGCCAGGCAGAGCTTCAGGACGGCTATTACACCGCTCAGGCGTCCGAATTTAATTTTGGCTGGAAGGAATATATCACCATTTTGGTGAAAGGCGGAACCATTGTCTCCGTAGAGTACAATGCAGAAAATCCCAGCGGCTTCATCAAAAGCTGGGATAACGCCTATATGCAGACAATGCTTCACAGCAACGGCACCTACCCTAATGAGTACACCCGCGATTATGCCAGCCAGCTTTTGGAGGCGCAAAGTGAAACCGGTATCGATGCAATCAGCGGAGCAAGTTCTTCCCATGGGTCATTTCAACTGCTGGCTCACGCTGTGTTAGAACAGGCCCGGCGAGGGGATTCCAGCATAGTGCTGGTGGATACCAACACCCATTAAGCCCGGATAAAACTTTTTAAAACGCTTTTGAAAAGGCGGATTTAAGTAAGTTCACTTAAATCCGCCTTATCATTTCATTCAGGACATCCAATAATGGCATCCCTTATCTTCTATAAATCTACTGCCTACACTCAATTATTCTGCAACTTCCGCTTCCGCATTATCTGCCTCTGCGTTATCAGCATTATCTGCCTCTGCGTTATCAGCATTATCTGCCTCTGCGTTATCAGCATTATCCGCACCGGCACCATCTGCGATATCTGCATACATGAAGTACCAATAACCGTAAGGTGAATGCCAGGAGCCTGTAATCTTGTCACTCTGTAACCAGAAGTCATTGTAGTAAGCTACAGGAATACATCCGGTTTCTTCCATAAGGATATCTTCTGCTGTGTGCAGCGCTTCGGAACGCTCTTTCGCATCAAGTGTGGTTCTGGATGTCTCCATAGCCGCATCATAATCTGCATTATTGAAGTTACCGTCATTGTTTCCGTTGGTGGAATATAACAGGTCTAACATGTTGGAAGGATCGCTGTAATCGCCAACCCAGCCATTACGAGCAGAATCATAATCACCGTTACGGCGCATAGGTGTGAAGCTTGCCCACTCTACGATATCTACCGTAAGGTCAATACCAAGTTCTCCCCAAGCCTGCTGTAAGTACTCAGCTACAACTCTGTGATAGCCTGCATCGTTTGTTGAATAGGAAATGGAAGGGAATCCTTCGCCATCCGGATAACCTGCATCAGCAAGAAGCTGTTTTGCTTCCTCTAAGTTAGCTTCATAATTTGTAACATCAATGTAAGGCTGACCGCCGTTTGCATTATCTATGAACTGGCTGCCATCTGTGTCAATCCAGCCGGGGCCCATGAAGTTGCTTGCTGCTGAGTATGTACCCTGCATCAAGGTACCTGCCACATATTCACGGTCAATTGCAAGGCTTAATGCCTTACGTACCTTCGGATCATTAAAAGGCTCTCTTTCTGTGTTAACACTTAAGTAATAAGTTCCGATAATCGGATCAACGTAAAAATCAGCATTACCGCTTAAGGAAGGAATTTCTTCCGTAGGTACATCCTTGATGAAAAGAACTTCACCGGTCTGGTAAGCGCTGTAAGAAGCATTGGCATCCTCAATCAGGTTCCACTTGATGCCGTCAAGCTTGATAGCATCCGCATTCCAGTAGTTAGGATTCTTGCTCATAAGGATATAGGAACCAGGTACCCACTCTGATACATAGAAAGGACCATTGGAAATATATGTTTCAGCTGAAGTTGCCCATGCATCACCGTTTGCTTCGATTGTTGCCTGCTGTACAGGGCTTAAAGTAGCAAATGCTGCAAGGCTGCCGAAATAGGAGCAGGGAGCGCTTAAAGTAACAACCAGTGTCTGGTCATCTTCCGCCACTACCTGAAGGGCATCTAAATCGCCTTCAATTGCCTGATCATAACCCACAACCATAGCTAATACTGTTTCAGCATAAGGAGCTGCTACCATAGGATCGCATACTCTCTTCCAGCTGTATACGAAATCATTTGCCGTAAGGTCAGTTCCGTCAGACCACTTTAATCCTTCTCTCAAATGGAAAGTCCATGTAAGACCATCCTCGCTTGTCTCCCAGCTTTCTGCCTGTCCGGGAGCCAGCTTGCCATCCTCATCTACTGTCAAAAGACACTCAAAGGAATGAAGCAGCATATTGCCGCCGTCTACCGCGCTGTTAAGCGCCGGATCAATTGTCTCAGGGTCAGGTCCTACCTGTACGGAAAGAATCTTCTCTCCGCTTGCCGCAGCAGGAGCTTCTGCGCTCTCACCACTATCGTCTGTGCTGCCAGTTGCATCTGCGCCGTCATCCGTGCTCTGCTCCGCATCTGTGCTGCCGGCTCCATCGCTGCTTCCGGAATTACCGCCGCCACAGGCTGTCAGTCCGAAAACCATAGTAACTGCCAACATAAGGGCGATTACTCTTTTCTTCATAATTTTTCCTCCTCTTTTCATTTTTTATTTAACAAATATAGACCTTTTAACGTCTATATTGGTTTACCACATTTTATTCACCTTGTCAATATGAATCATTATCCAAACGGAAAACCGGATATCGTTCAACTTTCGGCTTCCCCCGTTACGAAACCGGATATCAGTTCACTCTGTCAATGTGATGACAGGCCACGTAATGGTTATTTTCCGCCTCCCGCCACTTAGGGATCTCCTGCGCGCACTGCTCATCCGCATAAGGGCATCTGGTGCGGAACCGGCACCCTGAAGGGGGATTTAAGGGGCTGGGCACATCTCCCTCAAGCACAATACGCTTGCTTGCCTTAGCCGCCTTAGGATCCGCAATGGGGATAGCGGATATAAGACTCTTTGTATATGGATGCAGGGGCTGGGTAATCAGCTCATAGCTGTCCGCCAGCTCCACCATCCTGCCCAAATACATAACGCCAATCCTGTTGGAAATATGCTTCACGGCGGAAAGGTCATGGGCAATAAACAGGTAAGTAAGCCCCATCTCCGCCTGTAAATCCTCAAACATGTTGATGACCTGGGCCTGAATGGAAACATCCAGGGCGGAAATCGGTTCATCACAGACAATAAATTCCGGCTTCACTGCAAGCGCTCTTGCAATTCCCACTCTCTGGCGCTGTCCGCCGGAAAACTCGTGGGGATACCGGTTTGCATGCTCCGAATTAAGCCCCACCCGCTGCAGCATCTCTATAATCAATTCATATCTTTCCTGCTTATTTGCCGCCATTTTATGGACATCAATGGCCTCCCCCACAATATCGCCCACCGTCATGCGCGGATCGAGACTGGCATAAGGGTCCTGGAATACAATCTGCATTCTTTTGCGGTAGGGCAGCATATGGGTGTAAATCTTCTTTTCCACGTCAAAGATTACATCCCCGTCAAAAACAAATCTTCCTCCTGTGGGCTCATAAAGCCGGAGCAAGGTACGTCCTGTGGTGGTTTTTCCGCAGCCGGATTCACCTACAAGTCCTAATGTTTCGCCTTTTTCAATGGTAAAGGAGACATCATCTACGGCCTGGATATATTTTTTATTTTTGCCGTAGCCGCCCCCTGGAAAATACTGTTGTAAATGCTCAACCTGAACTAATGTTTCACTCATTTGCGGCTCCTTTCTCCATTTCTTCCTTCTGATTCAGCCAGCACTGGGTATAATGGACTTCCCCAAAATTGGTAACAGGAGGCATTTCCCTTAAGCATATCTTCATACATGCTTCACATCTGGGCGCAAAAGGACATCCCTTGGGCGGATTTAAAAGGTCAACCGGCGTTCCCTCAATGGGAATCAGCCTTTCATGTTCCTTGGTATCAATTCTGGGTATGGAACGAATCAATCCTCTGGTGTATTGATGCCTGGGATTATAAAAAATGTCATCGGCCGTGCCGTACTCTATGACTTTTCCGGCATACATAACCGCAATCCTCTCGCACATGCTTGCCACCACCCCAAGGTCGTGGGTAATCATGATAATCGCCATGCCAAGCTTTTCCTTAAGTTCCATCATCAACTCTAGAATCTGCGCCTGGATAGTAACATCAAGGGCAGTTGTCGGTTCGTCCGCAATCAAAAGCTTAGGCTCACAGGCAAGCGCGATGGCAATCATAACACGCTGCCGCATACCCCCTGAAAGTTCATGTGGATACTGTTTTAACCTTTTTAAAGGCTCATTGATACCTACCAGCTCAAGGAGCTCCTTAGCTCTTTCCTTTGCCTGGGCCTTATTTTTATCCGTATGAAGCAGAATTGCCTCCATAATTTGGTTTCCAATTGTGTAAACCGGATTCAGGCTGGTCATAGGGTCCTGGAAAATAATAGAAATTTCATTTCCTCTTATTTTACGCATTTCCTTATCGCTCATCTGGTCGATCTGATGTCCGTTAAACATAAGGCTGCCGCCAATCAGCTTGCCCGGATGAGCCGTAAGTCCCATAAGACTATAGGCTGTTACGGATTTGCCGGAGCCGCTCTCGCCTACGATTCCCAGCACTTCCCCCTCTTTCAAATGAATGGAGACGTCATTTAGCGCCTTTACCTCCCCTACGGGAGTGAAAAAAGAAAGCCGCTCATTTTTTATATCAACAAGATATTCTGACATAAATTTCCTCATTTCCGCAGGGTGAACCTTGTTCACCTTTGCTTTATTTGCACATTTCAGGTTTACAGACCCACTGCATCCACAAACCTGTAAGTAGAATCTAATTTTTTAATTTAGGGTCAAAAGCATCCCGAAGCCCATCACCTAACAGGTTAAAGCTTAATATGATCAAGCTAATCAAAAGTGCCGGAATAAACAGAAGATAGGGATATGTATTCATTCCGTTGATTGCATCGCTCGCAAGACTTCCAAGGGAGGGAAGGGGAACCGCAACGCCCATACCCAGGAAACTTAAGAAACTTTCCGTAAAAATGGAGGAAGGAATCTGTAATGTAGTGGTAACAATCAATGTTCCGATACAGTTTGTAAGCAAATGTCTTTTGATGATCTTTGCATTGCCCACTCCAAGAGCCCTTGCCGCCGTAACATATTCGCTTTCCTTTAACATAAGCACCTGGCTTCTGACCATTCTCGCCATACCTACCCAGTACAAAAGAGCAAACACTACGAAAATACTAATCAGATTCTCCCCTACTATGCCAACCCAGCCAAACCCGGGCACCGTTTTAAGATTCCCAAGAGGGGCCTTAAGCGCAAAGGATAAAAGAACGATCAGCAAAATATCAGGCACCGTGTAAATAATATCTACAATACGCATCATAATAAGGTCCACCCATCCGCCAAAAAACGCCGCAATGGAACCATAGGCCGAACCGATGATCAAAATAATGCCGGTTGCAATCAAACCTACCAGAAGGGAAATACGGCTCCCCATCATAACACGAATCGCGTAATCCCGTCCCATCTTATCCGTCCCAAAAATATGAGGAAAAACCTTTTCTCCCGCATCAATTCTGGCCTGTTCTTCTTCCGAGTACTGCATGGGCCTTAAGTTATTTGCACCTTTCATCTGCTCCTTATAGCTATAAGGGTAAAAGGCAGGTACGATAAAGGAAAAAATCATGACCAAAATAATCACCGCAATACTTACCATGGCCACCTTGTTCTTTACAAGACGGCGCATACCGTCCTTCCAGAAACTTACGCTTTCCCGCATGATAACCTGGCTCTGCTTTTCTTCTTCCGTTGCAGGCAGGAAATCCTCAGGGTTAAGTTTTAATTGAAAGCTGATTGGATTCTGTTTCATATTCGCCTTAAACTCCTTACTTTAATTTAATTCTGGGATCTACAAACTTATAAACAATATCAACCACCACATTCATAATAACGATTAAGGTTGCAAGGAAAATCGTAGTCCCCATAATCAGGGTATAATCACGTCCATTGATAGCGGTGATAAATTCTCCCCCAAGCCCCGGAATGGTAAAAATCTTCTCTACCACAAAACTACCTGTCACCGTGTAGGCCAGCATTGGTCCCACATATGTGATAACCGGCAAAATAGCGTTTCTGAGAGCATGTTTAAATAAAATGAAAAATCCCGCTACGCCTTTTGCCTTGGCCGTACGCATATAATCCTGTCCCAAAACGTCTAACATGGAGGAACGCATCAATCTCATAATATAAGCCGTAGGATAAAAGGATAATGCCATGACAGGCATAACAAAATGTTTCCAGGAAGACAGCCCCACCGTAGGGAGCAGCATTAATTTAACACCAAAGAAATAAAGAAGCAGTGTGCATATAACGAAACTTGGAACTGCAATACCACAGGTAGCTACTACACTGATCAAACTGTCAAGAAATTTTCCTCTTTTAAGCGCCGCAATACATCCTAACGGGATTCCAAGAAGCAGGGCCACACACACTGTAAGGCCTCCCACTCTGGCCGATACGGGGAATTTCATCTTGATAATGTCCATTACCGTACGTCCACGCTGTTTTAAACTGTCCCCAAAGTCCCCATGCAGCGCATCCCCTATGTAAGTTAAGTACCGCTGGAACAAAGGTTTATCCAGTCCATACTTGGCCTCCAAAGCTGCCGTTGCCTGAGGGCTGATCGCCTTTTCCGAAAGGAACGGCCCGCCCGGAACCATATTCATCAGAAAAAACGTAATGGTCGCAACCGCCCAAATTGTGACAATTGCAAGACCGACTCTTTTTGCAATATACTTTGCCATACTTACACCCCTTAAATCAATATTAAAAAGAAAGAACCATAGTGTTTCATTCCGTCAAACTCCATCGTCCCTTCCCTTCATAGCTCTAATACTTTACCACTTTAACAAAAAACTACCTTATTTGTCAATTCTATATTAAAATTTTTCTGCAAAATTTGTTACCATTTTGTAACATTTTTATTCTTTTTGCAATAAATTTCATATTTTCATCTAAAATTATTCTTTAATTCGTACCATCTATGGTATTTATCAACTTTCTGTCAAATGCCGTTGCTCCGTCAGTCAGCTTATTGCAAAAAAATGGCGGAGCATCTATCACAACACTCCGCCTGATATCTAATCATTTTGAACTTCATACGCCCGCCATCAGGGCAGCTTATTACAAGCCAAAACCATTAAAATCCCTTCCACATAATTTCCATCTTTTAACCTGAAAAAATTGGGCCGTCTGCCATAAGTCACAAAGCCTAAGGATTCATAAAGACCTATAGCGGAAACATTGTCCGCCACCACTTCCAGTTCAATCTGAACATATCCCGCCTCCTTTGCGAAGCTTAACAGCTCCGTCATAAGGCTGCGG
Source organism: Parablautia muri (assembly GCF_009917485.1). Classification (GTDB taxonomy): domain Bacteria; phylum Bacillota; class Clostridia; order Lachnospirales; family Lachnospiraceae; genus Suilimivivens; species Suilimivivens muri. The sequence goes on from NZ_QZDT01000008.1 coordinate 106,960, forward strand.
CCAATCCCCTGCCCCCATACATCCTTTAAAAGGGCAATGCCAATGGAAGCCCTGTGCCGTATTTTTTGTTTCTCGCCCACACTGCTAAGGCTGGCGCCTCCCACCAGTTTATCGTCATCATATACGGAAATCATCATACTTCTCTCATCTTCCAAAAAATGCTTTATAAAATCCGCTTCTTCTTCTATACTCATATCCATTTCTTCCGGATAACTAAGTCCACGCTCCGTCTCCTGCGCGGTTTTCTTTAAATATGCGAGCATAATCCCGGCATCTTCTTCCCGGGGACTTCGCAGCAGATATTGATTTCCATTCTTTGATTGAAATGCTTTTTCCTGAAACTCCATTTACCGCCCTGCCTTTCTTTTTTACTCCGGTTTCCAAATTGCTCCGGCTCTCCTGCACTTTTTCCCTGCCTGTTTATAAGCTTTCCACCAATTTTTAAGGTGCACAAATGTTGACAAAATGTCTGCTTTTTCAGGCGCGGACCACCACCTGGCCGGTGCATTCCATAACAGGGTCTTCCCGCACAATCTCTCCCACGCTGTCCACTGTGATGATACCGGACCTGGGATTTTTAATAGAGATAACATGGCCTCGCACATCCGCCTCCACATCAGAATACTCAAAGGATAAATCCGTTCCTTCCATCTGGCAGTTTATAAGCTTCAGGTTCTTACAATAACATAAGGGCTGGGTTCCGATTATCCTGCAGTTGATCAGCGTAAGCCCCTCCGAGAACCATCCAAGGTACTCTCCTTTCACAATACTGTCACGTACCGTCACATTCTTGCTGTGCCAGAAGGCATCCTTTGTGTCCAAATCGCAGTCGTCAATCCCAAGATTTTCCACGTATTGGAAGGAATATTTACCCTGCATCTTTACGCCGCAAAGCTTCACATTCCGGCTGTCTAAAAAAAGATACTCAGACGTAATATCCGTATCCACAAGGGAAATATCCTCCGATTTCCATCCGAACTCCGGCGAAACAATCTGACAGCGTTCTAACCGTATTTTGGCACATTCCCGCACGGCTTTAATTCCGTTTAAGGTACTGTCCGTAATGATTCCATCCTCCGCATACCAGATGGCCGCCCGGGCCGTATCATCCATGACGGATTTTTCCATGGTAAATTTCTTTACATGCCAAAGGGGATAGCGCAAAGAAAAATGGCACTCTTTTATCCCAACATCCCTGGCTTCTTTCAGGGCGGATTCCCCATCTGCCGGACCCGCAAAACTGCAGTTTGCCACATCCGTATCCTGCAGGTGATATAATGCGCGTTCCTCATCAAATTGTTTTTTTGTAATCATTTCTCTCATCATTCTATATCCTCCTCTAAAATATAATCCCTGCTGCTTTTCTTTTTCCAAATGTACCGTAAAGTCCATGGCAATTCCGCCTGCCCGAACTGTTACAATTACCTGCCATCATAAATTGTCAGATGCAAGGAAACACCAGTCATAACCTTCAAAAATAAGCGTTTCCTTTCCATCCATAAACATATCGTTCCGGGAAATATCCTTCAGGGAAACATCAAACCAATCTCTGACTTCCCTGACAGTTTTCCTGCCTTCTTCAATCTGTACATTTACATTTGACTGCACCAGCATAAATCTGATGAATGCCTCTTTGTCAAACTCATATTCTAATGTGTACATCTTCCGGTTATTTAAGGCAAATCCATAAGATAAAGTCATTTCCTGCGTCCATACATTTTCTTTTCTTGGCGGCTTTGGAAACTCTTTCAAATACCTATCATACCACCATCTTGTGTAGGCGTCCTTTCCTTTCATCTTATCCGTAATCCAGAAATCATAAATAATGAGAAATCCCTTTTCCCGCATAAGGGGCCTTAAATTTGTCAAAAACCTTTTTTCATCTACCCAGTTTACTACCCCGGCCGCAGTTACCACATCAAAGCTCTGGTCCGGTGCTTTGATATCTTCCGCGCTGCTCTGTAAAAAGGTGTAAGCCTCATCCTTGTATATAGCCTTTGCCGCCTTTATCATTTCATTGGAACTATCTACTCCCGTCACTTTATCGCACACAAGTCTCAACGCTTTCGTGGACAGACCTGCGCCGCACCCTACATCCAGTCCATTTCGGAAATTTTCGCTTATATGTAAGTCCTCTCTTATGCGCTCTATAACCTGCCTGTGGAGAAAGGGCCTGTCATTTGCATAGCCTTCCGCTATTCTCTGGTAGTCAAAAGACTTTCCCTCCATACTCTATTCCTCCATCTTTCCCATACACAGTTTCCAATTCATTTCTTTATTTTATGGGCTGTGATAACTGTATAGCTGTATGCATTTATCGTTATAATACAGTTGTCTATATTTACATACCAGTTCTTCCCATTCCTTTCAATAACAGCATTGGAAGAATCGATTTTAGTCTTACACCAACCAACCACATCGTCTGTGTCCAGGGATAAATTTCTTTTTATCCGCACCACACCCAGCTCCGTTGTATGCAGTTTATCTAAATTCTCTCGCAGTTCGCTGCCTGTATTCATTTTAACAACCTCCATGTTTCCAATTCTGTCAAGTTTGCAACTAAAAGAAAGAGAAATACAGTACTTAAGCTGTATTTCTCTCTCTTTTCATTCATGCCGGCGACCGGAATCGAACCGGTACGGGAGATTAGTCCCGCAGGATTTTAAGTCCTGTGCGTCTGCCAGTTCCGCCACGCCGGCAAGTCAATAGAACGCCATCTCGTTTACCAAGACAACTTACCAATTCATAATTGACTCGTGGGACCTATAGGGCTCGAACCTATGACCCTCTGCTTGTAAGGCAGATGCTCTCCCAGCTGAGCTAAGATCCCAATCTTTTTTATTAAAACGACCCGGATGGGGTTCGAACCCACGACCTCCGCCGTGACAGGGCGGCGCTCTAACCAGCTGAGCCACCAGGCCAAATATCAATCAAATATGAAATTGTCGAGTGGACCTTCGGGGACTCGAACCCAGGACCGACCGGTTATGAGCCGGTTGCTCTAACCAACTGAGCTAAAGGTCCATATACTCTGTCAAATGACTCCGACGGGAATCGAACCCGTGTTACCGCCGTGAAAGGGCGATGTCTTAACCGCTTGACCACGGAGCCATAAAAGCGGGTGATGGGAATCGAACCCACGTGTCCAGCTTGGAAGGCTGGTGTTCTACCATTGAACTACACCCGCAAATCTTATACATTTGCCAATCGGGGTGACAGGATTCGAACCTGCGACCTCCTGGTCCCAAACCAGGCGCTCTAGCCAAGCTGAGCCACACCCCGCTGGTTTCCTGCCGCTCTCTCTACAGCACAAAATATATTATAAAATAGGACTTTGCTTCTGTCAATATAAAAATTAATTAATTTACAGAAGCCGAATTTTATATCGTTACTATTCACGGTCTGGGAGTCGCTCATAGTAACATTCAGAACGATATTCCAAGTTTCGCTTCGTAAAAATCGCCCCTCACACCTGGGAATCACGTTCTCACGGAATACGCAGTAAATGCACATTCCTGACCCGGAAAAGTAACTTTATATTAATATCGCGCAAAACGGGGGGGGCTTATCTACCACCTCCCATCCCACCATGTTCCATCGTTCCCATGGCCTCAAGCGACAGCCCGAACGCATCTACCAGAGAATCTCGATCCTCTGCCTGCCCCTGGGATGTTGCCGGTATCACCCCGGTAAGCTGGCCGCTGACGCTTTCAGCCCGCAGCAGGCAAAACTCCTTCAATGCGTCACAGCCCGCCTCAAATTCTTCATAGCTGCAAAACTTCGTTGGGTCTTTTTCCACATAAGGTGCAATCAGCTCTTTTACCTCCCCAATCATTTCCTCGAAGCGCCCACTGGTAAAATAGCTGTCTATCCACTCGGCAAAATACTGGTGATACATTTCCATATATTCTTCCTCATTAAAAATCCATGCAATCATAGGCCTTGATTCAATACTGTCGCCCGATACGGGACTGTCAATGGGATAATTCACCATACTCTCCGCATCAGCATGATTTTGGAATCCGCCAAAAGCAAGGTTATAATCCCAGGGAATCATGGACAGTTTTCCATCTTTTTCATATAAATAATAGTTGTGTATCAAAGAGCCTGTGTAGCTGTCAAAATTACAGACAAAATTGTGCACCACAAAATATTTTATAACTGCATCCACATCCACAACGCTTTCGATTTCTTCTCCCTGTGAAAGTTTTTTCAGGGAGGTAATCAAACGATCTTTATCCGTATCCGATATCTCCGTTTTAGCATTATCAAAGATATTTTGGTAGCTGTCGTATGAATCGTCAGAATAAATCAGCGCAACGTCCTCGCTGCCAAGTCCCATACCCATGCCGCCGCGGTTTCCGCCTTCCGGGCCTCTTTCCTCCAGCGGAGCATTCTCCGGCATTTGAGGCATCTGCCCTTCGCCTGAGTCTCTTTTTGGGGCAAATCCTCCTTCCGACCTTTCCTGAAATTCCCTATCTTGTGGAAATTCCCTGTCTTCTAAAAATTCTCTGTCTCTATCTCTGTCTCCAAAATCACCTTCTGAATCCTGCTGATTCTCAGGGATAGGCAAATCCGCTCTCCTTTCCATCCCTTCCGGGAATCCAATTTCTTCTTCCAAAAGCTCTCGCTGCTTCTCCATATCAAATTTACCGCCGTTTCCCCGGCCGCCGCCCATATCCATGCTGTCAGGCTTATAAAGTTCCCCGTAATCATTTCCATAGTTACGCGCAAGAAAACTTTCCTCTACGCCCTCTACCGCCAGATAAAGCCCCCATTCTTCTCCGTTTACCGTAATATAAACATAGCTGCAAAGAGGCGCTGCCACACCGGCATCACGCATCATTTGGTAGGTAAGGTAATCCTTTATATAGGTATTGTCCTGAATGATGTTATTCAGACTGATCTTATCAAGCCCATGATAAGTCTTTCCGCTCTCATAGCAGTCAAATTCCAGTTTAAAACTGTAACGGTCATTTCCATAAGAGGCAACCGACCTTAAGGAAGTGTTGCCCTTTGCGCGGATACCTACATTTTTATATGCTTCATTGTCAATCACTACTGCACACGCCGTGTATTCCTCATTCTCACAGGTATCTAAAAAGCCTTCCCAATCATCCATCACAATATCAATCGTATGAACCTTGGATGTGTCAAATAGTTTGAGCGCATACCCGGCCTCGGCCATAACGGACTGAACGCCCAGTTTTCCGGCATTCACAAAGAAAACTGTAAGGAGCAGCGCCAGTACCATCGCTATGCAGCATATTTTATCGATATGTTTGTGTGTTGACATACTAATCCCTCATCCTTGCCAGTGCCCTCAAATTTGGGCGAAAGCACAAATTATTTCATAGTTACATTGCTATCCCATATACTCTCCACTATAGCTGACAAGCACCGCACTGCTTACGCCATCCATTTCCGCCAGCTCATTCATAAAATCTGTATTATCCTCTTTCATACGAATTTCCAAATTAAGCTCAATTCTTTCTTTTTGCACAGTTTTACTTTTCACCACGCAGCGCTGTACTTTGCCCTTTAAAAATTCCACCGCCTGCTGCTCGCTTTCATGTCTTTCACAGGCAAGCACTACTATGTAGGGATTTAATTGTGGCTTCCGATTCACAAACACCAGCAGAACAATGCCAATACCAAGACTTCCCACCACCGCAAGGGGAATCATACCGGCTGCAAGCACAATGCCAACTGCAATCGCCCAAAACAAGAAGGCAATATCCAGCGGTTCCTTGATCGCTGTCCTGAAACGTACTATGGATAATGCACCTACCATACCAAGAGACAATACCACGTTAGAAGTAACCGCAAGGATCACCACCGTTGTAATCATAGTGAGGGCAATGAGTGTCACACCGAAGCTGGAGGAGTACATAACCCCGGAAAAAGTTTTCTTATAAACCAAGAAAATAAACATTCCCAGCCCAAACGCCAAAACAAGTGCCAAAACCATATCAAAAATACTCACGCTGTTCATATTTTCTAAAAAACCCGATTTAAAAATATCATGAAATGTCATCTTTTTATCCTTTCTTTTTCTTCCTATATATAGAATGGTTTGTTACAATACGACTCGCATACCCTTTCCATATAAACCGCCTGTTCCATCCCTGCTCAAATAGCAGCTATCCATAAAAGCGGCAGCTGCTTCTATCACAATTACCCACATAATACTCACCCGTAAATCCGACAGGCCGCATATTTGGAAAAAGCGCCTGCCCGCCGTCCTGTAAGCTGTACCGCATCACGAATAATATCCGGCAAAAATGCATCCCATTTCACTTCCATAATCATAATCTGATCCCCAGCCGAAATCGTCACGCAGTCAGGATTTAAGAAATCTGTCCACCCTATTCCGGTTCTGATATTGTAGTCCAGCGTAACACGAACATTTCCCGGCGCATACACAAATGGCTCTCTGGTGTAATCCACAATGGTTTTTGGCGCAAGCCCTTCTGTCCGCATCTTGTGATAAAGCTCCACCACCAGTGCATAAGGACTATGAGCCATAAAGCCGTAATCTCCACACAGAATTTTTTGAACGTCTTCTTTTGTAAGCAAGGCACTTTCCTTACTGGTAAGTCCATTGCATTTTCTCTTTTTTTCTAAATGAATCACTGAAGCATCTCCATTATAATAACGGATGCGGAATTTTTCACGCATATTTACTCCGTCAATTTTTTCCCGCAGTGCTTTATCCGTCAAATTGTCAAAATACAGACTCCTGATTTCATATATATATCTGTGTATCCCAGGCCTTCCTGAAATATCAGGCAGACAGATCATCTGTGCGTGCGGATCCGGTTTTGTCACGGTCATCAGACGCTGCCTTACAACTGCCGCATCCGAAGTATTAATTTCATGCTTCCACTCATGCCGAAAATTTGCCATCCAATTCTTTCCTTTCCCACAAGAGTATGTTACTACCGCCTCACACCGCAGCTCAATTTAAAATGCACCAATAACGTTCAGACAGACCTGTGCATTTCTTCGCAAAACGTGAGAGGATGATTCAGGTGCGTAAAACCAGTCTTGTTGGCTTTATGTAAAATTTTATCTATTGATTTCCGCTCGCAGCCAGCCAAGTGGACATGCTTACATGAACATTGGGCCACTGCCGCAAGGGTCAATTCCCCGTTCCTTGCAGCGAGGTTGTTGATTTGGACTGCCTGAACCGTTATGTGCAGTTTCAATTTTATAGGTAAAATTTGTCTAAGTCATGTTGAAATTGTGAAAAAAATGTGATTTCAGACAATACAACACAATTCCTTAAATCAAAATAGGAAAAATCATAGAATTGTGTTAAAATAAAATGAATTATACTTGTGCCAACGCCCAAATTGGCAGGTGTTGGCAGCATGGAGGATGATTATGGAGCGAAAATGGTATAAGCAGGGAAACGGGCTGCTTCGAGAAATGAAAGAATGGCTACCAGGACCCCATGAGCTGATTTTCTGGTACCTTGGTCAATGCGGTTTTGTATACAAGAAAGAGGCGATCGTTTATATTGACCCTGTGTTAAACAGCCTTGTTGATGAAAAGGGAGATAACATGCGCTATTATCCATCCCCCTTTTCCCCGGACAAGGTAACCGCCGACTATGTTCTTTGCACCCATGGGCACAAGGATCATCTGGCTTTGGAAACCCTTACAGGAATCGCCAAGGCAGATTTACATACCAAATTTATCGTGCCGGGAGACTGCGTAGAAACGCTGGTTGAAGCTGGCATTGATAGGCCGCGTATCATCGAAGCCTGTGCCAAAGAAGAACTTCAATTGCCAGGACTTACGGTATATCCAATTCAGGCGGCCCACCCGGTCCACCAAAAAACAGCCCAGGGAAAAGATGTGGCATTATGCTATCAGCTTACTATGGGGAATATCCGGATATTGCATTTAGGCGATACCTACCTGACCCAGCAGCTTTTAAACGATCTGCTGGCTCTCAAGGCTCCGGACTTGTTTTTTGCGCCTATCAACGGTGGCGATTATTTCCGCACCGCACGGGACTGCATTGGGAATCTGAATATGCTGGAAACTGCCAATCTGGCCATAATGCTAAAAGCTGCCGTTACCGTTCCCACTCATTATGATATGGTGAAAGGAAACACCGTAGATCCTCTTGATTTTGTACGGATTTTAAGGGAGATCGATGACGCCGCCAGGTGGCAGCTTCCCGCTTTGGGCGAAGGTGTAATATATTTACCATTAAGTTTTTAAGCACACATAAAAAAGGATACATTCTGATTGCATCATTTCAGAAAGGACTCATCATGATGAAAAATAATTTTCAACCGTTTATTACAGGATTACAACACATTGGGCTTCCTACAAATGACATAGAAGCCACAATTGCGTTTTACGAAATATTTGGCTTCCAGGTAGCGTACCGGACAATCAATGAAAAAGCCAATGAGCAGGTGGCCTTTTTAAGGCTTGGCGATATCACCATTGAGACCTATGAAAATAAGCAGGCGGCACTGGCTAATGGCGCTTGGGATCATATTGCCCTGAATGTCACCAACATAGAGGCGGTATTCCAGCTTGCAAAAGAAAAAGGTCTGGACATTATGGATTCTGAAATCCAATTCCTGCCCTTTTGGGATAACGGCGTAAAATATTTTATTGTTATCGGCCCTAATAAGGAAAAGGTTGAATTGAATCAGTTTCTCTAAAAAAGACTGGTATTACATGGGACAGCGTGCCTATGCAAGAGGCGGTAATAAAAGATTTACGCAATGATAGTTTTGATATTTTCAGGGAACAAGCTGTAAAAATTACCCTTTTTGGAAAAGCACCGAGCCTGTTGCACGGTGCTTTTCTCTGATATCCTTGAAGTTATCCTGCATAAAACGCTTTGCTGACGGGGTAAAACTCTCTTTCCCATTCTTCAAATGGCGGCTCAACAGTATATATGACATCAAAATATTTTTGATATACTGTGCAGCCCTGTTTTCACAATATTTATAATTCAGAACATTACCACTCTCATCCACCTCCAGATGATTATCTAAACAGTAAATCTTTGCTCCATAACCAGTACAGCAGCGCATAAATAATGGCAAATTAAATCGTTAAAGGTATTTCCACATATGTTCACTTGAATAGATGCGCTGCAAGGTTATACTATTATATTAAGGCTTGTCTAATCAAGAACGGTCATCCCCCGCGGTACAGTCCCGATGTCTTCCGAAAAATTATGAAACAGGTTGAAAATGTGGCGTATGCCCTTTGAATTAAAAAAATTTTTCTGTCACACAGAGAGAACAATATCGTCTAATGAAACGTACGGAGAAAATTTTGTAAAGGAGTGCAGCAAAATTTATACACAGGAATGAAAAGATTTTCTGTAAATATTCCGTTACAAATCTCATTTGCACTTCAGAAAAGAGGACCTATGAATCCATTCACCAACGAAGAATTACTGGAACTGATTCAAAAAGCCACCGCAGGAGACAAGCCGTCCCTGGAGATGGTGATGCTCAGTGTACAGGATCTGGTATTCAACCTGTCCCTCCGGATGCTGGGGACCTTTCCGGATGCGGAGGATGCCTCTCAGGACATTCTTTTAAAGGTCATGACGCATCTGTCATCCTTTAAGGGGGAGAGCGCCTTCTCCACCTGGGTATTCCGTATTGCAGTTAATCACCTAAAGGACTACAAAAAGCACATGTTCGCCCAGTTTCCTTTAAGCTTTGAGTTCTATGGGGATGACATCCAAAATGCCAGGACAGAGGATGTACCGGATTTGACCCAGAATGTGGAGCAGGCAATCCTCGCGAAAGAACTGAAGCTGTCCTGTACCAATGTGATGCTGCAGTGCCTGGATACTGAGAGCCGTTGTATTTTCATTCTTGGAACCATGTTCCATGTGGACAGCCGCATTGCCGGGGATATCCTGGGCATCACACCGGAGGCCTACCGCCAGCGTCTGTCAAGGGTGCGCAAAAAGATGGCGGATTTTCTGGGGGAATACTGTGGGGAATACGGGAAGGGAAACTGCCGCTGTGCAGACAGGGTGAACTATGCCATCCAGAGTCATCGGATCAATCCCACACAGCTTTATTTCCAGCCAGCCGCACCTGCCCAGGTGATACTGGATGTAAAGGAGGCCATGGAGGAGATCGATGACCTGTCACAGGAATTTTCCTTTTGCAGAACTTACCAGTCCCCGGAAAACCTCAAACAGTTTATCAAAGAATTTTTAAACGGGGCTTCGTTTTCCGTTGTCGGGAACAGCTAGGAAATGGCAGGCTCCGTGTATTTTGGAAGATAGTCTGCAAAGCAGGAAGGAGAATCTATGGATACGCAGTTGATTTTGAGCTACCTGAAAAGCTTAAGTGAAAATAATAATCGGGAATGGTATCATGCACATAAGGCAGAATACAAAGAGGCAAATGCCCAGTTTGAGGCACTGGTTCAGGAATTAATTTTGCAGATCGGAAAATTTGACAAAAGCATTTTGCCCAGAGAGGCGAAAGAGCTGACTTTTAAGCTGGTGAGGGATACCCGTTTCAGCCACGACAAGTCGCCTTATCATCCGGCATTCCGGGCGCATATCGGCCCTGGGGGAAAACTGCCTGTACCGGTCGGATACTATCTGATGGTCAAGCCGGGAGGCCAGTCCTTCCTTGGCGGTGGACTGTTTGCAGCTTCGTTCAAAGATGCCACTTCCATGGTCCGGGATCATATTGCGGCAAATGGCGGAGAATGGGAGAATATCCTTCATGATCCTGAGTTCCAGAAGGAGTTTTCCGTGCATGGAACCGCTCTGAAAAATGTGCCCACTAGTTATGACAAAGAGCATCCGCAAGCGGAGTTTTTGAAATTTAAAAGCTGGTATCTGGAATATTCGGTCAGTGATGATATAGTCGCTGACGGGGAACGGTTTTTGGCAGAGGCAGTACGGCTGTTTCGGATTATGAAACCCTTTAATGATTTTCTTAACCAGGCATTGAAAGATTTTCAGATGCCTGCAAGATAAAGAGATTTTATCATTTTGATATTTTTAAATTTTTAGAGGTGATTCATAATAATGTTGGCGACCGAGATCTCCCAGTCACCAGTATTATTCCCAAATCATACATTGCACTGCATACGGCTGATACGATTATTTTTTAAGAGCCGCCTGGTAAAGGAAAGGATTCCGATGATTCCCTCCTTTATCTGGCATTCTCTGACAGGAGGGCACGCAGTTCTTTGATTGCATAAATCGGGACTCAGCTTAATTCATAAAGAACCTTATCATAATTCTTTACAAAATACCTGATATTGGTTCTTCCCTTCTGTATAATCGTATGTCCTTCTGCCTCCAGCTTTTCTTTTTGCGCCTTAATGCCCCCGGGATATTTAGTATTCAATTCACCATTGGCTTTTAAAGTCCTCCAATAAGGGGTTTCATCATCTGAACGCTGATAACTCGCCCATGCTGCAATCGATGTAAAAATTCCCGCCGTAATCGGCTCTGTAAAATCTGCTCCATTTTGTTTGGCAAAGTATTCGCGAATCTTTCCAACTGTGATTACTTTTCCATACGGGATTTTTTTCATTACCCTATCGTATTCAATCGGCGGTGCAAAGTACATTTTATTTCCACCGTATTTTTTAATACTTTTTTCATCAGTGATTATTTGAAACTTCGGCATATCTTTACTATCATGCAGCATAGCATTAAAATCCTTTTTATCTTCATTCGCCATATTCGATACCTCCTGTTTTTATTTTAATCATTCCCATTGTTTTATGCAATGAGGCTGTTTTTGAAATTATAAGGAAATTACACATATAAAATTGTTATATTACATCAAAAATTAAAAAGCAGCGTACCACACTACTATTACAGGTATAATCGTCCTCATAAGAAGATATGATTTTTTAACGAAATTCCCCCGCCGGCATCTGGCTTATACCTGTTTTCAGTACATTTGGGTATTCTGCCTCACTGAAGGTTGTCTTTATCACCTTCTCTGCAGTCATATCAACGAGCATTTTTTCAAGGCAGGTATGCCATACAGCTTTCTTTCCTTTCGTTGCTTCTGTCAGCAGCTCCCAAGTATCATGGTACAGCAGGTTATCGGCAATGTTCATTTCTGCCTGATTCTTTTTCATGCCCTGTTTCCTCCTTTTCTGTCTTTTTCGGTGGGAGAGAGCGTCAGTTCAAAGGTGTAGACCGGCTTATCCTCCCCGCACGATGCAGCCATTCCGAACCGTACAGAATGTACATTAAAACATATGACAATCTCCATTCCGGGCAATGCCACTGTTAATAAAATTACTCTGAATTCGGATGATATCCGAAAGATGTTGGAATCCGGACAAAGTTTTGATAAGGCAAAAGATATTACGCCATTTCTTGGGAAGTCGAAATATACACAGCAGTCATATTCTGATTGCCTCGCAATCTATAATGCAATCAGAGGAAGAAAAAATACCACTTCAAAGGCAGTGGCAAAGCAGGAAGAACTGTGATTATTCAGTCTCGTTTCGGCAGAGAGGATGATGATTTCTTCTTCCAGTATCTTTTGGACAGAGTGATGGACTTTCCCAACATTGTGGACTTAGAATCGAATGCCAATCAGGATAACCGGCTGTTTCATTTTCTGCTGTTCCTGTTCCCATATTATCTGAAAACAGCAATGCGGAAAGGTCTGTTCAAGAAATACATTAGGTGCAGATACAATGACGAAAATGTGAAAGGTGTCACCAATCTACTACACCAATTACTACACCATTTGCCCGTAAATTTACGTAGATTTATAACGAATTACACAGATAAAGGCAAAAAAACAAAAATTTGCATTCTCTATATCCCATTTTATTTTTCACTCTTTATAATCATCAATAATTTTCTGCAATTCCAGTATTTCATCTTCCTCAAGCTTTCTTCGTGAACAAAACGCTGCCACGAATCCCGGCAAAGAGCCTGCAAAGGCCTCCTCCACAAATTGTTCACTCTGTTTCGCCTGAAATTCCTGAAAAGAAATCTGCGAAGTCACTATCCCGCTTGTATTCCGGAAAAGCCCTTTTTCACAGAGACGCTTTAAAATAGTATATGTGGTCGACTTCTTCCATTTTAACTCCTTTTCGCCAAGCTTTACCAGTTCGCCTGATGAAATCGGCTCATTTTTCCATATGATCGTAGCAAATTTCATTTCCATCTCACCAAGTCTGTATCCTGACATCTTTAACCTCCACTCCAAAGCATTCATACTGAAAAATACGAGCAAAATATCTTACCGATATAATTGAATCGCCTCCTTTGCTTCCTCTAACCGCCTATAAAACTGCTGGTAAAAGCCTTTTCCTTTTTCTTCCGCCAAATCTTCATATGGCCTTACATAAAATTGTTTCAGCAGATACATATTCAAACTCTTTAAAATCGCTTCATTTTCCGTTTCCTTCACGATTTTCTGAGCATCCTTGAGGAAAAAATGCCAGTCCTTTATGTAGGCTTCATATTTACCAAGCTCCGGTATTTCCAGCCACTTCTTCACCTTTACCTTGGTTTTATTAGGATAAATACATTCATGCACCTGCAGAAAATAGCAAAAATCATTTCCCTCATAAATTCGTCCCAGCGGAAACATCCGGCAAAAGCCCGGCCTGAATCCATGAATGGCACACCTTCCCTCTCCGCTTAAAAAGGCACAGCAGTCATTCCCCTCCTGCATTTTCAAATTCGGCTGGATTATACCATCCACCACATTCAGTTCAAGCTTATTCTCCATCAATTCCTCAAAGGCGGTGCCAAGACCTGTCTCCAGATTATAAATATCATAAGGGTCTAAAATAATGGAATTTCCCATACCCTGACAGCAGGAAAAGCAGCCTGCACATTCATTGCATCCTGCCTTTACCATATCATTTGCCCCATAAAGTCTTCCATCTGATATCTCTTTTAAATCAATTTCCCGTTCCATTATTCTATATAAATCCTCCATGCTGCCAACACCTGCCAATTTGGGCGTCAGCTTTTTCACCGTATTCCCTCTCTTTCCAGATTCAGCATATATTCTTTGGCATAAAGGCCGCCTCCAAACCCCACCAGCGAACCGTCTGCCCCAATTACCCTGTGGCAGGGAATGAAAATCATAATAGGGTTTTTGTTGTTTGCTCCCCCAACCGCCCGGCAGGCTTTCGAATTTCCAATCTGCGCGGCGATTTGTCCATAGCTTCTCGTCTGCCCGTAGGGAATTGTACGGAGTGCTTTCCACACCTTCTTTTGAAAATCCGTTCCCTGGGGCGCCAAAGGCAGCGTAAATTCTGTTCTTTTTCCTTGAAAATATTCTATTAACTGATTTCCGGCCCTTTTCAGCAAATCCGTCTCAGACTCTGTAAGAAATTTTATTTCCTTTGCAGGTGCATCCAAACAATATTTCTTTTCATACTCTCTGTCAAAGCATAAGGTCGTGACAGCTTCTCCATTTTCTTCTATATAAATAACACCTATGGGTGTCTGTAAATAACAGCTATGCTTCATCTTCCGGCTCCTTATAAACAACTGGATATTTTTTGATTAAAGGCTTGTACATAAAACAGCTTTCCACGTGGTCATTGATAATTCCACAGGCCTGCAAGTGGGAATAGACCGTTACAGAACCCAGATATTTAAAACCGCGCTTTTTTAAATCCTTACTGACCATATCCGACAAACGGTTTCTGGCAACAGGCGTTCCCTCCTTATGCCCTTTATACAAAATTGTCTTGTAATCGGAAAAGGCCCAAAGATAACTGTCAAAAGAGCCAAACTCCTGGGAAATCTTTATGTATTGCTTTGCATTATTGATGATCGCCTCAATCTTTCTCCTTGAACGTATCATACCAGGTTCCTCCAGAATTTCCTGCACCTTTTCTTCATTATATATAGCAATTTTTTCATATTCAAAATTGTCGAAACATTTTTTGAATATTTCCCGTTTTTTAAGCATCATCGTCCAGTTTAGACCGCACTGCATTACTTCCATCATCAAAAATTCGAACTGCTTTCTGTCATCATGTACCGGAATCCCCCATTCTTCGTCATGATATTTCTGATTGATGCCATTGTCACAGCACCAGGGACATCTTATTTTGTTCTCCATTGCTTCCTCCGTTTTCTTTTTGAAATACCTGCTTATAAATGCCACTTATTTTAGGGTACACCCCCCATTCTTGCCAGCTCCCCGCAAATTGTATGTGTACAAAGCACACTATGTGCAAGCCCAAATTTGCGATTCGTAAAATCGGCCGCCAGGTTGATTTTTCAATCTAATCCCTTTGTTTCATTATACAGCTTTTTTTTACATTTAAAAACTGATAATAAATGATTTGTATCCTTATTTTACGGACTTTACAGTAAATGCAAAGTTCTAAACCGAATTGTTATATCTTCCTTTGCCCTGTTTTGTACGATAATTAGAAATAAAAGTCTCGATAAAGCTACACAATTATTACTGTAATTGCCTTACAATTGATATATGGTTTATTTCTTAGCTAAATATTCTATATTTATGAAGAAATTCGAAAAATTTGTAAAATTTTTCTTGTATTTTTGGTTCTAATTTGATATAGTAAATATAAATTCATAAAATATTAAAGGAGGATTTTCTAATGAAAATGAAAAAATTGCTAGCACTTGCATTGGCTGGCACAATGTTGGCTTCTATGTCCATGGTGGCATTTGCCGCTGAACCTCCAGCTTCTACTGGTGATGTTCTTGACATACTTGGTAAGGATTACCCAGATCTTGGAGCTGAATCTGTGGATAGCCCTTATCAAGATGGCGACAGATGGATTTATCCTGTTTATGATTCATGTGGAAACAGCCTTGGATATTACTGGATCAGGGTCAATACAGGTGAAGTAGGTAAATCTGAAACTAAAGCTGACAGAGAAGCAAAAGCTGAAGCGCTTGCTGCAGAGGCTATGGGTATTCCTCTTAGTACAATTTACGCTGCAAGAGCTGACGGCAAAGAAATTGGTGAATATATCAGCAATTCTGTTTGCAAGGTAGATGGAATTGACGAAGTTACTCCTGTTGCACAAGGTGGAAATGTTATCGTTGATGGCGAAGAAACCAATATCACATTTACCATTGATAAAGCTTACTATGCTTACACAGCTTATGCTAAAGCACAGGCTGCTGCTGTTGGCGGTACCGCAATCAATGTAGTAGATGTTAAAGCGCCTGTACGTTTCAGCAACGCGGAAGTAAACTTCTTTACACCTGGCGTTACAGCTGATCAGAACATCCAGATTTACCAGTATGCTAATGGTGCATGGGCAAGCGTTGATGTTAAGGAAGTGAGAGAAGACCATGTTGTTGCTAACCTGACAGCTCCTGGCGTACTTGTATTTGTAAAAGTACAGTAAGTTTAAATTTTATATACTTGAAATCCTTAATATTATATAAACTACATTATGAAAAAGCATCGATGAAGATCGGTGCTTTTTTATTTTAATCTTTCATAATTATCAAAAAATATCAATAATATAGTAAATTTATCTTGTAAAATATACATTGTTTTGATATAGTAAACTCGTAGTCTATAAAATATTAAAGGAGGATTTTTTATGAATGCAAAAAAATTAATGGCACTTGCATTAGCCACTGTTTCAGTTGCTTCCATGTCTATGATGGCATCTGCAGAAGAAAGCGTGAGCAGTAATTCTGTTCAGAAATCTGCATATGAAGCAAAGGCTGAAGCAGAATCAAGAGCCGAAGCACTTGCTGCAGAGGCTATTGGTATTCCACTTACCACAATCTACGCTGCAAACGCTGAAGGCAAAGAGATTGGTGAGTACATCAGCAATTCTGTTTACAAAGTAGCTGGTATTGATGAGGTTACTCCTGTTGCACAGGGTGGAAATGTTATTGTTGATGGTAAGCAGACCAACATTTCATTCACAGTTGACAAAGCTTACTATACTTATACTGCTTCCGCACAGGCACAGGCTGCTTCCGTAGGCGGTACCGCAATCAATGTAGTAGATGTTAAAGCGCCTGTACGTTTCAGCAACGCGGAAGTAAACTTCTATACGCCTGGTGTTACAGCTGAGCAGAATATCCAGATTTTCCAGGCTTCAAACGGCTCATGGGTAAGCGTTGATGTTAAAGAAGTCAGAGAAGACCATGTTGTTGCTAACCTGACAGCTCCTGGCGTACTTGTATTTGTAAAAGTACAGTAAGAAGGGTTTCATAACTCTTAAAAGCATACAGTATCAGAACAATGAACTGTGTTTTGCAAATTGACCTAAAAAATGCACCGGTATAACCGGTGCATTTTTCATGCAGAGTAAAATTGAATGGCTGAAAAATAAGCTGTGTTCCTATTCTTCCATCCGCTCACATCGAATAATTGCCTCCCCAACTCCAATTAGAATAAATACAATCGGTGTACAGATAACCTGCTGATAGCAAAAAAAGTTATGTCCCATGTAGCTAAGCACGGCACTCATGACCGCTATAAGCTCCGAATGCTTCTCTGTCCTTTTCCCAAAACGTAAAACAGCTGAAATAAAAATTCCGATATACGCCGCAGCGCCTATTACTCCAAGGTTTACAATCACATTCAGCCATTCGTTATGCGCACAGGTCAGTGCAACGCTTTGTCCCCACTTTCCTGCCAATTCCTCACCAAAAAAATTCCGGATATACAATGAAAAGCCATCCGGCCCACAGCCCAGCGCCTTCCGAAGCAGATCCCCTTTCAGAAATGATTTTACCGATGCCATCCACGATAAACCCCGGTTATTTCCCCAATATTCATCAAACAGAAGGTAATTACTATGGCTTCTATAATTTTCAGGAATTTTGCCAGTCGTGTTAAGATAAATATAAATAACTGTCAGCACCGCGCTTACAAATAGAAAAACAAGTAATATGATACGTAGATTTTTTATCTTTGTAATATCAATATTTTTATACTTTTCCATCCAACTGAAACAGAAATAAGCTGTTACAACACCTGCTAAAAGCACCCAGGTAAGAGCACCTTGAGAACAAAAGATAAAAAAATCCCCCAAAGGAACCGCTCTTGTAGGAAAAGCCTGCTGGCAGATACCTATAAGTTTAAAGCTCACGAAACAGACCATCATAACTTCAAAAAAACGTTTAAATCTTTTGTTTGATTCTAAGGAAAACCAGAACAGTACAAAAATCATTATTCCTAACGCCACAAACGCGCTATCGGAATTTTGTGTTATAATTGTCATAAAGCCAACCGAAGTAAAAATTCCCATTAGAATACGACACTGCTTATTATTATAAAACCAGAAGGCAAACATGCCTAGTGGAAATAAGAGCACCAGATAGCTTGAATACCATGTAGTCTGTCCAATTGTCGTCAAGAAATCAATTATATATTGTTCATCCAAATCCCGGTACATCTTAAGCGGATCTATCCGAAAACGCATCATAACAGCAAGTAAAAACACGCCAAATGCCCCGGCAAAATAAAGAGCGATGGCAGAATTGTCCCATTTCCAATAACGGGATACGAAAAAATAGATCAGCACAAAACAAATCTGTGCTATCAGTCCCATATACCATCCATTGGCCCCCCATATGACCAGATTTTTATAGGGTGAAAAGAGGGTGGATGCTATCACTGTAACGGCATAGAAAAATACAAATCCATCCAAAAGAGAAAATTTTATATTTTTCAAATCCCCCTTTAATTCATGCCCACACATCATGCTCACCAAATGGAATATAACGGCCAAAGACAAAGGGATTCCCGCGCCAAAGGTTAAAACCGTAAAAAATTTCCATTTTGCATCACCAATATTATAATATTTATCCTGATAATAGAATGGGAATACTACCAGCATTAGAAATACGTATGCAGAAACAACTTCCTTTGCCAGCCTATGATATAAATGTCCAATTCCCTTTTTTTCTACGGACGTCCTTTTAAGATGATTTGCCATTTGAATCCGCTCTCCTTGTTTTTTTCATATTTTATTATGAAATCAGAATGTCAAAATGTCAACTTTTGTGTCAGATTGGTGTTATTTTTCACACGTTAGCCGTTACTTTTCACAGGTCAGTCAGTAAACAGCTTGGAAAAAATAAATATTCCAAAAGGAACCCTTGGAAAAACGTCACGCGTCCTCTGGCCAACATGTGAAAAGTAACGAATCGCTACGATTGTTTACACTCTAAACAGGAAACAAATTGACACTTCGGGGCTTTTCGACATATAATCATAACCAGAGAATGAATCTTGCAGTGTATGAAAACAATTGGTTTAAGCCCATTTTATCATGGAGGTATAAATAATGCCCAAAATCACACCTTTTCAAAGTATCAGACCCAAACCGGAATTAGCCAGTCGGATTGCCGCATTGCCCTATGATGTTTATAATCGCAGGGAAGCCCTGACAGAGGTAAACAAAGAGCCTCTTTCCTTTTTAAAAATTGACAGGGCTGAAACCCAGTTTTCCGATGAAACAGACACCTATGCCCCAAAAGTATATGCAAAGGCCAAAGAACTGTTAGATGCAATGATTGCAGACGGAACATTTATAACGGAAGCTTCTCCCTGCTATTACATCTACGAATTAACCATGGACGGCCGTTCCCAGACCGGGATTGCTGCCTGTTCTTCTATAGATGACTACTTAAATCAGCTAATTAAAAAGCACGAAAACACCCGTGAGGAAAAGGAGCTTGACCGAATCCGCCATGTGGATACCACGAATGCGCATACCGGTCCTATCTTTCTTGTATACCGTTCCAAACAGGAAATCAACGAAATTGTCCATAATGCAAAAAATGAGCCGCCTCTTTATGATTTCATTTCCCCTGATGGAATCAGCCACCGGGTATGGAAAATTTCAGATACAAAGGTAATCGCAAGGCTGGAGGCTTTATTTGCCGCCCTTCCCTGCACTTACATAGCCGATGGACATCATCGCTGTGCCTCTGCCGTAAAGGTCGGATTAAAAAGGCGCGCGGAACACCCTGATTATACAGGAGAGGAAGAATTTAACCGCTTTCTCTCCGTACTTTTCCCGGATGACCAGCTCTATATTATGCCTTACAACAGAGTGGTTAAGGACTTAAATGGTTTGTCTTCGGAAAGCTTTTTAAAAGAAATTGAAAAGGCTGGCTTTACAGTGGAATACTTTGGGAACAGGCAGATTGCTCCCTGCCAGAAAGGAACTTTCGGCATGTACCTTCCTAGCGGCTGGTATTTGCTTACCGCCCATGAATCTTTGTTTTCTTCTGACCCGGTTAAAGGCTTGGATGTTTCCATTTTGCAGGATAATTTATTGCATCCAATTTTGAATATCCAGGACCCCAGAATTGATAAGCGGATTGACTTTGTGGGTGGCATCCGTGGGCTGGAGGAACTGGAACGCCGGGTAAGCAGCGATATGGCCGTGGCTTTTTCCATGTACGCCACATCCATTTCCGAGTTATTGGAAGTTGCTGATGCCGGTCTGCTGATGCCTCCTAAATCCACCTGGTTTGAGCCTAAGCTGCGAAGCGGATTGTTCCTTCATAAGCTCTCCTAATTCAAAGGAACCAAAGAAACCATCTGTTAATGTCGATGTGCCCCTTTATCCAAAAACAGGAATCTCCCGTAGAATCCGGCGTTCTTTATGCTCTGGTTTTCTACGGGAGACCTAAGCCTATACATCCTATAGCGCCTTAACTGTCACGCCTTAAACAAAGTACCAATCTCTTTCCCTTCCAGTATCCTGCTGATATTCACCACATCATTGCCATTGGCAATCACCATATCAACTCCAATTTCATTTGCAATCTTAGCCGCCGCAATTTTAGTCGTCATGCCGCCTGT
Organism: Parablautia muri; assembly: GCF_009917485.1. GTDB lineage: Bacteria > Bacillota > Clostridia > Lachnospirales > Lachnospiraceae > Suilimivivens > Suilimivivens muri. The sequence continues at coordinate 127,767 of NZ_QZDT01000008.1, forward strand.
GCCGAAAGCAGAATCCGCTCCCTTGGCCATGGAGCATAAGCCATCATCTATCTTCTCCACACAGCTCACAAATTCAGCCTTTTCATTATTTCTCGGGTCATCCGTATAAAGGCCGTCTATATCGGATAAAAGAATCAGCATATCCGCCTGGACCATCTGAGCAACGGTAGCTGAAAGTGTATCATTATCACCAAAATTTTCATCCTGAATCTGGTCTGTGGAAACAGTATCATTTTCATTTACAATGGGGATGACTCCCATATTCAAAAGTTCATGAAAGGTATTTTCCGCATTCCTCCTGCTGATTTCATTGATCATCGTTCTCTTGGTAATTAAAATCTGCGCGATTGTCTGATTATACTCTGCAAAAAGCTTCTGGTAAATCATCATCAGCCTCGCCTGCCCCACCGCCGCGCATGCCTGCTTCTTAGAAAGGCTGCGAGGCTTTTCTTTGATTCCCAGTGCTTTTCTTCCGGCGCCAATGGCGCCTGAGGATACCAATACAATCTCTTTGTCCTGATTTCTGATATCCGTTAAAACCCGAGTCAGTTTTTCCATTTTAAGAAGATTTAAATGCCCCGTATCTACATGCGTGATGGTGGATGTTCCAATCTTTACCACAATTCTCTTTTTATCTTTTAAAAAGTCCCTGTTCATTTACCATTATTCCCTCCCTGTAAGAATTTTTTGTTTTCAGCCCACTTATTTTCTTTCACGGCAAAGCCCTTAAAGACATATGTTTCAAAAACAATTCTCGAAAAACGTCTTCCTCTGCCAGCTCCACATGGGTAATCTTACTGCTCTCTTGTTCCATACGCTCCAATGTTTTTTCGGAAAGCAGCGCCATTGCCGCCCCTGTACCCGCCAGATTTCCTGCCTGAAAAAATAGTTCTCTGGGTATATCAGGAAATAGCCCGATTGCAATTCCGCTTTCTATTTCAATATAACATCCAAAAGCGCCTGCTAGGTAAAGCCTGTCAAGCTCAGATGCCTTCCTATTCACTTTGCCCAATAATATTTCCATACCAGAACGTATCGCGCTGACTGATAGCTGTAGCTGACGCACATCCTCCGCCTCCAAATAAACAGGCGCTCTCTCATCCGTCAAAAGGAATCGGCGTTTTTCATTCCTTTCGTCAATCCGCCTGCAAATTTTTTCAGAAACTCCGGCATTCTTTGCCTCCTGTCTGCTGCGCATATATCCGGTCCTGTCTATCACACCGACCTTGCAAAGCAACGCCACTCCATCAATTAAACCGGACCCACAGATTCCCACAGCTGGACCGCCTCCAATCACTCTGCATACAATGTCCTGCACAGGAAAGCTGCCATTTAAGGCCACCATATCAATTGCCCCTTTGGCCGCACGCATTCCACAGCTGATGGCCCCGCCCTCTAATGCCGGTCCGGCAGCCGCTGAGCAGGCGTATTTTTCTCCATCATATTCCAGAATGATTTCCCCATTCGTTCCAATATCCACCGCCAGAATCCTTCTGTTTTGCTCTGCTTGATTTACATAACTGTAAACTGCCAGTGCATCTGCGCCTACATAACCTCCAATCGGCGGCAAAACAGTAAATACCGCATCCTGCAAAAAATGAAAACCCAGCTTTTTCCCTTCTAAAAAAATCCTGTTCCTGTAATCCGGGGTAAAAGGAGCCCCGGACAATTTTACAGGCTTTATTCCCATGAAAATTTCACACATGGCCGTGTTTCCAACAACAGATACTTTTCTAATACATGCCTTCCCTTTTTCCCCCCTTATTTCCTGCCCGTCTACAGTCTCAGACCTGTTTTTCTTGTAAAACCAATCTTCTGCACCAGGCCAATCCTCCGTACAAAGCTGCCTTACCATCCGCAGGGCCATCTCATCCAATTTCTTTACCAAAAGCTCCTGCATCCTGTGAAGGGAATCCTCCTGCTCCACTGCGGCCTTTATTCTGCTGATTACATCTGCACCAAAGGCCGCCTGTGGGTTAGCGCCTGTCTCCACCCCCAAAAGACTTCCCTGTTCCAAATCCCAAAGCATTCCTGCCACAGTGGTTGTCCCAACGTCAAAGGAAATTCCAAGCCCTGTCCCGTGCTCTATCTGAAAGCTCTCTGGAAACTGGATTTTTGCCTGTTTGTTGGTGTTTAATTTCTGGAAAATCCCACAGCCATTGCAGCTTATTCGTTTGCATCCCGGACATTTATTTTTTAACCCTTCCATTTTAATACCTCCTGCATACCCCAAGCTATGCTTGTGGTACTGCGTCAATAGAACACTCCTTTCTACAATGCCATTACCAGCTCTCGCCGAAAACAATCCGAACTGTTGTTACTATTCACGGCCTGAGAGCCGCTCATAGTAACATTCGGGGCGATATTCTAAGTTTCACTTCGCAAAAATCGCCCCTCACACCTGAAGCACGTTCTCACGCAGTGCGCAGTAAATGCGCATTCCTGACCCATGAAAAGTGACGAACTGTTACCAAAGCTATTATAGAATAACACAAAATCCTTGATTTTTTAACTATATTTATCTATTATCTAATCATGTCGCAACAGTTTATTTCCAGAAATGGTTCAACTGATCCGAACCGTTACCATTTTCAAACACGCTCTGATCAATACAGAGTATAGAGAGGATTCTTATGTGGATAGCAAACAATTGGAAAGAATACGAAGTAATAGACACCTCCGGCGGCGAAAAGCTGGAACGCTGGGGGAAATATATCCTTTTGCGCCCCGACCCGCAGGTCATCTGGGACACCCCAAAACGTGCAAAAGAATGGAACTGCTTAAACGGGCATTATCACCGCAGCTCCAAGGGCGGCGGTGAGTGGGAGTTTTTTCATCTTCCCCAAGAATGGAGCATCCATTACAGGACTCTCACCTTCCGCTTAAAGCCCTTCAGCTTCAAGCATACCGGCCTTTTCCCCGAACAGGCTGTAAACTGGGACTGGTTTTCCAAAATCATTCAAAGCGCTAACCGTCCCATCAAGGTTCTAAACCTGTTTGCCTACACTGGCGCAGCCACCCTGGCAGCCGCAAACGCAGGAGCCTGCGTCACACATGTGGACGCTTCTAAAGGCATGGTCGCCTGGGCAAAGGAAAACGCTGCCGCCTCGGGCCTTTCGGGCGCACCCATTCGCTGGCTGGTGGACGATTGCACGAAATTCGTAGAACGGGAAATCCGCAGGGGAAATACCTATGACGGCATTATCATGGACCCACCCTCCTACGGCAGGGGACCGAAAGGTGAAATCTGGAAAATGGAAGAAAGCATCTATCCCTTTATCCGGTCAGCCTCCCGGCTTCTGAACAGGGACTCTCTTTTTTTCCTGATCAATTCCTACACCACAGGTTTACAGCCGGCCGTACTCACATACTTATTAAATACGACAATCGTGGAAAAATTGGGCGGACAGGTGGTTTCTTCTGAAATCGGACTTCCTGTAGCAGATAGCGGGCTTATACTTCCCTGCGGAGCTAGCGGCCGCTGGACGCCGGGGTATAGCAGCGCTTTGCCCGAAGACTGAACCGCTTTATTATAAGGTCAGTTCAAGTAATATTTTGCCGTCTGAGCTGGTGGTTTGCTTTGCCAGCACACAGCATCTTTGAAAATTGCTTTCCGTGATTTCACACAAAAACTGGTAGGAAATTTTCGTCTGATAGTGTATAATGGGCGTTAGAGCGTGTTGAAAAATCATGCGGGCAGTTTTGGCCATATAATATGTAATATAAAAGGAATCAAAGGAGTAATCAATATGTCAAAAATTATTTTAACCGGCGACAGGCCCACCGGCCGTCTTCATGTAGGCCACTATGTAGGTTCCCTGAAAGGCCGGGTAGCGCTGCAAAATTCCGGTATCTACGATAAAATTTTCATTATGATTGCCGATGCACAGGCTCTTACGGACAATGCGGAACAGCCGGAAAAGGTTCGCCAGAATATTATTGAAGTTGCGCTGGATTACTTATCCTGCGGCCTTGACCCTAAGAAGTCTACCCTGTTAATCCAGTCCCAGATTCCCGAGCTTTGCGAGCTTTCCTTTTACTATATGAACCTTGTGACCGTATCAAGGCTGCAACGGAATCCTACAGTAAAATCCGAAATCCAGATACGTAATTTCGAGGCCAGCATACCGGTAGGTTTCTTTACCTATCCCATCAGCCAGGCTGCCGATATCACCGCTTTTAAGGCAACCACTGTTCCGGTAGGCGAAGACCAGCTGCCCATGATAGAGCAGACAAAAGAAATTGTGCGGAAATTTAATTCTGTTTATGGAGATACCCTGGTGGAACCGGATGCCCTGCTGCCCAGTAACAAAGCATGTCTTCGCCTTCCAGGGATTGACGGCAAGGCGAAAATGAGCAAATCCTTAAATAACTGCATCTATCTCTCTGACACAGAAGAAGATGTCCGCAAAAAAGTTATGTCCATGTTTACCGACCCCAATCACCTTCAGGTTTCCGACCCCGGGCGGGTGGACGGCAACCCTGTATTTATTTATCTGGACGCTTTCTGCGAAGACGATATGTTTGCAGAATACCTTCCGGATTATGCAAACCTTGACGAGTTAAAGGCCCATTACACCAGAGGCGGGCTTGGAGATGTAAAGGTCAAAAAGTTCTTAAACAATGTACTTCAAGAAGCATTGTCCCCTGTCCGCGCCAGAAGAAAAGAATGGGAACAGGATATTCCTGCCGTTTATGAAATCCTTCGCGAGGGAAGCCTTGCCGCAAGGGAAGCAGCTGCACAAACTTTAGCAGATGTGAAAAATTCCATGAAAATCAACTACTTTGACGATCAGGCGCTGATAACAGAACAGGCGGCCAAATATGCACGATAACCAGTATATGATTTATTGTGCAATATCCTTAACACTGTTTTCTATATATGGAGGTATCTCATGAAAGCCTACCAGATAAAAGATGTGAAAAATTTTATGAGCAGACTCTTAGGCTCTGGCGCCTTTGACTCTTTCCTGCTGGCTGAAGCTTCTATAACCACTTACAATACCTTTGTGATTGACGGCCATATTGAAAAGGGATTTTTTACCGGCGATATTCATGACGACAATATACTGCCTCCCTATGAATTTTCCCAGTGGGCTGATATGCGCCAAATCTGTTTTGACCTGATCAAAGGCAAACGCACTCCGGTAAACTTTAAGCTGGTGCTCCACTTAAAGCCGGAACTGGTCAATGAAATCCTTCAAAATGGCAACGCCAGCGTTACATTATCCGATATCAAGGCTTTTGTTTTAAATATAAAATACGATGGCAGTATGCTTACCTGCATCACTGCCACCGCATTTTATGCTTTTCTTCCCGACAAAACTCCTGATAAGTTATGGGATGATTCCTTTTCCCGCTTTCTTTTGGAAAAGGAAATTGCTTTTGAAGAAGATTAAACGGCGCAGCCACCCCAGCTGTGCCGTTTATGAAAATTCCTGATTCATAAAGTACATCACCCGGCAGTATCCACAGCCGCGCCCTTCATATCCTCATCAAGTAGCTTCATCTCATCCATAATCTTTTTGATTTCCCTTTGCACATCGTCCATGAGATTGTCCGCATCCAAAATCGTAGTCATATCTTCTGAGATTTCTTCTATAAATTCTTCTTTCTCTTCTTTTTCTTCTTTTCTCTTTTCGATCTTTTCTTCTTCTTCCTCTTCTTTTTCGGCTTTCTTGTCCGCCGCCTCTTTCTTTTCTTCCATCTCCTCATCAATATGATCTTTGGCGTCATCATACAGCATACCAATAATTTCCTGACGGGCCGCCTCCATTATTTCGTCCGCACTTTTGGACGCCTTAACCATAGGATCATGTTTCAGCCGCTCTAATTTCGCTGACATAATGGCACTGCTTTCCTGATATATTTCTTTCTTAGCTTTTTCATACTCTTCTTTATAAGTAGAAGCGGCTTTATATAGTTCAAGGGAATGCTCCTGATACTCCGTAGGGCCGCCTGCCTCCTTGATCTGTGCAAGGCGCTCCTGTTCTTCCTTTGTAAGAGGCTTATTGTCCGCCTGCTTTTCCAAGAGCCTTAAATCCTGTTCTTCCTGGGAATCCTCCGTAAATCCATAAGTCTCCTTAAGTGCCGCTCTTTCCTCATTAATCCGTTTCAGATGAGAACCGGACTCTTTCATAGCGCTTTCAAGCTCTTTGATTTTATTTCTTCTCTCATCTAAGGATTCGTCCAGCTTTCTGTCCCCAGCCCAGGTATCCGTCACAATCTTCATTGCCTTCTTCTGAGCCTGCTGTTTTTTTTGCGCAATGGGATCAAAAGTTTGATTCAAATCTCCTGCAAAAATATTGGACCGACTACTCTTTTTCTCATTTGCAGCATGCCTTTGACTTTGGATGCTCTCACCCATAAAAATTGCTTTGTTTTGTACTTTCATAGCTCCTTCTACCTCCATTTAACGGGATATTCCTTTATCCCCAATTTCTTCCCCTGCATTCTCAATCATATAAAATGTGAATTTCTTTCCTACGCGCAATGATTGAATCAAATTTGACATACCAGAAATCCTCTACATATTTTATATCGGCATAATCCCAAAACAAAATAGCTTTTGAGTTCGTAAATGTAATGAATCGAACCAAATCCGGCTCAAACTCTCCAAATACCCCTGCACTCTTTTTAAATTTCTATAGAGGATGCTTTTTATAATATTTGCCTCAGCAATTCTTCTATGTCCGTATCTGAATCGGACAAAGGCCCTTTCTTTTCTTCGTCAGGATCACTTTCCTTGGTCTGCCCGGTCTGCTTCTTAAATCGTTTTGCATATTCCTCCCGCATTTTCTCTTTGATTGCATCCTCCGCCGAATCAAACTGCTTCAGCAGTCTGTCCCATTCTTTTTCCGTAAAGGCCTGGGCGCCTATTTGTATTTTAGGCTCCGTCTCCCCATTGACAACCTTTTTTATTATCTCCTCCTTCTTCCCCTTAAGCATCTCCATAAAGTCAACGGTTTCTCCGCCGTCCATTCCGGTCCCTTCTATTGCATCATTCTCCTGTTCCCCTGCACCATTGCTGCGAAATGCCCTTCCGTCAAAATATTTCGCCTCCTTCGCCCCATCCTTTATATTAGAACCTACCTGCATCATTCTCCCACAACCTCCTGTCTGCACACTGCTTCTTCTAAAATATAATTCGGCCAATTGTAGAAACAAATTAATGCCTATGTGAGAAATAATTTACCAAAATCTGCTTTATATGGTTATACCGCCTTGCATAAGAATTTTCCACCCGTATAATCTGCAGATTATGTGCCTTGCAGATTCTGTTTTTCTTTTCATCCCGCGCCCTTACAATCTTGTCCTCAAAATGCTCTTTCCCGTCCAGTTCAATCGCCAAGATAGGTATTTCCTTTTTCGACTCCACTTCAAAGACAACGAAGTCAAACCGCTCCGAGTAAAACAAATCATCATGACTGATATTATCCATAAAAATCTGGGAAATCGGCACTTCTCTGTGAATGGTATAGCGCTTCTGGGACAGCCAGATATTTTCAAGGGCATGGGTCATATTTTCCAAAAAAGCCTCCTCTGTCTGCGTGCTGAAGGGCTTTACCCCAAGCGCCCGGGAGCTGGCCGCCTTCTGCGTCACCTTTGAGCCTCCGTTCTTTTTTACATACTCCACCAGCTCAAACAAATCGTCATCCCCTTCTTTATGAAGCCTTGACACGTTTGCAAAATCTGAAAGTACGATCAATTTATCCTTCGCCCGGGAGGTTGCCACATTGATCAATTCCTTGTTATTTTTCAACCAGTTATAAGTACCGGCCCCGGTGCTTTCCGTAATCGCCGTGGAAAATAAAACCACGTCCTTTTCATCTCCCTGAAAAGCATGGACGGTACCACAGGATACGTTGGTCAGCTTTTCCCGCTCTATGGCTTCTTCAATCATTTTTCTCTGATTGACAAAGGGTGTGATCACACCGATTGTTTTGTCCTGGTTTGAGGCAGCATACTTTATAATTTCCCGCACTTCTCCCGGAGACGTGTTTTTGATATCGCTCCTGCTGCCCGGAATATCCACATACAATAAAGGCTGGGCCTCTGTGCTGCTTGAGGCAACGCTGAGCTTTGAGTTGTAATATTTTTTATTGTTAAAATCAATGATTTTTTTATTGCATCTGTAATGGTTGTGCAACAGAATTTCATCACTCACGGAATCGCAGGCTAAAAAAGTCTTGTATATAGAATTTTTTCTGTAGTCGTACTCATCTGAAATATTGTATCTTTTCTTAAGCTGCCTGTTATCCAGCTCCCCTAACAAAATAACCGGATTAAGCTGCTGGGGGTCCCCCACCAGCATCAGACTCTCTCCTCTTATAATCGGCACCAGGGAAACCGCCGTGTTGCACTGGCTTGCCTCGTCCATAATCACCATATCGAACATAGGGGTTGGGGGCCCTAGCTTATGGGCGGAAATGCAGGTGGTGATCATGATGGGAAATACTTTTTGCAATTTCCTTACGTTTTCTTCCTCGCTTAAATATTTGTTGAACGCCTCAACCTGTTTCTTTTTATCCTCTGTAAAAAGAATTTGTCTGAAATCTTCATATTTCACTTCCTCCAGCCGCTTAATATATCTTGCGGACGTGTAATATAAATATTGATACAGCTCGTCCTCATCATTGTCCAGCAGAGCCACAGCGTCCTCATCCGTTATCTCTCCCCGCTCCCCAATCTGCTTTTCCACCTGCACAAGCTGCCTGCCCTGCAAATCCGCCTGAAAAGGCAAAAGGCTGATAGAACCCTTTGCTTTATCCTGGTATTCCATCATTCGCTTTAAGGTTTCGCTGCGCTCCTTTAAATCCAGCACCTCCTCATATTTCTTAAGAAGGCCTGAGAGTTTCTTCGCCCGTTCGATTCTGCCATCCTTACGCCTGTCCAAAGTCCCTTCAAAGATCTTGATATCCTTCGTTTCTTCATAAACGGATTTTATATAAGAAATTGCCTGTCGTACCTTTTCCATATTTCCCAGGCGCAGGGCCGGAAAGGGAATCCTTTTTCCACAGTAGCTTAATCCGGAGAGTTTTTCAAATACGCCGCTGATGGGATGGTTGTTGTAGGAGGAAAACAGCACTGTTTTTTCATTGAAAAAGGCGGTGACGATGGTATTGATAATCGTGTTTGTTTTGCCTGTTCCCGGCGGCCCCTGGATATAAGCAATGGGGAATTTCATTGCATTGTTGATTGCTAGAAGCTGGTCCAAATTAATTTGCCGGTTTAGCAGCGTGATAGGATACGCCTTCCGCCGAACCGGGCGGCCCAGCAAATCCCCAAAAAAGGCCCGGATGGGAACTGTTGCCTTATCCCCGTGGTACATATCAATGATTGCCTTGTATTCACTGCGCAGGTCCAGCACAATGTCCATCCCCAGCCCAATCACATAAGGCATATCATCCACGCCCGTCACCTGCCTGTTGTAGTTGGTAATGCAATCCTTGATTTGCTCCTGGTTCTTTTCAAACTCCTCTAAAAGCTCATAGTCTTCTGCATCCAGATACTTGCGGATGCTTTCCGTAGTCCCATTGCAGGTAAATTCCGTACAGATTGTAATCTCCTTGGCAGGCCGCAGTATTTTTCTTTTTACATCCAGCTGCAGCTTTCTGTAAGCCAGCACATAAAGCCCCCTGGTGCTATGAATGCTCAGAACATTTATGCCCAACTGCTGGATAACCAGCTTTCCGTCCTTCTTTTTATCGTCCATCTTATATTGAAAATTTTTGACAATATATTTAAACTGCTCATCACTGAGCGCAAGACTTTCGCCTCTAAAGCTTTCCCTGTCCAAATATTGGACTAATTTAAACTCTTTATAGTAAGGGGTTGTGTCCATGCGGTTGCACATTTCCAGATAGTTTAAAATTTTTAAGTTTACAACATTATCAAATAGTCCCTTGTATTTGTGGGGATTTTTATGGATATCTTCTACCAGTTTCCCATTGATTTCACAGTAGGAACCCTCCACGATTTCAGAGGAAAGAATGGCCTCAATATAGATACACTCGTAGGATTCTATGGTGTATATTCCAAGATGAAGTCCGTCCACAGCCAAAGACCGCCTTGCAAGATTAAGGCTGCGGATGCCAATCCAGTATTTTGTAATTTGGTTTTCTTTATTTCGATATTCAATTTGAAGCCATTTTCCCTCATGGATTGCCCTGAAAATATCCCTGCAAACACTATTCATACCTTGTACCTGCCACACACCGCACACCACCTGCGCGTCACACCAAAAACCTCTTGTAAACAGTAAATTATTATACACTAATCCCCCTGCATACCGCAAGCCCGCCTGCGAACCTGGCGCAATCAGAAGTAACCGTTGTTGCTATTCACGGCCTGGGAGCCGCTCATAGTAACATTCGGGGCGATATTCCAAGTTTCACTTCGCAAAAATCGCCCCTCACACCTGAATCACGTTCTCACGGAATGCGCATTCTTGACCCGTGAAAAGTAACGTAACCGTTCATGCTTCGGCTTCGCTGTTGCGAAATATGCAATTTTTTCCCTAATATACCCTTTCCACTGTGCAAAAAGTAACTTATTTTCGTATTATTTTTATATTTATGCAGAAAAATACTTGGTTTTTGCCATACATGATGCTACAATAAATTGTCCAACCAATGAGAAAGGAATGAAAGATAAATCTTTCACTCTATACACACTAACGCAGCGGCCGAACAAAGTTCCCCTGCAGAAATGAGGTAAATTATGAAAAAATTGAAACGTGGATTCCTTGCAAGCGGCATCTCTCTTTCACTTTGTTTTCTCCTGATGCCTATGGTTGCCCTGGCCGCAGAGGAAGGCGCTGAGCTTCCTTCTATGTATGCTACATTTTGGGCCCTTGTCCCGCCGATTGTCGCAATCGTACTTGCACTTATCACCAAAGAGGTGTACAGCTCTTTGTTTGTAGGAATTTTGGTAGGCGGATTATTTTACTCCGGTTTTTCTTTTGAAGGTACCTTCACCCACATCTTTCACGAAGGATTTGTATCAGTGCTTTCCGACAGCTATAATGTAGGCATCCTTATCTTCCTTGTGATTTTGGGGTCTATGGTAAGTCTGATGAATCGGGCAGGCGGCTCCGCCGCATTTGGCCATTTTGCAAAGCAAAAAATTAAAAATCGTGCAGGCGCGCAGCTTGCCACTGTTGCCCTTGGTGTTCTTATATTTATAGATGATTATTTCAATTGCCTGACCGTGGGCAGTGTCATGAAGCCTGTCACAGATGAGCATAAGATTTCCCGTGCTAAATTAGCCTATTTAATTGATGCAACGGCTGCCCCAGTCTGCATCATTGCACCTATTTCCTCCTGGGCTGCCGCCGTATCCGGCTTTGTGGAGGGAGAAGATGGCTTTTCTATTTTCATCAGGGCCATCCCTTATAACTACTATGCGCTGCTTACTCTTATCATGATGATTGTCATTATCCTGATGAACATTGATTTCGGCCCCATGCTGACTCACGAGCAAAACGCCTTAAACGGAGATTTATTTACCTCCGGCAAAAATACGTCCAGGGCGGAAAACGCCCCCATTAATACAAAGGGAAAAGTAATCGATCTGGTCATTCCCATTATTACACTTATCGTCTGCTGCGTAATCGGAATGATTTACACCGGCGGATTTTTCCAGGGTGAAAACTTTGTCACCGCCTTTTCCAATTCGGACGCATCCGTTGGTCTTGCTCTTGGAAGTATCTTTGCAATCATCATCACCATTATCATTTATCTGATTCGAAGGGTGCTTACCTTCAGTGAATGTATGGACTGCCTTCCTGACGGATTTAAAGCAATGGTACCAGCCATTTTGATTCTGACCTTCGCATGGACCTTAAAGGCAATGACGGACAGCCTTGGGGCCGCTGAGTTTGTTGCCGGCGCCATGACAGGAAGCGCACAGAGACTTATGAATTTCCTGCCGGCTATCATTTTCTTAGTTGGATGTTTCCTTGCCTTTTCCACCGGAACCTCATGGGGCACCTTCGGCATCCTGATTCCAATCGTGGTTGCAGTGTTTGCAAATTCAAACCCTCAACTTATGATTATTTCCATTTCCGCCTGCATGGCTGGCGCTGTCTGCGGAGACCATTGTTCTCCCATCTCAGACACCACCATTATGGCAAGCGCCGGTGCCCAATGTGACCACGTAAACCACGTTACCACACAGCTGCCTTACGCTTTATTAGCGGCTGCCGTATCATTTATTACATACATTATTGCAGGATTTGTACAAAATCCATGGCTGCCCCTTCCGCTAGGCATCCTCCTGCTGATTGCCGTTTTGTTCATTGTAAAAGCAATTACCCCGAGTTCTTCTGAAAGTTAGGTATACCAAAAGCTCCCATCTCTTAATCTAAGATGGGAGTTTTTCCTTTCATTTTATATTTGCCAGTCACATTTCCGGCGGGAATAACCGGCTTTTTTCAATCGCTGCAGCAAGCTATCACCGGCCTTACCCCTTCCGCTTTCTCAATTTCATCCAAAAGCAGCTTAGCAAGCTCTTTCCGAATTTCCTCATATTCCGGATTTTTGACCTGGTTTTCCAGTTCATAAGGATCCTTCACTAAATCATAGAAAAAATCCTCCTCGTAATAATCGCTGCTGCCCTCCTGCCATCCATCCGCCCCTGGCGCATACACACTGTACAGATATCGTTCCGTCCGGATACAACGCCCGATGCGGCTCTCGCTGATCTGTGCAAAAATCTGATTCTTTCGCCCGGTAAGTTCTCCGGCCGCCACCTTGCCCAAATCCTCTCCAATCATGGCATCCCCCACATCCACCCCTGCCATGGCAAGAAACGTCTTTGGCAGACCTGCTGTGCTCACCAGATCCTTGATTCTTTTTCCTCCGGTAAATCCGGGCCCTGCAATCACAAGAGGAATCTGCAAACAGGAATCGTGACAGGAGCGTTTATAGTCATCGCCGCCCATCAAATGCGGGTCTTTATTACGCGTCTTAAAATGAGAGCCATGGTCTGAACTGTATATCAAAATGGTATTGTCATACAGACCTTTTTCCTTCAATTTCTCAATCAGGCGTCCCAAATTATCATCCAGACTCTTACAACATCCCAGATAATCCGGGTACATTTCATCTGCGTCCCCTTTAAGGGCCTTTAAATCCTCCGGGAGCTCATAATCTGCAAACCTTTCCTTCGAACCCTCAGGTCCTTCATAACAGTTTCTGTCATTTTGATGATGAGGCTCTATATGGGATATGGTTAAAAAGAAGGGCTTTTTCCCATCATAGGCATCCAGATATTCCAATGCAAAATCCGTAATGCAGTCAGCCCGGTATCCTTTGAATGCACGTTGATTCATATTTTCGTCAAAAACAAACCCGTCATAGCCGTGGGAGGTAGCCTCTAAAACATCCGCCACCCTCCAAAATCCCTTATAACCGCCCCTGCGCTCTAAAGGAATGGCTTTTTCCTCATAATCAATATCCGGCGGCGCAGCATAGCTGTCCCTGTGGCTGGCCAAATGCCATTTTCCCACATAGGCGGTCTCATAGCCTGCCTCCTCCATATAATCGGCAACCGTTTTACAGTCTAAAGGCAGCGGCTGCCCATTTCTAAAGCACTGAATCTCCGTAGGATAACGCCCCGTCTGGAACAGGGCCCTGCAGGGCCCGCATACCGGCTGTGCCGTGAAGGCTTTTTCAAACAAGACTCCTTCCCTTGCCAGGCGGTCCAAATTCGGGCTGATATCCAGCTTTTGCCCATAGCATCCTAACGTGTCCGCCCTCTGCTGGTCGGAAAAATAAAATAAAATATTCGGTCTTTCCATGATAATCTCCCATTCTGCAAAACAACTTTATTCACCTTTGCTTTTTCAAAATCCTACCCCTCTACTTTAATCCAGAAGTTACAATTCCCTGAATAAAATATTTTTGTGCACACAGGAACAATACAAACATCGGCAGCGCCACCAGAACCGAGCCAGCCATCATCTGGTTCCACATGATACCGCTGTCTGTCTTAAACATAGTAAGGGCAAGCTGTACCGTTCTCATACTTTCCGAGTTTGTCATAACCAGCGGCCACATATAATCGTTCCACACGGAAACCGCTTTTAGAAGTCCCAGGGTAGCCAAAATTGCCTTCGAATTTGGCAGATAAATCGCAAAATAGGTTTTCCATTTATTTGCCCCGTCAATTTCCGCCGCCTCATCCAGAGAGCGGGGAAAGTTCTCATAAAACTGTTTGCATAAAAACACCCCATAGGAACCGGAAACCAACGGAATCACCAGTCCCGCATAAGTATTGATCAGTCCCGTTCCCCCCGTGCCAAACAGATTATTTCCCCCGGCGAAAGGAAACTGGGCCATAATAAGGAAGGTGGGGAGCATTGTTACCTGGGGCGGCATCATAAGCCCTATCATTAAAAACAAAAACATGATCTTAGCGCCCCTGAATTTAAGTCTTGCAAAGGCATACCCGGCAATGGAATTGAACAGCAAAGAAAGTATCACTGCCGTCAGTGTGATGATCAGAGAGTTCTTGAAATAAACCATCCAATTTCCTGTTGTCAGAGCATCCCTGTAATTATCCAGTGAAAATCTCTCAGGCAGTAAATGAAACACCGGCGACTGGATTTCCGCCCTTGTCTTAAAGGACGTCATAAACATCATGATAATCGGCACCAGCATCACAAGAGAAGCCGCGCTCATTACAATAATCCATATAATCTGGTTTCTTTTCTCTTTTTTCATTACGAATCCCCATTCTTTCCAGCAGCTCTCAAATTGAAGGTGCACGAAGTATGCTCTTACAAGCACAGATCAGTAAGGCAAAAATCCCTGATTTTTTCAATTTGGCTGCTTATTTGGCTCCTATGATACGTCTACATCCTGCCCGCCGCTTCCATATTTAAAAATCAAAAATGTGATAAAGACGGAAAAAGCTAACAATATAACGGACATTGCGCTGGCATATCCCATCTTAAACTCCAGAAAACCTCTTCTGTAGATCTGATGCACAATCGTGGTGGTCCTTTTCAGAGGGCCGCCATTGGTCATAATATTTACCTGCTCAAATACGGAAAAGCTGTTTACAATTCCCGTTACCAGTAAGAAGAAAGTGGTAGGCCGCAGCATAGGCCAGGTAATATGCCAGAATTTCTGCAGCGCCGTGCCGCCGTCCAAAGAAGCCGCCTCATAGAGAGAATCCGGAATAGACGTAAGGCCCGAAAGGAAAATAACCATAGAATAACCGCAGCTTTTCCAGATACTCATCAAAATCACACAAAACATTGCCATATCCGGGTCCTGCAGCCACATCTTCGTAGATACGCCAAAGCTTTTTAAAACCAGGTTCAAAACCCCATAGGTAGGGTCAAACACCCACAGCCACACCATGGAAATACAGACCATAGACATAACATTCGGTATGTAAAAAGCCGTCCTGAAGATAGGCAGGAGTTTTGATTTTCTGTATAACAGCACTGCTACCAATAAACCCAGCGCCAGTTGTGGAAAGAGGGTAAATACACTGTAAAAAAGCGTGTTCTTGATGGATATCAGAAAGTCTTCATCGGTAAAAAGATTGATATAATTTTTAAGGCCAACCAATTCCGGTGTGGTATACATGTTAAAATTCGTAATGCTGTAATAAAACACCACAGCAATTGGAACCAAAATAAATATGGTAAATATGCAGTACGCCGGGAATATCATGACATAAGCACAGTTATCATATCTGCCCTTTGTTTTCTTTGTGCCTGTATTTTTATTCACTCCCGCTCCTCCTAGTATAATAATGATATAGCCACAAGAGCTATAAAGTTAATAAGTTACAAAGTCATATCTGATGAA
>NZ_QZDT01000091.1 GCF_009917485.1 Parablautia muri
TTCAATATTCTATTTTGATTTTTGAAAGGAACGAAAGTTATTATGAAGAAATTGTTTTTAAATAATGCAGTCATAAGAGATACAAATTTAAGCGACTATGAGGTAGCTGTTTATGTAGCGTTGAGAAGTTTATATGATTCTCAAAAAGAACTACAGTATGTTACTTATAATTCAGTTGTCTTTGAATTGTATGGTAATTTGCAGATTTCAAGAAGATATATGGATCATATTAAATTTACTTTAAATTCACTTGTAAAAAATGGACTGATCAAAAAGATAGATTCCATTTCTGCTACTGAATTTATTGTAGATATGAGTGGTCTGCATTTTGAACAGAATTCAGAAAAGGGTGTATTCTATACAGCAATTACGCTTGAAGAAGTACACAGGATAATGAACATTGACACCCCAAAAGATAACTTTGCCATATTGAGATATTTTATTATCCTAATTAGTTCTATTTGCCATGATAAAGGTACATATGATCATTTCTCCTGTTATGATGCACATACTGATTTTGTCGGGTTTATGACACAGGACACACTTTCTGGATGGTGTGGAACGACAAAAGCACGTATTATTGAATATAATTCTATTCTTGAGACAGAAAAGATTATTTATACATATCGTCATACGCAGAATAAAAAGGATAAAGAAACAGGGCAGATTATGAGTTTTTCTAACCACTATGGCAGATATGAGGATAAAGAATGGATTATCCAGTTTGCAAATGAATATGTTGCAACCTTTAATCTGAAAGAGACGGAAACTCTTGTAAAAGCAGAAAAATCAAGGGTAAATAAAAGATATGCAGCTATTTATAATTTACTGGTAAAAGATTTTAACAGGTATATAGGTAATTTTTCAGATATGGAACTGATTGAAACTTACAAATATATTCATGGTAAGAATATTTGTAATGAAAAAGAACTGAGAAATATAGAGGAAGGAACTGCTTTCTATGATAATATTTTGAGAAAAATCAAGAATGAGGATTTATTTGATGATATTCCATGTGTTGTAGATTATATCAACAGAAAAGTTAAACAAAAAAGAGATATGGAAAAACGTAAGAATAATCTTGTTAATGCCATATCAGATGACAATTGGGGAGAACCTGTTCCCATGGAGAATGATTTCAGTATAGAAGAAATATTGGATATGCCTGTAATGGGTGAGGTTTCATCAGAACCTACCCTGACAAATACGAATTGTGTGGGACAGGATTCAAAAAATTGTAAAACAGGTGATTTCAAAGAACCTGATTATATTGTAAAAATTGGTGAACCGAAAGTTTCGGCTGACAAAGAGCTTGACCCAAATTATTTGGGTGAAGCAGATAATGAATCTCATGGTCGAAAAATTGACCGTGAGTTATTTTGCGTTACTGGAAAGAATATAGATTATATTGATATATAAAAATAGGTTGAATATATCCTACAAATTACATATACTATATTTATATACAATGTAGGGAGATGTTTTTTATGAAGATTGATACAAATACGATGGTTTCCATTACAGAAGCAAACCAGAATTTTTCAAAAGTAGCAAGATTGGTTGATGAATACGGTACTGCTGTTATCCTAAAGAATAATGTTCCAAGGTATCTTGTTATAGATTTTAGTAAAGCTGAAAGTGATTCCGTAGCATCAGATGAAGACATAGTGAGCATATCAAAGCGGTTGATCACACAGAATAGAGAAGCTTACGAGGTATTGGCAAAATGATTCGGCTGACAAAGGAACAGGTGTTGATGCTTCATGCTCAATTGATAGAATCGACAGGTGGATGTGATGGCATCAGAGATCAGGGATTATTGGATTCTGCACTTGAAAGTCCGTTTCAGTCTTTTGGTGATGAAGAACTATATCCAAGTATTCAGTCAAAGGCGGCAAGATTATGCTATGGATTGGTAAGGAATCATGCTTTGATAGATGGAAACAAAAGAATTGGTGTTCATGTTATGCTGGTTTTTCTTGCAGTCAATGGGTATGAATTGGAATATACACAAAAGGAATTAGTTGATTTGATACTTGATGTGGCAGATGGGAAGAAGGAATACGAAGATATTTTGTCGTGGATTCTGGAACATCAAGTGTAAATAGGGTACTGGATTTTAAATGGTACTGTAAAACTTATACTCAATATGTACCGAAAAGTACGGCTTCGACAGAATTGACGGAGCAGATTATAGGTAGGTAGTATTTCACGACATACCTAAAAATAAATGATTTTACACCGATTAGTCCGATTGGAAGGAAGATTTCAGATGTCGGTTTAACCAACCTCCCATTATGGGAGAGTGGACGTATTCCCAAAATGGTAATCTGATTCCACAAAATTGTGGAATGAATGTAATTATCGAATTCGGTTCAAACCGAAACTGTAAAATTATTTGACAGATTCCATAAATATGGAAAGTGTTGTCCGCTGAGGACAACGTTGTACATCATGTACAACCGTAACCACTTTTGGCAATAGTTATGACATTATGACATAATAACTGTTGCTGCCGGTATGAATTATTAGGTATACAGTATTTCACCGTAGTTCCGTGAGATGGTGGTTTCTCGTGAGGAACTGGTGTGTACTTATAGGTACGGTTGTTACACAAGTGTACATCAAGTACGGCTGTACATTTGGACAGATTTGTCCATAACTAAATCAAAAGGAAAAATTTTGCTCTGGTTAGATCATAAGTGGTCGAAAGAATTTCTAATTTCACAAGATGTGAGTTTTCAAATAGAAATTTATTTCTTACAAATCTTTACTGAATACCCTTACTATTCAAATTAATCAAAGTTTTATATCGTTTACCGGCAAAATAATTGAATTAATTTCAACATATATAATGTCTGGTGAAAGTTTAAAGCAGTTGGTTCAAACCAATCGCCTATAAGGGGATGAGTTTTTTACAGAATCAAGCAAACACTTTAAAAGGTTTGGATCATATTCCCAACAAGTGGGGAAAAATCAGCGTCTCCCGTTTTGGTGCCGCTATATCACGATTTCGCAGAAATGTGAAATCGTCTTAAGGACGAAGACATAAAATTGAATATTGATTTACAGAGACAGTATGAATCAATCGTATTGTCTCTTTTATTATGAATAGTGATTCGGAGCATACAGTCGGGATGCTCAATTATTAGCTGACACAAAATTGTGTTGGCTATCTAAAGACATATCGAAAGGAATTATTAGTAGTAACAATGAGCAGTAAAAAGAAATTAGAACAGAGAAAAGAATTTAAAGAATATCTGTCCATAGCAGATAAACGTGTATTGGATATTAAGAAATTAGGAATAGAATTAGTTGCCGATGACGAAGTATTTGTGTTGGTAAATGGTACAAGCAATTACTGGATTAGTAACCATGGAAGATTAGTAAACAATCTGCATGGTAATTTCTATATGCACAAAACAGGATATGCACATTTTACACTTAGCGGTACTGAAAAGAAAATAGAAACATACACAGACAAGTTAGTAGCAGAGCATTTCCTTGAAAATGCCAGTAAATATAAAAGGATATGGCATATTGATAGAGATATAGAAAACTGCTTTTACAGGAACCTTGTGTGGGTAGATCATAAAGAATACCGTGACTTGAACAGTGGTAATTTGACTATAGAAGAATTAGCCAGACAGCAGGAATACATACCATATATCACACTGAAATCTAATACTGCATACTCAATCTGGAATGGGATCTATATTCGGTGTTATAAAAGAGATGATGTATACGATGGTTCATTTGTGTGCGATCTGTGGAGATATGACAAGGATTCTTTTGCTGAGTGGTGGGCTTCTGAGTATTACGAGTGTGACGGTGAATCTATGGCGGTAGATAAAGATTTGCTATTTCCTGGTAATAAGGAATATGCTCCGGATAAATGTTGTATCATACCTCAAACATTGAATACCATGTTGTCTAATTGTAAAAAGCATAGGTCAAAATTGAGAAATGCAAGAAATGATTTACCTCTTGGTGTAAGGTATGACAGCAGCATGAAGATGTATTATGGTGAGTTTAGACTATGTGGTCATGACGAAGTGATCCGACTATCTTATTGGAATACACCTGAAGAAGCGTTTGCAGAATATAAAAGGCATAAACAGGCTGATATACTGATTATGGCAGATAAATATAAAAATAAAGTGCCAAAGAAGGTATATGATGCGCTGTTAAGAGTAGAAGTAAGGCCGTATGTGGAAGATTAGGAAGAAAATATAATTGAACTGGTTGGAATATATGTTAGGATTGAAAAAACACTGTATTTTCTATATGGTTTGTGATATACTTTTATTAAAACAAAAGATAGGATTATTCTGAAAAAGGACAAAAGAAGTGAGATATTATGAAATTGAAATTATAATTGATGAAATCACACCATGTTTAAGAGATAACCGAAATAATACATATGTTGATACAACATATGATAAAATAGAACATATAACATCTGTAACAGCTTCACAAATGCAAAAATATGAAAAGTGGAATTTTGATTGGAGTGATCCAGATTTAAATGATTGTTCTATTTATGCATTATATGTTGAAGGATCCAAGCAGACACAAGGTCTTATTGCATGTAGGGAATACAAAAATAAAAATCAAACTAAAGGTTATATAGAGGTTGCATTGGCAGAAGCTAACCCAAAGAATGTAGGTTTAGGGGGCAGATATAAAGGTGTCGGAGCACATTTGTTTTCTATAGCAAGTAGATTAAGTTTAGATTTAGGATATGATGGCTATGTTACTTTTATTAGCAAAACAGATTTAGTGCAGCATTATAGTAAAGAATTACATGCAGAAGTATTATTTGGTTCAAATATGCAGATAAATCCAGAAGCGTCTAAACGTTTGGTAGATATATATGACAAGAAAGCGAGGGAAATGTACAATGAAAAATGATAACATTTATAATTTTGAGAATCATTTATCAGATGGTAGAATGGTAGATAAACCTGTTGCCAGAGTCATGTATGATATTCGCAAAATGTCAGAGTATATAAAAGAGTTAGGAAGGCCATTAACTGAAGTAGAAGCAAATCAGTTTATTATTTGTTAGTTTCTGTAAAGAGTTATAAGGCATATCGGATGTAAAAGTCTGGTATGCTTTATTTTTTACGGATTTTGTAGAGAAGATAAAAGTATTCTGCGTGACGGGTTGAGTTAGTAAAAACTATTGTTTATTTACATATTTTTTCATATTAGTTATAATTTTGACAAAATATTATGTACTTGGGGCAATATAAATTTGAGTGAAAGAAAAAAGATTAAAACGGATAATTTTAAAATTGAAGATAATACAATTTCTTTTAATGATTCATTGGTACAGATAAGTAATATTTCTCATATTAATATTGAGCCAGTGCCTAAACCCAAATTTCAAGTTGGGTTTGTTATTGTGGGGGTTATAGGCATAATTGGAATGATTGGAACTAGTGGAGAAATTCAAATTTTAGGATTTTTGCTTTTTTTATTTGCAATGATATATATATTATATTATGCAATAAACAGTAGTGATAATGATAATAAATATTTATTTATCTATCTAAATTCTGAGCATGTATACTACATTTATTGCGAAGATAAAAAATTTTTAGAGAAGGTCATGAAAGTTATGAAACATTGTATCAATAACCATGCAAAACAGAAGATCAAAGTGGATTTCAATCAATGTACGTTAGAGGGTGTTCCAATAAATATTGGAAATGAAAAGGAAGTAGTCAACACGATAACTACAGGAGATAATTCTGATGCTTCAAATAATATTTACGGAAAGGAAGAAATTAATTCGATAGTAATAGAAAATGATTTCGATGCTTCATCATTTATTAAAGATTGGCAATTAGTTCAGGATGAGCTAAAAAAGGCATGTGAAAAGTTACCCAAATCATCTAAAGAATACATTGCATCTGAAGAAGCCCTTGAATGTGCGATGAAAGAAGATGGAGAAGGATTGTTTAAGGTATTCAATAAATATTCTGAAAGTTTTTTATCAAGCATATTTAAAAGTGTGGTCAGTGGTTTCTTAGTGGAAATTATAAAATCTATGCTTTTGTAAAAATGTAAAATAGGAAAGAGATAAGTGAGAGCTTTATTTGTATATTTTCATTTTGATTGTTTCCGAATATAAGTGAATTTAAATAACTTTATGTTATGCCAAAATCTGCTACTTTTTTAACGTTTAATGGGATACAGTGAAAAGGTTCAATAAGAATGGGCGTTCTGCTTAGGGGGATATAGTGATATAGGGTGGTTAATATCTGTAGGATTTAAACATACCCCCCTATTTATTTAGTGGATTGCTCTATTTAAATACTGTATTCTTGCTTTGTAATCAATGGTCTATCTTTGAATTTCAGACAGAATGGTTACAGGTGATAAGTTGATAGGGTAGTGGTGTTGTGTCTGAAATTCTATGATGTACATTAATTTTTAGAGGTAAAACGTGAGGAATTAATAATAGAGTGGATAAAATGACTGTAGGAGGTTTCAAATATAAGATACATAGTTTTTTGTTCTAATTGTAATTTTACTGGTAGTGAAGAAGAAACAAAAATCAGTAGTTGGCCTAAATGTCCTGAATGTAAAAAAATACTAAGATATACAGGTGTGACTCAGGATGATTGGAGGACAAAATCTAAAGAAGAAAAAATATATTAAAAGATAAATGGAAAAGCGAACCTTCAAAATTAGATAAAAATATGGATGAAATCATTAAGCGTAATGCCAGTCACTTATTAACTTCTGGATACAATTTCGAAGGGTACAAAATTATATCATATAATGGTATTGTTTCAGGTGAAGTAGTTATGGGCACAGGTTTTTTGTCTGAATTTTCGGCTTCTTTAGATGATTTTTTAGGTTCTATTTCTGAGGCATTTAGTGATAAAATTGTTAAAGCAAAAGAAATTTCACTATCAAAAATGATAACTGCTTCTTGTGCGAGAGGTGGAAATGCAATAATAGGAGTCGATTTTGATTATACAACCTTTGCTAATAATATGATTGCTATATCTGCAAATGGAACTTCTGTTGTAATTGAAAAGACGAAGGAACTGTAGAGGGGTATATCGTATATATGGGATTTTATATTTGAATGGAAACATACCCCCCTATTCACTTGAATGCAGCCAGTTTATAAAGTTACCTAATTCTCCCCAATCATCAATCGTATATATTGAAATTCTGAACGAAAATCGTACAGTTGATAAATTGGCAGACTAGAAATAAAATGCCTGAAATTCTAAGATGTACATTAGAATATAAAAAGGAACGGCTCATACTTTATAATAAGTGATCCGTTCCTTTCTGAATGGTTTCTATTCACTTTTTGCAAGCTCATTATCTGGATGAAACGTAAGCGTCAAATAAGATAGTGGATAGAAAAATAACCACTACCCCTCTATACTGAAAGTGCAGTGGTCATCGGCACCGTTCCTGTACCATGGGATCCCATGGCAGATAGTCATCCAGATATTCCGGATTC
>NZ_QZDT01000092.1 GCF_009917485.1 Parablautia muri
GAATCCGGAATATCTGGATGACTATCTGCCATGGGATCCCATGGTACAGGAACGGTGCCGATGACCACTGCCCTTTCAGTATAGAGGGGTAGTGGTTATTTTTCTATCCACTATCTTATTTGACGCTTACTTAAAATAAATTAAAAATAGGGAGTCCGCTCGTGACTCCCTTTGCTTAATTACAATAAATCCTTTGGCACACGTCCAAAGAAGAATTGTAATAGTATTTTATGTTGAAGAAGAAAAATTATGTATAGATAAAATAAAGGGAACTCGCTCGTAGTTCCCTTGTTTGAAATACTATATTGACGTTCCACTCGTGAACACCTTTCTTGTACTTTTATACTAGCATGAAAATCTAAATTTGTCTACATTTCTTTTTGAGATTTTTCTAAAAAATCTGCTAAATTTTGAATATCTGAAAAATGATAGGTATCAAGCAATTCTTGGAATTTATCAAGCTGTTGTTGTTTTGAATCCAAATCAGCTTGTTGCAAGGTACGATTGCTTTTCAGCTTTTCAATATATTGTAGTTTGTCGTCATACATATTTTGCAATGTCTGATAATGGTGGTTTATACCAAGCGATAAAGAAATGGCTTTATCAACAGCTTTCATTTCATCAGCGGAAAGGTCGGTAATATAATCGCTAAGTCTTGCCTTGCTTACACAGGTAATATTTCCGAGAAGAACATTTCCATCAAGTATGAGTTTGCCGGAGGAATCTTTTTTCTCTGCAATCGGTACAACAATGGGAAGCGTAGAGGTGGTATGTGTTATAGGTGCAACCAGTGTATTAGGTGATGTTCTGTTAGCTGAATTATATTGGAGAACCACACAAGGTCGCTCTTTGCATTCCTCACTACCAATGCCAACGCCTAAGTTGCAACGGTATACTTGTCCTCTATATACGATACGATTTTTAGCAGAGGTCGCAATAGCGTTTAGGTATAGCTTGTTTTTGAGCCATTCAAGATATTGTTGGGTTTTCGTAAGGTCAATATTCATGCAAATCTCCTTTATTTTTTTGCAAAAAGTAATTGGATTGAGTGTATATCAATCAGATGTATTCGTCAATCGGCACATTAAATAATTTCAAAGTATCTTCTAGCCACATATCATATTCTTCTTTATCCATTTTACCGGAAATTAATGCTTGATTTATTTTGTTCCAGTCGGGAATAAAGGTTGCAATCTGTGCATTGGGTATATCTAATGTCAAATGAGCAGTTAGTTGATTATCTTCTTGTGAATAGGTAGTGTTTCCTTTTATTTGCAATCCCCTACGGTCTAAATCTATCAGAATAGAAAAAAAATCAGCAAAAGTATTTACAGTAGCAGATTTATTTGAAGTAATCTTTATTTCCAACAAATCATTTAAAGTAATTCCAAGTGTATCACAAAATTTTAATATTGTTTCGACTGGCGGTTCGCTATATCCATTTTCATAATTAGAATATGAGGAATTGGTCAAAGAAAGTCTTGAAGACATATCACGTTGGTTAATTCCTGCGTTAGTTCGGGCTTGTTTCATTCGCTTTCCAATCTCAAAATATTCGCCTAATCTCATTTCACAACCTCCTTTTAGAATAATGTAACATATGTAGATACAAAAATCAATGTATATATTACAAGAAATCTAATAATCCATATTGACAAACTAGAAATAATGTAATATATTTAAATTACAAGAAAACTTGTAATAATACAAGAAATGAAAGAGAGGGAAATTTATTGAAAGAAAACCACATGATGACAGCGGAAGATGTAGCAAAGGAATTAGGAGTATCTAAAGGTCATGCTTACAAACTGATAAGGGAACTTAATGGAGAATTGAAAAAAGCTGGTTATCTTGTGATAGCCGGGAAAGTGCCAAAGGCATTTTGGGAAACAAAGTTTTATGGTTACAATCAGCCGAACCAAACCGCATGAAAGGGGGATAAGGAATGTCTGCTTCAAGAGATGAAAAAACCGGGAAATGGACTGCTCAATGCTATTACGAAAACTGGAAAGGGGAGAAGAAGCACAAAAAGAAGCGTGGTTTTGCCACGAAAAAAGAAGCGTTGGAATGGGAAAGAGAATTTCTGAAAAGTACATCTGCCAATATGGATATGATGTTAGGTGCATTTGTTGATGTGTATTTCCGGGATAAGGCAGGAGAACTAAAGTAACGCACGATAAAAAAAAGCGGTACATGATAGAAGCCCATGTATTACCGTATTTTGAGAATAAGCAAATGAACGAAATAAGCCCTTCTGACATTATCCAGTGGCAGAACGCTATCAGAGCAAAAGGATATTCGCAGACTTATTTACGCATGGTGCAAAATCAGATTACAGCATTGTTTACTCATGCAAGTAATATTTACAATCTCAACAATAACCCATGTAAAAAGGTTAAGAAAACGGGAAAGTCTGACGCTGACAAGCTGAACTTTTGGACGAAAGACGAATACGATTGCTTCATCAGCGGCATTGACCGGGAAAGCAAATATTATGTGATATTTGAAATCCTTTTTTGGACGGGGTGCAGAGAGGGAGAAATCCTTGCTTTAACAAAAGAAGATGTCGATTTTGAGAACAATCAAATCAGCATTACTAAGACTTATTACAGAACAGAGCGCAGGGATATTATCACAACGCCGAAAATGGAACAGTCGGTTAGAGTGATTGATATTCCGCAGTTTTTAACAAAAGAGATTGAAATGCATGTGAACCGCTGTTATGGTCTGCCGGATAATGAAAGACTGTTCCCGATTGTAGCGGAAGTGGTACAGCATAAGTTGAAACGTGAGTGCGTGAAATTGGGCGTAAAGCAGATTAGGGTACATGATTTACGTCATAGCCATGTAGCGTATCTTATCAATCAAGGCGTACAGCCTTTGATTATAAAGGAACGGTTAGGGCATAGGGATATTAAAATCACGCTGAATACTTACGGGTATTTATATCCTAATCAGCAAAAGAAAGTGGCAGATATGCTAAACGCCGCAAGAAATGAAAATGCCCCTGTCGATTGACAAGGACATTTTACTACAAAGGCAGAGCCTGTTGTATTTATATCTCGCAAATATAGTATAACAAAGGCTCTGCTGAAACTCAATCGAATTATTTCAACGGAGGGCGCAAAAGGAAGAAAAAAGAGAGAAAAATTATCGTTTAATCAACATGGAAGATGTAGAAGCAAGAGAAGTAAACTGGCTGTGGTATCCCTACATTCCTTTTGGAAAGCTGACGATTGTGCAAGGCGATCCGGGAGAGGGAAAGACCACTTTTATTTTGTACCTTGCGGCACTTCTCACAAAAGGCGAAGCACTTCCCTGTGAGGAAACAGCAGAACGCAGAGAGCCAGTCAACGTAATTTATTAGAACGCAGAGGACAGTTTGGAAGATACCATAAAACCCCGATTGGTAGAAGCAGGAGCAGACTGTAACCGGGTGTTGGTAATTGATGAAAGTATTGATTGTTTAAGCATGACAGATGAAAGGCTTGTCCGGGCAATCAAGGAAACCGGGGCGAAAATGGTTGTGTTAGACCCGATACAAGCCTATTTGGGCGCAGATGTGGATATGCACCGGGCAAACGAAATCAGACCAGTGCTGAAGCAGTTGGGGAACATTGCGGAAGAATATGGGTGTGCGATTATCCTTATTGGTCACATGAATAAGGCAAGCGGAAGTAAATCTACTTACCGGGGATTGGGGTCAATAGATTTTCAAGCTACCGCCCGGAGTGTGTTGGTAGTCTGCAGGATAAAAGACGATACAACCCTGCGTGTGATAGCGCATGATAAGAGCAGTCTTGCGCCGGAGGGAACTTCAATAGCCTTTCGCATGGATAAGGATAACGGTTTTATTTGGGAGGGTGTTTATGACATTACGGTTGAAGAATTACTTTCCGGCGAAAGCAGAGGACAGAAAACAAAGGACGCTAAATCATTTCTTGCGGAGATTTTGGCAGAGGGGCAGTTATCCTGCAATGAAATTACAGAAGCGGCAAAGGAGAGAGGTATCAAGAAAAAAACGCTGTGGAACGCCAAAAAAGAAATGAACATTGACAGCGTGAAAGTAGGAAATCAATGGTACTGGACTTTGTAGCAAAAGAAGATAGCAAGATTGCCTTTTCTAAAGATAGGGTAATCTTGCCACCTTGATTAGAAGTGTGGAGGTAACATGGCGGCGAAAAGCCGCACCGTCCGCAGGACGGAAAGCCCCCGGCAGGGCGCAAAACCTGCTTGCAGGTTGCATTTTTGATAGGCTTGCCTGTCAAAAGTGCTTTTATATTACTTTCGGGAAAGTAACAAAGCCTTGCGCCTGTCGGCGCAGTAAAATTAGTATATAGAGCGTGGAGGATATGCCTATTGGAAAGAACGATTAGCGGCATGATGGGAAAAGGTTCAGTCAATCACAATACGAGAGCCTTTACAGCTAAAAATGTAGATAAGGAACGAAGCCGGGATAACGTGGAATTTTGTCACTCGGATATAAAAGAGGTCTACCATACTCTTTTTGATGAAGCAATGGAACGCTACAACGCAAAGCAGAAACGGAGTGACCGAAAGATTGACGATTACTATGAGAAGATACGTTGGGGAAAGCAAGAAAAATTATTTTATGAGGTCATTTTTCAGATCGGCAACAAGGACGATATGAATGTACAGAGCAATGAGGGGCAGTTGGCGAAAGAGATTTTATGTGACTTTATGGAGAAGTTTCAGAAAAGAAATCCGAACCTTTATGTGTTTTCAAGCCACTTGCATATGGACGAGCAGACGCCGCATATCCACATTGATTTTGTTCCCTTTATCCGTAACAGCAAGCGTGGACTTGATACGAGAGTTTCCCTCAAAGGTGCATTAGCGGAACAGGGCTTCAAAGGCGGCACAAGAGGAATGACGGAATGGAATGAATGGATTGAAGCGGAGAAGCAGGAACTTTCAAAAGTTATGGGGCGGTATGGCGTACAGTGGAAACAGTTAGGCACACACAATAAGCATTTGTCGGTACTTGATTTTGAAAAGCAGGAGCGGCAGAAAGAAGTTGCGGAACTGGAGCAGACAATTTCCGGCAGTAGAGAGGAACTATCCGATATTCTTCATCAGCAGATAGCGGCAGGACAGGAAACGGAGCAGATACGGAAAGAGGGCGAAGCAATCCGGCAGGAAATATCAG
The DNA here is from genome assembly GCF_009917485.1 of Parablautia muri. Taxonomy (GTDB): domain Bacteria; phylum Bacillota; class Clostridia; order Lachnospirales; family Lachnospiraceae; genus Suilimivivens; species Suilimivivens muri. Next base: position 5,171 of record NZ_QZDT01000092.1, read on the forward strand.
AACTTTCCGCTACATATCTTCTTTTGAAAGAGCAGACGGAAACACTGACAGAGGATAAAGAAAAGCTGCTGTCTGAAAATGAAAAGTTGGAGAAACAGCAGAAAAAGTTACTGCAGGAACTTAACAAAATGGTGCAGTCAAAGGAAGTCATGGAGCGCAATATACACGCCTATGATGAAGATGTGAAATGGCAGTTGGCAGAGCCGGGGGCATTGATGAGCGCAAAGAATTATCGGGATAAAAAGGCACTTCCGCTTGTGGAGAAATTGAAAGAGGTGATAAAAAATCTGGCTATCAAATGCGTACAGCTTACGGAGCAGGGCAGGAGGCTGACCGCAAAAGTGGATGCGCAACAAATACAGATTAGCCACTTGACAGATAAGGTCATGGAGCAGAGCGGCACCATAGACCGATTGCAGGAAAAAGTATCTGATTTTGGGCGTTTGGAGCGTCATTTAGGCAAGGAAACAGGTACAGTTGATAGTAGAACGGTCAAAGGCGTTAGAACAGGCGGAGAGGGCAAATAAACACCCGAAACGTGCCTTTGAAATGAGCCGATAGGAAAGGGGATTGATTGGATATGACGGATATGGAGAAGAAAGTCATGGTGCGGCTGTTTGCTAAAATTGTGGCAGAAACAGACCTTTATGAAACGGACAAGGAAGTACAAAATCTGATAGATTGGGTATGCTTGTCGGAGCAGATAAAGGAAAACAATAATACAATCCGTAATTTGACTGGGGAATATAAGAAGATAGAGCCGGATTGCCGGGAGGGAGTGAGGGCGCAGTTAGAACGCATGAAAGAACTCTGCAAAGAGCGTAATAGCCTTTATGAAAAACAGAATGATTTGAAAGGGCAGAAACAACAGATTGAGAAATCGTTGGAACGATAAGAAATGTGGGGCGTGGCAGTTGCTGTGCTCTATGTTTTTGTGGTAAATGGAGCATGAACATGGTATAATCAAAGCTATAATCTGAAGCCACATAGGAGGTTGTTTATATTTGAAAAACTATGTTGTTTATAGGCATATAGGCAATTTGTCTAAGTCAAATAATGGTTGGGTAAAAGAATTAAATTTTATTTCGTGGAATAATAGAGAGCCTGTTTATGATATAAGAACATGGAATCAGGATCATACAAAATATGGTAAGGGGATTATGATTACGCCGAAGAAATGTTTGTATTAAAAGAACTATTAAGCGAAATAGATATATTTTAATGATATGAGTAGCAACGAAAACTAAAAGGATTAAGAGGGCAAATGGTTACATATGATTTTCAAACAATAAAAGTTCTACTGCAAAAGAGCATAGAAAATGGGTGGGAAGCAGAATTGACGCTATATATGAACCATATGGAGTATATGATTATTATTTATGATGACCATTGCTCTTTTCAAGGATGTGGCTATAAAAATGGGAGCGGAGAATATAATTTTCTATCTTTAGATGAATTATATGTGGCTGAGCAAGTTGACGGAATTATTTTAAAAAGAGATTGGGAGAAAATAGAATATTTTGATTGTGTAGATTTTGAAATGCAAGGATTTTGGAGAGAAGATATAAATTTTACTAAATAATATTTCCATTGGTAAGGGGAGAATTTGTATTTTTGGAGGAAGGTATGGAATATGTAACGGCGACTTCCGACATGGGGAGTGCAATTTATAATGTTTTACATACAACAATTAAAACGGTATATGCAAAGTATTATCCCAAAGAGGTAGTGGATTTCTTTTGCCAACATCATAGTAAAGAACATATTTTAGGTGGTATAGCGTCTGGGAATATGGGTGTATTAGTTGAGAACAGTGTGGTTGTCGGAACGGGCTGCTTTGATGATAATCATATTACGGGAGTATATGTGCTACCTGCTTATCAGAAGCAAGGCTTCGGATCGTATATTATGGATTGCCTAGAAACTGAAATTTCAAAAAAATATGATGTGGCTGTTTTAGACGCTTCACTTCCAGGAGTGTTTTTATACGAGCATAGAGGTTATAAAACTGTTGGGCATGGTATTTATGAGTTAGAAAATGAAGTAAAGCTGGTTTATGAAGTCATGGAGAAAAAACTTAAAAATTTTTTGGTTTCAACGCATATGAAAGGGAGGCTGTAAAAAATCTTGTGTCTATGGGGATTTAAGCTTCTCTGATAAGAGTTCGATATGTAAAATTTTGCTGTCTATTTTATGAATTTATTGTTGTCGAATGTTCTTTCT
>NZ_QZDT01000093.1 GCF_009917485.1 Parablautia muri
GTACCTCGTTTCTTGTTATTTTGATTATATCTCATTAGCCACTTCTGTTACAACTTTAGTATAGCACTTCAATTCCCTGTTCCTCCAGTTCCCGGAGTTGTTCTGTCAGTGTCTTGGTGGTGATGCTGCCCAGGAGCCGCTGCAGCTCATTGAAACGGATTGTGCCTTTGGAGAGATGCCATAATATTTTCAGTTTCCATTTTCCACTAAGGATATTCAGCCCAAGTTCAACCGGGCATTGTTTATCCACTGCCTGCACTTTTGCCATTATGTATTGCCCCTTTCCACGCACGGTTTCAAAAAGGAAACCTTATTTCAAAAAAGTGCGTACTTGATTTTAGCTTTCCTTAATGCTAACGTCAATATACCAAAATTGTCAAGGAGATTCTGAAAATGGTGATAGACAGCCACGAACATATCATGTTCCCCATAAAAATGCAGTTGGATAAAATGGATGCGGCGGTAGTGGATAAGACGGTATTATTCTGCACGGCGCCGCACCCGGAGAAAGCAGGCACATTAAAGGAACTAGAAGAAGAAATGGCGGCTTTGAATAAGATTTTAGCAGGTTCCAACACTAAGGAGGATAACATCAGCCGCCTGAAAAAGAATATTGCAGAAGTGGCAGAGGCAGTAAGGGCATATCCTGACCGCTTTTTAGGCTTTGGCGCTGTGCCTTTGGGAATGGAACTGGAAGAAACGGAAAAATGGATTGACACACAGATCACTTCCAATTCTCTGTATGGAATCGGAGAGTTTACACCCGGAAACGAGCGGCAGATCAGGCAGTTGGACACTGTATTTCAGGCATTGATGGATACAAGGATTTATCCGGTTTGGGTACATACTTTCCATCCGGTTACGATGGAGGGGATAAAACTTCTGATGTCCTTATGCGAAAAATATCCCGACATTCCCGTTATCTTCGGGCATTTGGGCGGCTCAAACTGGATGGACGTGATCAAATTCGCAAAAGAGCATGATAATGTGTACTTAGACCTTTCGGCTGCATTTGCTTCCATTGCTACTAAGATAGCATTGGCCGAGCTGCCGGAGAGGTGCCTGTACAGTTCAGATGCCCCTTATGGGGAACCGTATCTATACAGGCAGCTTATTGAATTTGTCAGCCCGGACAAGAGGACAGCGGAGATGGCATTAGGGGAGAACATATCCCGGCTACTGGAATTATACTAAGGATAAAGAGGAAAAGGGCTCATAGGCCCTTTTTCCAATTCTGGCGGTCTGCTTTTTTCCCAGGCGGGCCGGGCGGCCTGATAACGGAAATTACTTGGAAAGAGGGGGAATAAGAGGTAATATGCTTACACGGCGGTTCGCGTTTCCACTATATCGGACGAATGGCGAAAAACTTTAGGGCTGATTTGGGCTTTCAAAAACAAAAAATCTGCGATTCACGTAGCCAGATTAACCATTCACGAAGTAGACGTTAGAAATCGCCCTTATTTTTCCGATAAGTTAGTTGAGGACTGGAGGTGGCAGAAACGATAAAAATTGCGGTGTGTGATGATGAAAAAAATATAAGGTCTTACCTTGTTTCGCTCATCAAAAAGCAGGGAGGGGAGTGCGGCATCACGGAATATGCCTCTGCCGATGCGTACCTTTCGGACGATAAGGAGCATGACATTATATTTCTGGACATAGAGATGGGAGGCTCTAGCGCAGGTATGGACGGCATGGGGTTGGCAAGGCATATCCGGGGCATGGAGGCGCAGAAACAGCCCATCATCATTTTTGTGACAGGGTATGAAAAATATGTGTATGATGCATTTGACGTAGGGGCGTTCCAGTATCTGGTAAAGCCCGTGGACGAGCAGAAATTTGCAGAGGTGTTCGGACGGGCGGCGGGGCAGGTTTTATCCGAGGCGGAGCAGCGGAAGAAAAAACTTGTGATCCAGTATGGCGGCGAGGGAAAGGCGATACCGCTGAATGACATTTATTACATGGAAAGCCGGAACCACAATATCATCCTGTACTTAAAAAGCGGAAATATAGAATACTATGCGAAGATCGGGGATTTGGAGGAGGAGCTGGCGGGGCAGTTCTACCGCATCCACCGGGGATACCTTATCAACCTTTTCCATGTAGAGGGTTACGATAAGACGGAGGTAAGGATGGCGAACGGGGATAAGCTGCTTCTTTCAAGGTATAAATATGACGGCTTTGTGCAGGCATACATGGATTACATTTCGGAGGAAAGCCTATGAGCCAGCCAGCGTTTGAAATAGTGAATAGCATCTTGGATATATGGAAGATTGCCATACAAGCAATTATGTTCCTTGTTTTGTGGGCGGCGGCTTTCAGGGAGAAAAAATCAAAAAGGGATGGCATTGCGGCAGTACTGTTTATCCTTGCCAATATAGGGATAGGGTTCCTTCCGTGTGCCGCTTGGGTGCGGTATGGCGTTTCAGCTTTTGTAATAATGGGTTATGCCGGGATATGTTATAAAAAGCAGATTGGAAAAGCAGTATTTGTGATGCTTGCTTTTTATAACCTCCATTGTCTGAGTTTTCTGATTGCAAACAGCATTTACATGAAGATAACGGGTGTGATGATGAAAAGCCTTGATGCAATGCAGGAAAGCTATATGCAACAGGTATACCAATGTTTGTCGGTCGGTATGGCGGTTTCCGCTCTCTTTTATATGGTACTGTATGTGGCAATGGCAGTTATTTTTCACAGCCTCATTAAAGGGGAAGCCGTAATGGCCTGGCAGGACATCATCCTGCTTTCCATTCTAAATTTTGTTGGGAGCATGATTGCAAACGTGGTCAACGGCCTGCTTATTGTAAGAATAAATACAGATGCTTTTGTGCTGTTTGATGAAAAGCCAGACCTGCTTTGGAAGATTCCCATGATAGCGGTTCTCATATTTGCGGGAGAGGCCGCCCTGATCTATTTCTGGCAGAGATACCGCATCCTGCTTGCCGAGAGGCAGAAACATTTCGTGGAGGAACAGCAAGTGAAGGCTATGAGGGAGCGTCTGGAGGAAGCAGAGAATTTTTATGGCAGCATCCGCAAGGTAAGGCATGAGATGAAAAACCACATGGCGAACATTAAAGGGCTGACAGAAGCAGGGGAGTATGGAGAGATAGAGGAATACGTCCGCAGGATGGATGAGACCATGCAGGAACTGGAATATAAGTATGTGACGGGGAATGCAGTGACGGATGTCATCATCAATGACAAATGCCGCAGGGCGGAAAAGGCGGGAATCCGGTTTGGTGCAGATTTCCGGTATGGCGGGGAAATTCCCGTGTTTGATATGGGGATTATATTGAACAATCTTCTGGATAATGCCATAGAAGCCTGTGAGAAACTGGAACCGGGAAAAGGATTCATACGCCTTTCGTTAAAGCGAAAAAAGCAGTTTTTGATACTGTATGTGGAAAATAGCTTTGACGGCGCTGTCCCTGTAAGCAAAGGCAGTTCACTCCCGCCTACAACGAAACAGAGTATCCTGCCGGGAATCATTACGGAGCATGGGATAGGGCTTGAAAATGTGCGGGATATTGCAGAGAGGTATTTCGGCGGTGTAAACATAAAAGTGAAAGGGGATGTGTTCCATGTGACGGTAATGCTGCAGCAGGGGGAGGTGGGGGAAGGTAAGTAAATGACCTTGCACTAAATGAAACTCAAAAACAGATTAAAACGGAGGATTAAAAATGGCTATCGGTGGAATAGGACAAAATTATTATCAGAACAATGTGGAAACAAAGAGAAATACGAAAAATGTGAACGGTACGGAAAAATTCGCACTGGAAAAAACAGGCAGTACACAGGAACTATCGGAAGCGGAAGAAATGGAGCTGTTTAAGAAAGAGTTTTATCAGGAGTTGTCTCAGATTACTACGCACGCAACAGTAAGTAATGCGGCAGTTAATGTGACTGAGGCTGCTTTTAAGAGAATGAAAGACGATCCTGAATATAAGCAGCAGGTTTTAAGTTGGATTAAGCATGATTTAGGAGCTTCATATGGTTCAAGGAATGCGTCTGTAATGTTGACAGTTGGTGAAACGCTAGAACAATGTAGGGGTGATGCTTGGCCGGTTTCCGCAGATTCTGAATTTGGTATTCGCTCACAAGATAGTTTTTATAAAAGTAGCAATGAAAGAAAAGAGAGACAGAAAGAATTATTGGAGGAATATTTACAAAAGCGTCAAGCGGCAAAACAAATTCAGCAGGAACTTTTGGATGAAAAGATTGCAAAGGCGGAGCAGGAGAGAAGCAGGCTGGCAAAGGCGTGGGCTGGTGAAAGGCAGATGGAGGCGGCATCCAATGCTTATGATGCAAATGTCATGACGGAGACAGCGGCAGGCGGTGATTCGCTGCTTGGTTAATGAAGGGCATCATGCCCGGACTTACCGCAAGGGGGCATGGGCGGCTCCGAATGACAGAGGGGCCGCAGCAGATAAGAGAAATGAAACTTTTTTGAGGGCCGGTTCGTATTATCAGCAGATGGCCGGTTCCTTCAATTTATGGAGGAGGACATGAAAAATGCGTGTCAGCAGAATAACGGCATTACTTATTACGGCAATGATGATTCCCGCAATCAGCGGATGCACCACACAGGGACCCCCCGCCCCGGATGCCGTGCATCAGATTGAGGATGGCGGTCCGGCGGTCTATGATGATGACCCGATAGCGGATGAAAGCATTCTGACATCTTGAAGTAAGGAAGATCATGCCCGGACTTACCACAAGGGGGCATGGACGGCTTTGAATGACAGAGAGGTCAATGGATTAAATTTGATAACATATGTAGAAAGGTTGGTAATATGGATATTCAAGCAATTTTGCCGCAAATCAATAATGCTGTAAATTTATCAAGTAACGGCATCAAATGCGGAGATGAATTTGAAAAACTTTTACAGCAGGTGAATGAGGAAACAGATATTGCGGAAATGAAGAAATTTCTGGACGAAAAGTTTAATGTAAATACGGTTGTTGTAGATTACAGTTGTGAAAAAACAGATACAGAGGCAGAAATGTATGACACCGCAATGCTGGAGAAATATAATATGCATGGTGGGAGAAATGTGATTATTTCAAAGAAAACCTTATTAAGGATGAAAAAGGATGGTTCCTTTAGACAGAAAGTGTATAAGTCAATTGAAGATATACCGTGGACAAGTAAATTGACGGGAGGCGAGGTAAAAGGCAATGGAGTATTTATCCATGAAGATGGAACGGGAGGTTACTATTTGGAGTTTGATTGGGGGGATGATGTTGAAAAAACAAAATCAAAGAAAAGTAAGGTGCTGTACTCTGACAGTTCGGGTGTAAAGGAATTAGATATTCCGATATTGGATGAACGAAACAATATTGGATTGCAGGCAGATATTCTTATTTCTTTGATGGGAGCGGATTTTAGTTATAAAAGGAAAAGTAATGATGCTGGTTTCTGATTAACGGAAAAGGAACAAAGGGCAAAGGGATAGGTAATGAACCGCTCGGACTTATTACGAGGGAGCGGATGCGGCTCTGAATGACAGAGGGGTCGTAATAATAAAAATAATGGAGGATTTGAAAAATGAATGTAAATGGAATAGGAGCAACGGGATACCCGGCATGGCAGGGAGCGAGAAAGGCACAGCAGAATACGGCAGGAAAAAGTTTTACGGCGCAGGTGAACAATGTAGCAAGCACACAACCGCATACGACTACTATATACATGAAAACGGATGACATGCTGTACTCTGGCGGTAACGGGACAGGGCTGTCTTTCTATATCAAATATGCGGATGGTTCAACAGAGGATAATCCGACCGTGATTGCAAAAGGTGTTGATGAGAATGGGGATGAATTTGAAAAAACCATACATATCAACAAAGTAAATCCCAAGTCAGCGACTGTTGTGGAAATGCGTGCTTTGGAAGCGCATATGGGTGTTAAAAAATTAGGCGGATTTACCTCTCTTCCGCTAGAAACAGGGGCTATGGGGTTAAATGACAGAATGGATTTCATGGATATGTTCCAGAAACAAATCAGTGACATGAAGCTGTTGAGCCAGAAAAAAGCTGCGGCATATTACCAGTACAGTATGCAGGCATATTGGGATTTCATGAACAAGAAATAAATTCCATCGGCTGTATATCCCCGATAATCCACAGCCTGACAAGGCGGGGCAGGTATCCCCAGCGTTCCGTCAAAGCAGAGAGGCGATTGAAATGGATATAACAGGAATAGCAAAAAGCCATCAGGCGGACATCCACAAGGCAGGAAAGGCTCATCCAAGCTGTCGGATTCCCTCCGGGAGAAGATAACAGAATGTCTATATGGGGAATAAGTTCCTCAATCTGCGGAAAAGCGAGGTCACCAAAGTCGCACAGGACAGGGCGGGCATTTTGGCAGATCAGCGAGAGGAGGTGAAAGTCAGTATGAGGTTATATTCTTTGCAGGAATTGATAAAACAATATTTGGATTGGGGATTTGATTTTGCTTCCATCAGCATAGCAACACAAATACCAGAAGAAGAATTACGGCAGTTATACAGTAATGAAAATTATAGATTAAGAGATAAGGATAAAGAGAAGTATCTTATGGCATTTTTGCTACAGATTTGCTGTGAAAAACCGAACAATGATAAATATTACAAGGCATTGCTTGAGAACCTTGCACAATACTTCAAGATACCACTGGAAGCAATGGCAAATTATATAGGAGTGGATATTGATGAGTTATTGAATTTTGAAAGCAACAGTGATAAAGACAGGATTGAAAAGTGCATAGCGCATCTGTTTACTACCTTTATCCGTGATTCGAGTTATTCGGTGTAGTAAAGGAAATATTCTCGCTAAGCCACAGCCCTACAAGCCCTACAAGGCAGAGGCAGGCATCTTCGGTTTCCAATCGAACAGGAGGATTGAACATGGGTATAGCAAGAATAGCAAAAAGCCATTATGCGGGCATCCCAAAAGCGTCATCCGGGAAGGAATGGAAGCTGTCTGATTCCCTCCGGGAGAAGATAACAGGATGCGGCACAGGGCGTCTATATGGGGAATAAGTTCCTCGCCCTGCGGAAAAGCGAGGTCGCCAAAGTCGCGCCGGACAGGGCAGGCATTCCGGCAGATCAGTGAGAGGAGGTGAAGGCCGGTATGGAATTTGGCCGGGGAGGTTAACAGGCATATTTGCATGGAGACAGTGAACTGCTCGGACTTATTACAAGGGAGCAGATGCGGCTCTGATCGACAGAGGGGCCGCAATATTAAAATTGTGGAGGATTAAAGATAATGAGCATTAGTGGAA
>NZ_QZDT01000094.1 GCF_009917485.1 Parablautia muri
ACCAGTAGAAAGCAAAGGAGAATTATCATGTGTAAAATAATCGCAATCGCAAACCAGAAAGGCGGAGTCGGCAAGACCACCACCACAAGCAACTTAGGCATCGGGCTGGCAAAACAGGGAAAAAAGGTGCTTCTGATTGATGCGGACGCACAGGGCAGTCTGACCGCAAGTTTAGGCTTTACAGAGCCGGACAGTCTGGAAGTCACGCTTGCAACCATTATGGGGAACTTAATCAATGACGGGGAAGTAGAGCCGGGAGAAGGCATTCTCCACCATGAGGAAGGGATAGACTTAATGCCGGGGAACATTGAGCTTTCCGGTCTGGAGGTTTCCCTTGTGAATGTGATGAGCCGGGAAACGGTGTTGAGGTCATACATAGAGATTGTCAGGGAGAATTACGATTACATTTTAATTGATTGTATGCCTTCCCTCGGCATGATTACCATAAACGCCTTTGCCAGCGCCGACAGCATCTTGATACCCGTACAGGCGGCATATCTGCCCGTCAAAGGCTTGCAGCAGCTTATTAAGACAGTCGGCAAGGTAAAGCGGCAGATTAACCCGAAACTGGAGATTGAGGGGATTCTGCTTACAATGGTAGACAGCCGGACGAATTACGCGAAGGACATCAGCGCCATGCTGAAGGAGGCATACGGAAGCCGGGTGAGGATATTTGCCAATGTCATTCCCATTTCCGTCCGGGCGGCGGAGATTTCAGCGGAGGGTGTCAGCATCTACAAGCATGATCCAAAGGGGAAAGTAGCGTCAGCCTATGATTCTCTGACAAAGGAGGTAATCACCTCTGCTCGTCAGGGTGACTCGCACTTTGCTCCGCAAAGCAAGGAGGTGAGCGCAGATGGGCAGTAATGCAAAATCAAGAAGTGCATCAAAGGTTGCTCTGGAAAGTTTTGATGATTTGTTCGGTGGGAGTGCCGCACAGGAAAGAGGCGTTGAACAGATTATCAATGCGCCGCTGGCAGAGCTTTACACGTTCAAAGACCACCCTTTCCGGGTGGAGGACGATGAGAAGATGGAGGAAACAACCGAGAGTAGCCAAATTTTTCAAAAGTCAACTAAAAAAATTGCAACAAAAAACCTACAATAAGTATGTTTATACATATAACATACGCATATTGTAGGCATTTACTATTTGTGAATTATGGTCTATAATAATAGTAGGCAAACAAAAAGCCGTTTGGCGAACGGCTTATCTTTCGGACTGGCATCCATTTTGACTTGTGTTTTTTAATTAGCTTTTATGTGTTTAAGGACTTAATATCTATGAACAAATAATAATAACAAAAACTCACAACTCATTTCTATAACTATCTTATAACAATTTATAAGATTAGTCAAGAGGAAAATATTATACTATTTTATTTACCCAAAATGCAAGTAAAAGGCGTCAAAATTTAAAAAATGTCACTGGTGACTACCCCGTGACGTCACTGGGTAATACCCTGGGTATTACCCAGGGTAGTCTTTAATTTAATTTTATTTAATTTAATTTAATTTCACTTCGTGAAATTAAATTAAATAAAGACTGACTGAAAAAATGATTTGCTTATTGATAACATCCCTTTGGGACTTCGGAACGGTAAGCGGTTTTGCCAACTATTAACTTTTAGATTTTAGAGGAAAAGATTTGTGATGTGGAGTTTTCTTTCTATAAATTAAAATTCATATAGAAAGGATAATTACTATGCAAAACAAAACAAACAAAAACAATACACAACTTAATAAAAAACTTAATACTGAATATAAGAATATTAAATTAGAACCTATTACTGCTCAACTCATAGAAGAAGTTGAAAACGATAAAGATTATAAAGAAAATGAAAAGTTTGATGTAAATTATTTTTCAACATATTGTGCCCAATTTAGAGATTATGATTTCATTTATAAGGTACAACAATTCGGATTTGCTTATCTTGGATTTATAGATTTTTTGAAATCAGAAATGTTAGATTTTGGAAAATATTATGTCTATGAAAAATATATAACTATGTTAATAAATAAATTTTGCTTTACATACAATATTGAATTTGATGTTGCAAAAAGTATTTATGATGATTTAATTGAGAGTAATTATATAAGTATTATTCAATGCTCTTGCTTTAAATCACCTATCGTGGTTGAACCTACAATCTTTTATAATTACAGATTAGTTCAAGAGCAAAGAGTGAGGAATAGACTGAAAAAGAGAAAAGAAAGAGCAGATAAGAAAGAATCTGAAACAGAAACAGTAGACAATAAGGCAACTGAAACAGAAGAAGCACCATCTGAACCATTGCCTGAAGTTCCAGTTGCTGAACCAGATACACCAATAAAGCCAGATGATTTTGGCTTCGGAGAAACTTATGAAGAAAATCCGTTTTTTTAAAGTATAAAAAATTATACATACGATATACATAAAATAGATTACCTATCATGTGTATATTGTATGTATAAATTCCTGTAAATTCGGTAGAATGATTTTTATTTTGCCTGATAGCCGATTACCCATAAAAGCAATTTAAAAACAATCCTACAACATTATTAGTCAAATTGCACAAAAATTAGCTATAAAATCACCCTTTTAGACCTCTAAACAAGGAAAAAAGCGGTGATTTTTTGTGCATATTGCACAATGGTTTTTATAAGCACTTTTTAAAAATGTATCTACAAACTGGAATTTGTTGGTAATGCTCTACATAACAGTAATGTAGCATAATATTAGATTTCAACTATCTCGTAATCTGGTTCTTGTTCGACCATTTCAAGAGGGTAATCACCAGGGTTTGAAAGATGGAGAACTTCGCCACCTGCATCGTAATTACTCATCCATTCACAGAAATAATCATTTGCTTCTTGTTCCGTATCAAAAACACCTTCATCTCCATCCTCTTCGTAAGAATCAATAACTTCACCATCAGGAAAGGTCATAACTACTTTAAATTTCGCCATTATTCTGCTCCTCCTTATTATTTTTGTTCAATCCCAGTTCATCTAAATAATTATACCACATACCCGACCAAAAGTATATAAGCAATCAAGGGAGATAGCCAAAAACTGCTATCTCCCTTTTAAAATTATATCTTTATCGAATAATGTCAAGACAGAAAAGAGTATTTTCGCATACGAAAATCTTCCTTTTCCATCTTGACATTACCTACTGTGTCCCCTATGATGTTCTTTATGTTGTTGTCTTTCAATTTCTTTTTCCCTATCCTTTTCTTCTTTTTCGGCTCTTTTTTCCCAGTCTTTTGCTTTTTCTGGATTTTGATTTCTTATCCAATCCATAGTTCTTTTGTCTTTTTTCAATTCTTGATTTTCTTGGAGAAGTTTCTCATATGTTCTCTGTCTTATTATTTCATTCGCTTTTCGGGTATTTTCCATTATATCATCAAGTCCTCTTTGGACTTCTCTTCCTTGTTGTAAATCCCTTATTTGTTCATATGCTCTATTGGTTTCATTTACTAATTTCTCAACTTGTTCTTTGCTATAAGTTCCTTTTTTCAGCCCTTTTCCGTCAGGTTCAGGCATCTCTATATTTCTATTTTTAATAGATTTTGCGTTTTCATAAGCTGTTCTAATCTGTTCTAATTCATTCTCTTTTTTTGCTATTTTTTCTTCCCTTGCGTTTAATCCGACTTGTTTTATTCTTAACTCTTGCTCTTTTTTTGAATTATTCATTGCGCTATCAAATATTTCATTTTTTTGTTCAGAAATATCTTTTTCTAATTCTTTTTTTAATTGTTCTTTTTCTTCTAAATTCTTTTCGTGATTTAATTGAGCTTGTCTTGCAAGGTCTTTGCTTTTATCTTTTGTTGCTCCATTGAGGAAATTTAATTCGTGTGCGTGCTCTGGAAACTTTTCTCTCAAATGTTGTTGCATATCTCTTTGAAAATCTCTTAATTCTTTTCTTGGAGTTACTTCCTTTGTAGAAAATCTTCCATCTTCTGTTCTTGGTAGAAATCTTATATGTATATGGTCTTGGCAATGTTCTCTTTCCTTAATTGGTATCAGACTTTTACTTCCATCTTTTTCAATTCCTTCTCTGTTTCTTACTTCTGATAAGAGTTGTAAAGTGTTGACGTGGATTATTTATGATTTTTTTCAAGGCACTCATTGATAATCAGCTTTTGCACTCTGTCCTTAAAGGTTTTGTCAGTGTCCTTACTGAAATGTACTTTGACGGTGTAAGTGGTGTTCCCCAACTTTCGCTTGAAAGTGTGGGGCTGTTGCTCGTTTTTGGTTTTTGTCATATTCTCTGCTCCTTTACAATAAAATAGAGCGCATAGATTTTTCTATACGCTCTGACGCTGTGTTTCTTAATTCAGTTGTGATTGTGGTACTGGCTAGTTAATTATTCAGGAACTGGTTATTCATTTATCCAATATGAATGCAATCCATAATTGAACACTTTGGCATTTTTAGGGACTTGTCTAATTGTGTTATAAACATTAGCTAAATCGCCCATAGCAAAAAACACCATAATCCAAGTCATTATCACATATACAACACTTATTGTTAAATCTATTTTATCTGCTATAAATAGCCAAATGACAAATGGAATTATTCCTAATAATATCATAGGTGCTAATGAAATAACAATAAATCTTAATTTAGAAATTTTAGTATTGCAATATATGAAGTAAGCACCATTAGAAGTATATTTCCATATTGTCTTTTTACTTTTTAGGGGATATAAGATTGCGTGTATATATTCATGTATAAACTTTAATATGTAATTTACTAAAAAAGCAACTGCAATAACGAATATTGTTTTGAGATTAAAAACTATATGTCCTTCCATACTTTGTATTTTAAATATTGTCAAAAACATTATTGGGATAATTACTGGTAATTCCAGTATAAATCCCAGATTAAATAAATCATTTAATTCTTTGCCCTCTTTAAATGGTACGGCTTTTTCTGACAATTTATCATTGTTTACCAGTTGATTTTCAGATTGAAAATTTCCTTTATACACAATATTAAACACCTTTGCACCTCACTAACATATTCTTATTTTGCACCGCTAATAGAATACCACAATCACAATCACATTTCTATCATATTTTCAATAAATTTCTTCCTCCCTCCGCTTAGTTTTACTTTGCTGTTTGTTATGCTGTCGGCTCTCGTTCTGAAGCTCCCTCTCAAGGTTCTTTTTATTGTAGCTGATTACCTCGGCATACGCTAATTCTGTTGCGGTCTTGGTCTGCTCTTTACCGATACTGTCATACTCGGATTGCAAAGACTGTATCTCGGCTTTCCACTGTTTCAGCGTTATCTTCTCGCCATTCTGTAAAAGGCTCTGCATACGCTCCTTTAATTCGGGGTACTTCGATAAGCTGTCCTTATGCTCTTTATCATATCGCATTTTCGCAAGTCCTTTGAGTGACTGGCTCTCCTTATAGGTGGCTTGGATTGGCGCAAAGAGGGCATACATTTTTGACAGTTCCTTTAATCGGCTTAGTTTCTGCCCCTTGGAAAGATGTACCGTTTCCAACTGCTGGTATCTCTGTTCCTTATCCGCTGTGAATTTTGCAAGGCTCTCAAAGCTGTCTATCTTCCTTGTCGTGATGAATTTCTCCGCATTGTCGGCTGACTGCAAGGCGGTTCTGTCAGATATTCTTCTTAGGTGCTTTCCGCTGACAATCGGCAAGTCAAGTCTGCCTTTGCGCTCCCTCACTTTTGCAATCATTTCTATGACTTCATTCTTCACGCTGACCGCCGCATTTTTAATCTTGGCGTATTGTGCGCTGTGAAATTCCTGCTTGGCAAGCATGAGCATTTCTTTCGCCTGTTCCAACAGCAGATTGTTCTTGATGATTTCACGATTGATGTTGCCCCTCTCGGTCTGTATGCCTTTGCGCTCTAAAGCGTTGGCAACCGCCCCGATATGGATAGTCGGCTCTCTGTCAATCCCCTGTTCCTTAAAAGAACGATGCTCCCAATGTACCGCAATCCCCAACTGCTCATTGGTGGCATTGATTGTGTCGGCTAAATCCTTTCGCCACATTTTGGCGTTTTCCCTGCTGTTCCAGTCGGTGCTTTCTACGGTCTGGCATTTCCATTGTTTTCTGTTCCGCTTGTCTACTTTCTGCTGTCCAGTCTTTTTGTCAATGAGGAGAACACGCTCACCGTTTTCATCAAGCATATAAACCTTTTTGGTCTTTGCTCCCCATTCGCCATTTTCGGTAAGAGGGCGCATAGTGAGTAAAACATGGATATGGAGATTGCGCTGTCCTTTGCCGTTCTCGCTGTCATGGATTGCCCAATCCGCACACATACCCTTGTCAACAAAATTCCTCTGCACATAATCCCTCACGACTTCCTCCGCAAGTTCATAACTCCACTCGTTGGGGAGTGACGCTTTTAACATTCTCGCAAGCTGTGATTTCTGCCCTTTCTCTGACAGTTCAACAGCGTTCCATAAAGTGGCTCGGTCTGCATACTCTTTGGGCGCATTGGGTGGGAGAGTGATTTCACTATGCACTAAATCCTCATGGTATTTCGGGCGGTAGGTCTGCCCGTCAAACTCGCTGACAAGAATACTCCTGCTGATATAGGACGCTTTCTCGACTGCCGACTGCCCCTTGCTCCGCTTGACTATGGAAAAACGTGTGCTTGCCTGTTTCGTGACATTAGCCATACGCAACACCTACATTCTGCCGATAGGGTAGTGGGGCGCACTCATAGACTTTGTGGGCAGATAAAGGCTGTTCTTTAGCCTTTATCTGAACGCAAAGTTCACTAAAGGGTAGCAAGCGCAGCTTGCGAAGGGGAATTGTCGTTTCCCCTTTTGGC
>NZ_QZDT01000095.1 GCF_009917485.1 Parablautia muri
AAATGGTGGTTTTGTCAATAAAATTCAGGGAATTCGGCTAAGTGTGGCGAAAATTCATCGTCACGTTTTCGAGAATCCGGGTTAGCAAGATTAAAAAATTCTGTCAATGCATCGGCGTCAGATAAGCCGGAAATTATTTTCAAAATTTCCAATGCTTTGCTTGGAGATATAGAAATCATGTAGAGCAACACCCCCTTTCTCTAAAAATTTAAGTATTATCTATAGCTTGCCGTACCAGTCAGCCGCACTAAATTCGTTTCGCACTCCGTACCATCGGCAACGGAAAGTATCGGGAGTGCGAACTCATTAAGTGCTTTGTGACAGCCTGGACGCCAGGCGGATTGTCAGTAAGGAAATATGCATTTGTTTTTTAATCAGTTTGTGTCTCCGGCTGTTTCTTATAATACTGGTAATTTATAACGTTATGGACTTCCCCTTCATCACCTGTTATTTTAATTGTTTTTTCGTATGTTAAATCGGCGTTTCCAATCTCCTGCACAGCTTCTTCATACGTGCATTTTTTAATCTCCGGCGGTAAAATACCTTTGCTTTTGCGGAAAAGCCGGAATCCCTTGGGATAGAGCTTTAATCTTGCGCCTTTAACAATGGCTTTTGTCTTCCGTTTTCCCTGTCCGTCAACGCTTTCTACTGTCTTAAATCCTTTACATGCCACATCAGATGCAGACATTGTTTCATGAAGCTCCATATCACCTAAATATGCGGAAAGATATGCGCCAATATTATCTACATTTTTTAGTGCATTGACTTTGACAAACCCGTGTCCCCATATCCGGGCAAGCGTTTTGTTTGGAAGAAATGGCGCTTTTGTCTGGAATATCAACAGCACATGTGCATGCAAACTCCCCCTTGCCTGCGGTTCAACTGCCACGATATATTCATAGTGCGGTAACCTGTTTTTGTTAAAGTAATAGGTCAGACGCATATTAAATTTGCGGAAATCATTATATAATTTTTCCGAATCCTGCATATTATCCGCATATGTCAACGTGATAAATAATGTTTTCAGTGGGTCTGTAATGTTGGTATTTATATATTCACGTAAATGCTTTAAAGACTGCGCAATACTTGTCAGGTTATCCGTCCGGCGGTCATTATGTTTAAATTCGCAGATTTCTCCGGTTGAAAGCTCCAGATAATAATCTTTATCTAACTTCCTGATAGGGCTTGTAGATGGATACGCCATGGAACGTATCTCAAAGACGTTTCCCATGCATTTTAACTGTACAGGACTGTCTTCATAAAGGCGCATATTCTTTTTCACTTTCTCGATTTTCATTAGCGGTCTTTGCTTTCTGATATTATTTTATAATAATCAAGTTAACAGCCGCCTGACGGCGGCGGCAAGGAAACGGCTTCCGCTTTGCTTCGCCGTTTCCTTGCCGTTGGGGTCAACGGTTCATAGCTTCATAAATATCATTAATAACGCTTCCTTTATTGTCGCTTTTCGCTATCCTTACTTTTTCAACTCCTTTGCCGTCTATCAGCAGATAGCCTTCGCCTACTTTGTTCTGCTCATTCATCTGCTCCTTATATTCAGAGAAAAGCATTTGTTTCTGCTCCTTTGAAATATTTCCAAGGGCAAGAATCGAATGAAACTGCTCCCTTGCCCCGGCCTTAAAATATTCAGAATATCCGGCCTGCATACCTATGACAATTTTTAGCCCAAGGCTTCTCGACATATTGAGTAAATTGGCAAGCATGGATTTTACTTCATCAGAGGTCCTCTTGTCCTGTGCAGAAAGAAAAGAACTGTATTCATCAATAAGGAGTACTTTTATCTGCTTATTTCGTTCTTCGTCATTGGCCACCAGACGTTCCGTAAATTCCTGATAGAACTTCCTCAGGCCGTCAATGGTGCTTTCAAATCCGTAAAAATTCTCTGTATCCCCCCAATGAGAAAAAAGATTATTCTTATAATCCAAAACCATCAGGCTGACAGACGGTATATATCTTGCATATATTCCCAATAGTGTTATAAGGGCAGTGCTTTTACCGCTTCCGGTTTTCCCTATGCAGAGCAGGTTTGGAAGTTTGCATAGTTCACGTGAAAAAATCGTATCATCAACAGAAATAACAGTGGGCTTGATATATTTAAGCGGCTTTGCATAAAGCAGTATTCTCTTTGCTTTTGTTGTCAAATCTATCCTGTATACATGGAGTGCCAGAGCACTTTTAATCTGCACCACATGAGAGTCAAAAGTATCTGTGGAAATGCCAGCACTGTTTATTTTATAAATGTGCCCATGCTTCATATAGGGGTCATTCCTTTTTGATAAAAGCACAGGATATTCTCCGTTGCTGTTTTTTATCCCCATTTCTTTGAAGGCTTTTTCGAACCGAAATTGTTCTATCGGCGGGCAACGTAATATTAAGATAAGGCAAAGAAAGCCAGTCAATAAAAAGGCAAATAAAACCATATCCAGTAACCTGTCTCCCCAAAGCACCTCACAGAATGGCTGAAGATAACGATGATAAACTATACTCCGGTAATGCCAAATACCAGAAACAGCAATCAGGTACAGCACTATGGACAAAACCCATCTCCAATATGCTTTTATAAGGTTTAAAATCCTTTGTTTTATCATTTCCCTTTTTCCTTTCTCCAAGGCAAAGGCAAAAATTTTTGCCTTTGCCTACATTGTTATTTTTTAAAGTTAACCAGTTCTACGCCGGACGCTGTTGCTGACATCACCATAGAATTATTAATTGTATAAACGGTAATAGAACATTCCTTAAAGCGGACAGCTAATAGTTTAAGGCTAGCACAACTAGCCTCGATTTCCTCGTCGCTGATTTCAGGCAATGGGTCAGCTGCGCCGTCAACTTTGACGGTTAATGCAGAAAGACGACTTCCCTGTAGCGCGACTTCAATTTTCCAACTTATAGGCGTGTCAGAAATCTTTTTGTTGTTTTCAAATGGGTAAACAGGACTTTTCCCAGTCAGGATTGCATAATCTAATCCATTGTTTACGGCCAATAATGAAATTACCAATTTGTTTTTCACTTGAATACAATTCCTTTCTTCTGATTGTTCTCGTCAGAACAATCAGATGGGCAAAATCGCGATTCTAATTTGTAGTTGCAGTAGAAACTCCTGTAATATATTATAGGTTTGGAAGATTTCTATATTAAGCAGTATAGCTGACTTAAGCACTTAGAAAAAGGACAAGAAAATAGGCCATTATTTTGCATGAAAGGAGTACTTATGATAGAGAACAGACTTCGTGATTTACGTGAACAAAATTCAATAAGAACACAAGAAGAAATGGCACGATTTTTAGGAATAAAGCAAAGAACATATAGGAAGTATGAGAATGGTGAAGAAGAAATACCGATAAAGCATGCCAGGAAATTAGTCAAAAAATATGAATGCTCACTTGATTGGCTATATAAGGTAGATGCCTCAAAAAGCGATGATAATGCTCAAGAAAAGAAACAGAAATTTGGCGTAGACATAAGAGATATAATTTCATGTAAGGATAATAAAATCATAATAAAGATAAGCGATGCGCTTTGGGAATACTTTTCCGCCAGAAATATCATTAATGCTAAAATGGATACTGCATACGCTAAAAACAATCAAATTTTAGACCTGAACAAAGAATTTGTAATATCTGACAATAATATTCAGTGGAAAGTGGAAATAGCTGTTAATATGGACGATTTCGTATCATTTTATAATGCAGATGGGGAAGCAATTCCTGTATATTTGGGAGATAATGAAAGAAAACAGAAAGAACCTACGGAGGAAGAGCTAAAAGAAGCAACTAGTTTTTTCAAAAGGCTTTTTTAAGGAATAACAATTTTTGAAAGGCCAAAGCCGGAAAATTCAAAAGCAATAAATGATTAATGATTGTTTTCTATGAGAGGAAGCTGATTTATTGAGTCAGGAGAGAGGTTCTAAAGCACTTTCTCAGAATCTCTCTTTATCCATTTAAATTAACGCCCAGAATAGATGCAAGGTCTCTCATTCCCTGTCTGTAAGCTAAAAGTTCACATATACCTGTTGTTGCGCACATTGCTTTTTGATAATCCTCAACCATATTCATTTGCTCTCTGTTAAAATTATTTTGTAATTGATTAAATAATTTTATTTCTTTTGCGAGACTCTTTTTATATTCATTATTATTGTTATAAATATTTCCAAGCCGTTCCATGATATTTGATTGAAATTCATCTAAAATATTTTCTCTCATTTTTACTCCATTCTTTGCAATATATATAAACTACATGGCACATATGTAAATATCATATGATATTATGGTATTTTTTCTCCATTAACATAGAATGATAACTCCAAGGGGAGTCTGGATTATTATAAATTGTCTGCTTACCACGAACAGTTCCCTTTGCGCTGAAATCTACCCCTGCAATATTTTCAAAATTTCTAAAAAAATTTATATTACAATATAATTCATTATATTTTCGTTCGATAATTTCAGTTGTATCCCTTTGATACTTTGTATTTATTTCAAATAGATGGCTTTCGTTTTTATCGGGGTCATATACCATAATTTCGATTTTAGGATTTCCGGCATTGCGGAAGATGAAGTAAAAAGTTTCTTTAAATGTAATAATTTCCTTTAGCAATTCTTGATGTGTTGAAATATCCTGTCTTGTCCGGTATGACATAACTTTTTCCTTTTACACAATAGTAACCTTATATGTTGCAGTTAAAACGATATAACCGTGCAACATTAATCTAGCACATAATATTTCATGTGTCAACCGTGCACCGTTAATGATGATGGCTCAAATTTTTTATACTTTTCTTATTTCATGGTATTAAAAGGAGAAAATCTATGACATATTCAGATGCGATTATCAAGCGGCTGACCGAATTATGCAATGAGCGCAATATTACGATAAACAAACTTGCAACTTTATCAGGTATAACACAATCCACAGTTGAAAACCTTATAAAAGGAAAAACAAAAAATCCCAAGCTCAAAACTTTGCACAAATTAGCGGTTGGCCTGAATATGACTGTTTCTAATCTTTTAGATTTTCCAGAAATGAACGAGACCGCTTTTGACGATGAATAAATACTTCTTAAAAATAACCGTATACCATTAACAATGCCTTTTGGAATCTCCTATACTTTTTTTGCTTGACTATTAGTCAAAAGGAGATTTTATATGACATATTCTGATGCAATAATTAAGCGTTTAACAGATTTGTGTACTGAAAGAAATATTACAATTAATAAATTGGCTAATTTATCAGGTATAACACAATCCACAGTTGAAAATCTTATGAAAGGAAAAACCAGAAATCCCAAGCTTAAAACTTTGCATAAATTAGCCGTTGGATTAAATATGTCTGCTTCTGAACTATTAGATTTTCCTGAAATGAACGAGACAATTTTCGAAGATGAATAGCAGAGGGTGTTCAACATATAAGTATTTTGAACACCCTTTTGAACACGTTGGAATAGAGATGCACTGAAAGCCTTTCTTTTACTGTATTTGCAGAAGATAAAATTCGTTCAAGTCCCATCTTCCGCAGTGGTTAAAAGTGTGGGAAACCTTGATTTTTCTAAGGTTTCCCTTTTTTATTTTAAGAGTAATTGGTTACACTTTTCAATATACTTATCCGAGTGCCCTTTCAAAAGCATCTGTTCTTTTATCCCATGAAACAGTTGAATAATTATAAAACTTCGCTGTTTTGGAAAAATCCTCATGACCTGCAAACATTCTGATTTCTTCATTTGCCAGTTGGCCCAACTCCATCATCCTTGAAATAAGGTTTTTTCTGATACTATGGTTGCCTTTCTGTATTGTGTCAATCTGCTTATTTAACCGTCTTAATACATTATTGACAGAGTATTCATGAAGTCGTTCTCCGCTTTTATCTAATAGTAAATATTTGCTGTTAAAACCATTACATTCGTTATGATGCAAAATCATATCGAGATATTTCTTCGCACGTTCCGACAAATACAATTTTCGCTTTCCTGCAATTGTTTTCGTATGATATAATCAAATCGCCAAATCGGGATTTAAGGAAGTAATTTATGGGAACAGAAATTATTGTATGTGGGTTAAACGGCACTGGAAAGAGTACACTGGGAAAGGCTCTTGCAGAGAAGTTGCATTTTTATTTTATAGATAATGAAGACTTGTATTTTCCTAAAATAGACCCTGCTTATATCTATGCAGCTCCACGTACTCGTGAAGATGTTGAAAAACTTCTACTCAATGAGATTGAAAAACATGAAAATTTTGTTTTTGCGTCTGTAAAGGGTGATTATGGAGAAATTATTTATCCTTTTTTTCAATATGCCGTATTGATTGATGTTCCGAAAGACGTTCGAATGAAACGTGTTAAAAACCGTTCTTTTCAGAAATTTGGTAATAGAATGCTATTAGGCGGAGATTTATATGAACAGGAAGATCGCTTTTTTGATTTAGTCAAATCTAGAGCCGAGAATATCGTTGAAAAATGGATACAGTCTTTAAACTGTCCTATCATACGAATTGACGGAACAAAACCCATTGAAGAAAATATAAATCTTGTAATAAAACAGATACAAAGCTAAATTCTTTAGGTTAGAATCGATGATGGTGTAAACGAAAAAGCAGTTTTGGCATTCCAGTGAACTGCCCTTTCGTTTACACCATTTTCGATTTGACCTAATTGAACAAAGTGAGCGTCCGG
>NZ_QZDT01000096.1 GCF_009917485.1 Parablautia muri
AGAAAAGCGAAAGTCAGCCAATGTTTCATGACGCATTGGTGCCTTTCGCAGAAAGGCGGATTATAAAAATGCAAATGTAGGTTCGTTATCTGTAGGTGAGAGAAGCAGGCTGTTATTAACAGGTGTGATACTTTTAAGGGCAGAGGACTATGTATTATGTGGTTTGTATGAGGGAGTGTCGATGGAAGATGCGGAAATTCTGGATCAGATATTAACGGAACTATCCCTAAGTGGAAATTTGAACATTGGGTATATGGGAGAACCGCCAACGGGTATCTGTGATGAGATTATTTATCTTTAAAAAAAAGAAAAAAGTGAAGTTATGATACAAATAAACATCTGGTGCATTTTCTTTTACACGAAAGTGTCAGTAGGTGAGAAAAAAGAAGGAGGCGTCTATTGGGGCTACCAGTAGACGCTTCTAAACTCCTGAGATAATGCAGAATAGACAAATTATATTAGATTTGTTGCTCTGACAAATTTGGAGATTGGGTTATTTCCGCAGCAGTTCAAGCAGGTAACGAACCATAGGAATCAGGTCAGCAGCTTCCTGTTCCGTACAGTCTTTTTGCATGGAAAGGAGTTTCTGAAGGTTTGGTGATTCATCTTTGTAAGTTGGATCGAATATTTTACCTGCTGGTATCTTCAGATATGTAAGCAATGGGTATAACTTTTCAAATTTGGGGTTGCCACGTCCTGCTTCAATGTTGAGTATGGTGCGTGAGTCGATATTCAGGATTTCAGCCAGTTTTTCCTGTGAAAGTCCAAGCTCTGTACGTGCTTCACGCACTGCGGAAGCCAGATTTTGTTTAGCATCATTCATTGTGATTCACCTCGATAGTAGTTTACATTACACATCGTCAAGCGTGAATTGCATCAAAATACAGTTAGAAAGTGGAGTGGAGTACATGAAAGAACGATATGGGAAAATACATAACATAAAATATGAAACAGGACAGAATATGGGATTTGCCACACATATAAGGGTGTATCGCAATGAAGGAAAAAACTTCGTTGCGGTACACCCTTTTTAAATGTCGAATTTAGAGGGAATTTTGACTTTTATCCGCTTTCATGTCAACAGCCTGCTGTTCCGGAGTACGGTCAAGATATTGGTTGAGGTTATCCAGTTTCCGGTTAAGGTCAGCAGTTTCTTTCTCAGCAGATTTATAGGTTTTCTGTAAAGCCTGCTTTTTGGAATAGAGAGCATTGTAATCGCTGCGGAGTTTTTCAACATCAATATTTTTCGGATTGATGCCGAAGCGTTTCAGCATATTTTCTGCACCGTCATGAAGGATAAGTTCCGTTTCATGGCGGCGCAGGTAAGCATCTTTGTCCTTAGATTTTTGGTAGCGTACATGAAAGATATGGTTGGTTTTGTACTGCTCTGCATACTTCAAAACCTGTCCTAAATCCTTTAGCTGGCGTTCGGTTTCAACAAGGCTTTCACGGGCTGTTTTTGCCAGTGTGGACTTGGCGGCGATCTGCTTTTCAAGCTCCGCAATAGAGCCTGCCTGACTGTAACTTGCAGCGGCAATTTTAAGGTTTTGAATATCCGCCCAATGTTTCAATCCGGGGCTTTGTGTGAATTTATCCTCGGTGGTGTCAATGAGATTTTTCCTTGAATAATCTTTGACAATGGGCTTCTTTCTGGTCGGGAACGGTACACGCTTTTTATCCTTTACAAGAGCCTTTTCCGTGGTGCGCTCCTTTATCCGTTCTTTGGTGTACTCCGAACCTAAAGACTTTGCACTGCCACGGACAAAACGCTCCCTGTCCAGAGGACGGAATGAGATAAATTTATGGGCTTTTTCCCCGAAGTCCTCGCCCTTGACTTCATAGCCTTTTGCCCGGATCAGGTCAATGCAGTCCTCGTAAGTTGCTGCGATTTTTATGGCTTCGTCGATGTCGGCTTTTAACTGTTCTTTCCATGCCGAACCGTTTTTGCCAGCCTGCCATTCCTTGTAAGTTTTGCCCCGCTTTTCTCCCGGAGTGATGACGGAAAGTTCATGCTCCCTGCAGAGTTCATCGCTCAGGTTGCGGATGTTGTAATAGGTCTTTTTGCAGTCGTGATATTTCTCATGGTTTACATTATCAGCGGCGCAAAAAATGATGTGGTTGTGAACGTGTCCTTTGTCAATATGGGTAGTGACAACATAAGAATATTTTCCCTCTAAAAGTTTGTCTGCAAGCTCCACGCCTATCTGGTGGGCTTCCTTATAAGAAACCTCACCGGAAAAAAAAGACTGTATCAAGTGATAGGCTTTATTTGGATCGGACTGGCTGGTCTTTGACAGCGCAAATTTGAAATCATAGGCGGCAGTTTCGGGGCTGCAACCATAAGAAGAAATCAGTATGCCCTCATCGGTTTTGTCGGGGTTGCAGATGTAGTCTACTGCTTTATTGACGGTTGCCGTGATAGCATGGATTTTTGTGTATGCCATACCTTTTGCATCAGCTCCTTTACTTCGTTTACATCGGCTTTATATACGTTGCCTGTGGCGTTCATGCGCTTTGCAATCTGGTTTAAATTGTTCCCGATTTTGGCAAGCGCAGCATTGTATTCCCGCAGCTCTGAATAGTCAATGTCATAGACATAACCGTATATGATCAGATGCCGCAGAAAAGAGGATTTGTCTTTCATATTGGAGGCTTTGCATTTCTGTTCCAGTATGTAAAGTTCATCATCGTTTAGGCGTAGTGTTAAGCGGTTTTGGCGTTCTCTGTTCTCCATTGTTTGGGAAGCTCCTTTCATAAAAAATGCTCTGTTTTTGTAGTATGCCGTATCCGGCGGGAGGGTTTTTCAAGCGTAAAAATTCAGAAATTCCGTAGAGATAATTTCTGGATTTTGGAGCGCAAAGGGGGTCAGGGGGATATGCCCTCTGCAAGCCAATTTTCTCAAGTTTCCACTTGGAGAAACTTGGGGAAATTGAAGCCTACGGACGTCCGTAGGCAGTGCTTGCTATTCTTGTGCAAACTGCCTGTAGGGAGTTTGCGTGTTGTACGAGCTTAGGCGAGTGTCTTACAACACATAAGGGCGTTACCGCCCGGTCTTTTGTAAAGCCTTTCGGTATCTGGCTTTCAGAGGACTACTCTGGCAAATAAAAAACTGCCATAACCAGAGCAGGGCATAACTGTCCTGTTCCGCCTTATAGCAGTTTGAGTGTACTTTTATGAATTCATGATTTTATACACTAAAGATTTTAACAAGCAACAAGAGGAAAGTCAACAAAAGATAAAAGGAGAAATTGATTCAGAAAAAAGCTCAAAAAAATTTGAGTAATTGGTGAAAGTGGATTTCCCCGATTACCCATAGAATGAGCTTGAAAAATTCGCAGGAAGGGGGTAGAGCATGAATGCAGCGGAGCGCAGGAATGAGATCATCAGCATTTTGATTGTCCGGCATCATATAACAACAAAAGAGCTGGCAAGCGAATTTGATGTAACTGTACGCACGATAAAGAATGACATTCAGGCTCTATCTTTTGCATATCCAATTTATACAAAGCCGGGAGTGGCAGGTGGAATTTTTATGGGAGGGCATTATAATCCTCACGTCAATTCTCTGACACCGATAGAACAGGAAACATTAAAAGAAATTTACGAAGAAGCAGAGGACAGGCATAAGGAAGTCCTTGCACAGATTTTACATAAATACGGCCCTGATAAACTGGAATTATAAACTTGTCATTCCGCTAAAGCACATAATCTTTACAAGAACCGTTCATAGCAGACGGAGAGTGCTTATGTGCTTTTTGGGCTGACAAGTCCAGTAATGATTTTATCCAAAACAGGCAGAAAGATTTCTGCCGGAGCGTACCTTGAAAATTGAATATGTAAATACATACGGGACGTGTGGGATGTGCGGAGCCGCTATGCGGACACGCCAAGAGCTGCCTGCTTCCATTTTTGCATGGGAGTGTATACGAAGGAATACTGAAATCTGGTATTGAAGTTAAGGCGGTGAGCGATAAATGTCTGGCAAAAAGTGTAGCAGTTACATGGGGCTAGGAGGCATATCTTTGATAATGATACTTCCGGATTTTTTCGGTCAATTTAGAATGACGGTGCGATACCGATGTGGACAGTGTACTGATCTGTCATCCGTATGTGTTTTTTGAAAGAGTTTGGAAAGAAGTTTTGTTTGCTGATGAGAGCCGGGAAAGAGTTTCGTGGTTGTCATGGGCAGATAAGATGCTGCTAATCTATGGAGGGAAAGAGGTGATATTGTGGAGCGAATGAAAAATGGCAAAAGATTTGTTCGCTACAAAGAAGGAGCAGAGATGTACAGTATGTGCCAGAGCAAATTTGAGCAAATGGCGAAAGACGCAAAGGCAATTTATAAGGTTGATAAATTAGTGCTTGTAAATTGTGATATTTTTGAACAATATTTGGAAACATTCCGATTGTATGTGTGATGATTTTTTGTTTGAGAGATTTTGCAGTAAAAAACACTTGACTTTTCGTATACGAAAAGTATAATAGTAGGTAGAAGTGATTGGAGGTGCATACAGATGGCTAAAATGGGTAGACCCAAATCTGATGCCCCGAAACTGAATACATTAAGTGTAAGGGTAACAGATAAGGAGCTGCAAAAGCTAAAGGATTATGCGGACAGTCACGGAATGACCATAACTCAATTATTGCATACGGGCGTCAATTTATTATTACAGACACCGGATGCAGAGGTGCAAAATCTCTCTCCTTGAAGAAAGGAGCAGAGATGGCGAAAGCAAGAAAAGACAATAGGGGCAGAGCATTACGAAAGGGGGAATCTCAAAGAACGGATAACACTTATGTATATACATATACTGATCCGTTCAAGAAACGCAGATTTGTATATGCCAGAGATTTACAGACACTGAGGGAGAAAGAAGCAGATTTGATAAAAAATCAGCTTGACGGATTAGATGTCTATGTGGCTGGAAGCGCAACCTTGAATTATGTTTTTGACAGGTATATGTCAACAAAGTATGATTTACGCAGGACAACACGTTCTAATTACATATATATGTATGACCATTTTGTCAGAGAGGGTTTTGGACAGCGTAAAATCGGAGAGATTAAGTATTCCGATGTAATGTATTTCTACTATTATCTGTTAAATGAAAAGGATTTGCAGGCAAACACAGTTGACACAATCCATACGGTTTTACACCCTACGTTTCAGTTGGCAGTGCGTGATGGAATAATACGCATGAATCCGTCTGATGGTGTTATGGCAGATATAAAAAGGAAAGCAGGAAAGAATAAAGGTATCAGACACGCTTTGACGATAGAGCAGCAAAGGGCTTTTATGAATTATACCGCAAACAATCCGGTATTTTACCATTGGCACCCATTATTTACGGTTCTATTAGGAACGGGTTGCAGGATTGGGAAGTAATCGGGTTGAGGTGGGAAGATTTAGACTTTGAGAGCCGCCTGATCAGCATTAACCATAGCGTAACATACTATGCAAGAGAGGGAGGTAAAACACGCAAGTCAGAGTTTGCAGTTTCACTTCCGAAAACGGAAGCTGGTATCAGAACAATTCCAATGATGGATGCGGTTTATGAGGCGTTTAAGACAGAATACGAGGTGCAGAAAGAGGTCGGCTTCAACAGTACAGTGATTGACGGTATGACCGGGTTTATATTCTGTAATCGTTATGGGAATATTCATAATCCACAGACAGTCAACCGAACAATCAAAAGGATCTTGGAGAATTACAATGCGGAAGAAGTGATAAATGCCAAAAAAGAGAGAAGGCAACCTATCATTATCCCAAATTTTTCCTGCCACCACCTGCGGCATACCTTTTGCACGAGGTTCTGCGAAAAGGAAACAAATGTAAAAGTCATTCAGGCTGTCATGGGACACGCTAATATTGAAACAACAATGGATATATATGCGGAGGTCACGGACGCAAAGAAAAAGGAAGCAATCGAAAACTTATCACACAATCTTGATATATTTTAAGGAGAGAGTCCTTAAAATTAGATGTGTGAATTGCAACAACAAAAAGAACGATTTACTACAAAGTTACTACAAATTTTGCTTGCATGGTACGGAATAATACCTTATAATACGTTTGGAAAATGCGGCAAATACGGGAGGATACTTGATAATGAGTAATAATACTTTATCTTCTTTGGAATTCCCGACGATGAAAACGCTTGGCAAAGAAAACCAGTAAAATCAAGGGTTTGCGGACTTAAAGACAGTATGGTACGACAAGAGTACGACAAAATAAACTCTCTTAACGGGTTAAAATAAATGATTTTAAATTAAACTCGTGTCAGTTCAAGTTAATATTTTGTACGATAAGGACATTTTTCTAAAAGAAAATTTTAGGGAAGTGTCCTTTTGTTATGGTCAAAAAACAAAATAGGAAATGGAGGAAATGAACATGAGTAGTACAGCGTTAGGAGCAGGGAAAGCGATTATTTTTATCAGCGATGCACATGAAAAATTCTACTACGAAAAATTGAAAGAGGTCAGGTATCAGGACGTATACCACAAAGCGCTTGTATATTGTTGAGATGGTCAAGTTTTTTTTTAACACTTACAAGGAAAAGTTTTGACATAATCATGCCTGCATTCTCTTTTCAAATGGTGTCATATATCCATTTG
>NZ_QZDT01000097.1 GCF_009917485.1 Parablautia muri
CTAAAAACTCTAACCCCAAGTTTACAGGAGAACGCCATATATTTCACTACACGTTCTTATTTGACGCTTACGATCAAAGATGTGGACATACACGAATTCCTGCATTTTATCATGGAAGATGGCGGAAAGCTCCCGGCAGATTTTGATATGTTACAAAAGAGCGGAAACTATCTCATCCATGTGGATGGGGAAAAGGTATTCTGTTTAAATGAGCGGGAAGCCTATCTGAAGGACAGCATGGAAAACCTGATGGCAAGGTCATTGCCATATTTCTCAGATATGAGAGTTTCCCTTTCTGTACATATAAAAGATAAAGAGGGAAAAGCAGATATAACGGTTCTGGATAACCGCAGGCTTTCCAAAGAGATCACGAGGAAACAGGCAAAAGGGAAATTCCTTACCATCCGCTACAGGAGCGGAAAAACCAGGAGCACCCGCCTTTCCACAGAGCAGTATATCAGAGGACCGTTCGGGGAGAAAGTCAACTGTATCTGCTATGCCTACCTTGTGGATGCATTGATACGGATGCGGCAGGATATGTTTTCCGGCAGGGGAGACTTTTTACCCTTTGTCTACCAGGCAGAAAATGAACGCTCCCTGTCAGCAACGGTACGGGAAATCCATGCAATGAGGGAGAAAACCCTTGAAGCAGCAACTTTGGAGCAGTTCCGCAGGGATTGGGAAGAAATGCAGTCCTTACGGATGATGGACCAGTACAATTACCAGAGGGGCAGGCCGGACAGCGAAAGGATCAAGTCCTTCCAGCAGGAGATATAACAGGCAGGGTACCAGCAGGTGACGGAACAGACGGCGGCGCAGGCGGCTTCCTTCAACCTCCCGGTTTTTTCCCTGACAAAAAGAGGAACCATTGCCCATGCCAGGGATATTAACGCACTGGATAAGAAAGCGCCTGTCTTTATGAAGAAGGACTGGCTTGTGATGCTGGATATCCTTGCCAATAAGAAAGAGATCCCATGTTCCCGGAATACACTGATATGCTTTAAGAATGCGGCAAGGGATGCATACGATAAGGCAGAGGAAACTGACAAGCCGCAACTGGCAGGCATAGCGGCAAAAATAAGCTGTTTCCTTGAAGCAGTAGATAAAAAGGGGCTATCCGGTATTTTACGGGATGACGGTATCCTTTTCAGTGAAAAAACAGAGCTGCCGCCTTTCCTTTCCAATACAGAAAAAGAGAGGTTCCGCCATATCTATGAGGCAGGGGCAAAGGAACAGATGGCGGTGGCAGAAAGAGCCGCCTATTACCCTGCAAGAGAAAGATAGCTGATGTGTGGGGAAGTGCGGCACAGCCGACACCCCCGTATACTTTGCCTTGTCAACCCTCCCATTGGGGAGGGCATCCGCTGTCAAGGATTTTCGGCTAGGACTAAAATACTTGACAGCGGATGTTCTCCCCGATACAATGCAGGCGGCAAAGTATGCGGGAGGATAGCCGAAAAAGTGGAACCGCCACCCATAACCCCGGATGATTTCAAATACCAGCGGTTTGATATCCGGTCATTTTGAAACGATTTCAAAAACCGGTAGTTTGATATCCGAGTGTTTTAGGACGATTTCAAAAAGCAGTGATTTGATATCCGGGTATTTTCAGGCGATTTCAAAAAACAGTGAATCGATATCAAGGCATTTTGAGACGATTTCAAAAACTGGCAGTTTGATATCTGCCTGTTTTTAGGTGATTTCATTTCCAGCGGTTTTGATTTCACCTTCCCAGTTTCTTATATCAAAGGAGCCGAAACTGATATCAGTATGTAAAATATGGCAAAAATAAGGGGGTTCGGGGTACTCCCCGACAAGATTTGCATTTCGTGCCCACGAAATGCGTATCTTGCGGCGTTCCATAGAACGCCCTCTCCCCAAAAGGAAGGAGTGGCACATGGCAAGACCAAAAGGCGAAAATGTAATCAGGAAGCATTTCAAACTGACCGAAGAGACAGCAAAATTGTTAGCAGAACGTTCTAAAGCTGAAAACATGAACGAATCGGAATATATCCGCTATCTGCTACTGAACCAGTCAGAACATCCACGAAGTAAAGAACTGGAATTAGAGATAATGCGTTGCGGAATGAGGTAAATAAGATTGGTCTGAACATGAACCAGATTGTGAAAAATAATAATTCCCATATGTACAGGGATGATGATAAAATAGAACTAAAGCAAAATATGTGTGAAATAAAGGAATATATTCAGGTACTTATAGAGCAAAAAATATGAATAGAGATATAAGAGACAAAAAAGTGTCAAAATATCGAAGATGGTATAATAGGATATTTTAAAATGTAGAATACAAATACTAAATTTTTAGAAAAAGTATGGAGTTATACAGAGAAGAACTTAAAAAGGATAACGAGGCAATAAATTGTATTATTGTGAACTACATGGTAAAGATAATTGAATAAATACTTAAAGTAAAGTACAATGTAACATATGTAGGTAAAAAATTGGAGGTGAAATGCTGTAGATGATAGTTTACTTGGATAATTGCTGCTATAATAGACCGTTTGATGACCAGACGCAGGAAAGAATCCATTTGGAGAGCGAGGCTATTTTAGCGGTTTTAAAGATGGGGCAGATGAAAAAGATTGTCATTGCGGGAAGTGATATTTTAGAACTTGAAATAACTCGCATGTCAGACGAAAATAAGAAGCGAAAAGTGCTGGATTTATATAAAGTAGCTGATATTCATATATCATATACAAGCCAAATAAGAAAACGTTCTGAAGAAATAGCTTCAATTTCAAAAATCCGCACGTTTGACAGTCTTCATATTGCGGCGGCAGAGGAGGCTAATGCAGATGTGCTTCTGACAACTGATGATAAATTTGAAAAAATGGCAGAAAAGTTGGATTTGAAGACAAGAGTAGTCAACCCGCTTAGATTTGCATGGGAGGTGATTTAAGTGCTAAATATTAATTTAAGTAATCCGGTTGAAATAAGAAATGTGGGAATAAAGGCATTACAGGAGGCATTAGGACCTGTAGGAATGGTGAAATTTATGCAGCAGTATGATATGGGGTATGGAGATTATACAAAAGAAAAGCAGGAACAACCGGACATAAGTTTAGATGAGATAGATATGTTATTGCAGAAATAATTATTATTTTGGGCAGGCATAAAATGTCTGCTCAAATGAATTATGTTTCTGGCAACGTATTTTAATGAGGCAAGTATAGAAAAGATTATGGGAAGAGTTGCAGATTCTACAATTAAAGGATTTATGTATCAATTTAACCTGACATTAAATAAGATTTTGAAAGCTTCTGATGATATAATTAAAGTGGAAGGGATTGTTGAAGATATTGATGTATCATTTAATGACCATGTTACAGCAATACAATGTAAATATCATGAGGAACAGCAGAAATTTCAGTGGTCAACGGTGTATAAACCTATTTTGCAAATGATGAAAACGTTTTGTATGATGGATCGTGGTTTAGACATAAAATTTATTTTATATGCGTATTTCCCGAATGAAAAAGAAGGGAAGAAGTTGTTGAATGAAAAACAAATGGAAAACATTTTGAAGACTGACAATATAGAATACATTTGTGATTATATTGCATATTTGATGAAAATTGAAAATGCTCAAATAGAACAATTGCTTCAAAAACCGAGAAAAACGAAGACAGATAAGGAAAAGATAAAAAAATATTTTGCAGAAAATAATCTTGAAATTAAATGTGACTTAAAAGATTTTTTGGAGAAACATTTTGAATTTATAGTTGGAAAGCCCTATGATGAGTTGGAGAAGGAAAATAAGGAGCTTTTGGAGGAGGCTGGGTTTGAAAAGGATGACGTATCAGATATTGTGTATCCAAATGCAATACAAAAAATTGCTGATTTAAGTATTATAAAAAATGACAATAGCCGAAATATTACTAAAGATGAAATGACGCAATATTTAAGAATGATAAAAACTGCGGCGATTACAAGATGGACAAGATCATTATCAAATTATGGAGAAGTCATTAAAAGGAAGCGTAAGCAATTAAACACATATTTAAACATTAATAAAAGAAAAAGGTGTTTCTTTATTGATCCAGTTCTAATAGAAAATTTTGACAATGACATAGTTTTGTTTTTGAAAAATTATGTCACAAGATATTGCTGTAAAGTAAAGTTACATACTCCAGCAGTATTCTGCTTTGTAGGATATACGCATGAGCAGATAGATGAATTAGAAAGCCGTTTATATTTAAAAGGGATTGAAGCGGAGACAGGATATAGAGGTAAAACATTTTTTGAAGAGACATTTATTAAGGAACCTGAAAAGAGAATAAATGACGGATGGATGCAATACAGAATAAAATTATGTACAGATGAAGCTGCATGTATTGCAGCCATTAATAAGGAGGGGCAGGATGATATATTTCTCATAGCTGATAGATTACCAGTAGATATATCGGTGCAAGATGTCAACGTAGAAGTTGTAAATCTTGTTAAATTGTCTCATTTGGAATATATATTAAAAATTAGAGATGAGGTGGAATTATGATTGGAAAAGTGCTGGAGAGCTCGGCGGTAGAAGTCATTGTAAAGATGGATTTTAATGATTTTGAGAAAAATAAGAATGCATTAAAAATTGGTAAGTACTTAAAAATACAAACAGGAAATTTTGATTTTTTAATTGCAACAATAAAAAGTATAAAAGCAATTGCGGATAATTCGGGGCAAGATAAATATTTATTGTCAGCAGAACCAGTTGGAGTGGTGGTTGATGATAAGTTTATTCCAGGTAGTACGGTACTGCCTTCTCCAACAGAACCTGTTGATATTGCAGATAAATCTATATTGGATAAAATTTTTCTGGAAAATGATGTATATTCTTTTGCATTAGGCAGGATTGCTCAAAATAGGGATGTGGTTTTAAACTTAGATGGAAATGCTTTTTTTGGAAAGCATATAGGTATCGTAGGCTCCACTGGCTCAGGTAAATCTTGTACAGTAGCTAAAATTCTGCAAGAAGCAGTTGGAATATCCGATAGTTGTAACATGAATGCAGCGAATCAAAAAAATGCACATGTTATTATTTTTGATCTTCATTCTGAATATAAATCGGCATTTACATTGCCACAAGAACAATCTTTTACATTAAACTATTTAGATGTAGAGAAGTTGAAATTACCCTATTGGTTGATGAATAGTGAAGAGTTGGAGTCAATTTTTATTGAAAGCAATGAAGCTAATTCTCATAACCAAGTATCGCAATTTAGAAAAGCGGTTATTTTGAATAAGGAAAAATATAATCCGGAGCTCAAGAAAATAACTTATGATACACCTGTATATTTTAGTATGGAGGAAGTATATAATTATATTTGCAATTTGAATGATGAGGTGATTAGTAAAGTCTCAGGGGAAAAGCAGATTCCTAAAATTGTTAATAAAAATGATGAGATAATTGAAATTAAGAATGTGAATGATTATTTCAATAATAAGTTTACATTTATTCCGACATCAAATGGCAAAGCAGATAAAGCATCAAATGGTCCATTTAATGGTGAATTTAATAGATTTATTTCAAGGCTTGAAAATAAAATTAATGATAAACGACTAGACTTTTTAATGAAGCCAACTAAAGAAGATCAAAGTGTATATACATCAGATGATTTTGAATTGATTTTAAAGCAGTTTTTAGGGTATTTGGATAAGGCTAATGTTAGTATAATAGATTTAAGTGGAGTTCCATTTGAGGTATTATCAATAACTATCAGCTTGATCTCACGCCTTATTTTCGATTTTTGTTTTCATTATACAAAACTGAAACATGGAAGGGATGAGCTGAACAATGTTCCGTTTTTAATGGTTTTTGAAGAAGCCCACAATTATGTACCACAAAACGGTGGAGCAGATTATAAAGCATCAAAAAAGTCTATTGAAAGGATTGCAAAAGAAGGAAGAAAATATGGAATCAGTCTAATGGTTGTAAGTCAGAGACCAAGTGAGGTTTCATCAACAATTTTTGCACAGTGCAATAATTTTATTTCATTAAGATTGACCAATATGGCAGATCAATCATATATAAAGAACCTTCTTTCTAATAATACAAATGCGGTGGCTGATACTTTACCTACGTTATCGCCGGGACAATGTCTTGTGGTAGGTGATGCAACACCGGTTCCTGTAATTGTAAAAATGGATAGACCTAAACCAGAACCCAAATCACAGAATGTAAAAGTATGTGATGTATGGAGAGAGGAGTGGAAAAATATAGATGATTCAAATATAGAACCTGTTACAATTTCAGATGTATTAGAAAGATGGAGAAAATAGATTAGAAAGATATTTATTGATGATAAGCTACACAAGGAGGAATGTTTAATCGCAATCACCAAAATATCCTGCATCCACCAGACAGGAAAAAGATATATGGCTATGCATCTTGCAAATGCCATTTCCTACATTACAGACGAGGAAATGAGATGGTCAAGTTTTTTTGTAACACTTACAAGGAAAAGTTTTGACATAATCATGCCTGCATTCTCTTTTCAAATGGTGTCATATATCCATTTG
>NZ_QZDT01000098.1 GCF_009917485.1 Parablautia muri
TGAGGTCTCACCGAAGCTTGGCTGTTTTGGCGGATGAGAGAAGATTTTCAGCCTGATACAGATTAAATCAGAACGCAGAAGCGGTCTGATAAAACAGAATTTGCCTGGCGGCAGTAGCGCGGTGGTCCCACCTGACCCCATGCCGAACTCAGAAGTGAAACGCCGTAGCGCCGATGGTAGTGTGGGTGCTCCCCATGCGAGAGTAGGGAACTGCCAGGCATCAAATAAAACGAAAGGCTCAGTCGAAAGACTGGGCCTTTCGTTTTATCTGTTGTTTGTCGGTGAACGCTCTCCTGAGTAGGACAAATCCGCCGGGAGCGGATTTGAACGTTGCGAAGCAACGGCCCGGAGGGTGGCGGGCAGGACGCCCGCCATAAACTGCCAGGCATCAAATTAAGCAGAAGGCCATCCTGACGGATGGCCTTTTTGCGTTTCTACAAACTCTTTTGTTTATTTTTCTAAATACATTCAAATATGTATCCGCTCATGAGACAATAACCCTGATAAATGCTTCAATAATATTGAAAAAGGAAGAGTATGAGTATTCAACATTTCCGTGTCGCCCTTATTCCCTTTTTTGCGGCATTTTGCCTTCCTGTTTTTGCTCACCCAGAAACGCTGGTGAAAGTAAAAGATGCTGAAGATCAGTTGGGTGCACGAGTGGGTTACATCGAACTGGATCTCAACAGCGGTAAGATCCTTGAGAGTTTTCGCCCCGAAGAACGTTTTCCAATGATGAGCACTTTTGCTTCCTCGCTCACTGACTCGCTGCGCTCGGTCGTTCGGCTGCGGCGAGCGGTATCAGCTCACTCAAAGGCGGTAATACGGTTATCCACAGAATCAGGGGATAACGCAGGAAAGAACATGTGAGCAAAAGGCCAGCAAAAGGCCAGGAACCGTAAAAAGGCCGCGTTGCTGGCGTTTTTCCATAGGCTCCGCCCCCCTGACGAGCATCACAAAAATCGACGCTCAAGTCAGAGGTGGCGAAACCCGACAGGACTATAAAGATACCAGGCGTTTCCCCCTGGAAGCTCCCTCGTGCGCTCTCCTGTTCCGACCCTGCCGCTTACCGGATACCTGTCCGCCTTTCTCCCTTCGGGAAGCGTGGCGCTTTCTCATAGCTCACGCTGTAGGTATCTCAGTTCGGTGTAGGTCGTTCGCTCCAAGCTGGGCTGTGTGCACGAACCCCCCGTTCAGCCCGACCGCTGCGCCTTATCCGGTAACTATCGTCTTGAGTCCAACCCGGTAAGACACGACTTATCGCCACTGGCAGCAGCCACTGGTAACAGGATTAGCAGAGCGAGGTATGTAGGCGGTGCTACAGAGTTCTTGAAGTGGTGGCCTAACTACGGCTACACTAGAAGAACAGTATTTGGTATCTGCGCTCTGCTGAAGCCAGTTACCTTCGGAAAAAGAGTTGGTAGCTCTTGATCCGGCAAACAAACCACCGCTGGTAGCGGTGGTTTTTTTGTTTGCAAGCAGCAGATTACGCGCAGAAAAAAAGGATCTCAAGAAGATCCTTTGATCTTTTCTACGGGGTCTGACGCTCAGTGGAACGAAAACTCACGTTAAGGGATTTTGGTCATGAGATTATCAAAAAGGATCTTCACCTAGATCCTTTTGGGGTGGGCGAAGAACTCCAGCATGAGATCCCCGCGCTGGAGGATCATCCAGCCATTCGGGGTCGTTCACTGGTTCCCCTTTCTGATTTCTGGCATAGAAGAACCCCCGTGAACTGTGTGGTTCCGGGGGTTGCTGATTTTTGCGAGACTTCTCGCGCAATTCCCTAGCTTAGGTGAAAACACCATGAAACACTAGGGAAACACCCATGAAACACCCATTAGGGCAGTAGGGCGGCTTCTTCGTCTAGGGCTTGCATTTGGGCGGTGATCTGGTCTTTAGCGTGTGAAAGTGTGTCGTAGGTGGCGTGCTCAATGCACTCGAACGTCACGTCATTTACCGGGTCACGGTGGGCAAAGATAACTAGTGGGTTAGACATTGTTTTCCTCGTTGTCGGTGGTGGTGAGCTTTTCTAGCCGCTCGGTAAACGCGGCGATCATGAACTCTTGGAGGTTTTCACCGTTCTGCATGCCTGCGCGCTTCATGTCCTCACGTAGTGCCAAAGGAACGCGTGCGGTGACCACGACGGGCTTAGCCTTTGCCTGCGCTTCTAGTGCTTCGATGGTGGCTTGTGCCTGCGCTTGCTGCGCCTGTAGTGCCTGTTGAGCTTCTTGTAGTTGCTGTTCTAGCTGTGCCTTGGTTGCCATGCTTTAAGACTCTAGTAGCTTTCCTGCGATATGTCATGCGCATGCGTAGCAAACATTGTCCTGCAACTCATTCATTATGTGCAGTGCTCCTGTTACTTGTCGTACATACTCATATTTACCTAGTCTGCATGCAGTGCATGCACATGCAGTCATGTCGTGCTAATGTGTAAAACATGTACATGCAGATTGCTGGGGGTGCAGGGGGCGGAGCCACCCTGTCCATGCGGGGTGTGGGGCTTGCCCCGCCGGTACAGACAGTGAGCACCGGGGCACCTAGTCGCGGATACCCC
The DNA here is from genome assembly GCF_009917485.1 of Parablautia muri. Taxonomy (GTDB): domain Bacteria; phylum Bacillota; class Clostridia; order Lachnospirales; family Lachnospiraceae; genus Suilimivivens; species Suilimivivens muri. Next base: position 2,558 of record NZ_QZDT01000098.1, read on the forward strand.
CCCTAGGTATCGGACACGTAACCCTCCCATGTCGATGCAAATCTTTAACATTGAGTACGGGTAAGCTGGCACGCATAGCCAAGCTAGGCGGCCACCAAACACCACTAAAAATTAATAGTCCCTAGACAAGACAAACCCCCGTGCGAGCTACCAACTCATATGCACGGGGGCCACATAACCCGAAGGGGTTTCAATTGACAACCATAGCACTAGCTAAGACAACGGGCACAACACCCGCACAAACTCGCACTGCGCAACCCCGCACAACATCGGGTCTAGGTAACACTGAAATAGAAGTGAACACCTCTAAGGAACCGCAGGTCAATGAGGGTTCTAAGGTCACTCGCGCTAGGGCGTGGCGTAGGCAAAACGTCATGTACAAGATCACCAATAGTAAGGCTCTGGCGGGGTGCCATAGGTGGCGCAGGGACGAAGCTGTTGCGGTGTCCTGGTCGTCTAACGGTGCTTCGCAGTTTGAGGGTCTGCAAAACTCTCACTCTCGCTGGGGGTCACCTCTGGCTGAATTGGAAGTCATGGGCGAACGCCGCATTGAGCTGGCTATTGCTACTAAGAATCACTTGGCGGCGGGTGGCGCGCTCATGATGTTTGTGGGCACTGTTCGACACAACCGCTCACAGTCATTTGCGCAGGTTGAAGCGGGTATTAAGACTGCGTACTCTTCGATGGTGAAAACATCTCAGTGGAAGAAAGAACGTGCACGGTACGGGGTGGAGCACACCTATAGTGACTATGAGGTCACAGACTCTTGGGCGAACGGTTGGCACTTGCACCGCAACATGCTGTTGTTCTTGGATCGTCCACTGTCTGACGATGAACTCAAGGCGTTTGAGGATTCCATGTTTTCCCGCTGGTCTGCTGGTGTGGTTAAGGCCGGTATGGACGCGCCACTGCGTGAGCACGGGGTCAAACTTGATCAGGTGTCTACCTGGGGTGGAGACGCTGCGAAAATGGCAACCTACCTCGCTAAGGGCATGTCTCAGGAACTGACTGGCTCCGCTACTAAAACCGCGTCTAAGGGGTCGTACACGCCGTTTCAGATGTTGGATATGTTGGCCGATCAAAGCGACGCCGGCGAGGATATGGACGCTGTTTTGGTGGCTCGGTGGCGTGAGTATGAGGTTGGTTCTAAAAACCTGCGTTCGTCCTGGTCACGTGGGGCTAAGCGTGCTTTGGGCATTGATTACATAGACGCTGATGTACGTCGTGAAATGGAAGAAGAACTGTACAAGCTCGCCGGTCTGGAAGCACCGGAACGGGTCGAATCAACCCGCGTTGCTGTTGCTTTGGTGAAGCCCGATGATTGGAAACTGATTCAGTCTGATTTCGCGGTTAGGCAGTACGTTCTCGATTGCGTGGATAAGGCTAAGGACGTGGCCGCTGCGCAACGTGTCGCTAATGAGGTGCTGGCAAGTCTGGGTGTGGATTCCACCCCGTGCATGATCGTTATGGATGATGTGGACTTGGACGCGGTTCTGCCTACTCATGGGGACGCTACTAAGCGTGATCTGAATGCGGCGGTGTTCGCGGGTAATGAGCAGACTATTCTTCGCACCCACTAAAAGCGGCATAAACCCCGTTCGATATTTTGTGCGATGAATTTATGGTCAATGTCGCGGGGGCAAACTATGATGGGTCTTGTTGTTGGCGTCCCGGAAAACGATTCCGAAGCCCAACCTTTCATAGAAGGCGGCGGTGGAATCGAAATCTCGTGATGGCAGGTTGGGCGTCGCTTGGTCGGTCATTTCGAAGGGCACCAATAACTGCCTTAAAAAAATTACGCCCCGCCCTGCCACTCATCGCAGTACTGTTGTAATTCATTAAGCATTCTGCCGACATGGAAGCCATCACAAACGGCATGATGAACCTGAATCGCCAGCGGCATCAGCACCTTGTCGCCTTGCGTATAATATTTGCCCATGGTGAAAACGGGGGCGAAGAAGTTGTCCATATTGGCCACGTTTAAATCAAAACTGGTGAAACTCACCCAGGGATTGGCTGAGACGAAAAACATATTCTCAATAAACCCTTTAGGGAAATAGGCCAGGTTTTCACCGTAACACGCCACATCTTGCGAATATATGTGTAGAAACTGCCGGAAATCGTCGTGGTATTCACTCCAGAGCGATGAAAACGTTTCAGTTTGCTCATGGAAAACGGTGTAACAAGGGTGAACACTATCCCATATCACCAGCTCACCGTCTTTCATTGCCATACGTAACTCCGGATGAGCATTCATCAGGCGGGCAAGAATGTGAATAAAGGCCGGATAAAACTTGTGCTTATTTTTCTTTACGGTCTTTAAAAAGGCCGTAATATCCAGCTGAACGGTCTGGTTATAGGTACATTGAGCAACTGACTGAAATGCCTCAAAATGTTCTTTACGATGCCATTGGGATATATCAACGGTGGTATATCCAGTGATTTTTTCTCCATTTTAGCTTCCTTAGCTCCTGAAAATCTCGTCGAAGCTCGGCGGATTTGTCCTACTCAAGCTGATCCGACAAAATCCACACATTATCCCAGGTGTCCGGATCGGTCAAATACGCTGCCAGCTCATAGACCGTATCCAAAGCATCCGGGGCTGATCCCCGGCGCCAGGGTGGTTTTTCTTTTCACCAGTGAGACGGGCAACAGCTGATTGCCCTTCACCGCCTGGCCCTGAGAGAGTTGCAGCAAGCGGTCCACGCTGGTTTGCCCCAGCAGGCGAAAATCCTGTTTGATGGTGGTTAACGGCGGGATATAACATGAGCTGTCTTCGGTATCGTCGTATCCCACTACCGAGATATCCGCACCAACGCGCAGCCCGGACTCGGTAATGGCGCGCATTGCGCCCAGCGCCATCTGATCGTTGGCAACCAGCATCGCAGTGGGAACGATGCCCTCATTCAGCATTTGCATGGTTTGTTGAAAACCGGACATGGCACTCCAGTCGCCTTCCCGTTCCGCTATCGGCTGAATTTGATTGCGAGTGAGATATTTATGCCAGCCAGCCAGACGCAGACGCGCCGAGACAGAACTTAATGGGCCCGCTAACAGCGCGATTTGCTGGTGACCCAATGCGACCAGATGCTCCACGCCCAGTCGCGTACCGTCTTCATGGGAGAAAATAATACTGTTGATGGGTGTCTGGTCAGAGACATCAAGAAATAACGCCGGAACATTAGTGCAGGCAGCTTCCACAGCAATGGCATCCTGGTCATCCAGCGGATAGTTAATGATCAGCCCACTGACGCGTTGCGCGAGAAGATTGTGCACCGCCGCTTTACAGGCTTCGACGCCGCTTCGTTCTACCATCGACACCACCACGCTGGCACCCAGTTGATCGGCGCGAGATTTAATCGCCGCGACAATTTGCGACGGCGCGTGCAGGGCCAGACTGGAGGTGGCAACGCCAATCAGCAACGACTGTTTGCCCGCCAGTTGTTGTGCCACGCGGTTGGGAATGTAATTCAGCTCCGCCATCGCCGCTTCCACTTTTTCCCGCGTTTTCGCAGAAACGTGGCTGGCCTGGTTCACCACGCGGGAAACGGTCTGATAAGAGACACCGGCATACTCTGCGACATCGTATAACGTTACTGGTTTCACATTCACCACCCTGAATTGACTCTCTTCCGGGCGCTATCATGCCATACCGCGAAAGGTTTTGCACCATTCGATGGTGTCAACGTAAATGCCGCTTCGCCTTCGCGCGCGAATTGCAAGCTGATCCGGGCTTATCGACTGCACGGTGCACCAATGCTTCTGGCGTCAGGCAGCCATCGGAAGCTGTGGTATGGCTGTGCAGGTCGTAAATCACTGCATAATTCGTGTCGCTCAAGGCGCACTCCCGTTCTGGATAATGTTTTAGGTTGAGACCGAATTCGGTCTCACCGAAGATCAGCCTCTTTGTCTTCATAGCTTTCTCC
>NZ_QZDT01000099.1 GCF_009917485.1 Parablautia muri
TTCAATATTCTATTTTGATTTTTGAAAGGAACGAAAGTTATTATGAAGAAATTGTTTTTAAATAATGCAGTTATAAGAGATACAAATTTAAGTGACTATGAGGTAGCTGTTTATGTAGCGTTGAGAAGTTTATATGATTCTCAAAAAGAACTACAGTATGTTGCTTATAATTCAGTTGTCTTTGAATTGTATAAGAATTTGCAGATTTCAAGAAGATATTTGAATCATATCAAATCTTCTTTAGATTCACTTGTAAAAAAGAATCTGATTAAAAAGGTAGATGAATATTCCGCTACTGAATTTATCATAGATATGAGTGGTCTGCATTTTGAGCAGAATACAAATAAAGGTGTATTCTATACAGTTATCACCCTTGAAGAAGTACAAAGGATAATGAATATTGATACAAAGAAAGATAACTTTGCCATACTACGATATTTTATTGTCCTGATTAGTTCCATCTGCCATGATAAAGGTACATATGACCATTCTGATTGTTATGGTGCCCATACCGATTTTGTTGGATTTATGACACTGGATACATTGGCTGATTGGTGTGGAACAACAAAAGCGCGTATCATTGAGTATAATTCTATCCTTGAAGCGGAGAAGATTATTTATACTTATCGTCATAACCAGAACAAAAAAGATAAAGAAACAGGACAGATCATGAGTTTTTCTAACCATTATGGAAGGTATGAGGATAGACAATGGATTATCCAGTTTGCAAATGAATATGTGGCTACATTTAACTTGAAGGAGACAGAAACACTTGTAAAGGCAGAAAAGTCCAGAGAAAATAAAAGATATGCTGCTGTTTTCAATTTACTGGTTAAGGATTTTGATAAGTACATAGGTAATTTTTCAAATGAAGAATTGATTGGAACATATCAATACATTCATAGTAAGAATCTTTGCAATGAGAAAAAGTTGAGACAAGCAGAAGAAGGCACTGCTGCTTATGATGATATTATTGGCAAGATTAAGAATGAAGATCTGTTTGATGATATTCCATGTGTGGTAGATTATGTCAATAGGAAAGCTGAACAAAAAAGAGAGATGGAAAAACGTAAGAATAATCTTGTTAATGCTATATCGGATGATAATTGGGGAGAGCCTGTTTCAATGGAGAATGATTATTCCATAGAAGAAATACTGGATATGCCTACAGAGGGCGAGGTTCAAATAAACCTGACAAATACGAATTGTGTGGGACAGGATGAACTATGCAAAAATAAATCTCATGATAATAGTAATTATGGGATATTTTGCGTTACTGGAAACGATTCAGAGTGTATTGATATAGGTGATTTGTTTTAACTGTAAAATAAAAAATAGGTTGAATATATCCTATAAATTACATATACTATATTTATAATACAATGTAGGGAGATGTTTTTATGAAGATTGATACAAATACAATGGTTTCCATTACAGAAGCAAATCAGAATTTTTCTAAAGTAGCAAGATTGGTTGATGAACATGGTACGGCTGTAATTCTGAAAAATAATGTGCCAAGATATCTTGTTATAGATTTTAGCAAAGCTGAAAATGATTCAGTGGCGTCAGATGAAGATATAATGAGCATATCAAAGCGGTTGATCACACAGAATAGAGAAGCGTATGAGGTATTAGCAAAATGATTCGGCTGACAAAGAAACAGGTCTTGATGCTCCATACCCAATTAATCAAAGAAACAGGGGGAAGTGATGGAATCCGGAATAATGGATTATTGGATTCTGCACTTGAAAGTCCGTTTCAGTCATTCGGTGGTGATGAATTATATCCAAGTATCCAGGCAAAAGCGGCAAGATTATGTTATGGATTGGTAAAGAATCATGCAATGATAGATGGGAATAAAAGAATTGGTGTTCATGTTATGCTGGTTTTTCTTGCAGTCAATGGGTATGAATTGGAATATACACAGAAAGAATTGTCAGATGTAATATTGGATGTTGCAAATGGCAAAAAGGGATATGAGGATATTCTGGCATGGATTCTGAAACATCAATTATAAATGAGATGATAGCTTTTTACAGGGCATTGCAAAGGGCAATATCCAACATGTACCGAAAAGTATGGCTTCGACAGAATAGACGAGGCAGATTATTAAGGTATACAGTATTTCACCGTAGTTACGTGAGATGATGGTTCCCCGCGGGAAACTGGTGTGTACTTGTAGGTACGGTTGTTATCAGGTTTTGAACCATCTTGCTCTAAAAGCAATGTGGTAGATTTAATCTATTCGCCCATAAGTGGTCGAAAGAGGAGAAGGGAATATTCCCGTGTCCTAAAATTCTGAACATCCGAAAGTGCATAATATGCATATCTGATAAGCAAACGGTTTAAAGTGTTTGGTAAAATAATTCCGTTCTTCATTAATGACGAACGAAACAATTGTACCATTTGAGTTTTCAACGGTTAGCCCAAATGGGCTTTTCCCCAAACGGGGGAATCTATTTTGGAGACAAGCAAACACTTTAAAAGGTTTGAATCATATTCCCAACAATCTGGGAAAAGTCAGTGTTTCCCAATTTGGAAAAGTCATATCACGATTTCGCAGAATTGAGATGCCGCCAGTTTTGGCGTAAACATAAAATTGGATATTGATTTATAGAGACAGTATGAATCAGTCGTATTGTCTCTTTTATTATGAATAGGAATCGGAGCATACAATCGGGATGCTTAATTATTAGCTGAACACAAAATTGTGTTGGCTATCTAAAGACATATCGAAAGGAATTATTATAAGTAACAATGAGCAATACAAGAGTATCAGAAATTGAAACAACAAAAATATGTAAGAAATGTGGCAGGATATTGCCAATAGAAAAATTCAGATTAGTAAAGGGGCAGTTTTATAATCCATATTATTTAAGTCAATGTAAAGAGTGTGAATATAAATATCAGCGTAAATATTTGGAGGAAAAGAATAAGATTGAATTTACGGATAATCTGGAAATACTGATCCATAGGCACTACAAAGATATTAAGCCTGAAAGAATACTGGATATTTCACATTTTAAGTTTATTCCATTGGGAACTGATGAAACCTTTGTAAAACTGATGGACTATAAGAAGACATGGCTATCAAATTATGGAAGGGTAATCAGGTTTTCAGATGGCAAATATAACCTGTTACAAGGAAGCTATGATAAATATGGAGCTTTATTCTATTCGTTAAGGGAGAATGTATTTTATGATGGAAAATGGATATATAAAAGCGTACATTTATATGCGGCTAAGGCAGTAGCAGAAGAATTTATTGTGAATCCAGATATAGCAAATAATGTTTACATATGGCACAGCGGTTTTGATAAGCAGGATTATTACTACAGAAACCTATATCCATTAAACCAGGAACAATATAGAATTGTAAAAAATCATTTTAATAAAACAGGCGATGATTCAGAAGAATTTATCTTAAAGGTAATGAATGATATAAGATACAAGCCTGATGACTGGAGCAGAAGCGCAATGGAGCCTGTTATGTGCGGTATCGGTTATCGTGGGAGTGAAAATGTAGATTGTACATCAGAATCCTATTTGAAATGGCATGATATGATTAACCGTTGTTATAATGCAAAATTCCACGAGAAACAGCCACAATATAAAGGATGTACAGCTTGTGAGGAATGGCTGAATTACAATAATTTCAAGGTATGGTATGAACAGAATAAGATAGCTGGTATGATATTGGATTTGGATAAGGATATTCTTTTCAAAGGGAATAAAGTGTATAGTCCGGAAACATGTTGTTTTGTGCCTCATGCAGTCAATACGTTATTTCTGAATGGTAAGAAAAACAGGGGTGATCTTCCTTTAGGCGTTCATTTTGATAAGAGTAAGGGGAAATACCGCGCTGAAATGTCATTTATGGGAAGGCAGATTAAATTAGGGACATTTGATACGGCTGAATCTGCTTTTGCTAGGTATAAGGAATATAAAGAAGATTTTATTAAGGATATAGCGGAACAGTATAGGAATGTTATACCGGATAAAGTATATGAAGCAATGATGAATTGGAAGATTGAAATTGATGATTAAATTATAGGAGGACATTTAACAATGACAGATTTTGAAAGAAGAATTAAAACCAGAATGATTGAAGATGAATATGCGGAGAAGTTCCACTGTTTAGATACGGAGGAATCCATAGCGCATATCAACCGTGATAATCAGGAATTATGCAGAATCAATGAAAAAGAGTACAGCTTGAAGCAGAGATGGAAGTAGAAAAGAACTTATTGAGATATTAAGATTGGAGGATTTTTTACAATGAACAAAACGAATACAACAGAATCATCATTAAACATGATTAAATCAGTATGTGCGGAGCGTGACCATAAGGAACGTGACAGGTTAAGGGCAAACAGGATTGAAATGGATAAAAGAGAAGAAGCCGAGAGGGAAAGAGTGCAACATAGTAGCAACCTTCTCAATTCCTATATTGAAAAAGCAATGGCGAGAGAAAATCAGCAGAAAGAGAAACATAATCAGATTTTACAGAATATCCATGAAGATGGTGTACAGAGAAAGTCAGAAGAAGCATACAGAACAAAAGAGATGGTAAGTGCAGTAAACAAAGGCTTCAGGAATGCAGAGAAAAATGAAGAAGATAGTAAATCATGGGATGTTTTTCTGGATCGGAATAGAAGATTGATGGATAAGGGGATTGAATCGGTAAAGAGGGAACGGAGTAAGACTTATTTCAGTTGGTGGGTTAGTAGAGTAGGATGATTTATTATAAGGCATATCGGATGTGAAAGTCTGGTATGCCTTATTTTTTTACGATTTTGATATGAATTATAGGTGATGTATGGTGGAGTGGATAGGCTGTTTACATATTTTGTCATTTTTTATAAGATGAAGTCAGAAAATATGTGTTAAAATAAAAAGTATATTTAGGACACATCAGATATGCAAAGAATGTATAAGGTGGGATTTTAATGAGTATTGCAGTTAATATTATATCAGCGGTAATAAAGTCAGTAGTAGGGGATAAGGTTGGGAGTGGATTGATCAAGGAGTTAACAGGTATTTCAATAGATGGAATATCCGAAAAAGGTGTAAGCGAGATTAATAACTTTATTAACAATGGAAAATTTCGAATTGAGCGGGTTCTTTCCGAAGAAAAAAATGATTATGTAGTAAGTGAGATAAAGGATCTGCTTTCTAAGGTAGATATTACAGATGAAGTACTTAGACAATGTAAATATAATAACATGATATTGGAAGATTTTATGTGGAGGAAGTATGCTACATATAAAAATATGTCTACTCATATAGAATACGAGGGTGAAATTAAAGTAGGCCTATTTAAGGTCGCAGAAGTATTAACTAAGGTTATGCTTGAAAGTGAAGATTTCAGTAATAAGATGTTGATACAGATAAGTAATGCTGTTGATGATGCTAATGCTGAAGTGCAAAAGGTATCTGATAATTTGAAGAAGAATTTTAGTAAGATAGATGATAATAGCCAATTAGTGCTGAGTATATTATTGATGATTTTGGAACAGATTCAGAAAATGAATATGCAAGCTAATGAAACAGAAAGTAGGGGTAATGAGGCGAAAAAGTTTCAAAATGATAAGAAAAAAGAATATATTGAAAATTGGAATAGTAGATTGTTTCTTCATATTGACAATGATGAAAATCCTATAACTTTAGCAGATGCTTTTATTATACCTGATTATGAGATACATAAATCTATAAAAAGGATAGGATTTTCTATTAATGATTCTTTAGATCAGATAATAAAAAAATTTATAAATTATAAAAAGACGACTACAATGCTTATAGCAGGTGTACCAGGAATAGGAAAGTCAAGCATAACATCATGGATCCTGGATTCTCGGAGTTAACATGACGAGGTTGGTACCTTCACTCCGAGAGCCTCATATATTTTTGCCTGCT
>NZ_QZDT01000100.1 GCF_009917485.1 Parablautia muri
TCGACATACAATCACCTCGTCATGTTTATACCTCCATCATAAAACATGACGATGAGTTAATCAAGTGCAAAATGGTGGTTTTATCAATAAAATTCAGGGAATTCGGCTAAGTGTGGCGAAAATTCATCGTCACGTTTTCGAGAATCCGGGATTCAAAGTATTAAAGAACAGGCACGAAAGCAAGTCAGCGGATAGCAAAGAGGGAAATGCAAAGACAGACTTTAATAATATGAAGTATGACTTTTCGGAAGACGAATTGTTAAGAGAGATGCTACAAAAAGTCATTCACTTTGATGGAATCACATTAGAAATTATTGGTAACTGGTTGTGGATTAGCGGTAATACATACCAGTATAGAAAAGAACTGAAAGACCTTGGTTTTAAGTTTGCAGGTCAGAAAAAGTCTTGGTACTGGCATTCTGAAGCATTTCGCAAAAGAAGTCATAAGAAGTTAAGTATGGAAGATATTCGCAACTACTACGGCAGTACAGAAGTAGAGACAAATGGAACAAAGAGATTGAGAGAAGCATTCGCATAAGCATGAACAAACGTAAAAAATGGGTGTAACCAATACACGGCTACACCCTGACAATAAAAATATAAGAAAAGGAAGGTATAAAGGATATGACGAAAGAACAATTTGAAACTAATACCAATTACAAAATGACCTATGAAGAATATCAGAAATGCGACTGTACACATTGCGACAATAAAGATTGCATACACCGTGAAGCGTTTAGGCGTGTACCTGTTATTGATGGCGGTTTAGGCTTATGTCCTAACTTGAAAGAATCATAAATATAGAACGGTAAACAGATAAACAATGATACATGATAAAGGCTATGCGCTTTAATGGCTCATAGTCTTTTTGTGTGCGGTTTATTTGCTTATATTTGTATGGTTATCATGCGATTTTAGGCTTAATTTGGGCTTGTAGCGTGCATATTGGGGCTGTATGACGGTATAGGGGCAGCAGGTAGTAAGAGATACCCCCGGTACGTTTACATTATATTTTTCGCACTTTAGTGTGGTAAAGTCCGTATCTATTGCACATCGACACCAACTTAAAATTTTGACCTTCTCGAACTGTATATACCGGGATAGGGGGGTATGTTTCCGTTCAAAATATAAAATCGCATATATACAGGTATACCCCTATATAAAATATGCCCCTAAATAACGCTGATAATCTAATGTACAACTTAGAATTTCTGACATAACACATTTACCTTACCAACTTATCATTTGTAGTTATTCTGTCTGAAATTTCAAGATACACCATTGATTATAGAGCAAAAATGTGATATCTGCATAAGCCGATCTAACATGGAGCAGGGGGTATGATTAAATCTCCCATATATTTACCACCCTATATCACCATATCCCCCTATACAGAACGCCCAATCTTATTGAACATTTTCACCGAATCCCAATGAGTGCAAGATCAATATATTATGCATTAATTAACAAATGGAACGGTAAGCCATTTTACTTTATTGTAGTCCGTATATTTTGAGATGATGAAAAAGATAAAAATATGTCACGGCTCCATTTTCTGACTAACACCATTATTTAAAAACTCAAATTCAAATTCATCATCATCCACCAAAAAACCGCGAACGGTAGCCCTCCTCTTTTTATATTCTTTATAACTAACTACAGTTCTTGTTTTTGTACTATATACCATTGAATCAGCCAAATTATATTTCATTTGTAAAAAATCAATTTTAATTTCATCAAATATAGTTTTGTATAAATTGGCCCCTTCCAACTTTATCCGATTAATATGCCCTCCTCTCAAATCCGCACCTCTTAAATCCGCACCTCTTAAATCCGCACCTCTGAACTTCACATTTCTTAAATCTGCACCGTACAAATTTGATCCTTTTAAACTTATATTATAAAAATCCCCTTTCCTAAAAACAGCTTTAGATAAATTGCAGTTTTCAAAAGAGCAATTTTTTATTTTCATATGGGAAAGGTCAATTTCAGATAATTGCAAAAATTCACAAAAAACATTTTCTAATATACGTGTTTGTCTATTTATTAATTTTTTTACATAGGATATGCTCATTTCTTTTAAAAATAATTCTAACATATCATATCCATCAAACCCATTCAACATAATAACCTTACGAAATTGTGTATCCTTAATCGCCTTGTTAGCTAATATAAATTCTAAAATACTTTTATGTGCAAACTTATAAATTCCATTAGCATTTCGATTCAGTAAAGACCTAGTTTTTGCCTCGAAACTACTTAATTGTATCCCATATTCTTCGCATATTTTCTGAATTATATTCCCCTTAATATAAACTGTCTTATTAGAATACATATATTCTGCTATTTTCTCAGAAAAATTATATAATGTTTCATTATTTATTGCTTCTCGCTCTATCCAACTATATACTAATTGGTTATATATTTCATAAGCATAATTATATTCCCTTTCTTTATCCTCAATCAAATCATCTATATACGCTAAAAGCATTGGTCTAACCATTAATTCAGGGCAATTTTTAATTACCTTTTGAGAACGCCTAATCTTATTTCTTTCAAAAATAGGATTATATTTTTTTGATAAATAGATATTTATTTCCTTTTCATTAAAAAGAGAAATATAATATTTAACAAATTCTATACTCTTTTTCCCAACTCCAAAGCTTCTCTTCTTAGTATGTCTTGGCTCACTATCACTATCAGGAAAAAATTGTGTTCTACACGATATAATTACTTTATAAAATAATTCTGTCTCATCACATATATCTTTTAAACGCTTATTGTAATCCTCTATTGCATACCTATCTTCATCAAGACCATCTAATAATAATATGGTAGTAGTTTTATTTTGTATTCCCCTAATTCTTTCTATTGAACTTTCAAGCGACAACGGTATAAAAACAATATCATACTCTTTTATCAACTTTTTATAATATTCAAAGAACAGTTTTAACAAAAAGGTAGTTTTCCCCATTCCAGAATCAGCTAATATAACAAAATATCGTGTATCCGAGTTTTTGAACACCTTATTTATAAAAAAAGGAATTAATTTAATAAATGAATCTGTAGTACATACATCATCACAAGGATCTACTTCCTGTGCTCTTGTAGGAATATAATACTTCATAGATTGTTTAGTTTGATTATCTACAACCAAATTAAGGTATTTGTACTGATTTCTCTTTAATTTCTGTCGTAAAATATTTGCAATTACTCCATAAACCGCTCCTCCAATAAAAAACACACCACTTAATATAGCAGTTACTATGCTTACTATTGAATCAATATTAGAAATATTTTCCCAAATCCAAGATGAAATTTCTGCAAGCCATTCTAACATATTTATCCCTACTTTGTACTAAACATATAATAAAAAAGTATAGTAGAAATATTTACAAATTACAACACAATATGTCACCATAAACCTGAAAAAAAGGCACACCAGACTTTTACATCCAATATGCCTTATAATCTTATCCTTTTAATGCATTCATAATTTTATCATCATATTTTTTCTTTTCCTGCTCTGCATGCTGCATAACCTTTTCAAGATATGGACTCCATCTATTCTCCAATTCCTGCCGTTCACGCTCCGCATTTTCCCTCTTTGCCTGTTCCTTTGCTTTCTTCCGTATTGGCTCCCTGAATATCCTATCAACCCCTTCCGCATTTTCCCTCTGTACTTTTCTACGCTGGCATTGTTCAATCATATCTTTTGCCCTCTGTTCAATATCTTTAATGTCTGCCATAATCAGTATTCCTCCATCCTTAATAACTCAACATTCTTTTTTCAAGTTCCATATCCATTTCAAGTTGTACTCGCTTCTCATTAATCTCACATAACTGCTGATTATCACGGTTGATATGTGCTATAGTTTCCTCCGTATCTAAACGGTGAAATTTCTCCGCATACTCATCCTCAATCAGTTTGGTTTTAATTCTTCTTTCAAAATCTGTCATTGTTAAATGTCCTCCTTAAAATTTAATCTTCTATATATGGTTTTACTTCATAACGTATAAGAGCATCAAAAACTCTTTGCGGAATATAATTTTTATACTTTACAGCCATTACCGTAATATCTGCCTTTTTAATGATTCTATATTCCTCAAATGCTTCTTCTGGTGTATTCCATTCTTCAAGTTTAGCTGGTTCATCATGACCAAATGGCGTGATTTCCCCATAGTACATATGAGTATCTGGATTGTATCGTACCCCAAGAGGCAAATCAGAAGCAGCCGTATGAGCAGGATTATCATGTTTCTTGCAGTTTGTTAGCATTGCATTTATTGTTACTGGAACAATACAGCAATTATCAGGGGAATATTCTTTGCTCCCATTGCCAAATAAATCCTTATCCACCACCATTATTTCATCTTTTACTGGATAATAATTTTCTAAGTACCAATCAATAAACAATTCTGGATTTTCAAGCCATTCTTTACATATGGTTGCTCCATCGTAACAATCATGATAATTTGTATACTTATCCCTCTTATAACATCTATTGTATATACCCTGATAAACCGCATACGCCTTACTTCTGGCTTTGTTTGGGTATTCATAATATTCTTGTTTTATCTCAATATCATCAATGTCCTTTCTGCCATACATTAAATCATCATAATCTTTGCTTGATACATAGACCAGATTCTTATAATAAAAATTGTTTTTATCGCCATCAATAAACCAGATTTTTGTGTAATTATTAGGATTTTTCAGAAATATTTTACCCATTAAATTCTTTGTATAATGATCTTCCATATTTGCGCTACCATCAATATCAAAGAAATTCATCGTATAATGATTTGCTACACTATGCACATGATATTTAAACGGATTCCGCAGATTATTTACCACCCTTCCATAGTTAGAAATCCAGTAATTATATGTACCTTCAATCTGCACAAATGTTTCAAATACATTAATCAGTTTCACATTGATGGGATTGTCATTTTCTTCTATATCTTCGGCAAACTGAACATTATTATTTTCATCAAGTACTTTCATTTTTGTAGGCATTTTAGGCTTCAACTGCCTGTTTTTTTCACACCGCTTGCATATCTGGTTATAAATCTTTGTTTTGTTCTTATTGATAGAAGACACCTCAAAATGGCACAAAGGCAGTATCTTTCCACACTCACTGCAATATCTGTATTTTGATGTATCTAATCCTGTTAAATCTTTTCTACTCATTGTTACTTATAAAAATTCCTTTCAATTTCGATATGTCTTTTAGATAACTCAGCACCAAATCAGAGTTGAGTTAATAATTGAGCATCCCGACTGTATGCTCCGAATCACTATTCATAATAAAAGAGACAATACGACTGATTCATACTGTCTCTGTAAATGCTATATTCAGTTGTAGGTTTTCGTTCTCAATGACGAAAACTCAATTCTGCGAAATCATGGTATAGCGACACCAAAACGGGATACGCTGAACTTGTGGTGAATACTATTTTAGGACATTTCGCCTTAATGGCGATTGCTCAATCCTGTGTAACCTGGATTCTCGGAGTTAACATGACGAGGTTGGTACCTTCACTCCGAGAGCCTCATATATTTTTGCCTGCT
>NZ_QZDT01000009.1 GCF_009917485.1 Parablautia muri
TCGACATACAATCACCTCGTCATGTTTATACCTCCATCATAAAACATGACGATGAGTTAATCAAGTGCAAAATGGTGGTTTTATCAATAAAATTCAGGGAATTCGGCTAAGTGTGGCGAAAATTCATCGTCACGTTTTCGAGAATCCGGGTTATAACCATATCTATTTAGGATTTCACATATATTTTGTTCATCCCCTAGCTTATGATAAGCGCAAATTGCACATTTCACATCATTATTCTTAAGCGTGTGCTCCCCTCCCAGTAATGCAGCAATTTCAGCGCCTTCAATATCCATTTTTAAAAAATCTAACCTTCCTTTTATTGCCGAATCTAGGTTAATAATACTACCCGCATAATATCTACTTAACGCTTTTTCATATAATACTACTTTATCCTTAAATTTTTCGAAACTTTTCTTTAAAGGCTTAATCCACATAGGATCGCATTCAAATAAATACGCCTTAGAGACTTTCTCGATATACCGTAGTGCGAAATTTCCTTCCTGAACTCCTGCATCTGCAATTATATCACCACTACACACCGCTATATCATCCTTTATATAACGATGAGGTGAAGTTTCTTGTTGTTCTGATAATAAATCCATAACAACTTTTTGTCCGTCTATTTCTTTAAATTTATAATTAGATGGAAAATACATTTTTTTATCTTCAAATATAATATAAGGCATGTTCTCCATGCAATCCCACTGAACTATATATTTTTCGCCACCTTCTTTCACCCTATGATTATAAAAACTAATATCATTTGATTTCCAATACTCTAAGATAGCTTTAATCTCGCTATCCATTGTATCTTTGTATTTATCGCTTAATAATAATTTGAGTAAATATCTTTTTCTCTCAATTTTGCTTTCATCAATGTGAAACCAATATAACATATCTTTTCTTATTTCATCATAATAATCATCTGACATAATAATTATTTTATCAAAATCTTTCTTCAATATTTCTCCTGGTGAATAGCATGCCCCTTCCCATTTAGAAGGATTATTATCTACAAATCCAACTATTTTTAAATTGGCGGGTAATATATGAATTATTGTATTTAGCGTGTTTTGGAGTTGCCATCCCACTCCCCACAAGACAACCTTTAGAATTTTTTGCATCTTCTACATCCTCCCTTTAAAAAGTTTTTATATTTTCATATTTTTCATTATTAAAAGCCACCGCACACTGGAAAGCTCCGCAGCCACATGTTGAAATTAATGACGTACATTTTGATAATATCCACAAAATACCTAAATATCTTAAATTATCGTTGTAACCATTTATTTTATCCCTGACCTTAATCTCTGATAAAAACAAATTTTTATTTTTCTCATCATCATAATTTATCCTTTCTTGGTCAACCGAAAATATTTGTTCTTTCACTTCACTTTTCATAAAAACCTCATAGATCTTCTGATCTTCAGTTGCCAAAAATATATATTCACACTTCCATTCTTTCATGGAATTCATTACCTCATCTAAAAATGGTTTTGCTGCTAGGGGTTCCGGAACCCATCTCCCCTTTTCTGCAAAATAGTCGGTTCCCCTTCCTATAACTCCCAATACTCTAGCCTCTTTATCAGGAATTGTTTTCGAATACAGTTCTTCAACATATTGATTTGTTCTTTTATTAAATTTTAAATATTTTTGAAACATTAGTTTCCAATCTGAAAAATAATTTTTTTCTAAAATATAGGGGTTAAAAAAATCTAATTTATCTTTTGATATAATAACATTTTTACTTCTATATACCGCCTCTAAAGGTACATCCGTTATCTGTTCAAAAAACATCGTCCAAACATTTGTCCCATCTCCGTTATTGAACTGATTGTTATCTCCTTCAACGCTTAAATCTATTATCGGAATAATATTTTCATTTTTTTCTATTACCATTACCACTCTATAAAGTGTAAACTTTATAAGATCTGCCATCCCGCCATTGTCTAATGTATTTTTTATCAAATAAAACGTTCTATTAGAATTTTCATCTCCAAAGCAGGCTGGATTACATTTCCAAAATAAACTTGTCATTACGCTAAGAGAACGATATCGCTTAATAATAAATCGCATTTGATTATGTAAAAATTCTTTTTTAGAATCAATTGTAATAATTGACTTCGAAATGCTTTCTTTGTAATTATTATATATCTCTTTTATCGATGGGACTATATGAAGGTTCTCCCCCTCTTTAAAGAAAAAGGCCGCCCTGTCATCTACAAAAAAAATTTTTTTATCTTTATAATGCATTTGAATTATCTTTGCAATTTGAAATGTATATTCCTCAAGCTCCAAAAAAATATAAACTTGTCCTCTGTCAAGTAATTCATAATCTATATTCTTATCATAAATATTATAATTCCAAAAATCATCCACATAATCTTCTACGTTAACCTGATTTTGCTCATATTTTAAAAAATAAATTATTTCTTTTTTATCATTTGTAACAGCAATTGATTTTTTCTTAATATGCTCATTTTCAAAGAATATTGTTCTTGCCACATCAAATACATCATCGCTATGTCTCAAAATTAATTCAACATCTTCTCTTTCATCTAATTTCTTATGTACTGTTATCATAATTTAATAATATACCTTTCTTATAACTCACGGTCCAAAAGCTCAAGATCATTGTTTTTTATCCTACTCTTATAAGTTTTTCTGCTGCTTTCTTTCCGCTCATTATAGCCTGCCCCGTCCACAAATAATCCCATTCTCCGAACCGTCCAGCACATACTATTTCTTTCTCCTTCAAATACTTATGAATCTTATCTCTTGCAGAATAGACTTTCGGAGTAAACATAATATTTGCATATGGTTCAGCCCGCACATCTGACACCACAATATCTTCTCTCAAAAATAACCCCATATTTACCAGTTGTGTAATCGTTTCTTCCTTAAGTTCCTCCAAATTTTTCTTACATGGTCGATACTTTGAAAAATAAATTTCTGCTTGGAGTGCACAACATCCGGAAGGAACATTTTGAGGCGATTTTATATTAGGTGCATATACCCTTGCCGGCCAGATATCTTCATCATAAATATAAAACCATAATGCCGGTGCAACGTTTTCCCGTCTCAGGCCGATTGAAACCAGCACACCTGAAGTATAATCCAGTTCATCTGCAGCCTTCTTTATCTCCTTTGGAACATCTTCCATGCATGCAATCAATTCATTTAAGGGAATCGTAGAAATCAAATTTCTATACTTTACTTTCACTCCTGTCTGGAATTCCACTATCTTTTGCTCTGTATTTACACCAATTACTGTTCTATTTAAGCTTATTGGCAATTCTTCTGTGAAAGGGTTCATAAAAGCCTGATAACCGCCTTTCACTGGATAATGGATTTCCTTTGTATAGTGAACATTGGGTGTTGCTTTTGTCATGGCTCCGCGAAGTACTTCATCAATAGTTGGCTGATACATTCTCCCTTCCACCCATCTGGTTCCCAGTTTATTTGGTTCTACCGTCCAGTATTTTCTGGTATATCGGGTCGGGAAATTATCTGTGAAATAGTTTCCGTATTGATATCTAAGCCAGTCATCATAATTATTTACAGGTATTTCCTTTTTATTTATAAAATCCTTTATAATTTTAATTCTTTCTTCAATTTCCAGATCTATCAGATTATTCTGCGCCGGATTACGTATCCATTTCCCCTTATAATAATTAACTGCTTCAGGCACATACGTATAAAAAGGAGTCTTTTCTTCCAGCATTGACATCACATATTTGTCTTTAGAGAAATTAACATGTGCAAAAGTGTCAAATGTAAATCCATCTATACAGAAGCTTCGGCATAAACCACCTGCACTTTGATTTCTATCATACACCATAACTTCTTTTCCATACTGCTTCAAAGTATGTCCTGCCGTAACACCTGCAATTCCACCACCTAATATTATGTTTTCTTTCTTTTCATACCCGCTCATATATTCATTTCTCCACAGCCATTTCTTTTAGCCAATCCTCATTAATAATGACATCACAATTTTCCAGTATATCATACAGCTGCTCTAATTTTGAACAGCTTACCAATGCAATTCCATCCACCTCATTATCTGTAATATAACCATTAACTACTGCTGTTGGTGATATTCCATTTTTATTAGAATATTCTCTTATACGTTCGAGGCGTTCCAAATTTTCAGGTGTTGCAATTCTTTTTTTTAAAAAAGGGTCTAAATTATCCACCCCCTCACTAATTGCTTTCTGGAAGAATCCTTTAGCCTGAGATGTATAGGCCATGCCCAGCATATTATGCTTCTTCAAATATTCATACATGTTCTGATCCATATATGTTGTAGTCGGATCATTCCACATATCAGGAGTATATGCAGCAATTGACCACCATGTTTGTATAATTTGTATTGGTATCAATCCATGCAATTTTGCATATTTATTGGCCTTCATTACACGTTCCGCTTTCCAATTGCATACTCCTATTGCTTTGGCTTTAATCTTCTCCTGGATTTTTTGGAGATTCTCTACAATTTCTTCGACATGCCTTTCCTGTTCATCCCGGTGTAACAAATATATATCAATATTATCGGTTTGTAATGCCTCCCTGCTTTGTTCTATTTCATCTAATAAATTATTGTAGGAAAGATTCACAAAAAAATTTATATTTTCATTACGTACCCCACCTTTTGTTGAAATATATACATCGCTTCTTCTACATCTTTTCGCCATCCATTTTCCTATTGTTTTTTCACTGATTCCACGTCCATTTTCTACCCACTCATAATAATTTCGTGCAGTATCAATTACATTTCCTCCATTTTCCACAAATCGATCCAACATTTCAAAAGAAATTTCTTCTTCAATCCGGGTACCAAATCTCCCAGTTCCTAATCCAATTTTCGATAGTTTCATTCCGTATTTTTCTATATACTTCATTATTACATTTATTCCTTCTAATCAAAAATTTTTCTATCCGTCTTATAGCGTAAAACATCATCGCTATAAAAAGTGTCTAATATATTCTTTGTGATTTTTACTCCTTCTTGCTTAAAGACCAATGCCAATAATTCCACTCCAATTTCATCGCGAAAATCTAATTCTGCAATATCATCGCCTAACAGATCCTGGCAATCACGGAAGAACTCCAAAATGCCATCATTTATCTTTTCTTTCACCAAGAACATTATATTATTACTTGTCTTTTCTGCTGTTTCAAAATTGCCTTTGTCATCGCAAGATAAATATGTACCATATGGTGCTGTAAACACACTTTCTATTACCAAAAACATTTTCCCCATCAGGGAATTTCCTCCCCCTGGATCGTCTTGATTATAAATATATGATAATTTTTCCTGTCTTGTATTGTATTGATTATCATCATTCATATCTGCAAGCAGATAAAATCCTGTTAAAGGTTTCTGTAATATTTGCGATAAATAATATTGTGTAGAACCACTAAAGCCAAAGTCAACTAAGGCGGTTCTATTCCACTCACCAATTTCCTTATTCAAATAATTACTATAATCTCTGCGAAGATCTGCCGATTTCTCCAATATCGCAGCTTCATGTTGATGTAGCAGGCTTTCTGTTAAATAACTATCTCTTGGTATTTCTAGTTCTGATTTATCTTTGCCACTTTCTAAATCCAATCCAAATCGTTGTTTATAATAATCCTTAACACTCCCGCGATATGGTAAAGATGCAAAATCAAGAATTGCTTCCACATCAAACAATGCTGCCCTGCGTACAATTTGCCTGGAAATTTTTAAATACCTTGATTCAATGCTTTTACTTTCTGCCATTTTCATTAATTCATCAAAATCTTTTTTTAATAAATAACCGTCCCTTGCACAAAAAGCAAGTTTTTCAATATGCATCTCATATGCATGTTGAATTATATAACCTAAATAGGCTCTGATCAGGCAGCCATATCCTACATATCCTACTTCCTGTTCTTTTTCTAAAACAACTCTCGATTTTTCATCAATTCTATTCTCAACAAACGGACTATTAAATAGTTTTTCTGCAACAAGACCTAATGTCAACTTATTCCAAAGGGAAAGGTCTAATTTTAGCATTTTATTAAACACAGTATGTCTCATCATATCTTTGGCAGATAAAATTTGTAATGCATGTATGCCATACTTCTTTGCCCCAATAATATCATATTGGAGGTTGTCTCCTATATGCAGGATACTTTTCTCACTGCTTATTTTTTCTTTAAACACCTCCCACAAATTACCGGATTCTTTATCCATCTGATATTCACAGGATACCAACATTTTTTCTTTATCACAAAATATATTGTGCTCTGCTAAAATACTAGATAGTATTTCTGAAGGCAAATACATATCTGTGATAATATACACTTCTTTTCCTATTTCTTTCGCAAATTGATAAAGTTCTACTACTTCTTTCCTTATTGTTAATAACTTCTTTTCCGTCTCTATCTCTATATTTTTTACTTTGTTCAATTCATCTTCCGTCATACCGGTTAATAGTTGAAATTTGCAATAGATACTATCCAAAGATGGAATTCCATCTTTACACGCATCTAAATATGCCTCTTTTCTGTTATTAAAAAAAGAGAGTCCTCTCTTTTGCAATCTGAAATCTATCACTTCAAATACTACGTCCGGGTCAAGTACCTTTCGTATCAGCAATGTATCAAAAAGATCAAAAGAAATTACATCATTTTCTTGTATTATTTCTTTAACGCGTTCCGTATTAAGCTTTTTATACTCAATATCAAATTCTTCATATTCTTTTTCTGATAAACCTGCTTTTTCCCCATTCGGAAAATAAATATCTATTCCATGTTCCAAGTTCAGATAAGAAATCCTATTAAATATAACATCATAAAAAGACACTGAAATAATGATAATACAATCTGCATGTTTAATTACAGTTTCTATATCCAGAATCTGACGGTCGAACATAATTTTACCAATATTGCTTTCTTCTTTATCCATTAATCCAATAAAATTATATTCATCTTTTAAACATTCAATCAAAGCTCCTGTACGATATCCAATTCCATAAAGAACGATTCTTTTATCTTTTAAATGTGAAAAGTTCTTTTTAAATTGTAAAACAAACTCGCTGCAAACCACATCCATTATTTTAACGCCTTTCAATCTACCAGATAATCTTTTTGACGCTTTCTTTGAATTCCGACTGGTATTACATTTTCATTATCACTTGAACATCCTGCACAATATTTGCATAAGGACACAGGCTCCTTCATAATACCCAATAAATATTCTACTATCTTAGCTCTCGAATCTTCTTGCAAATCAATATAGTCCGTCTCCCTCTCTTTATAAATACCACACTTATCAGCGCTCCATACTATATGACAATAATATAACTTTTTATCATTTAATCCCTTAAACACAGGAGCGCAGTCTAGCATATGTTGATATATTTCCTGGTCAGGTATGCAGACTGGTTGCTCTGGGAAACCAAAATCCAGCCAATTGAGAGAAGAATTTACATAATAAGGAATATGATATTGTTCTAGCGTATTTCTTAGCTTTTCTAACCTGTCTTGATAAGGAACTGTCTTTGAATAGTCGCTGATTCGAAAGAATATTTTACATTTCTTAAAGCCTTTAAGCATATCGTCAGTCGGAATAATCGTTCCATTTGTAACAAGTTCAATAATTCCTATTCTATCATTATATCTATTGTCCAAATATGTGATAAGCTCCATCAAATGTGGGTATAAAAGTGGTTCTCCTCCAAGTAACGCTAATGTGCTTACCTCATCAACTTTATTAAATAATGTATCCAGATCTGAAATCAGCGTTTCCAGATTTAGATGAAAAGGCTTTTGATATTCAGGCATAAACATATTACATTTGTGACAATTCAAAGTGCATTTGGTTGTAACTGACATATGTACTTCATTAACGTAAACTTTACTTAACGAGTACCATTTCATGATGATAATGTATTTTTCAATGGAGCAAAAATCGACATTCTCCAATAATCCTAACTCCAGCAATTCTTTCTTTATCTCTTTATAATGTGTCGAAATCAAAATCTTTTCTCTTAAGCACTCTTCTGTAGGTAAAAATTTTTTTACTCCAATTCCCTTATAAAATTCTCCATCTAGTTTCGAATTATTATCCAATATATAGTTTATGTCACTAAATATTTTAACCTGTTCTATACTGTTTTTACATACATGTCCTAATCCAAAAATAGAAATGGTCTTATAATTTTTCCATATATCATATATCTCTTTTTTGTCCATCTTATTACTCCCATATGATGCCCTTAATTAATTTCCTGTTTTGATCTTCTATGCTCTGGAATAGCATATAATATAGTTTCATGCAAATTCATATAACTTCTTAAGTAGAAAGAATACCCAGAGGTCATCTCCTCAATTATCTTGTATAACTCATAAAAATCTTCTTCATGATGATATGCAGCAACAGCAATGATCGGCTGCCATTTTCTAATAACTTTTTCAGCTCCCTTTAAAACTTTTTTCTCATATCCCTCCACATCAATTTTAAGAAATGTACAAGGATACTCTTTGGCAAATTCATCCAACTTCGTTGCCTCGACCCTTTCAGTTCCATCTTCTCTTATTATAGAATTTTCATTTCCGTAATTGCTTAAGCAGAGTGTTTCCCTGCAATCGCTTAAAGCCATTGAAACCACCGTTATCTTACTTTTCCCCTTTTCCTCTCTCTTTCTCTCTAATTCCTTTACATAGGCTTTGTCAGGCTCAATTGCCATATAATGCGCATATTTAGCATTCTTTTTTATGAAGATATCCATAACTTCTCCCTTAAATGCCCCACAGTCAATCACATATTCATCCTCAATTTTATGATAAATATCATATGCAAAATATTGTTCTTCCAACGGATAATGATCTATCCCAAATTCATCCAGGTCCAGCATAAATTCTAGCACTGCTTTCAATGTTTCTTTCGATTCCTGATCGGCCAATTTCCCATTCAACCATTCATAACTTTGCCAGTTTCTTTTTATTTTTTTTACATCTGGGCTAATGATTAACGCTTGATCCTGAAATAGCTCTCTATAGTTCTTCCAATCATAAATATGGCTAATATTAGGATAACCAAGCTGCTGCATATTTTTTAAAATATTTGTATAAATTACTCCCCTTTTCAGCAAGCAGACTATGATGCAATATTGTTCTGGTTCTTCTATCCAATGTGGCTGCTCAACCCTAATTCCCATAACTGAAGTTCCCTTCTTTTTCTGATTGGCGTCAAAGAAGCAATAAATCTCCTTGCCCTGTTTATTGAATAATTCGGCCACTATCGCGCCACAACATCCTGCCCCATACAAAATAATCTTTTTATCCTGTAGAATTTCAGTTAACATTTTTTTCTCCCAGAAAAGGCCACAAATCATCAAATTCTGCCGCTTTCAACGAACCGTCTGGCATGACTTTGGAGGCAATTCGTGGCGCAATTATTCCAAATTCCTGCACCATTACTTCACACACCACCGGTCCATCAACTTCCAAGACTTCTTGTACCTTTTCCCTAATCTCCTCCTTTCTTTCTATCTTTACGGATTTCAAATCATATGCTTTCGCCAATCGCACAAAATCTACAGATGGAACACCACTATCCGGACCTACTCCTAAAAAGCGATCATTCATATAATTATGTTGATTGTGTCTAATCAACATATAGCCTTTATTATTATAAACAAACAATTTTAACGGAAGCTTATAATATGCCATTGTAGCAAAATCCTGAATATTCATTTGTGTGCTTCCATCTCCCGATAAAGCAACTACATTTTTTCCACTCGCAGCAATCCCTATCGCACTGGCCCAAAATCCCATACACGATAAGCCTCCCGAAATGACATAATTCTGATTTTTCTTCAAAAACCAGGATTGGGAAACAATGTTGCAAACACTTCCTGTATCAACAACTATACTAACCTCATCCGGCACTAATTGGGATAGTTCTTCCGTAAAATAATAACTATTCAAAGGAATTTCATCCCTGTACTCTGCTCGCACATTTGGATATGCTCTTTTATTTTCCTGACAACATGTTATCCACTTTTCATGAGGTCTATGTCTTATTTCACATCTCGATAATATCTGTATAAATTTTTTAATATCTGCCAGTATTTTTACATCTATCGGAACATCTTCTTTATCTAGTTCCTTTTCATCAATATCTACCATTACCTTATATGCGCAAGCCCCAAATCTCTGTGGGTAATATCCAATCGTTGATACCGAAAGCCTGCTCCCTAGTATCAATATAAAATCACTCTCTTGCACAGCAAAATGGGATGCTCTGTCCCCATAGCTCCCCGGCCTTCCTATAAAAAGCGGATCATCAGATCCAATGACTCCAATGCCATTTCTTGAAGTTACAATTGGAATTTGGTGCTTTCTTGCAAAACTTAATACTTCTTCTCTTGCATTGGCCCCTAGTACTCCATTCCCCGCTAGAATCAGTGGTTTTTCCGATATTTCAAACTTACGCAC
Organism: Parablautia muri; assembly: GCF_009917485.1. Taxonomy (GTDB): domain Bacteria; phylum Bacillota; class Clostridia; order Lachnospirales; family Lachnospiraceae; genus Suilimivivens; species Suilimivivens muri. The sequence goes on from NZ_QZDT01000009.1 coordinate 10,480, forward strand.
TATATCCATTAGTGTCATTTGATCTATTTCTTTAAGATTTTTATTACAGCTTTCATATCCTTTCATTTTCTCTGGAACTTTTTTATTTTGAATGTCAATTGGTATATCTAGCCAAACTGGTCCCTTTCTCCCACATGTAGCCGCTTCATACGCCGCTTCCATATGATAGCGAATGTCTCTCTCATCCATCACTACTGCAAAATATTTTGTAATATCTTTTACCATAGATTCCAAATTCAGACTTTGGGTTCCTTTTTGCCTGATTCCTGTCCTTATTTGGTATTCCAAAATACGCGAATTTGCCTGACCTGAGAGAACAAACATCGGCGATGAATCTAAATATGCTCCTGCCACACCAGTAATAGCGTTCGTTGCTCCCGGACCAATTGTAACAAGACACACACCTGGAACTTTTGACACTCTGCCGCAACCATCTGCCGCCATTGCCGCTACCTGCTCATGTTGGCAACAAATCGCCTCTAATTTCTCATTCCTTTTCAAAGCATCTGTTAGCCACATAGCTGAACTGCCCGAAACCATAAAAACCTGCTTGCATCCCCGTTTTTCTAAAAAATCAAAAATATATTCAGAAACTGTCATTCAATTCACCCTTCCCTTAATTTTCTTCTATTTCCGCCATATTGGGTTTTTTTACTACAAACCAATATTGCTTCACTAGCAAATTAGATATTAGCTTATTATCATTGGATCCGCCTATTTCCTGTGTTATATTCTGCCAAACGGCTTTAATAGTTGCTTTTATCTCATCATCAACATGATGCTCTTGTTGCATAACGCTTTCTATTTTTCCGCCCATCCATAACATTAAATCAATTATTTCCTCCTTGTATATGCATCGAGACATTTCTTTATCTCTCACATCAGTTATCCCGAGACAGTATAGAAATTGACGGTAATCTGCGCTATTTATCAGACCAAATAATACAAGTCCATTTTCCGTTAACATTCTATAAACTTTCTCCAATATTTCCATCGGATTTACATATTGATTTATAGGTTTTCCTATTGTGATAAAATCATATATTGGCTTTTCTTCTATCTCCCTTAAATCCCCCCATATCACCCTATCCGCAACACATTGCAGTTCATGATAATACTTTATATCTTTCACTAATGCGGTTGTATGAATATCGTATATCTCTTTTCTTCTATAGAAATTGCGCACATCTAAAATCATAGCTCCACATTTACAGTCAATACTCAAAGATTCTACATATCCATCATAGTGATGATTTATATCAACTTTCCTTAATACAGAAGCAATTGTATCGTTTGTATCATCCCATGAATCAATCCCATAATGTCGTTTTTGGAAAGTGGTTCTTCCCATTTTATAAAGATTATATGCATCTTTCGGATCCTTTTCCTCATGCGCACGAATATTGTGATTATGATGGACGAAAGTATCTTTACAAAGCATTAACCTGTAACCAGCATGTCTAATCCTAAAACTATAATCATCATCTCCCCAATCATGTATATATCCAGTATCGTACACACCTACCACTTCAAATATTTCACGCCTGTACAAAACAACTGTTGGAATCATGCGAAGTCTTTCTTCCCACTTTGCAGGATCACTAATATTATAATGCTCCGCTTTTTTTATCATCTCATTTATTGTGCCAAATCCCCCCAAATCTATCTCTTGGCCACATCCTACGTTAGTAGATACAGGACATACCATTCCAATTTTGGGATCACTGTTCGCGCACTTTAGCAAATTATGTAACCAACTGGGCGTTACTAACACATCATTATTGACTATTACCACATATTTGGTGTCTACCATATGCATCACTTTATCTAGCCCATAAACAGCAGTTATATTTTTCGTCATTCTTATAATTGTTTTATCAGCATATTCTACACTTTCAAAATAATCCATTACAGCCTTTTCTTCCGATCCATTATCTAACAAAATGAGTCTGAATGGAATATCCTGGGTAAACCTTAAAATATGATCAACACATAATCTTGTCTTATCCACTCTACCATACGCCTGCACAATAATGCTGATTTCTTCACACTTTGATTTCTCATACAAAACGTCCTTTACCATTTCATAATCCATATGTGAGCTTGGGCGTTCGCATCCATCCGTGTTGACAATAATGATTTCATTTCTCATTTTAATATCCTTCTATCTCTACAATCCATAACATAATTGATTCAAGAATCTGTTAACATATACTTAATTTTTCCTGATAATAATGTTGCATTTTTTTAATTCCGTCTGAAAATTCTATTTCCGGTTTCCAATCAATAGCCTTGCTAATCTTATCTGTGACACATATCATATGAGGTATAGCATCTGTCTCATAGGGAATTGCCCCAAAATGCAATTTACTTGTACTTTCAGTAACCGCTTTCATTTCTTCTATATAGCTTTTTAAAGTCCTATGCTCATTCGTTGCAACATTATAACAGCCACTCTCCACATCGGCATCTATCAATTTTCTAAAAGCGCTGACCACATCACTCACATAGAGAAAATCCCAAATCTGCTCTCCTAGGGTTAAAAATATTTCTTCATTTTTTAACATCTTAATCAGAATTTGATTTAACATCTTTTCCACACTATCATCTTCCCCATAAATACTGAACAACCTTACTTCTATAAGTTTTACTCCTTTTATCATGCACATTTCATATGCGTCTTCATATAATTTATGTTTAAATTTCCCATATTCCGAGTTACTATCGCAGGCTGTACTCTCGTTAATCGGGACGTACAAATTTTTATATTCCGAAAAAGTACCTGGTAATAAAACCTTTGAACAGCCACATTTTTCAATCATAATTCTTATGCTGCTTAAAATATGCTGATAACTTTCCTCGTTTTTTCTTCGATTATTTCTATCTCTTCTCTTTGTCCCGTTCCAAGTAAAAGGAATGTAACAGTCACACTTAGAAATATAGTTGGCAATATTGTTGTATTCCTCCATTTTTAATGGGATGTATCTAATTTCACCCTTCTCTTGCGAAGATACTTTCTCTCGTACGAATGACGTGATTTCATATCTTTCCAAATCAAGTTCTTTCATTAAATTTCTTGCAATAAAACTTGTTCCTCCAGCTATCACAAGATTTTTCTTCATCCATAAGTCCCCCACTCTCTGAATTATACTCCGTAATAAACAAAAGAAATGTGATTCATATAGGATCTCAAATAAATTTTATAATCCTCCCGATACGTTTTCATCATTAACGGTATCTTCCAAAAATCTTCTGTCCGGTGATATCCTGCCACAGCCAGCCTGGGTTTATATTTTCTAACGGTTTCTTCTGCCCCTTTCAGCGCCTGCTTTTCGCTGCCTTCTATATTCATTTTGATATAAGATGCCCTTTGTCCATTTAACATAGCATCTATCGAAATTGTCTCTACATTTTCTTTTCCTATATCCGCTGCAAAGCTGCCTGGGCCATGGAGAGAATAGAACCTGATTCCCTCGTTATTCTCCCACGCTGCTTTTCGAATACAATACATTTTCTTTTGAATTTCTTCCGGAAGCTGCTCCTTATACTTCATGAACTTATTCCAATTTACACAATCGGGTTCCAAACCATAATACTTTTCAAATTGGTTATTATTTTCTGACAAAAAAGTTTTAAAGCTGATTCCGTTAAAAGCACCACAATCTACAAAAATATCGTCAGTTCTTCTTTCGTAAAACCCATATTCAAAGTATTGTTGTTCCTGTGTCATGGTTGGTATCTCAAGCGTATCGTCCAGAAGCCGAAACCTCAATATTTTTTCAAAAACATCCTTGGATTGTTCATCTGAAAGCCACTCATATACATCTGCAATCTCATTCTTATGTTTTATCATCAGCCCAACATCCGAGCACGATGGCGCATTATATTTTTCCTTTTGAAAAAATTCATGACATCGTCTAAAAAAAGTATAATCAATAATATTTTTACACCCTGCCTCCCGCAGCTTATCATACACTGCATGATGTCCTCCAATACGCAAGGCCTCGTCAAAACTCTTACAGTATCGTTTCCCATCCGTATTGATGCAAACAATCACAAGGGCATCTTCCCCTGCTATTTCCACTACCCTATCAGGGGTTATAATTTTTACTCCTTCACATTCCTTTCCTTCTTTACTCCTATCTGCATCTAAAAAAAACCTAGGTTCCAAACCAATTCGACGCAAAAAATATAAAAAAGCAATCCCGGCGCTCCCCGCTCCATACAAAAGAAGCTTGTCCTTATAAACTGCTATCTCCTGCCGCATCTCTTCTAAAGAAATCTCAAGTTCTTCTCTTCTATTATCAAATTCTTTGAAAATATCCTGAATGATATTCATATGATCCTCCACGTTTCCAATTACCCAGAAATTGAAAATCCTTTTTTACCAACCTAACTCCCAAGGACTTGCATAATCTGTCCCGCAACACTTTCCGCATCTATTCCATATAGCATATTTAAATATTCTCTCGAGCCGGTAACAGGTGCAAACATATCCGGAAATCCAAATTTTCTAAACTTTAAGTTTTTATTTGCCATTTGACTGGCCAATATTGCTTCAACTGCACTACCCAATCCCCCGATTTGGGAATGCTCCTCCAATGTAAAAATCGCCGGATATTGCTCTAATGCCATCTTGACGCATTCTTCATCTAATGGTTTAATTGTATGCATGCTATATAGCGCGAGACTAATTCCCTTCTGCTGTAACAAGCTTAAAACCTGCATAGCATCTTTTACCATAGTCCCAGTGGCAAACAAAACCCCATCCATTCCCCCATGCATTTTCAATGCCTTTCCAATCTGGAAGTCAATTTCATCTTCATGAATAACAGGGTCAACACTCCTCCCAATTCGTATATAAAGTGGTTTGTTATAATTTTCCGATGCCAGCATAATCGCCCTCATCTCTACCGGGTCGGCAGGGCATACCACTGTCATATTGGGCAGCATCCGCATTATCCCAATATCAAAATAGGCATGGTGTGTTGGACCTGCCGGCCCATAAGCATGGCCTCCTCCAACCCCCACCATAACTACCGGATTCTCCTGATAACAAATATCCAGTTCGATCTGTTCAAGACTCCGCAATGTCATAAAAGAAACCACATTGTAAATATATGGTTTCATTCCCATAGCTGCCAAACCTGCTCCAAAGCTCACAAAATTTTGTTCTGCAATTCCCACATTCACGAAGCGTTCACCAAATTCTTTTTCGAAATTTTCGAATACAGAAAAACCTGTATCCCCGATAACACACATAATTTTAGGATTTTTTCTTGCCATTTCTGTCAGCGTATTGATAAAAGTACTTCTCATTCACTCAGTTCCTCCAATATGACCTTCAGCTGCTCGTCATTCGGTGACTTAAAATGCCATTCCAGCTTATTTTCCATAAAAGAAATTCCTTTCCCTTTAATAGTATTCGCAATCACCACCGTAGGCTTCGCCGGATTTCTGGATATCCCTGTAGTCAATGCCCTGTATATCTGCGCATAATCATGCCCGTCAATTTCTATTACCTGACATCCAAAGGCTCGAAACTTTTCACCCATATCCCCCATATCCATTACTTCTTTATCACTGCCATACGACTGCAGGCGATTTCTGTCTACAATCAATACCAGATTTGATAATTGGAATTTAGCAGCAAACATTGCAGCTTCCCAGACAGATCCTTCATTGCACTCCCCATCACCCATCAGCACATAAACATTACCATCCAATCCCTGACAACGTTTTGCAAATGCCATTCCTGATCCTATTCCTGCTCCATGTCCCAGAGAACCGGCTGACATTTCAATTCCCGGAACTACATAACGTCTAGTATGTCCAGCATAATTTTCTCCATTAACCGTATGTTTATCTAAATCTGTTTTTGGAATGATTCCTGCATATGCCAACACAGTATACATAGTGGCAGCAATATGTCCTTTACTCAAAATGAAAACATTACGATTTGGATCTTCCAACTTTTCTTTCGAAATGTCCAATATTCTTGTATAAAGAACCGCCAGAATATCCACAGCCGAATATCCGCCTCCTATATGGGAATCATGTGTCCGATTCAATATTTTTGCAACAGTTTTTTTTACTTGAATTGCGAATATTTCCACATCAGCATAGCCTTTATTACTCATACTTTTTTCTCCCAAAGAAATCATTGACATATTCTTCACAAAGCTTTTTTACGCTTTCACCAGCGAATCTTCTCTGTTCAAACAAAACTGCCATTTTTACCGTTTCCTCGATTGAATAAACCCGCTGCCACTCTAATATACTTTTTGCCTTACTACTATTGATTTTCAACACCTTTGTCTCGTCTACATTCAATGCATTATTTATGTTATAAGAATTTTTTTCAAAATGCTCTGCAATCATTTCCACAAGCCTTCTAACCGATATAATCCCATCCGGTTCCGGTCCAAAGTTAAATGCGGCGCTATAAATACTGTCGGCATTTTCTGACCGTACCATTTTTTGTACCAGGCAAAGATATCCGCCAAGTACATCCAAAACATTCTGCCATGGCCTGATCGCGTCCGGCTTTCTTACGTTTGCATCCTCCTGGTATAAAAAACTCCTAACCAGACCTGGAAGGAGCCTATCATAATGATAGTCCCCTCCACCTATTACATTACTTGCCCGTGCCGTAGCAATTGGAATATTTAACTTTTCTTCAGTAAAAAATGAATTCCTATAACATTCAACTATAAGCTCCTGACATGCCTTGCTAGCCGAATAAGGATCTCCTCCTCCAAGTACACTATCCTCCTGATATCCTTCTTCCGATTCCATATTCTTATAACATTTATCACTTGTAACCACTAGCACAGCTTTGATGCTAGCTATCTTCCTGACACATTCCAGCAAGTTTACCAATCCCATTACATTCGTATTAAAAATGTAATCTGTAATTTCATAGCTCCTGTTTAGGGTCGAATGAGAAGCAAAATGGATTACAATTTCCGGCTGACCATCTTCCATAGACAAAAGCAGCTTTTCTTTGTCTGCAATGTCTCCCAGCACACTTTTTGAAATTTTAGGCTGTGCCATTGTGAAAAACTCCGTATCTTCTTCCAACGCATATCCATACACCTCGGCGCCCAACATTTCCAACATCTTACAAAGCCATGTTCCTTTAAAGCCTGTGTGTCCAGTTAAAAACACTTTCCTGCCTGTCCAAAAGTTCATCTAACTTCATCTCCCCATACCTTCCATGGTGCTTTTTGTTCTTTCCATAACCTCTCTAACAATGCTTTGTCCCGCATCGTATCCATAGGCTGCCAGAATCCATAATGCTTGTACGCTGCAAGCTGCTTATCATTCGCAAGTCCCTCTAATGGTTCACGTTCTAAAATTCGCATAGGCTCATCATCGATATAATGAAAGACTTCATATTCCATCACAAAGAAACCGCCATTAATCCACCCACCATCTGTTTTCGGTTTTTCCTGAAAATCTAAAATCGTATTGTTTTCATCAATATCCAACACTCCAAATTTGGCCGGAGGCTGTACCGCAGTGAGTGTTGCCAGTTTCCCACATTTTTTATGATGTTCTAATAATTTATGTATATCTACATCCGATACCCCATCCCCATAGGTCAGTAAAAATGGCTCACCTTCCGGTATAAATTTCTTAATCTGCTTCACACGGCTTCCAGTCATGTTATTAATTCCTGTATCTACCAATGTCACCTTCCACGGCTCTATCTCATTATGGTGAATATCCATCGTATTTTGATTCGCAAGATCAAAAGTAACATCTGATTTATACAAAAAATAATTAGCGAAATAATCCTTTATTACCTGTCCTTTATAACCGCAGCAAATAATAAATTCCGAAAAACCATAATAGGAATAGATTTTCATAATATGCCAAATAATCGGCATCTCACCTATTTCAATCATTGGTTTGGGCCTTAGGTGGGACTCCTCACTGATCCTCGTCCCCATGCCGCCAGCAAGAATAACTACCTTCATACCTCCCTCCTCCACTCTGGTGAGAAAGTACTTCCAATCTGAATAAAAGATTCTTTTCTATTCCAGTTGCAATGCGATGATTGATAGCAGCGTTTGCATGGTTCATCCATCTGTTCCATTTTATTTACATTCCTACGGTACTGCTGGTATTCAGGTGCATTCCATATATTAAAAAAATTCTTTTCCATATCATATTTAAAAAACTGAATTGGAGTAGACATACAGGGGCGCACGTAGCCATCTGAGCCTAAGAAGAAATCTCTCCATGCTACATAGCAATCTTTATGATACTGCTCGCCTGCAATATCTTCTCCTGTCAAATGAGGCAGTTTTAAAATAATTCTTTTTTCTTCTCCTACTTTTTCCGCTTCCTCAAAAACTGCCCTGACTTTTTCCGACTTATCCCAAAGAGTTTCATGAATAAGTTCTTCATTAAATACTGTAAGATATACCACTTTCACTTCCTCAATTCCAATTTCTGCCGCAAGACGAACCAAGTCTGGAAGTTCATGAATATTAGAATCCATTGCACAGAATACAAAATTTATCCATGGATAGGTTAGTCCTCTTTCTTTTTTCTCTTTGACAATTTCTTTCAAGCTTTGGGTAATTTTATTTAAATCAGATCCCCTTCTGATTCTGGCATTCGTCTCAAAAGAAGCTCCATCCACGCTTACCCCAAATACATCCACATTATATTTGAAAATACTGTCTTTTATTTTGTCTAAATTCATACCATTGGTACAAAAATATTTTCTCGCACTATGACGATCTATAATTTCTAACATTTCACAAAAATTTGGATGAACCGTTGGTTCGCCCCATCCCATCAAGGTCACTTCCTCAATTGAATCCATCAGTGGTTCAAAGCTCTTAAAAACTTTCATATCGAACATAGTTGGTTTGAAGTCCGCAGCGTTTCTTCCACACATTACACAATTTAAGTTGCAGGCATTTGTCAATTCAAATACCAATCTCCTTGGATAGGAAGATAAGATTTCTTTGCCTTCGTCTATTTCCTGTAAATTCAACTCTGAATTTTTCAGTTGCATATCTGTCAATTTCCTTCCTGAAAACAATTCTTTTCTTTTAGCCCTAATAATCATTTTCCTGCCTCCTTAAAAACTTCTTAAATATTTTTTATTACAATCAATTCTAAAACCATAAAATTTTCTGTACATCAAATGCTTTCCATAAAGTGTTTACAGGCAATCGCTAATTTATATTGTCTGTTATGGGTAAAATATATTGTCAGTAAACGTTCCGCCAGAAATCCAATGTAACGGTTCTGATAGCTGTCTGTCTTTATCCCTATTTTTTCCTCACAATAGGAAAGAATCGGGAAAAGCCATTTACAGTAATCATCCAGTATTTCTTTACGTGTAATAAACATGTTATAAGCATAATAATAGATTCCATTTTGCACTTTATCAGCGGTGCTCATGTACTCTGGATGTATGCTTTTTATGGCCTCTAGCATAATATCCCAATCTTTTTCTTCATGATCACTGCAATATTGTTGCCTAATACCAGCCATGTTTAAAACCGGAACCGTAGCAACAATATCTATATCAGAATTTAGTAACTTCCTTGCCTGTTCCTCGGATATATCAAATTTTCTACGGTAATGACTTAGACCAACATATTTGGACTTATCATGTTTCCAGATCCAGTAAAGTGCCGTGAGTTCACAATATTGAGGATTTTTATCCGAAATATTTTCTCCTACACAGTCACGCACGGGGAACATCTCTATATCTGTCAATGCGGCTCCCACCTGAATAGGAATTTCAAAACTCCGCAGTTTGCTTTCTTCCTTCAATGTCCTATCTGCAATACTATGAACCACATAAACATGCAGCTCATTTTCCAATGCCTCGTTTAAATCAATATATGTCAATCCATTTTCTGCTTGATTATTGTATAGCCAATTTCCACGAATATTGCTCCATATATCACTGTCAAAAGATATTGGAATCAACCGGGAAAAACCTTTATCCCGCAACTCTTTCATGGCTTCCTTGATATGTTTTTCGTGAAGAGCAACCAATATTTTCTTTTCTTTATACCCTGCCGCATGTTCTAAATCCAATACCGGAATACCCTCTATTTCATCAGGATTACCCTCCATACTTCTAACAAGGAAACTTGTAACTGATAAATTATAAGGTGCATCCTTAAGACATACTTTAAGCGCTTTGCCCATCACGCCTGCGCCATAAATGACCACTTCACCTTCTTTTATTAATTCTGTTATCAGTTCCTCTTTATAAAGCATATTTTCTTCCATTGTCCCGGCCTTTCAAAATCTGATCATATACTTTTACGATTTCATCCGCATTACGTTCCTTCGTAAACAGTCCTCTTACTTTCTCCCTTCCCAGTTCTGCCATTTTCTGTGCACTATTTTTATCATTAAATGCATTTCTTATTTTTAACGCTAAATCTTCAGCATTCCCATACTGGTACAAATAGCCTGTCCTTTTGTCTTCAATAATCTCTACAGTTGCACCCTTATCTGCCCCTATTACCAGACATCCCGCCAGCTGTGCTTCCACCGTAACTCTCCCAAAAGCTTCTGCGCCAGAACAAACAACCACCAAATCCGCCCATAAATACCACTTGGCAATTTCTTTACTACGACCATAAAAAGACACATTGTCTATTAATCCGTTTTCTTCTATATACATTTTTAATTCATTGGCATATTGAGGTTCTTCATTCCCAACAAATACAATTTCAAATCCATTACACCCCTGCTGCTTCAATAGCAACACCGCTTCTAAAAGCTGTTTCTGCCCTTTCAAAGGTATGATCATCCCAGGCATCAAAATCTTTATTTTTTTTTCTGCCAATAGTTCATGATTTTTACAGTAAAATGTTTCTATATCTATTCCATCATATATTTTATGCACAATAGATGTGCACAAATTTTTATAAGCCACCCCTATATAATCTGAAACTACAATTACTGCATCTGAACAATTGAGCAGTTGAAAAGCTTTTTCCTCGTCATAAAACCAATATCCCTGCTCCTTTATATACTCCCTTAAATGCCATACCACCGGTATATTTGTCTCTCTTGCTGCAATTGCTCCGACATAGGTGTAGGTCGTGTTATTATGTACCAGCTTTATCCTACATTTTTTAATAAGTTCTCGGATTGCATGAATTGCACTATCGTTTTCCCTCAATTCCTTATTTTCACAACTTCCACTCTTTACCAGCCAATCCTTTGACAGAATGTATGTATAATCAATATGATTGGCCCGTAAGAGTTCTTCGCCGCTCCCATAGGATGGTAAAACTACAAGCGTTGGAATTCCTCGCTTGTTAAGTTCGCAGTTCAAATCTATCATGCATAAAAAGGCCCCTGAAGAACAATTATTGTCTGAAGCCATGAAAAGTATATCTCTGGCATCATCTGTAACAGGGTGTTCCTGATTGTATCTGGCTACATATGACTTTTCCATTTCTTCAAACAGGGAATCATCCACAATATCAAAATCATAAAAATTATTATCATGCAGTGTATTGATAATGTTTTGATGGGCATCCGGCAAAGTTGATACAATAATATGTACGTTTTTACAAGAAGACGCATATTCTCGAATCTCATATATCTTCTGTCCAAGGAACATCATATCTTCTTTTTCTTTGCGAGATACCACAAAAGCAATTCTTTCTTTTAAGATTCCGCCCATCAATAATTGGTCAAAGACAAGGCTGCCTACCATTCCAGCACCATATATTAATATTTCATGATTGTCTTTTTGAAGTTTTTGCAGTAGGTCTAATTCCTTCATTTATATACTCTTCTCCCCAATATTCTTTATAGTTCTCAGCTTAACGCATTACCACTTCAAAAACTAAGTAAGGTCATCACGGAACCTAACACCCCCTATGATGACCCAAACCATTCTTTTTTCTAAAAATTTCTATATAATTTCATCAATATAATATTTGGGTATATTCTCAAATATTGTATCTAAATACAAACGTAAAGCTCTGTTATAATCTAATACCGAAATAATCATTAACGTATTGTTTGCATCCATTATTTCAGGTATTATTTGTGGCTTTGTCAATTTTTCTCTCCATGTTGTCATATCATTTTCTTTGAGACCGTTTCTTAAAGAACTACAAGGGATTCCATCTATTTCACCATTTTCAATGGTTCTATCCATAATGGCTAATTTAACATCCTCAATCTTTTTTATTTCCTGTGCTAAAAGTTTTCCAATATATCCATAACCATAAATGTAAACTCTATTGCACTTACTATTCTTTAAAAAATCTCTTATTTTTCCCTTCCTATCTTCTTCAGCAATCCATCTCGTCAAAAAATAATATCTAAGTTTCCAATCTTCAGCCTCATTAAGCCTTCTTTCACATGCAAATTGGGGTAAGCAGTTTAAATCCTGTCCTTCCTGGTACTTCGTTGCAATCATATATACATCATTAAATGCGCAATCCCACTCCCCGGAAACACTATGTTCAGGTACTCCGCCCACAGTAACATCTATCACCGTCAAACCTGCAAATTTAGCCAGTGCCCTGAATCCATTCCCAAAATAGCGATAGCAATCATATGGATATCTATGTTCCGCTCCACCATTTGGCGCTGTTATGCATACAATCCCACCTGGTTTTAATTTTTTATAAATTTCTTTTATTGTAAGCCATGGAAATTCTATATGTTCAAACGCTTGTCCCGATATTATGTAATCAAAACTTTCATCCTCTAAACAATCCCAACAGTAAATGTTTTCCGGAACCACATCAACATTAGGACCAGCCTTTATGTCGAGACCTATATATTCTACATTACATCCTTCCAATAAATCTTTATAGCCACCATTCACGCTATAACTTCCTTTATCCAGTAATCTTTTGCCCTCCCCCCCCCGCATTTCTACCAATATAATTTGTTATAAACCATTCCATACGCAACATAGTAGATATATGCATCCTTGTTTTCCTCCAAATATTACAAAATACTTTTTTATTCCATTTTTCGATATATTAATGTCAGCTTACGGCTTAATCTGTTAATCGTTCTATTTCTCTTAAGCTTTTTCTCAATGCATAAATATGCACAAGTTACACAATTCCAAAAAGTATAATAAAAGATTTATGGGCTGAAGAACCGATATTTAATGAAATACAACAAACGCTATTGGTAGCAGCCTTTAAAAATATGATAGAGGCAGATGACGCTGCTCAGGAATACAGTTCCAAGGAGGAGCTTCCAACATTTATTTATAATTTTTAAGGCTCTGAAAAAGGTGATGAAATGATAACAATAAATAATATGGATATATTTGATACGTTGTGCAAGCTAAATAAGCCAATTATTGTGTGCGGAAATCAGGACAAAATTAATGTAATTATCAAAATATTAACAGCATGTAAGATTCAAATAAAAAAAATATAATCAATTATAAGGGCATTTATGAGTTGCTTTACGAGGGTATGGAAAACACTCTTGTATTTGTAGTACCTTCCAGTAAAGAGGAGCAATTTCAATGGGAATCTCTGCTGGCGGATATTGGTTTTCTGCAATATCAAAATTATACTATATTTCAAAACAATGGTAATGTTGCTGATTGGCGCGCTATCGATGTAAATGTTGGATATACATATAAATCTATCGATTCATTTAAAGATGGATATTACCAATATGGTAAAAATGATGCGGAAATAACAATAATAACATTAGGTGGATCTACAACATCTTCATATGAAATGTGGGAAGTAAGATCATGGCCATAAATATTAACATAAAAATTTTGCTATATTGGTAAAAATGTTAGGATATTAAATGGAGGAATCGCCAGATACAATTCGTATCAGGAGCTTCTCAAAATTTTGAGAAATATTAATGGTATACAACCGGATTTTGTAATTAGTTTTAGCGGCTTAAATGATGCTGTATATAGTAATTATAACTATCCTTACTATGCACCGCACACTCAGGCTATCTACGAAGGTTTTGTAAATAATATCGATAAATACTGTCTCCCCTTATCATATGGTCTAAGAAGTTCAAAGGAGCCAAGAGAATTATGGATTAAAAATATGAAATACATCTTTGAAATATTAAAATTCAATCAAGTAGATTTTCTTGCTTTTATACAGCCCTTTATTATTAGCGAAGAATATGAAATGGATTATGAAGAGAAATACCTGATAAATGCGGAAACAGAAATTTTAAAGTGCCTTGAATTGGAACGTGATTTTTTATGTAACATAAAATCACAAATTAATGATATCGAATTTATTAAAGACATTAGCGATTGTTTTAAAGGTAAAAAAGGACTGTTTCGGGACCAATATCATGTGTATGAAGAAGGAAATGCTATTATTGCAGAACACATATATAATGAAATCATAGCGAGGTTTAACTATTGTGCGTAATATTTTTAAATTGAATCCCCAAGTGTCTATGGCCAGTAAAATAGCTATATATGGGGCAGGAAAAAGTGGAAGAAATGTGAAGAAAAAACTTAATCATATGGGAATCGATGTCCATGCATTTATCGATTCTGATGAGCTAAAAATGGGTACAATTTGTGATGGCATAATGATTCATGAAATAAATTGGTTAAAAGAAAACAATGCAATCTGCATTATACCTGGCGGTTTCCAAGAAAAAATATATATGGTGTGCCACAAAAATTCTATTAAAAATCTTTTTTTAGATTTTAAGGAAGGATTTGAAGTCATATTGGCGGAAACAACTACTCAAAGCCTTTATGCACTAACAGATGAAATCAGGAAAAAGAAAATATATATTTTAGGTACAGGTAAATATAGCAGGAGATTATTTATATTATTAAATTCTGTATATGACAATATAAAAATAGAAGGATTTTTAAGGTTTTCTTTAGATAAAAACTATACTGGTAATAGTATTTTCAATCACAAAATTTTTAATTATACCGAATTGGCAGATGACAATATAGCTATTTTTAGTACCAAAATCAATTTCTTGTTTAATTGAATATCATGAATTAAAGGAGAACTGTTATTTTGAAGCTTTATAAATTTACCTTTTCTCAAGTGCTGTACAATTTTTATCACCGGAACACTCCAGTACACCCACCTTTTTCAAATATCTGGATATAAGATACAATACTTGTGGATAGTTTGTAAAATTCTTGTCAATATTATTTACCAAATATCAAATATATTCAAAAATGCCCTGAATAGCATTAGATACATGAATCATTTCAGAAATTGGTAGTCTATCTGCTTTTTTATAACCACGAATAGATAGATCCAGCAATGCAAGCTTTTCGCAATGCATATTTAATAATAGGAATTCCTATTATTTCACTACTGATATTCAAAAATTTATTTTCCCTTAAATTCAGCTGCTTTTTCTTCCAGTGTTTTATGGCAAAATGGTTTTTTAAAGTATTCACACCATTTGATATTGTTACTTCTTTTACTTACACCTGCATGCAAAATCTCCTTATAATTTAGTACATACCGCATAAGAAAAATCATCAATCTATATTTACGCATATCAAGGTTTCTATGGAAACTTTGATGATCTATTGGTACAGCCCTAAATCAAAAATATAAGACTGCTGTTGCCCTTTGGGGGTTAATTTCTGCATTAACCCCGTGCCTGTACAGCTGCCTGATGCAATAAAAAAACCACACCCTGACAATAAAACCATTGCACACAAATAATCGGCCCCATATTGCCAGCCATCTCCTGGTTTCCAAGTATCTTTTTCTTTTTGGCCTGCTATGTATTCTCCTTTTTGTAAGACAAATCGTTTTTGGTCTACATATTTGACCCTATTCCCAAATGCTGTCTTCATCTTTTCAAGCGCCTGGGCATCCTCCGTAGCTACAAAAATGTTTTTAAAGCTCCATTCCCCTTTAGAAAGTTCTCTTATTTTCTCAATTACTTGTTCAGGTGTTGCTTGAACTGCATGGCCGGGCGGCTTTGATGCAGCATAATCTGTTCCACGGTTCAGTACGCCAAGTGTCTTTTCCGGTTCCTTCAAAACACGTTTTCGGTATCCGTCAATATGCTGCAATACCCCGCCATTGATACCAGCCCTAACCCGCCAGTAATTCTTCCCACTCATCACCAAACAAAACGACTTTCCCACTATATTCATTGAAGCATTACTGGTACATTAAAACTGAGTATTCATTTACTCCATAAAGACATACGCATTCATATAAATTAAATACCGATGTATCTATTCGCTGTATATCACAATTATAAAGATGGCTATAGCTTGTTGCATGATATTTTGCTAATACAATCGGATTTCCCTCCGGATCTAAAATTGGCACTGGTCCATAAATATGTTTATTTGTATATATTTGCGAAAAAACATTCTCTTGAAGTATTTCTTAACAATTTTCATCAATTTGCTGATTTTTTATATCTTCACCATTAATATATAATTTATTCCCGCATTTTTGAATCACACAAATTACATCATCCTCATGCTCCTTGGTACAAAACTCTCTTAGTATCTCCTGGGATAAATCTTCTTCGTTTATCGTATATATTACTCCATCAACCAATTTTATTATTGTATTATTTCCTGCATTTATGAATGCTGCAGCCTGGCGTTACTGCAAAGTTAATCGTGGCGAAGGTCTGTTTCATAAAAGCAAATTATCTTCAGAAAACAGTTCCATTATAAGCAGTCAGATATCAAAACAACAATCAACCTGTTTCGCGAGCTAACTTTATATTAAGAAAAGAATCTGAAGGAGTGCATCCTTCAGTAGCGGTTTGCAAAATTTTTGCAACAATCATCAAATGAACGTGTCTATTGTAATAAAGCCAATACGCCCTGCTTACTTTGATTCGCCTGGGCAAGCAAAGTCTGCCCTGCCTGGGCGATTATACGATTGTTGGAATACTTTACCATTTCTGCAGCCATGTCTGTATCACGAATGGAAGACTCTGCCGCAGTAGTATTTTCCACAATATTATCCAAATTTCTGATTGTGTGTTCCAAACGGTTTTGTATGGCGCCAAGGTTGGCACGGGTCTCGGATACATCAGAAATCGCGCTTTTAACGAAAGCATTTAAAGCGTCAAACTGGTGCATGCAGGGAGGATTGTCAACTAAAACTTCTTCGGAGCCTGATCCGACTGCAGTCCTGTCATCAATATCGGTAGTGAGTCTGTTTTTAACATTTTCATCTGTGATTGCGTTATAAGAAAAGCTATGAAAAATGGTCAAATCATAAGCGGCTAAAAGATGACAGTGCCCGGGTGAACCCCATGGTTTAATTGTATTAACATCTACATAATCAAACTTAGCAAATGTTGTGTTGCTGCTGGCCAAAGGAGCCCAGAAAACATGATCTCCCGGAACTGTTGTTGGATCCACAGGGCCATCCGTAACAAAACAAGAGGGTGTGTGATCGCTTGTTTGATAACAGATTCCCTTGGCAAGGGCGCTGGCAATCAAATCATTACTGGAAAAATTGCCAATAGAAATAGATACATATTGTTCGGGTTCTGCGCCTACCTGTAACTGCTTGTTTTGGAAAGTACCGTCCAGAAGATTCTGGTCATTAAAGCTTGTGGCAGAATGTACACGGTCAATTTCATTCATTAACTGTCTGACTTCCAAGGTGATATAGACCCGATCTTCCGTAGTTAGGGTTCCTGTGGAGCCTTTGACGGCCAGTTCATTCATACGCTGCAGCATATCGTGAACTTCCGTCAAAGCGCCTTCCGCTGTCTGGATGCAGGAAATTCCATCCGCCGAATTGGCGGAAGCCTGGGTGAGTCCTCTTACTTGGCGGCGCATTTTTTCCGATATAGCCAACCCTGCCGCATCATCTGCGGCACGATTGATTTTATATCCTGAGGATAGTTTCTCCGTAGATTTTGCCTGACTCTTGTTGGTCAAATTAAACATACGATTTGTATTCATTGCTGTCATATTATGAATGATAACCACGATGTATACGCCTCCTGTATAGATTTTTCATTATTTGATAAAAAATAAATTTTTATTAAATTTATATCGGATTATATATTCTAATTCTTAATGCTAAAAGAGGATGTGTTGTATCTATTTTGGGGCGTCTCTTATACATAAAAATAAGTAGTCATAGAATAAGGATAAGGCCCCACTTGGTTCATTGCCCGCGAGAATCTTTTTCTTACATCCCATCACCCAATCAAACATTTTTTCCCTTCGAAAGCAAACCCATATTTTTTGATGTTTTCCGGTAAAATACCATCCGCGACTAACTCTGCTTCGTACTTTTTCGTCTCAATCTGGGCAAGAGCATTTGCAACCGTTTCTTCAAGGCTCAACTCGTTTTCAACTTTGTCAAGAACCTTAAATTCAAAAATAAATGCCTTGTCTTTTTTATCAAATGGTTCCAGCATTACATCGTATCTTCCATAACCGCTTTCTCTGTTTGACCTGATTCTGTATCTGTCTGACAGGTCAACAACCATTCCCAGCACAAATCCATGATAAAAGCGTTCCGGTTCAGCATCCTGTGAGGGCCTTTTTCCGCTGTCAAAGGAGCTGAATGTCTCAAGTGCAATCCTATTCATGAAAGCATTCATTTTTTTTATGTTATCTTCTAAAAGCGCTTTGATGAATTCATTATAGCCTGATTTGCTCCTGCCGTTGAACCATCCACGTATCATCTTTGCAAACATTCTCCTTACTTCATGGTTGGTCAGGGCTAATTCATACTTTTCATCCTCGAGGCTGTCGCCTATATGAGAATTATCGATAGATACTACTTTCAGATAACCGCCTGCCAGCAAAAGGCTCCAAAGGGCATTTTCATCCTTACCAAGCTGATCATATATCATCTGCTCATCAATTGGAATTATGATAGTCTTACCATTGAGCAGCCATTCAAAGTCTTTTTTGATATCTGCACTGCTCTCCCGTATCAGCCTGTTTACAAGTCCGTTTGAGCTAGTATCCGCCCAGTAGGATTTGTATACCGCACCATTTCCAATAAAGGAACTAATTGACCATGGATTATAGACATCTGCTATATTACCGAATGTAAAACCATCATACCATTTTTTTACCCCTTGTTTTTCCTCTGAAAATCCCATATCATCCAATGCCTGAAAAACTTCTGATTCCGTAAATCCAAAGTAAGGTGCAAATTTATTAGAAGTAGTTGTTAGCACCTCAAGGTTATTTAAATCCGAGAAGATAGACTCTTTAGAAATTCTTGTGATTCCGGTGATCAAACCTTTCAGCATATAGGGGTTAGACTTAAATGTAGCATTAAAAAAACCTCTGAAAAAATCGGTTGCTTCATTCCAATAACCTGACAACCATGCTTCCTGCATAGGCGTATCATATTCGTCAAGCAAAATTATGACTCGATTGTTATGATAGCGGCTTACAAAATTAGTCAGCGCATTAATGGCATCTACCACTATTTTTTTCTCCATTCCAGGTACGATACTTTCATAGTATTGTTTTTCCCTGTCACTAAGCACATCTCCCTCAAGCAGATAACGGTTTTGTTCGTAGATATCAAAAATAATCTTTGTAATTGCATACTCCATCCCTGCATAATCTGTAGATTTTATTTTTGCAAAACTTAAAAATATTACAGGGTATGCTCCTTGATGACTTCTAA
Source organism: Parablautia muri (assembly GCF_009917485.1). Taxonomy (GTDB): domain Bacteria; phylum Bacillota; class Clostridia; order Lachnospirales; family Lachnospiraceae; genus Suilimivivens; species Suilimivivens muri. Next base: position 30,099 of record NZ_QZDT01000009.1, read on the forward strand.
ACTTTTTTTCGTTCCATATGGAAAGTCCCTGAAACATGTCTCCTCTGTCTGCATATTTATTAGAGAAGAAACATTCCAGCATGCTTAAATTTAAAGTTTTCCCAAATCGGCGAGGGCGGGTAATCAATGTGGCGGTGGCGCCGTTATCCCACCAGTCTTTTATAAAATTCGTTTTATCTACATAAAAAGCATCTCGTTCTCGGAGCTGCTCAAAATTTTGTATCCCTAAATCAACAATACCACGACCATCCATATCTATTTCCTCACAATTATTTTTTGATTTATAGATCCATAAAATCAGACATCACCTTAATATACTGACGGTTAATTCTGGAAGTTATTGGAAATTTATTACTGTTACTGTATCCTCCCCAATGCACGCAGCCGTGAAGGTTTCAGCTGTTATAAACAGTATACCATGGAACAATAAATACTCAACTGGAAACTTTAGCGTTAATGATGCATAGTGGTTTAAATGAAAGGAATTTCCATAATGATTATTATGTGGTTTTAGTAAATTTGTTATATTTTATTGCCAATTCTTATAAATAAATGTTGGAAGCTCCTCCTTGGAACCGTATTCCTGAGCAGCGTCATCTGCCTCTATCATATTTTTAAAGGCTGCTACCAATAGCGTTTGTTGTATTTCATTAAATATCGGTTCTTCAGCCCATAAATCTTTTATTATAATTTGTGGGAATATCTATTTCCATTTATTTCGCATAGATGAAAAGACAGAAAAACTTGAATTTTTGATTACAATGTGCTAAAATTTATTTGTTTTTAGTGCACACTAATTTAATTCCAAAAAGTATACATTTTGGGACTGTGTAATTTATGCATATTTATACTCTGCCATAACATTGTACAAGGAGAAAATAGTGTAAATAAAATGTATTTGAAAATGTAACAGTCCTTTTCTTGTCCGAAGCAAAAGCGCCAGGCGGCCCGGATAGTCTGTGTCTGCCCTTTTTGTTTATCAAACGGTAGTGATGAGAATGGTATATGATAAATGAATTGAGGGATTTATGAAAAAACTAGCGGTAATCGTTCCTATTTATAACATGGATGCGTATTTGGAAGAATGTATAAAGAGTTTATGTAAACAAACATATACGGATTTGCAAATAGTTTTAGTTGATGATGGTTCAACAGATAAAAGTGGCTTAATATGTGATGAATATGCCCAAAAAGATAGAAGGATAATGGTAATTCATCAGGAAAATTCGGGAAAATTGAAGGCAAGACATAATGGACTGCTAGCATGTGACTGTGAATATGTTACTTTTGTTGATGCAGATGATTGGATAGATCCAAATACATACGAACTGACCGATGAGTATATGCGGAAAAAGATAGATGTCATAGTATTTGGAAAGATACTTGAAAAAGGTGATAAGGGTAGAACGTTTCCTGAATCAAATTATAGATTCGGCGAATATAACAGGTATGATATTGAAAAGAAGATATACCCATCAATCATCTGGGATTTTGATAAGAATAGAATAGGTTTAACACAGTCACTGTGCGACAAAATTTTTAAAAGGGATCTTGTGCTTAAAAGTTATGGCCTAACAGGAGGTTTAGGGAAACTGAATTATGCAGAAGATTCCCTGATTTTATATCCACTTATGCAGTGGGTCAATTCAATGTATATATTAGAAAATAATCCTTATCATTATAGAAAAACATCAGATAGTATACCAGCATATGTACGTAATGACGACTTTTTTCAAAAATTGTATGTTTGGTATAACCATTTAATAAATACAGTAATGCTAATACCTAATGCGCAGAAGCAGATTGATTATCTTTATATTTCTTTGGCAGAAACCAGAAAAGAATATTATGGAGATATAACTTCTCAATCTGAGTATATGTTCCCCTTTCATCTGGTTCCCTCCGGAACAAAAATTATTCTTTGGGGAGCTGGGAAAGTAGGAAAAATATATTATGAACAAATTGCGCGGCTTTCCTATTGTAGTATAGTTGCCTGGGTCGACAAAAATTATCAGGAATACAGTGAAAGTGATGTAAAAAGTATAGATATAGTAAACGAAGATTTGGATTTTGATTATATAGTCGTGGCAATCTTCTCCGAGACAGTCAAGGAGGAAATTGTTTCGTGGCTAAAGGGACGTAGAATATCTGCTCACAAAATAATTTGGTATAAGGAATGAGGTTAATAGAAAGGAATACCATGACAAACAATGTGTTTAATCTTGATGAATTTATATCTAAGTATGTAACCAAACGTCAGGAAAGTATGTTTTGGACAGATATTGTACGCAACCAGAAAAATTTGTCAAAAAAGATTCAAGATAAAACCATTTTAATAATTGGTGGAGCCGGCAGTATAGGCTCATCATTTATTCAAGCCATTCTTCCATTTAGGCCAAAAGCATTAGTAGTTGTTGATATTAATGAAAATGCTTTGGCAGAACTCACAAGAAATCTACGCAATACTAGGGGAATATACATACCTGATGATTATATAACATATCCAATGGATTATGCAACTCCGGTATTTAAAAAGATGTTTATAAATAGAGGTGGCTTTGATGTAGTTGCTAATTTTTCAGCACATAAGCATGTAAGAACCGAGAAAGATATATATTCCGTGGAAGCACTTATACAAAATAATGTGCTACACACGAAAGAATTACTGGAATTACTTACGCAGTATCCGCCTGAAGAGTATTTTTGTGTCTCCACCGATAAAGCGGCAAATCCAGTGAATATCATGGGTGCAAGCAAAAGAGTGATGGAAGATGTTATCTTTAGCTATTCAGATAAGTTTCCGGTAAAAACGGCAAGATTTGCTAATGTAGCATTTTCTAACGGTTCACTTCTAGCAGGATTTTTAGACAGAATAGCAAGATGCCAGCCAATAAGCGCACCTTTAGATGTCAGGCGTTACTTTGTATCTCCGAAGGAAAGTGGACAAATATGTTTGCTTGCCTGCATGATAGGAGGAAACAGAGAAATTTTTATTCCCAAGCTTAAGGAAACACAAATGATGACATTTGATTCTATAGCTGTCTCATTGTTAAAAACATATGGGTATGATGTGTTTTTGTGTGGTTCTGATGAAGAAGCTTTAAATAAAGCAGAGGATTTAGTAAATGGCAGTAAGGTGTATCCGGTACACTTTTCTGTCTCAGATACGTCTGGCGAGAAAGCTTATGAAGAATTTTATACTGATTCAGAATTGGTAGACATGACGCGTTTTGATTCGCTAGGAGTTATTGTTGGGAAAGAGATACCTGACCGAAAAAAAATCGATCTACTTTTTAATAATTTGCTCAGTGCTTTCGAAAAAAACAGTACTACAAAAAAGGAAATTGTAAAAATCCTCAGTGGCTATTTGCCGGATTTTGAACATATAGAAAAAGAAAAATCTTTAGACAGAAAGATGTGATAAGTTGCGAACTAATATCGAAAAGCTGAAACAATATGAGGGTAACGAGGACCTTACTATTGTTGAAGCAATGCAAAAAATCGACAGGAATAATAAAGGAATATTATATATCGTTGACAAAGATAAAAGAATGCTTGGCAGTCTTACTGATGGAGATATCAGAAGATGGATCATCAAAACAGGTGATTTAAATGGTAAGGCTAAACAGGTTATGTATACCAATACCAAATATTTATTGGCACATGAGAGCAAGAAAGCACAGGAGTACATGTCTGTCGAAGGCCTTAATTCTGTACCAATTTTAGATTCAAACCGAATAATTGAAGATATCATATTTTATAATAATAGCCTTGGCAAAAAAAATAAAAATTGTATGGCACTTTCCCAAATACCAGTAATCATCATGGCCGGAGGAAAAGGAACACGTTTGTATCCATATACCAAAATCCTTCCTAAGCCGCTTATTCCCATAGGCGATATACCAATACTGGAAAGAATTATCGGGAAATTCAGAACGTATGGCGTAAATGAATTTTATCTTACAATAAATTATAAGAAAGAAATGATCAAGTCTTATTTTAATGAGATTAATCCTGATTATACAATTCATTATATAGAAGAAAATATTCCTTTGGGAACAGCAGGAAGTATAGAGCTTATAAAAGAGGAATTTAATACACCAATTATTGTCAGCAACTGTGATACATTGATTGAGGATGATTACGAGGAAATTTTAAAGTACCATAAAGAATCCGGTAATGCATTAACCATAGTATCAGCTCTGAAAAATACGATTATCCCTTATGGCGTAATACATTCCCAGGAGCAAGGAATTATCTCTTCAATAGAAGAAAAACCAAGTATGTCATATTTTATTAATACGGGAATGTATGTAATAAACCCGGAACATCTAAAAAAAATTCCCAGAGGGCAAATATTTCATATGACAGATTTGGCAGAACAGCTTATAACAGATTCACATAAGGTGGGAATGTTCCCAATCAGCGAAAATTCTTTTCTGGATATGGGCGAATTTGAGGAAATGAAAAAGATGGAGGATAGGATTAATCATAATTTCACTTGCTGAAAGGGAGGTTGATATGAAAGGAACAGTATACATAGTACATTGTGTGGATACAGAAGGACCTTTATACGAAGCTTCAACTGTGCCTTTTGAACAGATAAAAAATATTTTTGGTTTTGAGATAGAGCCTTCAAGGGAAAACCTGCTCCGATTGCAAAAAGGTGAAATGGATCTTAAAGGGAAAGAAGATGCCGTAAAAAACATAGTAGATATACATAGAATTACGACAAGAGGCTCCTGGGAAGAAATCCATGAAATGTTAGATGTTGTAACATCTAGTGATTACCGAAACAAACTACAGGATTCTAATGGAAATGGATGGATATATAACTGGTTCTGCATGGATCATGTAGGATTTACAGGGAAAAATCCAAGGAAAAGGGATGTCGGATATCATAAAATATTTGATAGGTATCTAACTCTAATAAACCAACAAGAAGCTGGTGATTTTATTGGATTCCATTATCATCCACTTCCGATATCAGGAAATTATAATGATTCGGGGACATCATATTGGGGTGGAGAAAACTTAAATCAAATATTGACCAGAAAAATTATCGACCGTTGTTGGTTTCCTACTGCATTCAGACCAGGATTTCATACAGAAAGACCAGATTCTAATTGGTTTCTGGAACAGTGGATACCATTTGATTACGGAAATCAGTCAACGGAAATAACTGAAACAGGACAAACAGACCTTGCCGATGGTAGATTTGGCGATTGGAGACATGCTCCTCTAGAATGGTTCCCATATCATCCGGCTCACGATGATTATCAGTTGAAAGGCGCCTGTAGAAGATGGATAACCCGTTGCCTGAATATGTATGCAAGAACCAGGCAAATAACACAACAGCATGTAAATAATGCTTTTAAGTCTGCATCTGAAGGGAATAATGTTATTCTGGCTTTTACGGATCACGATTATAAAGATATGGAATTCGAAATTAATCGAATCAGAAACATGATTGTTATAGCGCATAAGGACATCCCGGAAGTTCGGTTTGAGTACTGTAACGCAGTTGATGCAATGCGGAAAGCACTGAATTTATCCTATAACAATTATTGTCTTGATGCAGATATTGTAATAAATGGCAATTATGAATGTCTTGTGGTTACGGTTGATCATGATATCTTTGGACCACAACCATTTCTTGCCTTAAAGACAAAAAATGGGAAATATATCTGGGAGAATTTTGATGTATCCATTCCAAAAAGAAAATGGACATATACGTTTGATACAAATACGATATCACTACATGATGTGGATACGATAGGAATTGCAACAAATAATGGCTACGGGATTGCCAGGGTGGTTTTGCTGCGTGATGGTATAAAAGAAAAATATGTTTATAATGCATAATGAATACAAGGAGTAGTGCGAAAAATAAATTTATCACATGCAGTATTATGTCGGGAGAACAAAGTGAATAAATTACGAAAAAGGCATGGCTGTTAATATGAGAAAATTGGTTCTGATAGGTGGTGGCGGGCACTGCAAATCGGTAATTGATACTGTGAAAAGGTTGCATTTGTATGATGAAGTTGTAGTTACAGATCCGCATTTCCCTTCCTGTAGAGAGATTTTGGATATAAGGATTGTTGGCGGCGATGAAATGCTAAGCAAATTAAAAAATGCAGGATTTCATGAGGCTTTTATTACGGTTGGAAGTATAAAAAACACACAATTAAGAGAATCTTTACATCGTAAAGCCTGTGACTTAGGATTTATTATTCCTAATATAATTGATCCTTCAGCATGTGTATCAGAATATACGGTCATGGAGAAGGGTATATTTATTGGAAAAAATGCAATTGTTAATGCAGATGCCCGTATCCATGAAATGGCAATTATTAACACAGGTGCAATTATAGAACATGAATGCGTGATTGGTAAATATTCACATATAGCAGTAGGGGCAGTATTGTGTGGTGGTGTATCAATCGGAAACCATTCACTGGTTGGTGCAGGGACTACTATCATCCAAGGAATTAAAGTAGGAAGTCACTCGCTGATTGGAGCTGGGAGCACAGTACTATGTGATGTAGAAAATAAGCAGCTAGTAAAGGGATTGGTTAAGTAAGATATGGGTAGGACATTAATTATTGCAGAAGCGGGGGTTAATCATAACGGCGACCTTTCTATGGCAAAAGAGTTGGTTTGGACAGCAAAAGATTGTGGCGCGGATATAGTAAAATTTCAAACTGCAAACATTGATTCTCTGGTTTCGAAATCTGCTCAAATGGCAGAATATCAGCAAAAGAATACAGGGCAAAAGAAATCACAGAAAGAAATGCTTAGAAATATTCTTCTTAAATTTGAGGATTTTAACGAATTAGCTAACTGCTGTATAAAAACCGGAATACAGTTCCTTTCTACGCCATTTGATATTGAAAGCGTACATTTTTTAAATAAATTTCAGAACATCTGGAAAATTCCATCCGGAGAAATTACTAATTATCCATATCTTGTAGAGATAGGCCGTACAAAAAAGAAGGTAATATTGTCAACTGGTATGAGTGAACTTAGTGAAATTTATGATGCGGTAAACACACTAAAAAATAATGGAACAAAAGATATAACCCTTTTACATTGTACTACAGAATACCCAGCCCCAATAGAAGAAGTCAATCTTAATGTAATGGAAACATTGAAACAAGAGTTTGGATGTTCAATTGGATATTCGGATCATACTCAGGGAATAGAAATTGCGTTGGCCGCAGTTGCTATGGGTGCAGAGATCATTGAAAAACATTTTACTTTGGATAAAAATCTTCCAGGGCCAGATCATAAGGCAAGTCTTGAGCCTGATGAATTAAAGGACATGATTAAATGTATAAGGAATATAGAGCTCGCACGTGGTACAAATATTAAGAAACCTACAGTCTCAGAATTAAAAAATAAAAACATTGCCCGAAAGAGTATTGTCGCTGCAAAAACTATCAAATATGGAGAGCCTTTTACAGAAGAAAACCTTACAACAAAAAGACCTGGGACTGGTATTTCTCCTATGAAGTGGAATGAAATTTTGGGAAAGAAAGCAGCACGCTGCTTCGAAGAAGATGAATTGATTGAATTATGAAAAAGGTAGCAGTCGTAACTTCTACAAGAGCTGAATATGGCATATTGACACCGCTTATCCGAGCAATTGAAAAAGATTCGGATATAGAACTTGAATTGATAGTGACAGGAACACATCTGTCAAAAAAATATGGTTATACTGTTTCTTTCATAGAAGAAGATGGATTTCCTATCTCTCACAAAATTCCTATTATGACTGAGGGAAATCTACCCTGTGATATTTCAGAAACAATGGCAAATGCATTGAAAGGTTTTGCACATTGTTTTGTTAATGATCCACCAGATATGCTGGTGATACTGGGAGACAGGACAGAGATGTTAAGTGTTGCAGCCGCCGCAATGAATGAACATATCCCAATTGCCCATATCCATGGAGGGGAAGTAACGCAAGGCGCTGTTGATGACTGTATCAGACATTCTCTTACAAAGATGAGTTTTCTACATTTCACATCAACGGAAATTTATAGAAAAAGAGTCATCCAGTTAGGAGAGAGCCCAAGCAGGGTCTTTAATGTTGGCGCTCTTGGAGCTGAGAACATATTACATGAAAGCTTGATGGCAGAAAGCGAGATCAAAAATATATTGGAAATTCCTGCTAGTATGAACTATGCCGTGGTGACATATCACCCGGTAACATTGGAAACTTTTATGGCAGAAAAACAAACAAAAGAGCTTTGCATGGCAATGCATCAGGAACATGAATTATTCTATTTGATCACAATGGCAAATGCTGATTCAGGTGGTGATGATGTAAACCGGATACTAAGTGAATATGCCAAAAAACATATAAAAAATACAAAGTTAGTTTCTAATTTAGGGATGAAAAAATATTTGAGTGCCGTTAAGTATGCCTCATTTATGCTTGGCAATTCATCCAGCGGAATCATAGAAGCTCCGGTGCTTGGAACCCCGACAGTGAACATTGGTGACAGACAAAAAGGGCGATTTATGGCTGAAACGGTGATAACCTGTGAACCTACACATGAAAGCATTGTGTATGCCATAAATGCAGCTAGAGCAAGGAAGCATAAACCAATGTACATATATGGCGATGGTAAGACTTCCCAAAAAATAGTGGAGATAATCAAGAGATATTTGTTTGAAAAAGAAATATCTCTTAAAAAGAATTTTTATGATTGTGGAGTGATAGTGTAATGAATAGAAAAGAATATTGGAATAAGGAATACACAACATACTGGAAAGCGATGACAGAAGAAGCAAATAGTGAAGGAGCTATAAGCAGAATTAAGAAAACAACATCAGGTGATTATAAAACTCCTGGTGAGAAAATAATAATAGAATTTTTTGAAAGTTTACACTACGAAAAAACAGATAAATTACTGGATTATGGATGTGGTTTTGGAAGGTTTTATCCTTTCTTTAATAGAATAACTGATTATTATGGGATAGATATCTCCCAGGCTATGATTGATGAATGTATCAGCAGGTATCCTGAAGATGCTGAAAAATTTATTGTGGCCGAAGGAGAAAGACTTCCATTTGAGGATAACTATTTTAATAAAATAATTTGTTATGGCGTATTTGATGCCTGCTATCAGGAGAATGCGATTAGTGAGATGCTCCGGGTTAGCAAAGTTGGGGGAAGTATTTTGGTCACCGGTAAAAATACTGAATATTATGATGACGATGAACAGGCACTCATTGCAGAAGAAGCTGCTAGAAAAAAAGGACATCCAAATTATTTTACGAATGTAAAAAGTTTGGTATCTCAACTTGGACAATATGCTTACTTGAAACAGGAACGGTATTTTACTTATAGGGGTGATTTTGCAAATGCAAAATATACTGATTTAATGCCTGATAAGTTCTATGAATGGGCATTGGTGATTGAGAAGAAAAATCATCTGGATATTCATTTTGAAAAATTTTCAGATGCTTATTCAAATACATGGAAGAAAAAAATAATTAAAGTACAAAATAGAATTATAGATGGAGAAGACACAAAGTGAAAGTCTTAGTTGTGGGATATGGCTCTATGGGGAAACGGAGGATACGCCTTTTGCAGAGATTGATCGGGGATGTGCATTTTGTTTGTGTAGATAGAGATCCCAGACGTCTTGAGCAGGCTAGAAAAGCCGGTCATCAAGGGCATGAAAATTTAGGGCAGGCTATAGATCATCTGCCGGATTTGGCATTTGTATGTACCTCGCCAGGACATCATGCGGAAATTATACTGCAATTGGTAAACGCCAGAATAAATGTATTTACGGAGTTGAACCTGGTTGATAAAGATTATGATTCTATTATGGCAAAAGCCGAAGAAAATAAAACAACTATATTTATGTCTAGCACTATGCTATATGACAAAAGGATAATGGCTATTGACAAAATTGTAAAAAAGCATAAGAAACCGGTTACATATATTTATCATGTAGGGCAATATCTGCCTGACTGGCATCCGTGGGAAAGCTATAAAGATTTTTTTATTGGAAAAAAAGAAACAAACGGTGTAAGGGAAATTTATGCAATACAAATGCCATGGCTTATTGATACTTTTGGAAAAATAAATGCAATATCTTCGATCTCACAAAAATGTACAGACTTGGACATTGATTTTAGTGACAGTATTATAGCTAGTTTTAAACATGATAATGGAAATATTGGTGTATTTGCCGTAGACATCGTTTCAAGAAAAGCAACTACTCATTTGGAAATTATCGGAGAAGATATTCATCTTTTTTGGGGTGGCCATAATGACGATTTGTTTATATATGAGTCAGACACAAAAAAAATGAAACCTATAGAAACATATGACTCAATTATCCATGAAGAAGGATACTCAGATAATATTATTGAAAATCGATATGAAGAAGAAATTCGAGATTTTTTAAGTATGGTATATAAACATACTAAGCCACGGTATTCACTTGAGGATGATAAATATACTTTAAAGATAATCGATAAAATAGAAGGGCGCATAGAATGAAGTTTTTATTCATAGGCCTAGGCTCTATTGCCAGGCAGCATATAAATAATCTAAAAGAATTGTGTCCTAATGGCTGCATCACAGTATTTCGCAGTGGTAAAGGAAAAAGACTGACTAGAGAACTGGGCGAGATAATAGATAGAACTGTATATAATATATATGAATTGGAGCCGTGGTATGATGCTGTATTTATTACGAATCCGACTAGTATGCATTATGATTCGTTATGCAGGTACCAAGACAAAAGCGATCATTTTTTTATCGAAAAGCCTGTATTCCAAACAGGCACCGAAGACATTAGGCGCTTTTTAGAATCAGAGAAAACATATTATGTTGCCTGCCCACTAAGATATACCAATGTAATTCAGTATGTAAAAAAAAATATTGATTTTTCCAGTATTTATTCTATCAGATGCATATCTTCTAGTTATCTTCCTGATTGGCGCCCGGGAATTGATTACAGAGATACCTACAGTGCACATAAAAGGCTGGGCGGAGGCGTTTCTATTGATTTGATCCACGAATGGGATTATCTACACTATTTAGTTGGGAAGCCCAGAGATATGAAATGCTTTATACGCCGAAAATCCGATCTGGAGATAGATTCAGATGATATTGCTGTTTATATTGCTGAATATGAAGATAAAATCGTGGAATTACATCTTGATTATTTTGGCAAAGAAACCATTCGCAAAATAGAACTGTTTGCTAATGAAGATACCATAATCGTGGATCTTATAAAACAACAAATCGAATGGCTTAAACAGGGAAAAAGGATTGAATTGCAAGAGGAACGTAACGAATTTCAGAAGCGTGAACTAAAACATTTTTTCAATATTATGGGGGGCCAATGTATCTGCGATAATGATCTGGAAAATGCATGTGAAGTTCTCCGTATTGCAAGAGGAATTATATGAATATTTTATATACAATATGTGGGCGAGCTGGTTCAAAAGGATTTAAAAATAAGAATTTGAAAATGATGAATAATGTTCCATTGATTTTTTACACATTAGCGGCTATCCGTTTATATCAGGACGCTCATCCTGAAGATCGTATTTTTGCAGCATTAAATACTGACAGTAAAGAATTGATGGATATTGTAAGTAAACAAACTATTTTCCCGTTTGTCAGTTTGGTGAATCGAAAGGAAAATTTGGCGGGGGATACGGTAGCCAAAATTGATGTTATTAAAGATACATATCTGACCATGAAAAAAGATAGGGTTATTGATGTTGTAATCGATCTTGATATAACTTCACCTCTGAGACGGATTTGCGATATTGAAAATGTATTGGCTAACTACAGCGCTAATGAAAATTACGATTTAGTATACAGTGTTGTTAAATCCAGACGCAGTCCGTATTTTAATATGGTGGAAAAAAAGAAAAATAATTATTTCGGTAAAATATGTCAATCCGATTTTATTGCTAGGCAACAGGTATCAGCAACATATGAATTAAATGCCAGCATATATGCATACAGACCAGGATTTTTGGAATCAGAAATAAAAAAAACAATTTTGGAATACAGATGCGGAATTGCTATAATGCCGGATTTTTTGGTATTAGATATTGATTCGGCAGACGATTTTAAAATGATGGAATATCTGCATCAATATTACTGTCAGCATGATGAGGGACTTAAGTTGATTTACGATATCGCAATGGAAAAGTAAAAGGAGACTTTCACGATGAGATTTAGTACAGAGCATCAAAGAAATATTGCCTTTGACCTACTTCGATTAAAAAGAAAAGGGATTTCTATAACAAAATATTTTCAAAAAGGGGAACCTGTTGTTATTTACGGTTTAGATTTCCTTGGTAAGGAAATGTATTTTGAACTAAAAGAATGGGTCAATATAATTTGCTTTATCGATAGATCACATGATATGGAATTTTTTGACGGTATTCCAATTTTTTCGATAGATAATACGGCATTGAAAACATTTTTTATGAAATATGAAGAAGTTAATGTACTGGTAATGGTATTGTCTGACTGGCCTAATATTTCCAGTGGAATTCTTAAAAGATTTGAAAATGCAGTGCCAATATCTCCTTATTTAATAACAGCCTCATTAAAAGTAGTAAAAACGGATTATTTTGCACATAAGCAGCAGTCTACCATAGAAATTGTTAAAAAGATGGTAAACAATGAGGTAGTAAATATAAGTAATATTGTTTTGGTCGGCACTTCTTATACAGCGCTTTTAAGTACTTTAGTGCTTCCGGACTGGAAAAACTCTTTATTTTTGGCTGAGAGATTTTTTCCGTCAAAGGTTGTAGAGCAAATGACTGCAAATAATATTTTATGTCTCTATGAGGAAGAAGCCGGAGAATTTTATGATATTTGTTATATGATTGCCGCATACGCTCGACAAAAGGATATTCCTATTTATGGCCATGATCACATGCTCCTTTCAAGGAGTTTTTTTGAAAATACAATTACCGTTATAGAAGATGGCGATGCAAATTATGATTTTAAACATGCCGTGACCTATCATAATATTTTGGATAATGGAAATACATATTATCCGTTTGGTTTCGATAAGAATGTGAGTAAGGTATTCCTCACAGGTCTCATGGATGTTCCGAAGGAATTAGAGACAAAGGCAGAGCGTATTGTGCCGTCAGCATTATGGAAACTAAAAAGTGAAGCAGAAAAAAGAATGATCTCAAATATATTTTCATTTCCATATTGTGAAATATTAAATTTAGTTCAAAATGGCAAAAATATTATTTTTCTAACAGAAGCTTATGCTTATGTAAATGGAGATAATGTAATTTCTGTAGAAAAGCAGATAGAGCTATATAAAGAAATTTTGTCAAATTATGATTCGGATAGGATATTCATTAAGCCGCATCCATCAGATAATGCAGATTATGCAACGCTGATGCCGGAGTATAAGGTTATTTCGAAACAGTTTCCAATGCAGATGCTTAAATGGACAGGTATAGAGTTTAAAAAAATTATTTTACTTTGGGGAACGACATGTATGCATGTCTTTGCCAATGATTTTAATGTTGATGTACATAAGGATATTCTTTATAGGTATGGAATTCTACATTAAATGATAAAAAGTCTAATGGAACAGGAGTAAAAAGATGAAATGGATGAATAAAGGACATGAATTAGATGGTTTTGGTGAAAAGCTGGTTCAGATGTTCCAAAAAAAACAGAAAAAAATATATATTTTCGGAGCAGGGTTATTAGGGGGAGAATTAGTCAAAACTTTGGAAAAATATAAATGTTTTGCTGGTTATATTGATAACGATTTGAGTAAACAGGTTTTAGGAATAGATGGTAGAACTGTTATTTCACTTGAACAATATATAGATAATGGTGGGAATGGCTTTATTGTAATAGCCGCAAACGAAAAAAACATTCCTGCAATAGAAGGACAGCTAGGCAGTAAAGGACTTATAAGGGGCGAAGATTATTGGAGATATACAGAATTTATAGGATATATTTTTCCTATCTTATCTCTCTATGAATTTGATCTTTTATATGTGGATACAGCACAAATCTGCGTCACAGAGAGATGTAGTCTTAAATGTAAAGATTGTGCACACGGATGTTTTGCGGTAGATACTCATAGCCAAGATATGAGTATTGAGATGGCAAAAGAAAGTGCAGATGTTTTTTTCTCTAAGGTCGATTATGTAAGGGAATTTGTGTTAATTGGAGGAGAGCCATTTCTATATGCTAATCTTTCGAAAATAATTGAATATATAGGCAAAAAGTATCGTGACAGAATAAATATTTTTTCCATTACAACGAATGGGACGATCATACCAAAAACAAATATTCTTAAATTGTGCAGTAAATATGAAATCTTGATACGTATTTCTAATTACTCTCAAGCAATAAAGAGTTTAGAAATGAAATATCAACAGTTGATAAACCAACTTGAGAAGGCGTACGTTTCCTATATTCTTGGAGATAAAGAATGGAAATGGGTAGACTACGGATTTAGGACAGTTGATAGAAAATGGAACAGCGATGAACTGATACAGGTATTTGATAATTGTAGAACTCTTTGCAGAGAAATACGAGGAAACAAATATTACTATTGTGTTATGGCACGAAGCATCTCGACAAATTTAAAATTTGGTGTAGGAAAAGATGATTATTTAGATTTAAACGATATAGATGAGCGTGATAAAAAGATAATATTGGAATTTCAAGTAGGATATTCTGACAAAGGATATTTGGATATGTGTAATCATTGCAATGGTGGAGATGCGGTAAACTATCCAATTCCGGCGGCAGAACAGTTTAGAAAACAATAGGAGATGTGTTTGATGAAAGTAAAAAAAGTGTGCAAAGCCATTATTGATAATTTGCATGTAGAGCGTAAAAATTGGACCAATCCCTATATGCTGAAAGTGGAAGGATTTGTTTACCCGCTAAAGCTATGGCGTTTTGGAACATTAAATCAAGATAAGATAATTTATTTTATTACGGATGTGACTTCAAAGAGAGCCGGAACCTTTGCAATATATTTAGTTATTTTAAATGATTTATCATATGCAAAAGCAATGAATTGGATCCCTATAATAGATGATACTCCAGGACTTTTACGTAGATTAGCTATAAAGGGTAAAAAGGGTGGAAATTTTATTAATGATATATTTGACATTCAAAATGATATACCAGTTTCTGAAGTTTTAAAATCTCAGAATGTTATGTTTTGCAATACTGCTAGAAGAATTAATATGATGAGAGTCACAAATAAAATGGATGAATCATATAAAATCCGGCTTAAGAATTTTTTTGATGTTGATGAAAAGGAATTAGCATATTGGAGAGAATTTGCCCATAATAATCTACGATTTAAAAAAGATATACAAGAGGAACTAGATAATGCATATGGGACAGTAATACAGGGGAAAAAAGATATCTTGGCAGTTGCCGTCCGAGAAGGCAAAATGTCATTAGATGAAAAGACAAGAAAAAGGGCCGGAGAACAGCGTCAGCCTAGTTTAAATGAGATAATAAGAATATGTAAAAGATGTTTCAAAAAATGGAATTGTAGTTATATTTATTTAAGTTGCGAAGCACCAGAAACAATAAGCAAATTTCAAGAAATATTTTCAAAAGAAAATGTTCTGTTTTTAGATAGGTACAGGTTTTCGATGAAAGAACTAAAGAAAATAAAGTCTTTTAAAAGTGGTGATAAGTTTTACAATTCTACAAGTAACATAGATAATTACGAACTTGATTATATTAAAGAAATGTATATTTTATCTAAAAGTGACTATCTAATTAGTGCTATCAATTGTGGAGTGGAAGCGGCTTATATTATGAGTTCTGGATTTAAAGACCAATATATCATAAGAAAATAATTGTTTTATGCTTTAGTATATCAAGACACTGCATATAAGGTTATTAAATTCCAATGGGGGATAAGTAATGAAAAATGAAATAAGAGACAATATTAGGGAATTAGTCATTAAATACTATGAAGAATATCATGTAGATAAAAAAGAATATATGGAAGGTGACAGAATACAATATTCGGGACGTATTTATGATTCTGATGAAATGGTAAATTTAGTAGATGCCGCTTTGGAATTTTGGCTTACCGCTGGACACTATGTGGAAGAGTTTGAAATGGGACTTGCAGAGTTTTTAAATATTAAGCATTGCACTTTAGTAAATTCTGGTTCATCTGCTAACTTATGTGCATTTATGGCATTGACATCATCTAAATTGGGAGACAGAAGAATTAATAAGGGAGATGAAGTGATTACCGTGGCAGCAGCATTTCCAACTACAGTTACCCCAATTATTCAGTATGGAGCTATACCTGTATTCCTTGATGTTACAATCCCTGACTATAACATAGATATTAATAGGTTAGAAGAAGCAAGAAGTAAAAAAACAAAGGCCGTATTTATTGCACATACACTCGGTAATCCATTTAACCTTCAATATATCAAAGATTTTTGCGATAAGTATAATTTATGGCTGATAGAAGACAATTGTGATGCATTAGGAACAGAGTATTTTTATAACGGTGAATGGCGAAAAACAGGGACAATAGGAGACTTATCTACTTATAGTTTTTATCCGCCTCATCATATTACTTTGGGTGAAGGAGGGGCGGTGTGTACAAATAACACACAGTTATTTCGCCTTGTAAATTCCTTTAGGGATTGGGGACGTGACTGCTGGTGTGCTTCAGGTGTAGATGATACTTGTAAACATAGGTATACACAGCAATTCGGTGAATTGCCGTTAGGATATGACCATAAATATGTTTATTCTCACTTTGGATATAATTTGAAACCAATGGATCTACAGGCGGCAGTGGGCTGTGCACAGCTTAAAAAACTTCCTAAATTTGTTGCGGCTAGGAAACGAAACTGGAAATATTTAAAAGAAAATTTGAAATGTGTTGAAGATTTTCTTATTCTTCCGGAACCCACTCCCAATTCAGCTCCAAGCTGGTTTGGGTTTTTAATGACAGTAAAGAAAAACGCTGGTTTTACACGTAGTCAATTAGCCCAATATTTGGAAGGAAAAAATATTCAGACAAGAAATCTTTTTTCAGGCAATTTCATAAAACATCCATGCTTTGATGAAATGAGGAAAACAAGGATAGGCTATAGAGTAGTAGGGGATTTAAGTAATACAGATATTATTATGAATCAGTCTTTATGGATTGGAGTTTATCCTGGAATGAATCAAAAAAAACTGGAGTATATGGTCAAAACAATAAAGGAATATGTTAATACATATAAATATCAGGAGGCATAAAAATGCAAAGGGTTAACAGATTAAAACAAATATACCAGACAATAGATAATGGGACAGCAGAGCATAAGATACAAAATCTTCCTAAATTTCCCAAAATTATTGAGTTCGAATTAACCAATCACTGTAATTTCCAATGCCTTATGTGTAAAACAGGTGTTGGTACAAGTACTAGAGAACGGGGATACATGTCAGATGAAATATTTGAAAAGGTGATTGACGAAATTAACCACTATCCAATTGCTCTGAAATTTGTCGGACAAGGTGAACCATTGTTGCACCCTAAATGCATTGATTTTATTAAAAAATCAAAAGAAAACGGAATTATAGTTCATTTAACTACGAACGGTAGTTTGCTAGAAGAAAATATGATAAAAGAGTTAATTGAGGTCAAGTTAGATTCTCTTAAGTTTTCTTTTCAGGGAATAGATGCAGAAGGCTATAAAACATTAAGGCAAAAAGATGCTTTTGAGGATCTTTTGGATAGAATTAAAATGCTTTTCAGGCTTAGGGGAGATAATGAGTTCCCATATATAACGATTGGAACATCTGTTACCAATGAAAAAGAAGAAGACATAAAAAATTTTCGTCATTTGTGCAGCAAAATTTGTGACAAGGTTGAAATTGGAATCACTACTTTAGAATTTATTGAATTAGAAAAAATAAAAAATGAAAATACAAGAAATGCTTTTAAATGTATTCAGGAAAAACAAAACAATATAAAGAAAAGATATACATGTTGTCCACAGATTTTTGACACGATAGCCGTAAGATGGAATGGAGATATCACGGCTTGTTGCGCTGATTTGGATGGTGTAATGACATTAGGAAATATTTTAGAAAATAGTATTTTAGATTGCTGGAATTCGCCAATAGAAAATAGATATAGGGAGATATTGGCAAGATGTGAATATGAAAAGTTAGAGTTATGTAAAGATTGCTATGACATTTATGGATGGACATATGGTGAAAATTGAATAAATGAATAATATAGATCATGTAATGGAATTTTACAAAGGGAAAAAGGTCCTACTGACCGGTCATACAGGTTTTAAAGGCACGTGGATGAGTGTAATACTTGAACTCCTTGGTGCAAAGGTATGTGGTTATTCATTACCGCTTAATACATATTCTTTTTACCATAAGGTTTCTCCTCATCTGCAATATCACGTAGAAGGTGATATTGCAGATGAAGATAAAGTTTCATTTATAGCAGGTTCATTTCAACCAGAAATTATATTTCATTTTGCATCACATTCGTCATTAGATGGCAGCATGAAAATACCAGATTTTATATTGCGTACAAATCTCATGGGAACGGTAAATATATTGGAAACTGTACGGCAAATAGAAAGTATTAAATCAGTAGTGGTAGTAACCAGTGATAAATGTTATCAGAATCTAGAGACTGATGAACTTTATAAAGAGGATTCCATACTTGGTGCAAAGGATCCCTATTCTACAAGTAAAGTGTGTCAGGAATTACTAACAAGTTGCTATATGGATACTTTCTTCAGAGAAGAAGGACGCCTGATAGGTATTGCTACTGCACGTGCAAGTAATGTAATTGGACCTGGAGATAATAACATATCAAGGTTAATGCCATATTTGTTAGATAGTTTTGCGAATGAAAGAATAGCAAAGATAAGAAATCCCTATGCCGTGAGACCATGGCAGCATGTACTTGATGTCTTATATGGATATTTACTTTTGGCCAAAAATTTATATGAGTCTGCCGGAGTAACAATGAAATATAACGGTGCCTATAATTTTGGACCAAATAAAGATGGATTTGTTCAAGTTGGGCACATAGCAGCAATGGCAGCAAGGTATTTTGAGAATGCATCATATAGCGTAATAAAAGGTAAAGATCATATTCGAAATGAAGCCAAGGTGCTTAAATTAGATAGTACAAAAGCGAAAGATATGTTGGGATGGAAACCAAAGCGGACTTTGGAAGAAACGATAGAGTTTACATGCAATTTTGTAATAAAAGAAAAAAGGGGTGAAAATACAGCTGAGTTATGTAGAGATAGTATTAGGCAATATTTAGAAATATTATAGATGCGTAAAATGGTAATGTGTTCAAATAAGAACTTACGATATTTAGGAGATAGTATAAGATGGATATTTTAAGTTTATACACAGCAATGAAACGTATAAGGATGGTTGAGGCTGCAATTGCTGATAATTATAATAATGAGATCAGAGAAATGCATACTCCTATTCACTTGTATGATGGCCAGGAAGCTGTAGCAGTAGGTGTATGTTCAAACCTTATTAAAGAGGACTTTGTTTTTAGCAACCATAGAAGTCATGGCCATTATTTGGCTAAGGGAGGAAACCTAAATAAAATGATGGCAGAACTGCACAATAAGAAAACGGGATGTTGTAAGGGCCGTGGAGCTTCCATGCACTTAATGGATAAGAACTGTGGAGTTGCCCTGACTTCATCGATCGTAGCAGGCAATGTTTCTATTGGAACTGGATATGCACTGGCTGAACAAATGAAAAATAGAAATACCGTAGTTGTTGTGTTCTTTGGGGATGGTGCTTCAGAAGAAGGCTCAGTTTATGAAAGTATTTGTTTTGCTCAACTAAAGAAACTACCGATAGTCTTTGTATGTGAAAATAATTTATACTCTATAGCAACACCAATGGATCGAAGAGAGCCGAATGAGGATATTTCTTCTAAGTTTCAGACGGTTCTTCCAATTCAAAAGGTAAACGGCAATGATGTAATAGATGTATATGAGGCTTCGCAGACTGCTGTGAATGCTGCAAGAAAAGGGGAAGGCCCAAGGCTACTGGAATGCATGACTTATCGTTTGCGAGATCACCATAATATTGGAAATGGTATAGATGGACGATTTAGAACGGAGCAAGAGCTTAAAAATTGGGAAAATAATTGTCCGATTAAGAAGCTAAAAAGGAAACTGATATTGGAAGATCTAGTAGATGAAAAGCAATTAGAAGAAGAAGATAAGAAAATAGCACAAGAAATAGAAGCGGCATTTGTATATGCGCGAGAAAGCGCCTGTCCAGATGCAGATGAATTATTTAACGGATTGTGGGGATAGATAAATGCCTTGGACGGTGATAAATAAAGAAGATGAAATAAATTGCGACTATGGACACAGTGATGAACATATAAGAAAGTTATCATATGCTGAAGCTATAAGGGAAGCCCTGTCGCAGGCAATGGCATTAGATCATCATGTTTTTTTAATGGGACAAGGAATTAATGATAAAGTAGGTATGTTTGGTGCGACTACCGATTTATATAAGAAATTTGGTGAGAAGAGAGTTTTTGACACCCCTTTGGCAGAAACAGGGTTGACAGGCGTGGCTGTGGGGGCTGCTATAAGTGGAATGAGACCAGTATATTGTCATAATAGGCCGGATTTCCTTATGTTGTCTATGGATCAAATCGTTAATCATGCCACTAAGTATAATTATATGTCTGGCGGCGAGTGTCCGGTCCCCCTTGTCATCTGGGCAGTAACTGGGCAAGGATGGGGCTCAGCTGCGCAGCATTCCCAGGCACTGCATGGTTTATTCATGCATATTCCAGGGCTAAAGATAGTTATGCCTACAACACCTTACGATGCTAAAGGTCTTATGCTGCAAGCAATAGCGGATAATAATCCCATTTTATTTTTAGATCACAGAAACGTTTATAATCAACGTGGAAATGTACCCGAAAAGATGTATAAAATTCCGTTTGGGAAAGGAATAATCAGGAGAGCCGGTAAGGATATTACAATTTTAGGAATTTCGGCAATGCTGATAGAGACATTAAAAGCTGCAGAGGAATTAGAAAAAACAAATATTTCAGCAGAAATCATAGATTTAAGGACAATTAAGCCGTATGACATAGATATTATTTTGGATTCAGTTAAAAAGACCAGGCATTTGATAATAGCGGATACCGGATGGAAAACGGGGGGAGTAGCAGCAGAAATAGCGACTGTTGTTTATGAAAAAGCTTTTAAGGATTTAAAAGCTCCAATTGAAAGAATAGCTTTACCAGATTTACCAACACCGGCAGCATATACATTAGAAAATGCATATTATAAAACAAGGAAGGATATTGTAGAGGCAGCAAATAGATTATTGGAGAAAAACAAAATATGAGAAATGTAATTATCAGTGGCGCGGCAGGATTTATTGGAAATGCAGTTGTTCGGCAATTGATATCGCAAGGGGTTTCTGTTGTAGCAGTAGTTAAACCGGAAACTACAATGAGTGAAGATGCATTTCGATTAAATGGATTAAATATTCCTGTGATAGAGTGCGATTTAAAAGAAATGGAAAAACTTCCTAGGTTAATTGATGGTCGGAATTACGATGTATTTTATCAATTTGCATGGGATGGCTTAAGTAAAGAAGCTTTATTGAATTATAAAACCCAGATAGATAATATCACATGGACAATGAAATCCATTGAAGCAGCAGCAGCTCTAAATTGCAAAAAGTACATCGGGGCCGGAAGTTATACTCAAATGGAACTATTATATCAAAAAGGACGTTTTTTTACAGAAGATAGGCATAAATATTATCGGGTAGCACAGCTGGCAAGTGAAACCATGGGACGAGCAGTTGCAAAGGAGTTGGGAATACAATTTTTATGGCCAATCATTATCAATGTTTACGGAGAAGGTGAAATTGCACCGAGGCTAGTGAACAATATGATAAAAAATTTACTTGAAAGAAGACATCAGGCATTTAGTCATGGGAACCAGATGTATGATTTTTTACATATAAAGGATGCGGCTAAGGCCTTTTGTCTAATTGGCGAAAAGGGTATAGAAAAATCACAATATATTATTGGAAGCGGAAAGGCAAAGCCTTTAAAAGATTATCTTGAAATTATCAGAAATATAGTGGCGCCTGAAATGCAGCTTGGGCTAGGAGAATTAGAATTTCATGGTTTGGAAATGACAAGGGAAATGCTTGATATAAGTTCACTAGTTAATGATACCGGTTTTACACCAGCAGTTACTTTTGAAGCAGGGATTAAAAGAACATTTGAATGGATTAAAAAAGAGGATAATAGAATTTTAGATGAATAGAGTTAGCGAAATTTTTAATGAGTACAGATTACATCAAGAAAAAATAGAAATTCCTTTAGAGCAGATTAAAAAAGAATTATATCCATATAAAAATAAGATAGTATTATATGGCGCAGGAAGCGCAGGCATAGCATTTTTACATTATTTAATTGACGCAGAAATATTTCCATGTTACTTTTCGGACGGTGATAGGGAAAAACATGGGCATATATGTGAAGGTCTCGAAATTATTTCACCAGAAACAATTGTTGAGCGGATAGGAAAAGATGCACTGATAATTGTCACTATTAATACGGACGGGAAAAATTATTGTAAAGATTTTAAAAAGGAATTACTTGCCGGTGGACATCAGGGAGTTTATAAACATCTGAGGGAATGCGGATGTCTAAATGTGATTGATTATACATATTTTAGAAGATGTTATCAGTTGTTTCGTGGTGAAAAATATAATTTACCAGCATGTTCGGATGTCTATTTAATGTTGGAAAATCAGGAGAAGATAGAAAGAGTTTTTAATTTATTAGAAGATGATTTAACCAAAAGTGTATTTTTAAAACTGCTGGAATTTAGACTTCTAACTGATCAGGTAGATATTCCTACTTATCCTGAAAGGGGCATGTATTTTGAATATGATTTATTTCCCAAAATTACAAATGAAGCTTTTATTGACTGCGGGGCCTGCGGAGGAAGTAGTCTTGTAGAGTTTTTAGAAGTTAATCATCATTTTTTTGAATCATACTATGGAATTGAACCTGATAAAACCAATTTTGCGAAATTACAAAATTATGTTTCCGAACTATCAATAGATGAGCAGAACAAAATGATGCTTTATAACGCAGCAGCATTTGATGATGACAAAGGAACTAACTTTTTCATTTTGAATGGACCTGGTTCTTTTCAGGCGGATAATGGACCTGAGCAAATTAAGACGTTAAAAATAGATGATATATTACATGGTAGAAATGCAACTTATATTAAAATGAATATTGAAGGTTCTGAGATGTCAGCACTTAAAGGCGCAAAGCATACAATCAGTAGTTATCATCCCAGACTGGCAATTATGGGGTATCATAAAACCAGTGATTTTTGGGAAGTTCCTCTGTTGATAAAAGAATATTTTAGTGATTATCATCTAAGATTAAGATCCTATATGCGGAATGTGGCATTTACTTATTATGCTTTTTGAGGAGTGGAGAATAAATGACATTGGAAGGCATGGAAACTCTCATTAAAGAGGGAGAGACATATTTAATTACAGGTGCAAATGGATTTATAGGAAGTTCTATTGCATTGGCATTATTTGAATATAACCAAAATATGGATGTTCCCTGCAAGATTATACTTACTGTAAGGAATCAAGAAAAGGCTGTTAAAAAATATGGTCAAGTGTTAAAAAGTAAAAATGTGCAGTTAGTAGTAAATGACAATAAAGAGAAGATAATTGTACCTGGAAAAATTGATTATATAATTTCAACTGCAGCGGTCACAAAAAAAGAAATTTTTCGTAACTATCCAGCGGATACATTAAATGACAATATATTTGGTATTTATAACTGTTTGGAGTTAGCAAAAGAAAAAAACGTTAAAGGAATTTTATTTATAAGCAGCGTACAAACATATGGAAAGC
This sequence comes from Parablautia muri, assembly GCF_009917485.1. Classification (GTDB taxonomy): domain Bacteria; phylum Bacillota; class Clostridia; order Lachnospirales; family Lachnospiraceae; genus Suilimivivens; species Suilimivivens muri. The sequence continues at coordinate 54,094 of NZ_QZDT01000009.1, forward strand.
TTCAGGCTAATATGATTTCGGAAGACAATTTTGGACCATTAGACTGTATGAAAGAGGAAACAGTATATCCGGAAAGCAAGCGAATAGGGGAAATGCTGTCCTTTGCATATTACAGGCAGTTTGGGATTCCAACGAAATGCGCACGATTATTTCATGTATATGGTCGTGGGGAAGAATATAATAATGGTACGTTTTTAAGCGATTTTTTCAATGATATAATTTCTGACAGAGATATTGTAATTAATGGAGATGGAAATGAAATAAGAAATCTATGTTATATCTCAGATGTTGTTAGAGCACTATTGTTTATTTTACATAAAGGAAATTGCGGAGAAGCCTATAATGTAGGGTCGGAGTTTAATAACTATTCTATAAAAGACTGGGCATATTTACTGCAAAAAGCGGCAGCTGAAACTAATCATAATGTGAATATAATAATCAAAAATCAAGGTTATAGTAATGGAAAAATATTAGATAAACAGATTCCATATCTAGAGAAATTAAAGCAGCTAGGATGGAAAGAACAGCATGTAGATGCTTTGTTAAACTTTAAAGAAATGATTAATTTTAAGAGAGGAAAACAAGATGACAGTATCAGAATATATTTTTGAATATATTGCAGGTTATGGCTGTAAAACAGTCTATATGGTTTCGGGAAGTTCTGCCATGTGGCTTACAGATGCCCTTTACCGAAATAAGAACTTGACAGCAATTTGTTGTCACCATGAGCAAGCGGCAGCTATGTCAGCGGATGGATATGGAAGAATAAATGAGATACCTGGTACTTGCTTAGTTACGATAGGCCCAGGTGCAACAAATGCAATAACTGGTATAGCTCAGGCATATGTGGACTCATCACCTCTTTTTATTTTGTCAGGACAAGCGAACTCAAGGCTGCTAAAGTATGCGAAGGAAACAGGTATCAGGCAGCAGGGCTGTCAGAGTATTAATTTAGGCCCTATGGTAAAACCAATTACAAAGTATTTTGCAGAGGTTATGGACCCTGATGATATCCCTCAGATTATGGAGGACGCATACTATGCTGCTATGGAAGGTCGGAGAGGTCCAGTATGGATAGATGTACCAGTAGATATCCAAAATAGACAAGTATCAGAAAAATGTATTTCGAGAGCACAAAAACAAATATTTAGGTGTCCTGTGATAAAACAAGAAGATATTGAAAAAGTATTATCGCTACTAAGAAAATCTGAAAGGCCATTAATATTAGCCGGAAATGGCATTCGCAATGCTGGTGCAGTTGAAGAATTAAAGCGAATATGTGAAATGCTAAGCATACCTGTAGTAACCTCAAGAGGCGGTCTTGATATTATAGAATCAGAGTCTTTCTATTATGTAGGAAGGCCTGGAAGTTATGGAGACAGGGCATCGCATTTTGCTATTCAAGAGGCTGATCTACTTCTTATTTTAGGCTGCAGACTGTCAATATCTACTATTGGGTATTATCCGGAACGCTTCGGGAAAAATGCTGTAAAAATTATGGTTGATATTGATGAAAAAGAACTGGCCAAAAATGATGTTCCAATTGATCATAGGATTTTGGCAAACGTACTGGATTTTTTAAAAATTTTAGTAAATAAAATAGGCACTTCCAGATTACTACATAAAGAATGGATAGAGCATTGTCTCAAAAACAGAGAAAAGTATCCTACTATACAGAAAGAATACAGCAAAGAAATGCCATTAAATGAATATTATGTTACAGGCTGTCTGTCAAAATTGACAGACGGAAATGCTAACATTATTGTCGACACAGGCAGTGTTTGTAATATAGTCTCACAGAGTTGGATAATGAAAAAGGGACAGAGATACTTAATATCCGGTGGACTTTCATGTATGGGCTTTTGGGCAACCGCAATAGGCGCCTATCAGGAAAACAGGGCTCTGATTGCAATAGCTGGTGATGGAAGCACACAAATGAATATACAAGAATTCGCAACTATAAAGTATAACTGTATTCCACTAAAATTGTTTGTGTATAACAATAATGGATATATGCTGATTCGCCATAATCAACATAATTACATGAACGACAGATTTTTAGGCGTTAACCCTGAAAGTGGAATTCAGACACCCGACTTTTGTAAGGTAGCAGAGGCATACGGAATTAAAGCCGTACGGATAAGTACTGTTGATGAATTGGAAGAAAAAATTAAATATGTACTGGATTTGCAGGAAACTGTAGTATGCGAAATAATCTGTCAAGAATTCGCACCGATTGTACCAAGGATTGCATCAAGAGTGATGCCAGATGGTTCTCTAAAAGCAGCTGAATTTGAAGATCTGTATCCATTTTTAGAACAACAAGAGTAATTAGGATAAAAATATTTTTATTCCTTTGAGTTCATATACGTGTGAAAGCACACAAATAGGAACAAGTTTGGAAGTAAACTTCCAAACTCTTGATTGGTGGCAGTATCGCAAGCAAAGCTTGCGATATGCAGGAGGTATAAATATGAAAGTAGTAATACTGGCCGGGGGAAGAGGTTCACGGCTAAGTGAGGAGACACATTTAAAACCTAAGCCAATGGTAGAGATTGGCACAGAACCAATTCTTTGGCATATTATGAAGATGTATTCATACTATGGATTTAATGATTTTGTCATATGTTGCGGTTATAAAGGGGATATGATAAAAGAATATTTTACAGATTATTATATGCGGGCTTCGGATATAACAATTAATCTTAGTAATAATTCTGTAAAAATACACGAAAATGTATCTGAGCCATGGAAGGTTACTCTTGTTGATACCGGACTTAACACCAATACTGCAGGCAGAATTATGAAGGTAAGGAAATATCTTGAGGACGAGCCCTTTATGCTTACTTATGGAGATGGTGTTTCAAATGTAAATATTGGAGAAGTACTTAAATTCCATAAAAAACATAATAGAATCGCAACCATTACAGCGGCCAAACCAGCAGGGAGATGGGGAACAATCCAGATTTCAAACAGTAACGGTATTGTCGAAACGTTTCAAGAAAAGAATAAAACTGACGAAGCATGGGTAAATTCTGGATTTGCTGTTTTTGAACAGGCTATATTTGATTATTTAATAAATGAGGACGAACAGCTTGAACGGGAACCATATGATAGACTAGTGGCCGCCAGACAAATAGATGCCTATAAGCACGCTGGGTTTTGGCATGCCATGGATACTGTAAATGATAGGGCTATATTAGAAGAATATTGGAATAAAGGCAGCGCCCCATGGAAACTTTGGCAGTAATAAGACGTAAAGGAGATAAAGATTATGATATTAAGAGCAAAAACAAAACTTTTATTTGAAGGCCGAAATTTAACTGAAAGACAAAAAGAAAACAGCCAAAAAAATCTTTTAGAAATAGAATCAGGTTCCACAATTTTAAAGTCCTACCCCAGAAGATTAGTTTTTGAGCTCACAAATGCCTGTAATTTAAATTGTGTTATGTGTGGTAGAAATGCGGCAGACTTTAAACCAACCATATTTAATATGGATATTTTTCGCAGTTTTGAGCCCATAATGGATGATGTGGAAGAAGTTACTCTTATGGGATGGGGGGAACCGACAATTCATCCAAACTTTATTGAAATGCTGGAAATCATTAATAATCACAGTGCTAGAAAATATTTCTGTACCAATGGAATGAATCTGAAAAAAATTCAAAATGCAATTTTTGATTATAATGTGGATGTTTTTGGAGTCAGCCTGGATGGGGCAACAGACGAGACAAACAGCCGTATTCGCCGAGGCTCTAAAATCAATCAGATAGTTGAAGATTTAAAAGAAATAGTCCGCATCAAGAAGGAAAGAAATTTAAAATATCCATGGATAAATTTTGTATTTTGTGCAATGAAATCTAACATAAGAGAGCTACCGGAATTAGTAAGGCTTGCTGCTGAAATAGGAATTGAAGAAGTAAAAGTTGTCTACCTTACAGTTTTTGGCGATGATTTGATGAATGAATCATTGTGGGAATGTGGAACTCTGGTAAAAGAGGTTTTTGAGGAAGCAATTAAAGTTGGGAATGAATTAGGGATTTTATTAAAATTGCCACATTATATAGGAGAGGATGAAGCGGGAAATAAATTTCATAAGGACTGCTTTGTAACATGGAGAGATTTTTTCTTGGGTTCAGATGGAAATGTACGTCCATGTATGTCTACTCCCGTAAAGTTCTTCCAATATGAAATGAATAAGAATTTTATGGAAATGTGGAATGCACCAGAATATCAGAAATACAGAGAAACCGTTAATGATCAATCTCAAATGGATATTCCTTGTAAGCGTTGCTATCAATCCTCACATTGCAACTGGAATAGAAAAGAATCTTTTATTCAAGTGGGCGAAAATTTTTCACCGGAGTGGAATAAGGAAACCTAAATAGGTCAAGCTGATTATTAAATGTCCCAAAGCGGGCTTTACGATTATCAGTGGGGCCCGAAGCAGGATATTAACTCCTCTACTTTTACTACTAGATCATTAAACCGAAAAAAGGAGATTATACGGTTTCGGTATTCGGCAAGTAAAGTTTCCGGAACGCCTGGTCGGCGGGAAGTTATTAAACCTGACTTGGCAGAATGCCAGATGTTGCAGCCAAGGTGGCGCTTTATAGTATTTTTCATGTGAAATCCAGATGTTTTCCCAACAGTGTACCATTCTATACCTATTGTTCATTATAACAGGAATTTCCCATTCGCCTATAGTATAATCAAACTACCGAATATGGATAACTAAACTATGAAAGGTGAGAGGAAAAAGTATGAGCAATGTGTATGCGTACGTGCGTGTCAGCACACTACAACAAAATGAAGACCGGCAGATGATCGCCATGAATCAGGTACAGATACCGGACAAAAACATCTATGTGGAAAAGCAGTCAGGCAAAGATTTCAACCGTCCGATCTACCAAAAGCTCCTGAAAAAATTAAAACCAAACGATGTCCTTTACATCAAAAGTATCGACCGGCTTGGCAGAAATTATGAAGAAATATTAGCCCAGTGGCAGATATTAACGAAACAAAAAGGTGTAGATATTGTTGTTTTAGATATGCCCCTATTAGATACCCGAAAGGGAAAAGATTTACTTGGAACGCTCATTGCAGACCTTGTTTTAAGTCTTCTCAGCTATGTAAGCGAAAATGAACGATGTACAATCAGGCAGCGCCAAAAGGAAGGGATTGAGGCCGCTAAATTAAAAGGGATAAAATTTGGCAGGCCTCCAAAAGCTTTTCCTGATAATTTCATACAAATTTATAACCAATGGCTCGAAAAAGAAATAAATGCGCAGGAAGCCGCAAAGCTTTGTGATTTCTCAAGAACCACTTTTTACCGGAAGGTAAAAGCTGTGCCGGATAGTCTAATCCAACCATAATTTCTTATATCGTTAACTGCCCATAAGCAAATAACCTGCAATTTTAATCTGGCTTTTACGCTACTGTTTTGGTAAAATATAATATATCTAACAAGCTAAGGAGTTATTATGGAAATATTATTTTACCGCTATGGAAGTGTATGTGAACCAGATATCATTCATGCCTTTCGTCAGACAGGTCTGACGGTTTTAGAGGATACCACTGAAATAACCAAAAAATCCATTTCAGACGCAGACCGTCTCCTGTCTGTAGAGCAAATAATCAATGAGAAACATCCCCTCTTTGTATTCAGTATCAATTTTTACCCTATTATCTCCGATATTTGCCATATATATCAAACACCTTATTTGTGTTGGACGGTTGACTGTCCTGTTCCCGAACTGTTCTCGGCCTCAATCCGCCATGATACAAACCGGATATTTTTATTTGACCAGGCACAGTATCAAACCTTTTCCCCCTATAATCCGGATCATATTTATCACCTTCCCCTGGCATCCTGCACAGAACGCTTCGACCGTGTCACCAGTTCTATTTCTGATGCGGACCGCGCTTCTTTTCGCTGTGATATTTCCTTTGTCGGTTCTCTCTATCATGAAAAAAACCCGCTCCGCACGCTTTCAGGATTATCTGAATATTCGCAAGGATATATACAGGCGCTTGTGGAGGCATCTTTAAAAATTTACGGCTACAATCCTGTGGAGGATGCTTTAACTGACGAAGTAATAGCCGATATTAAAAAAAACGATTCCGGATTTTTTTCTCTCAAGAAGTCCGTAGCCAATTTTGACCGTTATGTGGCTGCCCACAGTTACATTGGCATGGAAATTGCTCAGACAGAGCGTGTCCGCACTTTAAATCAATTAGCTTCCTTTTTTTCCGTAGACCTTTTTACCCGAAGCGATACCTCCCCATTAAAAAATGTACGGAGCCATGGGGGTGTCCATACATTAACCGAAATGCCTAAAATATTTCATCTAAGCAAAATCAATTTAAATATGACCATCAAGCCTATCCAAACCGGTCTGCCTCTGCGCATTTTCGACATTCTCGGATGCGGTGGTTTTCTTATGACCAACTATCAGAGCGAGCTGCAGGATTATTTTGACATTGGCGTGGATTTGGAGACTTACTCCTCTATGGAAGAATTAGTAGAAAAATGTGCATATTATCTCTCTCACGAGCAGCAGCGGGCGCAGATTGCGCAAAATGGATATCAGAAAGTCTGCTCCATGCATACCTATCCGCACCGCATCCGCGCAATGATTGCATCCATTGTTTAACCGCCGCGGTAATTCTTATAGAATATGATGTTCACTGTTTATCATCATAATTTTAACATAATCCTCGCTCTTATCGCGCATAACCTTAAATCCATTCATAAACGCTTCTGGCGCCATCCGGTGTGTGATGATTTTTTCCGGTTTCACGCTTTTGCTTTCCAGGCGCCTTAAAACATAGTTCCAATCATCCGTCTCATCATGCGTAAAAGAGGAGTTCCAGGTTCCTATCAATTGCAACTGGCTGCGAAGGATTTTCCAATACAGGCTTTTTTCCATGGCAATATCCGATGCCGGATTACCCACAAGCATCATTTTCCCTCCTGGTGCCAGGCTTTTTATGCCCTGCTCCAAAACATCATTTTTCCCCACACAGTCAAAAAATATGTTTACGCCCAGACCGCCGGTTTTATCCATAAGCCATTCCGTAAAGTCTTCCTGTCTTACATCACAGAAATTTTCTTCTTTCATACCGATACTGGCCGCCATCTCCATCTGGAAATCCTTATTTCCCGCCACATATATATCCTGGCATCCCATCTCCTGTAGGAACATAAGCACACAAAAACCAATCGTTCCAAGCCCGCATACCGCGATTTTGTCGGCTTTAGACGGCTTGATTCTACGTATGGCATGTACCGCCACCGCCATTGGCTCTAACATTGCCGCCTGCTCCATGGTAACTGCATCCGGCAATGCAATCAGATTCCATTCCGGCACCTGCACATATTCCGCAAATCCCCCATTTGTCCTGGAGCCTAAATAACTGTATTTACCGCACATTTCATATTGTTTCTTTTGGCACTGGGGACAATTCATACAGGGAATCAAAGGAAAAACGCCCACTCGTTTGCCACTCCAGCTGCTGCTCATCCCCTCTCCCACTTCTACTACTTCTCCTGCAAACTCATGACCAGGTATCAATGGGTGTGAATAAGCGCCGGTCCGGTAAATTCTTGGAATATCAGAACCGCAGATACCCACCGCCTGCACATGCACCAATGCAGTGCCAGCAGCCGGCACAGGCTTTTCCACCTCCTCATATCGGAAATCTCCAACTCCATGTAATACGTATGCCTTCATCCTTTTTTCCCTTTCCTTTTCACTGCACCTTTCTATTGCTCCCTAGCCTGCAAAATCTGCTCTAAACGCTCTAAATCTTCTCTGGTTGTGACCTTGAAATTCCGTTCTTCCCCGGCCACACATCCTATATTAAGCCCTGCAAGGACAGCCGGTTCAGTGGAACCGTTTATCTGTAAAATCTTATCCGGCAAAAGCATTTCGTTAGCGCGGTAATATGGTCCTGCCCGAAAGGCCTCCGGTGCCTGTCCTGCCATTAACCTCTCTCTTTCCAGCAGGGACTCTATCTTACCATCTCTCCCATAATAAACCGTGTCCTTTACAGGAATTGTTGTCAACGCCCCATCGTGTTCTTTACAGGTTTTCATACAATCCGAAATAATCCTTGCGGACACCAGCGGTCTTGCCGCATCATGTACAATCACCACATCTTCCTCGCAGCCATATTGTAGTATGTCTTTCAACCCGTTCCAAATAGACAACTGTCTGTTTTTCCCAGGCATGGAAAAGCCCCGCAGTTTTCCACAGCCTTCCACAGTTGCGCATTCCTGTATAAAAGGGCGCCATTCCTCGTCCGCCACAATCTGGATTCCATCAATTTCTTCATGCTCTCCAAAGGTTTTAAGGCAATATGCAATCACCGGCTTTCCTGCCACTTTTATATACTGTTTGGGAATCTCTCCCCCGAATCTACTGCCGCATCCTCCGGCTAATATCAATGCAATATTCATCTAACTTCTCCATGTTTCCAATAACTAAGCATTTCCTCCGCTCTATGTACATAAGTATGCCTGGAGGCAATTTTTTCAAATCCATTCCGGGCAATTTGCTTTCTCTCATCGTCATTTTTTAAATAGTATGCAATTTTAGAAAGCATATCTTCCCTGCTCTCAAAATACACAAAATCTTCATCCGGTGTAAAATAAGAAAGGAAATCTTCCTGATAATTGGTCAGCAAGAATCCTCCTGCCCCCATAATTTCAAAAGCCCGTAGCGGTATACCTTTTAAAATGCTCCTTAAAGTGATGTTTAAGTTGACAGAAGACATTTTATAAACATACGGCGCCCATGCATAGGCATCCAGGGAACCATGATTGCTGCATCCCGGAATCTGCACGGTTTGATCAGGCGTATACAAGTCCAGACCATACTTCTCTGCAGCCGCAGCCAGCAGTTCAAACCTCTCCAATGCCGTAATTTGCCGATTGATCACGTACTGCGCAAACAAATACTCAATACTTTCCACTTCTCCGGCCCTTACCTGCATAGGCAGCGACTTTTGCATGTCCTTTATAATTTTATCAGGTAATGCCTCCTGTACAAAATTATACCCATACACCAGCTTCTGTGCTCCTATCAATCCCTCCAAATACCCCCGGGTATAATCGGTTATACCCGTTAATCTTCGATAAAACTGATGTTTTTCCCGGTACAATGCGCCCACAAACGCAACCTCGTGCTGTGGTTTCCATGGGGTTTTCCCAAATTCTCTGAAATGATTCATTTCCCTTAAGCGATCCGTATTTGCAGCCATAGGCAGATAATGGACCGTAGGAACACCGCCTTTGTGAAATTCCTCGTAAACAGCGCTGTCAAAAACAAACACATAATTAGTAGGATAGGCTATGGTATAATGATACATTCTAACATGAGGACTGTCATAGACCCAGGACATATACGGTATTCCCAAATTTTTGCATACCATCGCCACAATTGGAAAATAATTAAATGAAAATAAAAGATCAGGATCACTCTCCCTAATCTGCCTCTCCAATCCTTCTACAGCACCCTTATCCTCAGGTTCTGCATTGTCTAAAAAAGGACACTCTACCACATCGTGCCCTAATCTTTTAAACGCCTCTGACATATCCTCCTTGCCAAAGCAATCCCATGTAAGCATGCCTATTTTCATTTTAACCTCCATGTTGTTGCTTGCATCAACTCAAATTCGGATGAAAAATGCCCGATTTTAAGACATTTTCAGGCATTTTCTTTAGAATCATCCTCAAATTTTAATTCTCTGATATCCTGTAAGATTTCTCCGTAAGGTTTTTTCTTGCCAAACAATAATGTGGTGCCAAGCACAAAGCCGTCCATACCTTTTGGAGCAAATTCTATGATTTTCTCTTTGCTGCAGGCTCCATCCCAGTATAACTTAAAATGCATTTTATCCTTCAGCCGCAATAATTTTTCAATTTTTTCCCCCACATAAGGCATATACATCTGTCCGGCATTTCCTGGATTTACCGTCATTACCAGAACCTTATCCACTATACGCAGCATTTCAATTACGGTTTCCACGCTGGTTCCGGGATTAATCGCGATACCTGGAATCAGATTTGCATTTATTATCTTCTGCAGCGTAGTGGATGGGTGATATTCGGCCTCCGGATGAATGTATACGGTATCTCCTTTGCGCAGCTTATTTATAAACAAATGAATATTGTTATTTGGATGCTCTATCATCAGATGCACGTCCATTGGCTTTGAAGTGGCAGATGCTATATAGGCCATATCGTTTAAGGACATGGCAAAGTTAGGCACATATCGTCCGTCCATAATATCAATATGGAAAGAATCAATTCCGCCTGAACTCAATTCCAGGACCTCCTTCTCCAAATTTCCGTAATTTACACACATCATAGATGCATTCAGTTCAAAATTCATTTTTATGATCATGCTCCCTTCTAGGTGTGCTGGCTCTTGACAACGAAAAGCGTAAACCTTTTGTTGTATAAAGCGTTCCAGCACAAATTTCTTTTTCTTATTTTAGATTTATCTTTTAACCAGCAGCAGTATTTAAGTATCATTTTTTACATTTTCAGTTTCTGCCACTTTCCTTCTAAGCTCCTCAAGCTGTCTTTTATAACAAGGATAATCATGCATTCCTTCACTGCGCACAGGTTTCCTGTAATCTCCATATATAGCCTTTAATACTTCATTATAATTCCCGGGAACCGGAACGTCAAATCCCTCAAAGGGAAGATATTCTGTTTTCTCAAACCAAGCTGCTTCGTATAGTTTTCCAAATTTTAGATAATCCAAATACATCGCAATCTGGTGACTGCCACCCATATTCTCTATTCTCTCTATTCCGTGATTGTCTGTTACTTGACCATACGAAAGTTTCTCGGCGGCCCGCCACAATTCTTCAAGCAGTGCTGTTCTATGCTTTTTATGCAGCAGATTCCGCCCAATCATAATCCCATATTGCTCCTTTAATATTTCAAGCAGTTTACCAATTTGCGACATTGCCTTTTCTATATCTGCCTGTCCATTCTCCTGATACACCGCACCGGCCGTTTTTGCCTGGAATTCCAGCTGTTGCAGCATAAGTGCGCTTGCAAAAACGCTTCTCTGCATATCAGCCATTTTTTTATTGTCAGGAATCATATCCAATGGGAAGATATCAATTCCCACATAAAAAGGACAGCCGTGAAATTTGAGCAAATGCTCCGGTTCGATGCTGATAGAATCGCTGTTGTTAACATACACCTGGTATTCCGGATATCCTTCCCTTGCATAAGGCGCCCTGACCACATATCCTTCCGGCAATTCTTTCGGCAGCAGCTCCAAAATTTTCCGGTAATCCTCACGCTTCATCCAGATATCTATGTCATCATCCCAGGGAATAAATCCCTGATGCCGCACGACTCCCAGCAGTGTGCCATACGCAACAAACCATTCAAGTCCATGTCTGGCGCAAATAACCGCTATTTCATTCAGTACCTCTAATTCCGCGGCCCACACTGTCTTCATGGTGGCATCTACCAAAAAACCTTCTCTTACTTCATCCTGAAAATAATCTACCGGAAATTGTAGCATTAACCTTCCCTCTTTCTTGCTGCTTCTACCTCTGCCACATGTTTTCGCAACTGTTCCAACTGTTTATTATAAAATGGATAATCGTGCAGCGTAGTATTTCTGACACATACCGAATAATCACCGTAAATGACACGCAGTATCTTATCATATTCCCCTGGTACGGGCACCATAAATCCCTCAAAGGGCATCCATTCCATACGCTCAAACCATTCCGCCTCATAGCATTTTCCAAACTTCAGATAATCCAAATACATGGATAGCTTGTTTGTCTTTTTCCCACTGCCCCACATAACAATTTCATTGGCTAATCCCCAAAGCCCTGCAGTCAGCTCATTCCGTGCATCATCAGAAAGAACTGCACACATACCGCTCCTGTCAATCGTCACGTTGCACTGTTTTTCCAGAATATTCAGCATCTCATGCAATTTCTCATTGTGCTCGCCATTTTTTACCATTAAAGCCGCCTGTCTTGCCACTTGAAATAAATGAATCCGCAAGGAATCCTCCTCGCCTTCTTCCAAAAAATCCAATGGGAATACATCAATTCCTACCATAAACGGACAACCGTGAAATTGTTTCAAATGCTCCGGTTCAATGCTGATAGAATCACTGTTGACAACACTGGAATGATATTCAGGATACCAGCTTTCCAGAAGCGGACTTCTTACCATATACCCCTTTGGAAGTTCTTCCGGAAGATACGTGAGAAGCTGCATATAGTCCTCCCGTTTGAGCCAGATATCCATGTCATCATCCCACGGAATAAACCCTTGGTGCCTGATTACGCCAAGCAGAGAGCCAAAGGCCATATACCAGGTCAGCCCATGCCTCTCACACACTTTTGCAATTTCACTTAAAACTTCCAGTTCCGCCGCCCACACCGTCTTCATGGTGGTATCTACCTGAAAGCCTTCTCTTAATTCCGCCTGAAAAAAATTTTCTTCAAAGCTTAGCATTTTTCTACCATTTTTCTAAAATTTTTCATACAATATTTTCCTCTAATTTGCGAATCATCTCACGCATCTGCTCTAACTGTTTCTGATACATAGGATATCCATGCATGGTTGTATTTCTAATCATCTGATGATAATCGCCATAAATTGTTTTTAAAACGGAATCATATTCTGCAGGCACCGGCACTCCAAATCCCTCAAAAGCCGCATATTGCACATTTTCAAACCATTCTCTTTGATAAATCTTATGATTCCAGTTGATATAATCCATATACATCACAAGAACATCACTTGCTTTCTGCCCGAACCGCATAACCACTTGATTCCCCAGCCAATATAGCTTTGAAACAAGCGCATCTTTTTTTTCCGGTTTGAGAAGGTCGGATTCAAATGATATAGCGCACTCATTTTCCAGCATTGCAAGCGCTTTTTTTAATCTGACAAAATTTTCAGGTGTTCTTTCTTCTTTATTTACCATAGTGGCAGTGGTGCTTATTACATCAAACAATTCCCGTTCTTTCTCCTGCTCTTTTTTATCCTCAGGAAGATAATCCAGCGGAAAAATATCCACCCCCACTACAAAGGGACAACCATGAAAATTCTGTAACCTTTTTGGTTCTATACTGACTGAACGGGCATTTAACACACAGGAATGAAATTGAAGGTATCCCAGCTCAGTCAGTGGGCTGTGAACAAGATAGCCCTCAGGCAGCTCTTTCGGCGCCACCTCCAGGAACCGCATATAGTCATCCCGTTTCATCCAGATATCCATATCGTCATCCCAAGGGACAAAGCCCTCGTGACGGATTGCCCCAAGCAGTGTTCCGTAAGCTGCATACCATTGCAAACCGTGGCGCTCACACACCTCCGCAATCTCCCGAAGAACTTCCAGTTCCGCTGCCCATACTGTTTTCATGGTAGCATCCACCAGAAATCCTTCTATTTCCTGTGATTCAAAAAATTCCTTTGGAAAATCTAACATCACTGCTCCTTTAGTTCTTCCATGCGTTTTCTTTTGGCCTCTGCAATCAACTCCTCAAGCCTTGCATATTTTTCTTCTAAATCCCCTATAACATCCCGCATATGCTTAAGCTGCTTATTGTAGAGAGGATATTCATGCATTGCTCCGGAATTTATGCGTATACTGTAATCCCCATAAATCCGTTTTAAAATCTCATCGTAACCTGCCGGTACAGGTATCAGAAAACCTTCAAAGGGCTGTTGTATCACTTCATCAAACCACTCTTTTTTATATATTTTGTGAGGCCAGTTGGCATAATCCATATACATCACAAGATGATCGCCGTCTTCCTCGTGAAAGCTTTGGCATAGCTGGTTCGCCACTTTATAAATGGCCGAAGCCAGCTCCAATCCCTTCTTGTTTTCCCTGTCAAGATCTACCCCACATACCTCCTCTATGGTATCCAAAGCTTCCTGAAGATCTGCTTCTTCTTCCTCATCTCTTTCTTCCTGCTTTAACAGTGATGCTGTTAAACCAAGAACGAAAAAAATAGCCTTCTGTCCTTCTCTGTCTTCCTCATTATCCGGCAGATAGTCCAGTGGAAAAATATCCACTCCTACCAGGAATGGGCAGCCATGGAAATTCCGAAGCCGTTCTTCATTCACACTAATAGAATTTGAGTTGAAAACACAGGAGTGAAATTCCTTATACCCTCTATCGGTTAATGGACTCTCCACAATATAACCGGCAGGAAGTTCTTTCGGCGCTATCTCCATAAATTTATTATAATCTTCCCGTTTCATCCAAATATCAACATCATCGTCCCATGGAACATAGCCTTCATGGCGAATAGCCCCCAGTAATGTTCCATACGCCGCATACCACTGTAGGCCATGACGCTCACATATCTCTGCAATTTCACGCAGTACCTCCATCTCAGCCGCCCAAAATGTTTTCATGGTAGTGTCAATCGTAAATCCTTCTCTCGTCTCCTCTAAAAAAAATTCCTGTGGAAAATCTAACATAATAACCCTCCATGCTGCCAACGCCTGCAAATTTGGGCGCCAGCACAAATTTGTCTGTGAAAAATTTATTTTTCACAGTATCTCCTTAAAAAATTAGGAGCTGACTTTCGTCAGCTCCTATGGTAGTTTTAATTAATTTGCAATGATTAACCCAGAAGAGACAATACACCCTGATTGGTCTGGTTAGCCTGTGCCAACATTGCCTGACCTGCCTGAGCAAGGATCTGGTTGTTGGAGTACTTAACCATTTCTGTAGCCATATCTGTATCACGGATAGAGGACTCAGCGCTTGTGGTATTCTCAACAACGTTATCCAAGTTGTTAATTGTGTGCTCAAGTCTGTTCTGAACAGCACCCAATTTAGCTCTCTGCTTATTCAGGTTCTTAATAGCTTTCTTTACGCTCTTATTCAGTGCGCCAGATGCACTCTGAGTTTTAGCGTTACCGCTAAGGCTAAGAGACTTACAGCTCATTGCTGTGATGCTCAGTGTGATAAACTGTGATGCTTCAGCACCTACCTGAAGTTTGATACCCTTAGAGCAGCTACCATTCAAGAGATTTCTCTCATTAAATGTTGTGGTAGAAGCTACACGGTTAATTTCACTCATGAGCTGCTGTACTTCCAGATCAATGTAGGAACGGTCTTCTGACTGAAGAGTACCGTTAGCACCCTTAACTGCCAACTCATTCAGACGCTGTAACATATCATGTACTTCGTTCAAAGCACCTTCTGCTGTCTGCACCATGGAGATACCATCCTGTGCATTCAAAGAAGCCTGTGTAAGACCTCTTACCTGACGTCTCATCTTCTCGGACATTGCCAAACCAGCTGCATCATCTGCTGCACGGTTTACTTTGTAACCAGAAGATAACTTCTCTGTTGACTTAGCCTGTGTCTTAGTTGTCAGTCCTAACATTCTGTTAGAATTCATTGCTGTAAGATTGTGTTGTACTACCATAATATATTCCTCCTTGAATTTAACGCCGCTTCCATGCGGCCAATTTGTTTTGTGTAATGATTCCTGCAAGTCGTACGTGCTTCCAAGATTCATTACTGATGTAAAACTGGAAACTCTTTGTCTCCCGAAGCTCTATACTTCATATATCACTTCGTTTTACTCGTATTATATATCGGATACTTTTTCAGATACTTAATACCTTTTTTCATTTTTTTATAAAAGAAACAAATTATTTCCGAAAACGCTGTGTAATGCACTATTTCTAAATATCTTGCTATTCATAGTTAATTCATACACATCGTTTCATTACTGTATTTTATATCGGGCGAAAATTGAAATACTTTATATCCGAATAAAATTTTTTATAAAAAAATTTAAAAGCTGGTTCGGACTTCAAAGTCCAAACCAGCCATTTTTTATTTCTTTTGGTCTAAAATAGAAAGTGATGTATCATCCACATTGCTCATGCTCTTGTAATAACTGTAAACAGACTTCGATGCCTTCCTTCCCTGACGGATTTGATTTCTTTCTTTTATGAAATAATCCTCAATCAACTTCTTATTCCGGCTTTCCTGAGCCTGAATGGATACGCTTTTGTCCGTCACCTGCGAAATCAATCCCTGAATCCGCTTAATCTGCTCTTTATAAGCATCTTTGTTTGTAAGAAGCTGTTCTCTGATTCTCTCATACAAAGTTTCAAAGCCTTCGTCTAACTCAGTCAGCTTTTGAATCAGTCCGTCTTTTTTTTCCATATTCGTATCTACTTCCTCCATAGACACCTTTTCCTGTTTTAAAAGCTGTTCCTGCTCATTATTATAGTTCTCAATTTCATTAAGCACTATTATTTTTTTTTCAAGGCTGCTTTCTAATATTCCCAAGTAGTTTTCAATCATAATAATACCTCTTTACTTATACCGGCTATCTAAAATACCGTACCACAAAACCCCAGAAAGGACTTTAAAGCTTACAGATTCCCTTTTGCGCGATTAATACGCATTACTTCTTTCCAGGTATCACGAATCGTGTGCAAATGACCGTTTACTTCCTTCAGCATTTCCACATTCTTCTTCAAATTAGCCTCAACTAACCGCCTTTGGATATAATCATACATTTTGTCATATTCCTTGG
Source organism: Parablautia muri (assembly GCF_009917485.1). Taxonomy (GTDB): domain Bacteria; phylum Bacillota; class Clostridia; order Lachnospirales; family Lachnospiraceae; genus Suilimivivens; species Suilimivivens muri. The sequence goes on from NZ_QZDT01000009.1 coordinate 70,678, forward strand.
CTACCGGGTAATCCATATTCAGGGTATTCCTGAGGTATGCTACAATATTTTCAACCTTAACAATATTGGCATGCGCTTTGGGAGCATTTTTATTCTCGACAGCATCAATTGCAATATTGCAAAATTTGATAGCTCCGTCATAAAGCATTAAGGTCAACTCCGCCGGCGAAGCGGTCATCACCTTATTATTATTATATTGTGCAAAAGCATTGGGCAACGCCATATCATCAGCCTCCTAATAAACCTGTCACCGCACTGGCATTCGACTGTAGTTTCGCAAGCGCAGTTTCCATCTTACTGAATTTCTTATACCACTTATCCTCATAAGCATTTAGTTTCGTTTCCAATTCTCTGATCTTAGTCGTATAATCGTCATAATCAGATTTCATCTTTTTATCGTCATAGAAACTGCCAAAAGAACGATATCCATTTACTGACTTGGACATGTCTGTCATCTTTGCATACAGATTTTTGGACAGTCCCGTAAAGAAAGAAATAACTGTTTCCGGATCGTTTGCAATCATGGATTTCAGCTTATCATCATTATTCATAGTATATCCGTCATCTGGATCCCCGTCAATATGGTAAGCATATCTTTCGTTTTCTGATGCTTCAAAATAGCTCAGCACATCAATACCAAAATCAAACAAATGCATTGTCTTACCATTTACAGTTACACCTGCAGACATAATTCCCGCAAGTCCGGAGGTAACATCAGACAGATTTTCATCACGGCGCAAAATAGAATCCTTGATTTTGGACTCCCATTTTTCTATTTCGCTATCCGTCATGGATGCTTTTTCATCCTCTGTCAGCGGTTCATATCCTTTGGTGGAATCAGCATTATACAGCTTTGACATTTCAATGATCAGCTCATTATATTCCTTCAGGAAATTTTTGACCATATCATAAATGCCGTCCGTATCCTGCTCCGTGGTAATGGTTATTTCCTCTCCCGGATTTGCAGCCAGCGCCGTAATTGTCAATCCATTAATTTCAAAGCTGTTCTTACTGTTTTGATATTCCGATCCGTTTAACTTAATGATAGCATCCTGGCCTTTAACATCAATTTTATTGGTGGTACCTAAGCCAAGCGCCTTAAGCGCAGCAAGTCCGCTGCTGCCCTCCGCTTCTACTGTAAAACCGTTTTTCTCCCCGGATTCCTTGGAGCTAATGGTGAGTCTCTGCCATTTTTCATCAAAGCTGGCATTCAAACCTGCCTCTTTTAATTTATTGAGAACATCAGAAATTGTTGTATTCTCATCCACGGCAATTTCCTTGGTCTCTCCATTCGCCGTAAATTTGAGTTTTCCGCCTGCGGTTATGGAACTGTCAATATCACTGAGCTTAGACAGAGCTGTTAGGTTCATGCTCTCTCCATTGCTGTCTTTAATAGATTCTCCTGTCAAATAGGCATTCCTTGCAAGCTGCACAACTTCCAGATTCTGTACGCCGTTTACCGCATTGGCACCTGTAATAACACTGACTGCATTGCTGTTTGAAACCTTAGTGGTTTTCTTCGTGTAAGCATCGGAAAAACGCATATTGGATAAATATTTCTGCTGGAAATTTTTAAGCTTGGTATTCAATTCTTTCCATGCGTCCTGTTTCCACTCCAGCTTCGTCTGTGCCTTTTTTTCCTTATCTACTTTCGTCCGTTTTGCTGCAACCATCTCCTGGATAATGCTCTCTGTGTCAAGCCCGGACATCATGCCGGTCATACGTATTGCCATTTTTAATTCCTCCTATCCTTTTTCATCTACCATAACGCCTGCAAGTTCCCATGCCTTTGCTATCATGTCCAGAATCTTTTCAGGCGGAAGTTCTTTTAACACTTCTTTGCTGTCTTTGTCTATGATTTTAATTGTCAGACGATTGGTTCCTTCATGAATTCCAAATACTGCCTCCGAGCTGGACATATTTTTGTTTAGCTGTTCAACGGCTTTTTTAAGCTGCTCCGAGCTGCTCTGCTGCCGTTCTTTACCAGCGTTGTTCCCTTCGCCGTTCTGATCGTTCTCATGAGCATTGCTTTTCTCCGTTTCAGCTACACGCACAGTAGTGGAATCATATATATTATTCTGCTCCTGTGTAGCAACATCCATGTTCTCTACCACTTTTTGTGCAGGCTTTGCCTGTTGTTTCGCCTGCTGTGTTGTCTGTGCCTGATAAGTCATAGCACTGCCTAATGGTTCAATTGCCATTGTAATCACCTCCATGTGATATGAATTTTAATATGGTACTAAAATAACGCAAAACTATAGAATTCTTCTGTCTTCTAAGTATATATCGGATTGTGAACAAAAAAATTAACTCTCGAAAGCAAAAAACTTAAAATTAACAGAAAAACGGGGAAATTCCCCGTTTTTAATCACGCTCTGTTATTCATCCCAATAGATTTTTTAAAGCTTCAAGCCCATCCATGCTGACCGATTCCTGATTTGCCTCCTGTATCTGCAAATATACTTCTTTACGGTAAATAGGAACCTCCTTCGGTGCGCTGATGCCCAGCTTTACCTGCTCCCCTTTGATCTCCAGTATGGAAACTTCAATATTATTATTAATAATAAGGGCTTCATTTTTCTTTCTGGATAAAGCTAACATTTATTCACCTGCTTTCTTTGCATTCAATCTGTCATAAATCGGGAATTTTACCTGATATTCCTCTCCATCCACAATCACCTGACAGGCTGTCCGGTTTGCCGCATTGATGATAATGGGGCCTTTCAGATTTACTGTCATTTTCTTAAGATCATTGGGGATTGTCACGGTGACCATCACCAGCATTTCCTCCGGTTTCAGCTCTCCTAAGGGTTTGAGCAACTCATCCTCCACCGCCGGGTTATACGCCGGTTCCACAATGAGCGGATCCATCATCGGCATTGCAAACGCCGGTTCTTGAATGGACTGCAGCCAATGGATAGCCCCAATCCCTTTATCCGCATCATGAACCAAGATAAATTCTGTCAGTTCCGGAAACCCGATAATCCCGGAAGGAAAGCTTATGATTTTGTCTTCTGCTATTTCAATTTTCCCAAAAACCTTCGTTTCGATTCTCATATTGATACCTCCTGCATATCGCAAGCTATGCTTGCGGTACTGCGTTAATACTCCTTCTGCGCGCCACACGCTTAGATGTAATTCATAAGGGATGTCTGCATGATCTTGCCTGTTGCCATAAGCGCCGAATTATAAGTGAGTTCCGCACTGGTAAGCTTGACAACAACCTCGGCAATGTCTATATCTTCATTTTCTGACTGAAGGGTTTTGAAAGTGGTGCGCTGATCCATAAGCCGGTTGCTGATTAAGTCCAGCCGCTGGTTTCTGGTTCCATTGTCCGTTAACGCCACATTGGTGTCATCCAGGTGTTCCTGCATTTTGGTTATAGTTTTTCCAAACATATTGTGTATATTTTCACGTATATAGCTATATGCTTTATCCGCCGCTTCGTATCTCTTTAACGCCACCTCATAGTCGGCATCCTTTTCTTCATCTAAGCCTTTTAAAACGCCGTCCAATTCATTTCTTATAGCTTCTATTTCTTTTAATTCTTCAAGTGCATTTTCCAAATCATCAATATCTCTGTCGATGGCATGGCCAAACACTTCATCCGCCGTGGTGTTTATCTGTATTTTCTGATTGTAACCCACATCATATTCTATCACTTGCTTTTTGCCTTCGCCCCTTAAATATTCCTGATTATAATTGATTGTCTTATCAGTGCCGTCCTTACTTTTTGTTGTTCCGGTGCAGGCGAAATAATGTTCCGGGCGCAAATCTCCCTTCTCCCAGCTGTCTTTTCTATAGGTTATAGCCATTTCCGGCTGGGTCTGTGCCTTCTTTTCTATTTCTTTGTACGCTTCGTTGCTGAAAAGAATTTCCCCGGTCTCCGGTATCATTATCACTAAGTTATCACCTTTTTTATTTGCCTCATATATTTGCTTATAAGGATCCGGATCATTCGTTACACTTACCGTATTAACCGTTTCTCCCATAAATTGCTGGGTCTGGGTAAAACCTGTGAGAGTCACCGTTCCAGTTGTCGTATTGGTTGCTATCTCAGGTTCTCCGTTGGCATTTACTATTTCCGCTCCCGCAGGCATTGTCACGTTTGCAGCCGCTTCCAGCGTCACAGTACTGCCGTCATCCAATGTGATAGATGTGCCCTCTGACAGTGTAAGTGTTCCATTATTTAGCTCCGCCTTAGTGCCTGCAATGAGCGTAACATCCGTATTCGCACTTAATGTTTCAACCTTCCCGTCTCCATGCTTAATCTGTGTACCAGCCGGCAGCGTTATTTTTGATTTTTCCATTACACCGTCAGCGGAAATTCCGTCATAGGAAAGACGCAGCCTGTGAATATTGCTGTTTTCATCATTAAGGATTCCCTGTTCTATGGCCCCGTTATACGCAGAATCCTTATAATTATCTTTTGTAATTCCATTCAGAACATCTCTGTCCGTATAATTAATCGTATCAAAATCTTCTATTTTGACCTGTTCCGTAATCTCATACCTTGGGTATCCTTTCGGCTGGTCATTTACATCATCTTCAAAACTCAAAGTCGTATCCGTTCTGTAGCCAGTGAAGATATATCTTCCCGCATAATCCGTATTTCCTGTGGAATAAACCTCATCCCGAAGGGCTTTCAGCTGTCCGATTATAATCTCCAGTTCGGAAGGCTCAAGATCCTTATTTGCTGCTTTATTGGCCTGCTTGCTCATTTCAGTGAGAACGTCTGTAACCGTCTTAAGGGCTCCTTCGGTGACCTCAAGCCAGCTCTCCGCATCCGGCGCATTTTTCTCATAATATTGGGTCAGCTCCGCCACACTGGTGCGAAGGCGCAGTGCACGAATGGCAATAACCGGATCATCGGAAGGTCTTGTGATCTTTTTATGGGTTGACATCATTGTGCTCAATTTATCCTCTAGTAGCTTATTATTATTAATATTATACAGAGAGTTATTCTGCATAATTTTATTTGTCATTCTCATGCCTGTCGTCTCCTTTTTATTATGTCATACAATTTTTCATTGTCATTTTTGACGTCTTAGCGTTACTGAATGTTTTTCACATTAAACGCCTGTGCGCAGAATCAGCTGATCATAAATCTCTGTTAATGTTTGAACCATCTTGGATGCCAGGGTATATGCATTTTGGAACTTAACCAAATTCACAGCTTCTTCGTCTTCATCCACACTGGAAATAGAGCTTCTCTGGTTATCAATGCTGTTTCTGAGCGCTGCATATGTGTCGCAGAATGTATTTGCATCGCTGGCATTTAATGCCACGTCTGACAAGATTCTTTCCAGCATCTGCCCGGCAGTTCCATTACGGAAATTAAATTTTTCTTTGCTGGCCAAAAGGGCTATCACTTCTTCAATCTGTCCGCATTCTTCCACACCAACCTCTTTGCTGCTCCTTGTTCCTAAAAGGGATGAATCTAAAATCAAAGCCGGATTGATGGTAAAGTTCCCTGCTGTCAGCTCATAATATCCTTTTATTCCACTAAAGTCGTCCTGCGTATAGGTTCCGCCGGTCTCAATGCTTCCCGTAAAGAGAATATCTCCCTGGTTGCCGTTTACGTCATATCCTTTGGTAAATATTTCATTTACCTTGTCGGCAAAGCCGCGTATCCATGCGTTCATCTGCTCCATATAATATGGAATGCCCTGATACTTAATCGGAACTTCTGTTTTTGCTTCTTTGCCCTCTTTCTCCTTACCAATCTTAGGAGATTTATCTTCATCTATTGTAAATGTATAAGTGTTTGTATCAGGGTCGAACTCCCATTTGCTGTAATAGCAGGCAGTATTACCAATATGAATCACACCGCCTGTGTCGGAAAGCATGCATTCCTGCATTTTTTTCAGATAATCAGCGCTCACCACAACATCCACGGTAAGCGGATTTCCGCTGCCTGCGCCTCCGTTAATACCTCCGGTTGGTATTGTCCCTGTGAAATTACTGCTGTTATTACCATCCCGCAACTCCACAAGCCCTTTCAGCCTCCCTTCCATAGCTGAATTGGTAAGCCTGAAAGCATTTCCATTTTCCCACTTTATATCATATAGGCCATCCGCATCTGTCTGGTTAACCTTTTCATTTTCATCTCTCGCTTCATATTTTAAGTTTTTAAAGCTGACACCATCAACAAGCGGCTGTCCTCCTGCAATACAAACCATATATCTGTTTGCCCCTGTTTCGCCTTTGCTGGCATCATAGAGGGGTGTCTCACGCACTTCAACATCCACTAGTTCTGACAATTGGTCCACCAGCAATTCCCTTTGATCTCTGAGTTCATTGGCCTTTGGACCGGACAACTCTATCATATTAATCTGCCTGTTTAAGTTGGCAATCTTTTCAGCAAGAGCATTAATTTCATCCACACACTGCTTGATTTCCAGATTAATATCCTTTTGTAACTCCTGCAGGTTGCCGTACATGTTATTGAAATAGTCTGTTAAAGCCTTGGCGGATGCTATAAACTGGGCTTTGGATTCGTCACTGCTTGCATTTGTAGTGATAGACTGCAGGCTGGCGCTGAATTTGTTAAAAATGCTTCTGAACCCGCTGGTATTATCATCGTCAAAATAATCCTCTATCATCTGCATATAATACTGCTTAACAGAATATTCTCCATATTTACAGTTATTCTCCCAATATTTCACATCATAAAAGCTATCTCTAATACGCTCAATTGCAATCGTATTTACGCCGGTGCCCACACACCCATATGTAGTGTGAACACGCAGAGCCTCGCTTGCCTGGGTCGTAGCCTGCTGTCTGCTGTAACCAACCGTCTGTGCATTGGCAATGTTATTAGCCGTTGTGTTTAATGATGCATTGGATGCCCTAAGTCCTGAGCCTGCGATATATAATCCTAAAAATTGTGATGGCATCTATTCCACTTCCTTTCCTATCTGCCTAAAGCGCTAATAAGGTGCTCTAACATTTCACTAACCGTATTGATGTAACGGCTGGCTGCATTGTATGCATTTTGGAACATGACCATATTGCTCATTTCCTCATCTGAGCTGACTCCCAAAATCTGTTCTCTGGCTGCGGCCACTTTGTCCACCGTTATCTGTTGGTTTTCACTGATTCCCCGCAGAACATAACCATCATTGGCAACCAGCGAAACCATATCGTCATAGTAATGGATAAAATTGGTTTTCGTTTTTATATTGGGATTTACATTGTATTCCTCATTCATAAAAAGATCTTTAAGGGCATCGGCCGTTTCCTGATCAACCTTCCCATCATCTTTCTTAAAGCCAAGTAATGTAGGAGCCTGCTTGATCACTCCGTTTATAATAATATTTTGTGTTGTAAAATCCTTGTCTGTGCCATATACCTCAGATCTTACATTAAATATGGTGTAGGGTTCTTTCGTATCGGGATCCCTCATATAATCGCTGTCCGGATTATCTTTGCTGGCATTCTCAGCTGCCGTTTTAAAAATATCATTAATGCCTGTGGTAATCAGATGTACAAGATTATCAAATTCCGCCTGCACATTCATGATCACAGACTGGGAAATGCTTCTGTTATAAGTGCCGGCATTGTCCATATCCCGGAAGGTTGCCCGGTGGTCTCCTCTTGCATACATCATGGCTTTTAGCGAACCGATATCCGTGTTGGCGCTGCTGGAAATGACCCTGTTCATGTTAAATACTTCCGCCCCTTCAATAGAGGTTACAGTCTTCACGCCATTTACCATCTTCGTCTTAGCAAGCTGTGTCCAATAAGGCGTTGCAAAACCGTTCTCATCATAATCAAGTCCAATCTCATTGGCCGATTCTGATCTGACAAAATCTTTTCCTTCCAGTTGAATCAAAATATTTCCGGAGGCGTCTGTCTTACAGTCTATATATGCCATGGTTGACAGCTCATCTATCAACTGGTTTCTTTCATCCCTTAAATCGTTTGCTTTTTCAACCTGGCCGGATTCAATCTTCTGAATTTCCAAATTCAGTTCCGCTATCCGCTTGCCATAAGCGTTTATGGTATCTACTTGCCGTATAATTTTGTTATTTAAATTGTCCTGATACTCGCTAAGTCCTTGATATACCGCCTGGGAGCGCGTTAAAAATTCATTACAGCGCTGTACGAAAACACTCTGGTTTACAGAGTTTGCCGGATCCTTTGCCAATTCCTCAACGGAATCCCATAAATTTTCAATGGTTTTGGCAAAAGACGCCCCCTGAAGCTCCTGAAAAATATCTTCCACTTCCTCAACAGCCGCCGCAAAGGTATCGTAAAATCCGCTTCTTCCCGATTCTCTTCTATATGCTCTATCCAGGAAAACATCTCTGACTTGTTTTACTTGAGAATAATTGACACCCAGACCGATCTGCTGATAAGCAACAGCAGACGCGCTAGTAGAAATAGTATTATAGATCCGGGTACCCTGCTGCACCTGCTGCCGGGTATACCCAGTCGTATCGACATTTGCCATATTGTGCGCGGTAGTATTAAGTGCATTCTGTCCCATCTGCAAGCCGCTTAAGCCCACATATAAGCCTCCCATTAAAGACATATTATTTCCTCCTGATGCTATCTCCATCCTTAGGAGATTAGCGCAAATTTGTTTCATTGCATCGCTTCATTCATGCAAGGATTATTGTTTTGCATCGAAGCCGCTCCCGTCCATTCCTATATGGGTTCCCGTGTTGTAAGCTCCCTTATTATAATTGGCCGTTTCCGGCGCTGTGTTTATGGACTGCAGCATGTTCATGTCAAATTCCACCATTTCCAACGCGTTTTGTATTAAAATTGCGTTCTGGCCGTTTACTTTTTTTACTTCATAAACAGCAGTGCGTAATCTGTCATGCACCCTAGCCAGTTTCTGCTGCTCCTCGGGTCTTGTCTTAAGCATTTCAATCAGATCCGTAAGGAGCAATGTTTCAACATCCTTGTTCATTACATTGGCGATATCAGCAAAAACCTCTTGTCTTTTTGATTCCAGACGGTTAATCCTACCGACAACGATTTGTTCTTCATCCGTGATTTTGGCTAATTCTTCAAGTTCACCGGCTATAACAGCCGGCGTTTTTTTCATTGATAATCCCAGCAAGTTTTCGTATTCCTGGCTTTCCAGTTCTAAAGCTTCAATCAAGTTTTCCATTAAACTTGCCACTTGGATTACCTCATTTCTTCATATCTTTTCATTAATTTATCTGCAAAGCTCTCTATGCCCACATCATATGTGCCGACCTGGATCTGTGACTTAATGGAGGCTGTCACATCTTCCCTCACATCCTGACTGGCTGCCACGGCCTGCTTTGCAATCTGGATGTCCCGGCCAAAGTCGGAAATCTGCAGTTCGTCAGCAGAGCGTCCTGCGCCGCTTTTGGACTGAGCCTTTGAAACCTTCTTCGTATTATACAACTGCTGAACCTGTGTATATGCTTCTATACGCATCCGTATTCCTCCTTCCATGGATTTGCAGCACCCTGGACAAATATGCCAGTTCAACGCGCTGCACGGATTTTCCATACATCAATCTCATAAAATTTAATTTGTTTTACACTATTTGTATCGGATAATTTTAAAAAGACTTTAGAGGGTTGGGAAAATTTTGTTATCCCGGTTTACCTTTTGTGTCTTTAAAAGCTTATTTTTCTTTTACGTCAGGACGGATTGCCACACCCCGGGTTCTGTCCCCCTGGGGATTTTCACCAAATACATAGTCATTGCCAGGCAGGATTGCATTCAGGATAATTCCTGCCAGCGCTGCGATTGCAAGGCCGGTCAGAGTAATAGCAGTTTCCCCTATGGTAAAGGTCAGGCCACTGCTAAAGCCCAGGCCGCTTACCAATATCACCGCTGCTATAATCAAATTTCTTGACTTTGTGAAATCCACTTTATTTTCTACGATATTTCTGACACCGATTGCGGAAATCATACCGTAAAGCATAAAGCTTACCCCTCCGATGATTGCAGAGGGAATAGAGCCGATAATTTCCGCCATCTTGGGGATGAAGCTCAATACCACCGCGTAAATTGCGGCAAGGCGGATCACCTTGGGGTCATAAACCTTACTCAGCTCAAGCACGCCCGTATTTTCCCCATAGGTAGTGTTGGCAGGACCTCCTAAAAGTGCGGATAAAGCGGTTGCAAGGCCATCTCCCACTAAAGTCCTGTGAAGCCCCGGTTCCTCAATAAAATTCTCGCCGACTGTTGCGGAAATCGCCGACATATCGCCGATATGTTCCATCATGGTTGCCAACGCAATGGGCGCCATCACCAAAATAGCCGTTATATCAAATTTGCAAATCTGAAAAGGAGGCAGTCCTATCCAGCCGGCGGAATTAACCCCTGCAAAATTTAAAACGGCGCTGCCATCAGGATTTGTAAACCCAACTGCATGAAAGATAAGCGCCGCTGCATAGGAGATAAGCACGCCCATAAGAATAGGAATAATCTTAAACATGCCTTTTCCCCAAATATTAAAGATAATGATGGTTCCGAGCGCAATTATGGCAAGCAGCCAGTTGGTAGAAGCATTGGAAACTGCGGAAGGTGCAAGGCTCAGTCCGATACAAATGATAATCGGGCCTGTTACCACCGGCGGGAGAAACCGCATTACTTTTTTTACACCAATCAATTTGATGACCAGCGCAAGCGCCAGATACAAAAGGCCTGCTATCACAATACCGCCGCAGGCATAAGGCAGCTTTTCTCCCATACTCATACCTGCAAAAATGCCTGTATTCAGCTGTGCTACTGTCTGGAATCCTCCTAAAAATGCGAAAGAAGAACCTAAAAATGCAGGTACCTTTCGCTTGGAACAAAGATGGAAAAACAAAGTTCCCAGTCCCGCACAGATTAAGGTTACCTGAATTGAAAGTCCTTCTCCCTCAAAATAAACATTTACCAAAATTGGTACTAAAATTGTTGCGCCAAACATGGCGAACATGTGCTGCAATCCAAGGATAAGCATCTTGGGTATCCCAAGAGCCCTTGCATCGCGAATCGCTTCCTGCTGCTTAGGCATAATGATTCCCTCCTCACTGTTCATTCCCAACAGGCAATCGCAAAACCCATAATTAGGCTGAGTATCTGACCATATATTCCACGAAAGGTCTTATGCTCTACGGGAAACAATACTGTCAAACACTGCCCCGCCCACGTATCACCCATTTTCTAAGCAAATTGATGAAATTTTGGTATCCTGTAAAGTATAAGGGGTATTCTTACATATTACAAGGAAAACTTTGTAAAAAAGGGAATCGGCTGGCCGAAAACCGAATTGTTATTAAAATAAAGAAGATAAATGCACACAATGAGTTGACGAACCGTTCAAGTTGCACTAAAATTTTACATAATACACAAGTTAACAAGCCAAATTCACAGGAGGATTGCTATGGAACATTTGAAAAACATGGATAACGTATTTATACTGGACCACCCGTTGATTCAGCACAAAATATCCCGTCTTCGCGACGAGAAAACCGGCACAAACGAATTTCGCAACTTAATCGAAGAAATTGCCATGTTGATGGGCTATGAAGCCCTGCGCGATCTTCCTTTAGAGGATGTGGAGGTTAAAACTCCAATTGAAACCTGCATGACGCCTTTTATTTCCGGGAAGAAAATGGCCATTGTTCCTATCCTCCGGGCCGGGCTTGGCATGGTAAACGGCATCCTTGCCCTTGTTCCTTCCGCCAAGGTGGGACACATTGGTTTATACAGGGACCCCAAGACCCATGAACCTCATGAATATTACTGCAAGCTTCCTGAACCCATTGACTTAAGAACCATTGTGGTGGTAGACCCTATGCTGGCTACCGGCGGTTCGGGCGCCGAAGCAGTAAACTTTATCAAGCAGCACGGCGGAAGGCATATTAAGTTTATGTGTATCATCGCTGCTCCGGAGGGCCTTAAGAGGCTGCGGGAGGCCCACCCTGACATTCAGATTTATGTGGGGCACCTTGACAGATGCTTAAATGAGCACGCTTACATTTGTCCAGGCCTTGGCGATGCAGGCGACAGGATTTTTGGGACAAGATAACATCATCCGCTGCCAGACTTTGCGTGTGCGTTAATTTATCAGGTTTAAAAATACAGGGACGGCGTTGCCGTCCCTGTTCCATATTCAGTATCAATCTCCAAATTGCTCACGAAAGAAAATATTCGTTGTATCAAGCTGCCAGTGAAATCAGCTGCTGCGAAGGGGTTATTCCCTTATAGATGAATCTGAGCACATTCATATTCCCACATTCCCACTATTGATACCCGCCGCATTATTTTCTAAAGGCAGCCAGTCCACCACTTTCTTGATATACCGGTTCCAGAAATCCCATTCATGGGCGCCAGGTCCTTCCTCATAATCCACCTTGATCCCCAAGCCCTCCAGATATTCCTTAAAGTCTCTGTTTGGGCCAAGGAGGGTATCTTCCAGCCCGCAGGCCATAAAGATACGTGGAATCTCCACCTTCTTTTCTACTAATTTTGCGGCAAGCCACTTAGGGTCTTTGTCGCTGTCCTTCGCCTTGGCCAGATCTCCAAAAACACCTTCCGCATACGCCCTGCTTTCTATAAAAGCAGGGGTGTCATTGGTTCTGTTTTCAATTCCGTCAATGATAAGCGCCGAGGAGAGCGCCGCTATATGTCCAAATGTTTCATGGTACTTTAATCCATTGCGGATTGCACCGTAACCTCCCATAGACAAGCCGCCGATGCAGGTATCTTCTCTTTTGTCGGAAAGCGGGAACATCTTCCTGGTTATTTCTACCAATTCCTTTCCAACAAATTCTCCATACATATTATTTACACCGCTCTGGTCTACATAGAACATATTGTCGCCGGAGGGCATCACCACCGCCAGATCTTTTTTCTCCGCCCAGCGCTGGATGCAAGTGCCTGAGAGCCAGTCCGTATAATTTCCAAATACGCCGTGCAGCAGATATAAGGTCTTAAACTTGCTCTCTTTCTTCTTTGGCATTCCTGGGAAAGTGAGCTTATCCACCGGCAAAATTACCTGCATTGGAACCGTTCGCATCAATGATTTTGACATAAAATTAACTTGTATCAGTGCCATATTTTTCCTCCATTCTAAAGCTTGGACTAAGTTTTGCAGACAGAATAACAGGAAAGTTTTCCTTCCTGTTATACTGTTTCGTTATGTTTATCATATCACAAATGGATGATTTATGGTAGAGACCATATTAATATTGCCTTAAAAGAAGTCAATTACATTACTGGTTTTATTCCTCTTATACCTGTATAATGCCAATGGTAAGCAAACATTTCAAACAGAAAGGAGATCCGAATTATGTCAACAGTTGCATTGCATAAAGACACCTACCCTACCACAGGCAGGAAAGAATCATTCACCGAAAAGTTCCTGAAAGCATACAAGGAAAACCAGATAAACATTATTTGCGGATTACTCTTACTGAATGGTTCAACCAATGCTTATTCTCTTTACAAGCTCTTCCATGAGTAAGTAACCGGATTGTACGGACAACAAAATAATGAAAATAAAAAAATGGTCATGTTTCTTTATAAATACATGACCATTTTTATTACAATAAGCACTTTCGCACACTTAAAACAGACTCATTTGTTCATATGCCTCATCCTCAGGGAACCGCTTTAGGTAAGCAAACACTTCTTCCATATTACTTACCATATTATACTTTTTGCATACATCATAAAACAGTTTCATAAGTTCTCTGTTGCGGTCGCTTACAACCTCATAGGCATAGCCGTATTTTTGATGATATTTCTCTCTTAACCCCGGAAAATTTTTGTGCAAAGCCTCATAAAAATACTCCCTGTCCCCTTCCCGAAGCGTCACCCCAATGCCAAAGCAGACAATACCGTAAACGCCCGCCTTCACGCAGTAATCCAAAATCCCCTCCACATTTTCCCTTGTGTCATTGATGAAGGGTAAAAGAGGACTCATCCATACAACGGTAGGGATTCCGATTTCCCGCATAATCTGTAACACCTCAAAACGTCTTTTTGTGGTACAGACATTTGGTTCCAATATCCGGCACAGCTTTTCGTCATAAGTGGTAAGGGTCATCTGCACTACACATTTTGCCTTTTGGTTGATACTTTTTAAAAGCTCTAAATCCCGCAAAATCCTGTCAGACTTGGTCAGTATGGCTAGGCCGAACCCGTACCGGTCTATTATTTCCAGGCAGCTTCTTGTAAGCTGCAGCTGTTCCTCGCAATGCATATAAGGATCGCACATGGCTCCTGTACTAATCATGCAGCCCTTTGCAGATCTTTTTTGTTTCGCCCGCAGGGCCTTTTCAAGCAGCTGCGGCCCATTGCGCTTTACTTCTATATCCTCAAAATCATGCTTCATCTGGTAGCACTTGCTGCGGCTGTCACAGTAAATACAGCCGTGGGTGCAGCCCCGGTACAGATTCATGCCATTTTGAGGTGATAAAATTCCCTTTGCGTCTACAAAATGCACCGTTTATTCCTCCATCTTCCCTGGCGCGGATTTGAAAGTTGTAGGTCTATTTATGATAACAGTTCAGTCTGCGGTCCTCCCACACTCCCACATTTTTCCGATAAACCGAAACAGACAAAAAATAGCACAGCAGGAATATCGCAAGTACCGCAAGCACACTCACTACGTTGATAATACGCAAGTCCGCCTGCATCATAAGCTCCAGAGCATGGACAGAGAAGTAAGAAGAAATTCCCATGACCACAAAGGGCAGAGCATAAGCCACCCCCAGCTCATTTGCAATAGATTTTTGCAGCACTTTATCGCTCATTCCCATTTTTCTTAAAACCAGATAACGCTCCTGTTCCTCGAAGGAATCATTGTACAGCTTCATAAACATAATGCTCCCGCTTGCAAGAATAAAGACCATGAACATAAAGATGCAAAGAGAATACGATATTTTGATCCATTCCATCGTATCCTTAGATGGATCCATGGAAACTGTGCCAATAAAAGCATCGCCGCTATCCGCCATAAGCTCCCGCAGGGATTCCTTCACCGCCCCAAAAGCGCTCAGATCTTCAATCCTGTAATTATAAGTGTACACTTTCTCCCCAATGGACGCCAGTTCTTCAAATTCCTCATCCTTTACAACATAGAAGCTAATCTTATCCTGTAAGTACCCCATATAAGGAATGTTTGTCTCCTCAATCTGCTGATAAGCCTTGCCGCCTATTGTCACACTGATGTGGGAACGGTCCGTAATCAATGTAAATAGAGACAGGTGAGAAGCTCTGACCACCTGGCCACTTTGGGGCTCCTTCAGGGTAAATGCAAGCCCTACATCCCCAGCCAGCTTTTTCAAATCCGAATATGCGGCCAGCGCATATGTGCCATAGTTTTCGTTTGCCACAACCGTATCCCCTCTAAGGGCTATAATCGGTATTTCCGAGCTATATGCGATTTTCGTATCTTCCTCAATGATTCCTCTTATCTTTTCATCTAACCCCCGCTGGTGGCTTAGTACCTGAAAAGTATACACGCTCTCAAAAATTCTGATATTGTCATATCTTTGTTTCATGGAAAAGCCTGTTGCAAGCGCAGTGACAGAGCACAAGGTCAAAATACACACCATGGCATAGGTACGGTAATTCTTTTTCAACCGAAACACTACACTGTTAATCCAAAGGCACCGTCCTTTTCCATAAAGGAACCGCTTATTCCCTGCAAGCCCCTGGAAGATAAAAGGAATCAGGCCGCCAAAAAGCAGGTAAACTCCTATGACTACTAAAACCACCGCCAAAAAAAGATTTCCAAACACATTAAAGCCATCATCGCTTTCCCTGACCGCCAGATAAAATCCTGTTCCCAAAACGCCCGTTCCTGCGATTGCTTTCAAAAAAAGAACCCTTGTTTTTTGTTTCACGTATTCGTTTTGCTTTGCCCCCGAAAGCATGCTCAGCACGCTGCTTCTTACAATATTCACATAGCCTTTCAGGACAAAAACCAGATACACCGTCAGATACATTCCTGTTGTGATCAAAACCGGCCGCAAGCCAAAATGAAAATCGATTTCCACCGCAATATCCGAAAGAGCCAGTAAAATCATCTGGAACAGTCCTGCAGTGAGCATTCCGGAAAGTATTCCAAATACCAGTGCGGATGCGCCTATCAAGGCTGTCTCAATGGCATACAGCTTACCGATTTTTTGATTGGACAATCCCATAAACACATAGGTTCCTATTTCCTTCTTCCGTTTTGTCAAAAATACATTTGTTGCGTACCAGATGAAGAAAAACATGAAACACACCAGCACAAAGGAAGTTACATGTACGACAATATCCGTGTAATTTTTATTTTTGTCTCCCAGGACCGCCAGGCTGTCAGAATAAACAATGTTTTGAAAATGAAAGAAAATCAGTATGGTAAAGGCCATTGAAACCACCAGGGACAGATAATTTCCAAAGCTGTTTTTAAAATTCAGAAGTGCCAATTTCGTCATTCGCATAAAAAATCACCTCCCATGGAAGTCTGCACATCCATAATTCTGTCGTAAAATTCTTTTCGCTCTCCTCCTTTACTTACCCTGCATTTGATCATACCATCGCTTAATATATAAACATCCTTCGCATAAGAAGCGCAAAAGGGGTCATGGGTCACCATAAGAATGGTAGCTCGCCCTTCCTCATTTATCTTTTTTAAGCATTCCAAAAGCTCTCTGCCGGACTTAGAGTCCAGCGCCCCGGTGGGCTCGTCTGCAAATATGATTTCCGGGTTGGTAATAAGCGCGCGGCAGGCCGCCCCTCTTTGCTTCTGTCCCCCGGAAAGCTGATAAGGATATTTTTTCAAATGCTCCGTAAGGCCAAACATGCCGCTAAGCTCCTGCGTCCTTTTGATACACGCTTTAGGCGAAACACCGCTAAGAGATAAGGGCAATGCAATATTATCCTGCAGCGTCATAGTGTCAAGCAGATTATAGTCCTGGAAAATAAAGCCTATCTTATCCCTCCGCAGCTTTGACAATTCCCTGTTGGATATTCTGGTGATATCCATGTTGTCCAAAATGACCGCCCCCAGGGACGGCTTGTCAATGGTGGAAAGGATGTTTAAAAGCGTGGTTTTTCCTGAGCCTGACGGCCCCATAATTGCAATAAAATCATTTTGATAAATGGTCAGCTCAATTCCCTTTAACGCCTTCGTCTGGAAATCCTTTGCACCGTAATTTTTTACCAGATTTTTCACTTCTACTACTTTGTTATTCATATTGGCATCCTCCATGCTGCGACAACCCATAAATGAGACAGCACTAAACTTATGATTGGTTATCGCCCATTTTTTTAATCTTCTACATCGGAGCAAACCCTGTCCATACCTTCCGTATTTATTATAATGCCGACTCGCAGAGCGTGACAGCGTTTGTTCCGATGCTGCCATTATAAAATAACCAGTATAAAAAATCCTTACAAACCCATTACAAAGCGGCCCTAAAGCTTACAATTTTTGTTAGAAAGCATGATATCTTCCGCAAGTTTAAAAGCAATCTCCATGCAGCGCACCTGAAAATTAATCCCTCGGCTAAAACTGCGTATACTTTATCAAAATCATAAGCACATTCTTCTGCAACCTGATAGTTTTTTTAATATATATCGATATTTTCCTCAAGGTCAGTGGCAATTTCCTCCGGGGTATTATTTTTTCGCAGCATCCTGCACACAATCTGAATCAGCTTCTTATTCTCCCCTTTTATAATTCCTTCTTCCATCCCCGCTGCATGTCCTTCATCCCTGGCATACGCCTTTTCTTCCCAAAACTGCATATATTTCACTCCCATCTTTTCCGACTTTCTTATTTTCTTTACCCGATTGTGAATAAGCCTTATCCTGCTGCTTTTTGTTCTGTCTGCCATTTCATCCCCTAAATAAGTCAAAAGGCGCTATCAGAATAAAACAACTGTCATTAATCATATTAAAATCCTTACTCCCCGGTTCCAGCAATGACACATCAAGCTGCGCCTGATAATAACGGCTTCTTTTTTTCAAATTACCAGTATCTACTTTCTGCATTTCAGTGTAGTAGAGTATTCTTTTTTTATCCATGCTTACTACATCCAGCCTGATTTGCCGTAGCTCTGGCGATACCTGTATCTCTTTTTCTGTTTCCGGATTATCGATTAAGTAAATCTCACTTTCTAACAAAATACTAACTGCTGCCTGATAAGCCTCCTTATCCTCCATTGTCTCATCAAATAAAAACCTGTCTACCAGATTTAATTTCTCCAATTTTGTAACTACATTTTTTACCATACATTTTCCTCCTTCCGCAGGAAAATGTCATTTAGTAAAACCAAGAAGATATATCAATAGCTAAAATACAGCTCAAAAATACCCTTGCATCCCTTCCATCATTCTTACATATTTCCTGCTCTATTTAAATTGTTGGATTTTTAAAAGCAGGATTTCGAGAATATCAAACACTGCTACGCTTCGCGGGTCAGCTTGTTGAGCAAACACTGCCCCACTTCACATATCAGATTATTGATTAAGAATAGATTATTCTAAGACACAGCATTGCTGTTATATAAGCTTTCGCTTAAAGAAATCATTTGCTTTGAATAAAGTATAGCATAATGAAATTTATTTTTATACAACTCACTTATAAATATTTCATTCACGATAACATAGGATTCCTTTTCATGGGTCAGGATTACGCATGAACTACACTTTTCCGGATAGCCTATTAAGTCAATTTCAAGAAATCGCTATCGTAAATCTGGTATAAACGCCGTATTCACTTTCCACGCTTATTTCATGCTCCAGTTTCTCCGCGATTTTAGACACCATATAAAGTCCCATTCCTGTTGACTTGTATTTTCCATTATGGTAGTTATTTCCCGTAAACCCTTTTTCAAAAATTCTTTTTAAATCGCTGTCTTTGATGCCTTCTCCATTATCCTCCACAAAAAGTACGGTTTTTTCTCCCTGTCTCTCGGCCCAAATGTGAAGTTCTGGTTCCTTGCCGGAATATTTAAGGGCATTGTTAATGAGCTGGTCTAAAATATAGACAAGCCATGCAGGGTCTGTGTAAACATATAAATCCTCCACCTGCACGGTTAATGCAAATTTTTTTCGGATCAGGAAAAACTGATTATTTCTCACAGATGTTTTCACGCATTCCGGCAAGAGAGTTTTCTTTACCTGCAAATCAAACAAAGGACTTTGCAGCTTACAGCCCAGCATCATAGAATTAATCTGCTGGTTCATCCTCTCTAGCGGCTCCCTCATATCCCTTCTTAACTTCCCGTCCTCAATCTTCTCCTCCATCAAAAGGCAGGTGGAAAGAGGAATTTTAAATTCGTGGCACCACTTTGCCACATAATCCTGCAGCTCGCAGCTTTCCTGAAATTGCTCCTGTATTCTTTCCAGCAGTATCCCCACATCATGCTCTGCAATGTCCCTGTTTTCAAAGACCTCTAAAGTCGGAAGTATATCACAAATCACATCATCCTGCTGTAAAAGCCATTCTTTCCGCATCCTTTCTTTCCTGTAATGCATAAAATCACTCCCCGCAAAAATCAAAAAGGCAACTACGAAAAGAAGGTCGAAATACAGCAGATACTCTGTCTGTTTCTCCTGCATCAGAAGCAGAAAATACAAGTTGGAAAAGGAAAATATCGCCAGGCAAAAGAAATAATATTTCCGGCATCTTCTAAGATGACTCATACTATAAAATATCCCTGCCCTTTCTTCGTTCCTACTATGTCCTCACCACAGGCTGCTTTCACCTTTGCCCGCAGTCTGCTGATTACGGTTGTGAGCGTCCCATCTGAAACATACTCATCCGTGTTCCAAAGTTCCATCATCAAATCTTCTCTGGTTACCACATCCGGTCTACACTCTGTCAATCTGGCCAATATCCTTCTCTCCGATCTGGTCAGTTCTACTTCCTTTCCTTCATAAACTAAAATATGAGAAACCGGTTCAAAACAAAGACCTGGTTTTATTAAAAGCTGCTCCTTTACCTTATACTCATAAGTTCTTCTTAACATTGCTTCTATTTTCGCCCGCAGCAAATCCAGCCGGAAAGGCTTTTCCACATAATCGTCTCCGCCCTGAGCCATTGCCATAATCTTATCTTTATCATCATTGCGGCTACTGATATAGAGAATCGGCACCGCAGAAATCTGCCTGATTTGTCTGCACCAGTAAAAGCCGTCATAGTATGGAAGGTTAATATCCATAAGTACCAAATGCGGCTTACATTCCGCAAAATCTTGCAGGATATCATCATACCTTTTTGCAATATCTGTGTCATATCCCCATTTTGTCAAAAAGGAGCTGATTTCTCCCGCTAACCCTTCATCATCCTCCACAAGCATGATTTTCATTTTAGTCCCCCATTCTTGCCAGCAACCCGCAATTTGGGCGCAAGCACAAATCTGCACTGCTTTCACACATAGGCAGTTGAATCAACACGCAGACGCTAATCTTCCATGCTCCCAATCGTTTGCAGCTTTTCCTGATACTCCGTTTTTAAATCCTCCACCAAATAAGCCACACTCATACAGTGCATGTCGGAAATGCCATCCTTCATAAGCTGGTAAACTTCCGAATGATAAAAAAATTTCAGAGCCTCATCCAAAGTAAGACGCATCCGCTCTGCAAAATTCTTCACAACATCTGTATACTTCATCTGTAAAATTTGCGGGTCGGCATTCATAGTTTTTCGCTCCTCTCAAAACGTAAATATTGATTTATTATATCCTGCTTTTTGAAACCAATCTGACAATTAGGTTTTTCAAACCGCAGTCTGTCCAAAGCCGCATCTTTATCTATATAACCTTTAAAATATAATTCACAGGTATTAAAAACTTTATCATTTGCTATACCGCCAATTACCACATCATATTCTAAGGTGTCTTCTCCCATCCTGCATTTTGTAATAAAATCCAGTAAACTTCTCGCACCATTTTTGAGCCTGTTCATATAATGGCGTTGTATAAAAACCGCAGCCAAAATCAAGATTTTTTCGTGAATGAATTACATCCGGCTTTAGAATCTCTAAGTCAGAACCATGATATAAAATCATATTTATACCCCCTGCATGCTGCAAGCCGTGCTTACAATACCGCACCAATAAAATAGTTTAAAAAAAGCTTTAAATTTTAACCTCTTTTTCCTTCATATATGAAATAATATCATCCACAATGTATGCTTTGCTCTGCGAATGCAGCGCGTCATAGCAAGGTATAATATAATGGTTCAAAATATCACTTTTTTCAGTTAATGCATCATATACCTTTTCTGCACTTACCCCAAGATGAATTGCCACATTTTCGATGCAGAAAATGGCAAAAGGAAGTTCATCCACATTACAAATTGGCTGTTGTTCTAGATTAGCCATGTCTCCTCCTTGCTAAGTAAGAAAATATAGTTAACACCTCATATCAATATCATAAAAATGGAAACCTAGGAATCATAAGTTCATTTTGTGCAACTTCATTGTATCAAACCATATATAAAATTCCAACTATAACTTATGGACAAGCACCGCCATACATCGCGATACAGCTTATCGTAATAAAACCGGCAGAATCAAACTCTGCCGGTCTCATACTTAAAAACCACATCTATTTCCCTTAATCTACTTTCAGAATCAATTCCAGAATCCTCTTTCCACAGATTTCCATTTCCTCTCTTGAAAGAACGCCCTTTTCTTTGGCTTCAAGCAGCTTATCAGGGTATCCGCAGGCCATTTTCACATCATTGCCGGCCTTCACTTCCTTATAATGTTCTCCATAGGTCCACCAGTCTGTAGTAACCATACCCTCAAAGCCCCATTCATCCCGGAGGATTCCGGTAAGCAGGTCTTTGTTTTCGCTTGCCCTGTGGCCGTTGATAATGTTGTAGGAGGACATAATGGTCCATGGCTGCGCCTCTTTCACAATCATCTCAAAGGCTTTGATATATATTTCACGGATTGCGCGCTCAGAAGCCCTTGAATCGGAATCCTTCCGGTTGGTCTCCTTATTGTTCAGCGCAAAGTGCTTCACGCTGGTACCAATCCTGTTGGACTGAACTCCCTTAACTAAAGCTGCCGCCTGTTTTGCCGTAAGGAAGGGATCCTCTGAATAATACTCAAAATTTCTGCCGCACAGGGGACTCCTGTGAATGTTAATAGCAGGCGCAAGCCAAACGGCTATGTTGTTTTCCTTTACTTCCTTCCCGGCCGCAATACCAATCTGCTCTGTCACCTGGCTGTCCCAAGTGCAGGCGAGAAGGGTGGCGCAGGGCCATGCAGTTGTGCAGACGCCGCAATCGGCAAGAATACGGAGTCCTGCAGGGCCGTCCGCCGTCATAATATTGGGAACGCCGTATTCGCCCAGATTGCCAAACCCAAAGGTGTTTGCCACGCCTAAGTTCGGCTGGCCTCCTAAAAGCTCCGCCAGCTCTTTATCCGGAAGGGCTTTTACAAAGGCGTCTAAGGTCATCTTCCCTTTGAAGACATCCAATAGCTGAAATTTTTCATCCTCTTCTCTCCTGAAATAAGGCTCTCTTGCCTTTTCTGCAGGCACAATATAGGTTGCGGAACCCTCTTTATGCTTTTCAAAAATGCTGTCATCCGGATCATTAGGCGTTATAATAGGAAGTTCCTCAAAACTGCCGTCCGCAAGCATACGCTTCTTTAAAGAAGTAGGCGCCATTTTTTCCGAAAGCTGTCTTGTAACCGTATCTTTGTCCAAATCATACACATAATCTGCTTTCTCGGTATCTCTCACAGAAGTTCCTACATAAAAATGGTACTGGCCTTTTTCTAACACCCAGGCTGACTTAGCCACTTTTCCAAGGTCATCATAGCTTGCCATGTCATTTACCTGAAAGGAAATGAAAATACTCTGGCTCTCCCCTGGTTTAAGCAGTCTTGTCTTCTGGTAGCCTGCTAATACTCTGGCCGGTTTGCCCAGCTTGCCCTGCGGCGCACTGTAATAAACCTGTACCACTTCCCTGCCCTCTTTCTTGCCTGTATTACAGACTGTGGTCTGGGCCGTAATGCATCCTCCATCCAGCCTCACCACAGGCTTTGAAAGAGCAAAGCTCGTGTAGGATAAGCCAAAACCAAAGGGATAATTTACCCTTTCCTTTTTACCCGGTATTGTTTCAAAATAGCGGTATCCTACATAAATATCTTCTATATAATCCACATAATCCTGGGATTCGTGAAAGGTTTCCGTTGAAGGGTAGTCTGAAAGCTCCTTGGCAAAGGTGTCCGAAAGCTTACCGGAGGGGTTTCCTTTACCCACAATCAGCTCGGCCGCTGCCAGGCCCCCTTCTATGCCGCCCTGCCAGGCCATCAGGACAGACTGAATCTTGTCTTCTTCGTGGAACCATTCCGTATCTACCATGCCCCCCACATTCATCACTACGATTACCTTGGAAAATGCGCCTTTTACCTTTTCCACCATAGCTTTTTCAGCCCCTGTCAGGTAAAAGTCTCCGTCCTCAAAAACCTTTTCGGATTTTTGAACCATGTCCTCGCCTTCCCCGGAAATGTCCAGCTTCTGGCCCTTATATGCTTTTCTGTCCCATCCCTCTCCTGAGAAACGGCTGATAGAAATAATAGCCGTGTCCGTAAACCGGGCAGCCTGTGCTACAAGCTCATCGCTCAGCTGCGGCTCTACCGTAAGGCCGGGCTCCATCCCCTCAGCGTACTGCTTTTCCACTTCTTTATTGTAGAAATCCGCCGTCTTATCAAAAATCTCCACCAAATCCTTCTGCAGGGAAAGGCCCTCATAAAAATTCCGAATGTAAGAAACGGTCACGTCTCCGCTGCCGCCCCCGCCTTTCACATAATCAAAAGCGCCTTTGCCAAAAAGGGCCACTCTGCTGCCTCTGGCTAAAGGTAAAACCCCCTGTTCGTTCTTTAACAGAACCATACCTTCCTTAGCCGCTCTTTTGGACAGGTCAATGTGCTCTTTTGACGCCGTTACTCTTGCCCCGTTTTCGCCCAGTCCAACTCCCGGCTGAAAACGGCTCCTTACCCATTTTTCCATTTGAATTCTCCCTTCTCTTATAAAAATTCTAAAATTGTTTACAACAATCAGGGATGGACTACCACCTTGATGGACTCGCTGCTCATCTGCATTTTGATGCCATCCTCTAAATGTTCCAAATCGTAGCTGTGGGTAATCAGTTTTTTGATTTCCAGCCTTCCGGCATTGATCAAATTCACCGCTCTCTGGTGCGTATCCGGGTTAATGATGGAACCTACTATTTTCAGCTCCTTTTTAAATACGTCAAATAAAGGCAGCTGCACGGTAGAATCCACGCCGGGCACACTGAAAAACAAAATAGTTGCCCCTAGCCCTGCTACTGCAAGGGCCTGTTTTGCCGTAATCGGATTACCTGCACATTCAATCACTACATCTACAATGCCTTCCCCAAGTACTTCTTTTATTCTTCCCTGCAAATCTTCATGAATGGGATCGATTGCCGCATCAGCACCTACCTCCAACCCAATTCTACGCCTTCCCTCCACAGGCTCGCTCAAAATAACACATCCTGCGCCACAGATTCTGGCCATCTGAACCATCAAAAGCCCGATAGTGCCTCCGCCGATTACACATACATTCTGTCCCGGCTTAATTTGGGCCAAATCTATACCGTGAATCACACAGGCAAGAGGCTCTGCCATTGCCGCCACATCAAAGTCAATATCTTTATTTACCTGAAAACATTGGGACTGCGGACACACCGCATACTCCGCAAATCCTCCGTTGGTGTTAACGCCCAGGGCAAAAAGATGCTCGCAGTTCTGCTTATGTCCCATACGGCAGGGCATACATTTGCCACAATATATATTGGGGTCTAAGGTCACATGGTCGCCCACTTTAACTTTGGTCACCTTAGGGCCAACCTTCTCCACAACGCCGGCGAACTCGTGTCCTAACACCACCGGCGGCACCGCATCCGCCGACCCCGGCTCCCCACGGTAAATATGTACATCCGTTCCGCAAATGCCGCACGTTTTGCTGCGCACCAAAACGTCCTCGTCCCCCAGCTCGCCTATGTTCATATCCCGAACTTCAAACTTAGGACTTGCATCCGCCCCTAAAAAAAATGAACCTTTCATATTGTCTCCTTTCAGACTTTGTATGCTGTATTATCTTTTAAAATCATACCATACCAAAGTCCTATCTTCAAGCAACATAAGGGTTCTTTCAATATCAAATTTAACCGTTCAGCCCGTGGCTTTGCTGTTGCGAAATCTACCCATTCCAAATCGTCTGCGGCTGGGGGAATCACTTCATCATCTGTAGCACCATCTGCGCTGTCTCTACCATATTGGTGCCGCTGTCCATACTGCACTTTTGTATGTATCTGTGGGCTTCTTCCTCTGTCATATGATTGCACTTCATCAAAACTTCCTTTGCCTCTTTGATCAGGTCCGCCTCCTTTGCGTTTCTCTCTCTGGGCTTTGCCTTCCGTCTGCGCCGCTTTAATTCTATGGCCTGTATCATCCTATCAGCCATATGAATCAGTTCATGTATTTTAACCGGCATGGCCAGGCACATAACATCGCTTTCCACCATGCCTGCGCCGATTACCTGCTTTGAGGCCAGCAAAAGTATTTCAAAGCTAGACGGGAGATATTCCTGCAGCTGGGTATACATCATATCCGCCATTTTGTACCCGCAAATAACGATACCATCGTTTAAACTGTCAGCAAGCGCAAGCACCTGTGCCCCTGTTGTACATGCTCCGACCACCGAAATGCCGTTTCTGACCAGAACATTTTTCATATTTTTAGCATCCTCTATCTTAGGGAGGGCTACAATCACACTGGTCATGTGTACACCTCCTTGCTTTTCAAACCCGCCTGTTGTCTTAGAATTGGTTCAGGTATTGATTGATTTCCCAATCCGTAACCTGTGCGCGGTAGTCCGCCCATTCCGCCTTCTTTGCCTCAATATATTTTTCCGACACATGCCTGCCTAAAGTCTCCTGGACAAATTCATCTTCCTCAAGAGCGTAAACTGCCTCTATCAATGTGCCCGGTATGGCCTCAATGCCAAGCTTTTTCTTTTCCTCCTTTGACATTGTAAAGATATTGCGGTCTACGCTTGCCGGCGGGGTAACTTTATTGGCAATGCCATCCAGTCCGGCCCGCAGACACACGGCCAATGCCAGATAAGGATTGGCGGCAGGATCCGGGCAGCGCAGCTCAATCCTTGTACCCTCGCCCCTTACAGCCGGAATACGGATCAGCGGGCTTCTATTTGTGGCGCTCCATGCAATATAAACCGGCGCTTCATAACCGGGCACCAGTCTTTTGTATGAATTTACAAGGGGATTTGTAATGGCCGTCATTCCCTTCATGTGCTTCATAATGCCGCCGATAAAATAGTAAGCTTCTTTGCTTAAGCCAAGTTCGTCAGATGGATCGTCAAAGATATTTTTCCCATCCTTTGACAGGGACATATTGATGTGCATACCGGAGCCGTTTACACCATATTTAGGCTTGGGCATAAAGGTGGCATGCAGTCCGTGCCGCTTGGCAATGGTCTTGACCGCCAGCTTAAAGGTCATAATATTGTCAGCGGTTGCCAATGCTTCGTCATATTTAAAATCAATCTCATGCTGGGCAGGGGCTACCTCATGGTGGGAGGCTTCAACCACAAACCCCATATCTTCCAGGGTCAGCACCATATCCCTTCTTGCATTTTCTCCTAAATCCAAAGGCCCTAAATCAAAGTATCCTGCCTTCTCATGGGTCAGCGTTGTAGGCATACCGTTTTCATCCGTATGGAACAGGAAAAACTCGCATTCCGGCCCCACCTCAAACTTATATCCCATACGCTCCGCCTCTTTTACGGCGCATTTTAAAATATACCTTGGGTCTCCCTCAAATGGCTCTCCATTCGGACGGTATACATCACAAATCAATCTGGCTACCTTGCCCTGCTGGGGTCTCCATGGGAAAATTTCTAATGTGCTTAAATCCGGGTATAAATACATATCCGATTCCTCGATTCGGGCAAAGCCTTCTATGGAGGATCCGTCAAACATGCACTTATTATCTAACGCCTTTTCAAGCTGGCTGGCTGTAATCGCCACGTTTTTAAGACAACCGAACATATCCGTAAACTGCAGTCTGATAAACTCCACGTCCTCATCACTTACCAGCGCCATAATATCTTCCTTTGAAAAATTCTTCCTCATAACTTATCCATTCCTTTCTTTCAGTCAATGCCTCCACTGCACAAGGCGGGGCATCAATCTTGCAGCGCCGCTAAGCGCACACTGTAAGGTATCAAACGCTGTCATGCTTCGCAAGTCAGCTTATTAACGATAAAAGACGTCCGTATAGCAGCGGCTCACTCCACTGCTATAAGAACGCCTTTGTTCCGTATTATGATAGCAGGCCTTTTGTACTTTTGTCAATACCCACTAAACCTTCACAGCAAACGTTACTTTCACACGGCAGCCAGCAAACGAATGCATAGTGACATTATTTATTTTCTTTTGATAAATTGAATATCAATATCACAATCCATTGCATTTGCAATTAAAACCAGCATATCCAGAGAAAAATTGCATTTCCCCTTTTCCAATCTGCAGATGTTTGAACAACTCAAACCCGTTATCTCTGCAACATCGGTTTGTGTCATATTAAGACTCTTTCGTATTGATAGTAACCTTTCAACAGTTTTTTTTCGCACATCCTTCTGGATAGCTTCAATTACAACGTGTTGCTCTCTTTCATTTTTATCATTCATTCCGTTCTTATACTCCCTGCAGTACAGCAGGCATAGCTTGTGGTACTGCCACCGATAAAGAGCTTGGAAGTTTACTTCCAAACTTTTCCTATTCGTCAAATTTTATGATTTTATTTGAAATTGCATTTACTTTTTTATCCAAATTTAATATTCTCTGCATCACTGCATTCTTCCAAAGCTTATCTCTATTCTTTTCAATTAATTCCCAATATACTTCAAAAACTTTTTCTTCCCATACAAACATTTGCCAGCTTCTTTTTTTTGATGCATCATAACTATAATTATATACAACTATCATTTCGATTAACGTAAATGCAACTTTCGCAATTATCTCTAACTGCTCTTTCGAAACACCTTCAAATTCTTTTTCATAAGGATTCGTAGTCAGGACATAATATTCAAAACAATGCTTAATTGTCGTTCTTAATGTATCCCATTCTATATTCTTAAAAAACTTTATATCTTCAGAGGCATACTCTCTTTCTTCCTTGCATACTCTTATCCATTGGATGAACAAATTATTATCTTTAAAATATGGTTCTTCCTCTAATTTTTCCAGGAAACCTTCTAAGTCCGCGTTTAGAGATACTATGACAATATTATCCAGCATATCTGTCGCAAGGTTGCCTATTTCATTATTATCAATAATGAGCTGTTCATCCTTAACATACTGGTTAGCCTTATAATCAGACATTCGCAAAATTTCCCAAAAATTTTTTTCAAAAGTTTTTACTATTTCCAATTCTCTTTCGCTAATCTTATTATTTGCTAATAATCCGTTTCTTTCCATTTCCATCTCCATAATTCGCTTCTAAAATTTTATTATAACTATCAAAATTATCTTTTAACCCAATGTTAAAAGTAGTACGTGATTTACTCTTACAAGCATTAATGCTTTTTAGTACCATATTGTATCTCTGTTCAAGAGCCTTATTCTGTTGCATTGTTAATCCGGACCATTGAGGAATTCTAGACTCTATTTTTTCACTTTCAATATAATACGTAATGTTTTTTAGAACATCGCTGCATTCTTTGTAAATCATTTTCTGGCACTCTTGCATTTCTATTGCATCTGGCAGTTTTACTACATTATGAAATCGCTTTCCCGTTGGAGTCAGAGAAAGAAACATTTCCTTCTTTTGTTCTCTCATAGTAAATAAAGTTGCATTTGCATTGATTATATTTTTCAATCTTCTTTGTTTTATCGGTACCGTTTCAACAACAACTTTTAATTCTACACTTCCCTTTGATGCTATATCCGTAATTTTGTAGAGTTCCTGATATTTTTGCTGTGCCCTTTTAAATTGTTCTTTTTCCTCTCTCCGCTTTCTTTCTTTATAATATTCCGACAACACCCGTTTGAGCTGAGACAAATATACTACGTCATTAAGTGTTTCTATAATCACAATTGACGATTCTTCACTATTTTCGCAAACTTTTGAGAAAACTTTCAACAAGGCCGCATAGCTTTCATTGATACTAATTTCACTCTTCACCAGCTCCTGGAGACAAAAATTTTCGATTCCGCTTTGGAAATACACCCGAATTGCCTGAAATACATCTTCCAGACACCTTTCCTGTTTTGCATTTCTTTCTCCCTTTTCATAAGCAAAATATTCAAAAAAGCCCTCATTTGTTTTCATATCTTTCATATCCATCACCCAATCCATTCAAAGTCAAAAGTTTTGATATCAGTTCCTGGCACTATACGCTTTCCATCAAATTTGATAATGGCTTTATGTCCCATACACACATCTACACAACTACTACAGGTATCCTTTTTATAATAATATTCCAGAACGGATGTCCTCTTTTTCCCTTTCCTCGCCGGCAATGCAATAAATCCAATTGCCTTAGATGGCAATGCTGCCTGCTGTTCTTCCTTCAAACCTCCAACAGCCGAACAAGCATTACAAAGTACAACAATGATATTATAGAGGGACGCTAACGATTCAGCGGTACTTTCCAGGTCAGCAGATGATGAAAAGGCCGGCACTAGAAGTAAATTCACTCGGAGCATCCGCCACAGTAATAACATACTTGGGTCATCTATGTCTTTACATATTCCAATGGCTATTCGTCCAAAGCTTCCGGCCTCTATAATATTATAGGTCTTATTGCTCTTACCAAGAGGATTTAATTTTTCCTGATATTCCCTCTCCTTCCCACTTTCCCCACCTTCATGTCTTTTGGCTATATATGGACAACGTTTATAATGTTTATACACTTCATTGCCACATAAACATATTGTACTATAATTATATCCATCCTCCCATACGCTGCCATTTACCACCATCTCAGGCCTTTCATTCCGCCCTATGCTACACTGTGTCATATTTTCTGTAAACAGCATTTCAGGAAATATGATAAAATCTGTCGCATTTTCTTGCGCTAAGAGCTCGAATAATCGTTTTTGCTTACTGAGTAGTCTTTCTTCTTGTCCTGATTTCATTCCTTCACAAGAAAAATACCTGCCTTCATATCTAATATTTTGAATCTCATCCAAATCAACCTGTGTAAATGGTATTAACGTCAGCTTTATATTATTTTTACCTTCATAATATTTTCCTAACCCACTATCTCCACGCACCCTGGAAACATTTACCGGAAATTCCTCAATCGTCCCCTTTTCCATAATAATATAATTTTTAAAATAGCTGCCCAGCATAGAGCTATTAGATGCCTTAGTGTTCCTCAGCATAGGATAGCCATCATTAGAAAAATTGGCTTGACTTCTTGTCATAAATGTATTGTCCAAAACCGGCAAAATCCTAATATCACTCGTAAAATGTATATTTAATGCTGAATATCTGACAAAATAAGCATTAGAATTCGTACTGTCCGGTACAGGTTCTTCTAAGTCTATGTAATCATCAATTGTTCTGGCTATGTCAAATGCCTGCTCGGGTGTACATTCAAATCCACAAATCATATGTAACTGTTCCAGTAACATAAGCAGTGAATTTCTCTTTCCCTCTATCTCCCGATTTACTATATAGGTATCAACCGCATTTGCAATATCATTATATTTTTCGCTGCCATTTTCAGATGGAGCAAAGTTTCTTTTATCTGCTGCTTCTAAAAGGAACATGCAACAATATGCAAATAGATCATATATATTTTCTATTTGTGGGTTCTTTAGAAATTGATACACAATCCCGGTACCTCCATATTATTTATATATGAAACATATTATCATATATGATAATATGTTTCAACCATGTTCTCAATGGAATCTTTCACAATCCGAACGCGGCCGCCCTCTTATTCCGAAAAAACTTCTTAGCTATAAAGTTTCTAAAGCAACAAGGCATAAATCCCCGCCATAAATAATAATATGATAAAAAGAATGTAACGGGGATAGCCTATGAGCTCCAAAACCAAAATTGTTGTACTTCATCTGAAAGAATTAATATATACCGGCCTGTTTGCACTGCTGGGAATATTATTTATCATTCTCCTCATTATCATGTTTGTACCAAAGGATAAAAAGCAGGAAACCACTATAGAAACACCTTCTGCTGTCTATGTCCCAGGCATTTACACTACATCCCTGGTTTTAAACGACAACGCGGTAGATGTGGAGGTCACCGTAGATGAAACCAACATCAACGATATCCGTATTGTTAATCTGGATGAAGCCGTAACAACCATGTTTCCGCTCCTTGAGCCCTCCTTTGACGACCTGGCAAATCAGATCCTGAAAAACCAGTCGCTGGATAATATCACCTATGCGGACGACAACAAATATACCTCTATGGTTTTATTAAATGCCATTAAATCCTCACTTAGCAAGGCCGCATCGCCTTCACCCTCTGCAGACCCCTCCGCTTCGCCCTCGCCTACATAAGAGTGCTGATGCGCTTACCTGGCATAATTAGGCATAAAACGCGAAGCATTGCTGTTAAAGCTACGGATGCCACGCTTTTCAAGCTGGCTTATTGTAATCAAAAACCCCGCAGTCCACTGTATTGCAGGATACAAAATATCAAGCCTACAATGCAGTGTGCTGCAGGGTAATTCTAAAGTCCTTCCAGCTGCTCCATCCACACCCTTACGCATGCATCGGAAGGCATCCGCAAATCTCCCCTGGGGGACACCGCCACACTGCCCACCTTAGGGCCGTCCGGCAGACAGGAGCGTTTAAACTGCTGGGAAAAAAATCTTTTATAAAAAGTTTTCATCCATTTTAAAATAACCCCATCCTCATACTGCCCTGCAAAGGAAAGCCTTGCAATCCGAAAAATTTTTTCCGGCTCAAAGCCGCAACGCAGCATATAATAAAGGAAGTAGTCATGGAGCTCATAAGGTCCCACCAAATCCTCCGTTTTCTGGGAAATCACACCATCTACCGGCGGAAGCAGCTCCGGGCTCACCGGCGTATCCAGTACATCCAGTAAAATTCCCTTAAGCTTATCATTTCCACAGGTGTCCGCATAGTAGCGCACCAGATGGCGCACCAGGGTTTTAGGAACGCCTGCATTTACCCCGTACATGGACATATGGTCTCCATTGTAGGTGGCCCACCCTAAAGCCAGCTCCGACATATCCCCGGTACCAATTACCATGCCGTTTTCCTGGTTGGCTATATCCATTAAAATTTGGGTTCTCTCCCTTGCCTGGCTGTTTTCGTAGGTTACGTCATGGTTATCCATACTCTGGCCGATATCCCTGAAATGAACGCTCACTGCCTCCCTGATATCCACCTCTTTTAAGGCGGCTCCCAAAATCTCTGTGAGCTTGCAAGCATTCTCATAGGTCCTGTCCGTGGTTCCAAAGCAAGGCATCGTGACAGCAATGATATTTTCCCTGTGGATTTCCAGCATATCAAGGGTTCTTGCGCTTACCAGCAGCGCCAACGTAGAATCAAGTCCCCCTGATACGCCAATTACCACTTTTTTACATCCCGTATGCTCCAGTCGTTTCTTAAGCCCCATGGACTGGATCGACAAAATTTCATCACAGCGCTTTTCCTTCTCATCCTTGTTTTCAGGCACAAAGGGCATCCCGGAAAAGGTTCGCGATAGCTTCGTTTCCTCTTTTTTAAGAGTAAAGGGAACTATCTGATAATCCGGGCAATCACCACATGCAAAGGTATTCATCCTCCTCCGTTCCATCCGCAGCTTATTTATATCAATATCCCCGATAATCGTCTGATTTTCGAACCGCTCCCCCTTCGCAAGCACACTGCCGTTTTCTACAATCATATTATGGCCGCCAAAAACCAAATCCTGGGTGGATTCTCCCTCCCCGCTGCTGCAATATATATACCCCGCAATCAGCTTGGCGCTTGCAGATCTGACCAGCATCTCCCGATAAGTATCCTTATTTACTGTCTCATTGGAGGCGGAAAGGTTCACCAATAAGGTTGCTCCCGCCATGGCATGAGAAATCCCCGGCGCATCCGGCGCCCAAATATCCTCACAGATTTCACAGCCAATCAAAAGTTCTTCCATCCCTTCGCCCTTTAGCAGAATATTGGTGCCAAAAGGAATCTCTTTTCCGTTAAAGTTCACCCAAACAGCCTTTTTATTTCCTGCTCTGAAATGCCGTGTCTCATAAAACTCTCCATAAGACGGGATAAAGGTCTTTGGAATCATACAAAGCACTTCTCCATCGCAGACAGCCGCCGCCACATTGTAAAGCTTTCCCTCTCTCTCAAAGGGCAGCCCCACAAATACAAGCGCATCCTTCCCCTTCGTAAATTCCGCTATCCTGATCAGCTGTTCTTTGCAGGAGGAAAGAAGCCTTTCCTGTAAAAACAAATCTTCGCAGGTATAAGCGCTTATGCAAAGCTCAGGAAAAACAAGCACCTTGGCCCCTTCTCCCATCGCTTTCTCAATTCCCTGGCAAATCTGTTCTCTGTTAAAAATTGTGTCCGCAACCTTCACCTTTGGTGTAACAGCTGCCACTTTAATAAATCCATGCTTCATCTTTATGCCCCCGCATATAAACATCCTTATCTACTTTTGTCCAACAGTTCCTTCAGCTCCTTTACCGAAAACTGATAAGAGGTATTGCAAAAATGGCAGTTCACCTCAATATCCTTATTTTCGGAAATCATTTCTTTGATTTCCTTTTTACCGATACTGATAATCGCCCGCTCAACCCGCTTTTTATCACATCCGCAGTAAAACTGCGCGGGCAAAGTATCCACGATCTCCAAATCCAGTCCTTTTAAGAGAATCCCCAGCATATCCTCAGGGGCTTTTCCTTCATCCAGTACCTTTGTCACAGAGGAAAATTCGGTCAGATTCTTTTCCAGGGCGGCAATTACCTTATCCTCTGTAAAGGGCATCAGCTGCACGATAAATCCCCCGGCCTGCCTGACTGTATTATCTCTTTCCATCAACACACCCAGCCCTACGCTGGAACGCACCTGTTCCGAAGTGGCAAAATAGTAAGTGAGGTCTTCCGCAATTTCTCCTGTCTGCAATGCAGTCTGCCCCACATAAGGCTCTTTTAACCCTAAATCCTTTACGACCCGGAGCATTCCCTTTCCGACTGCGCCTCCCACGTCCAGCTTGCCTAATGCGTTAGGGGGCAGCATTACCTGGGGCTGTATCGCGTAACCCTTTACGTTTCCCTGTCCGTCAGCGGTGACTGTCATCCCCTTTACCGGTCCATCTGCGCTTATCTGCAGGGTGAGTAAATCCTTTTCTCCTTTTAGCATTGCGCCCATCATAACACCGCCTGTCATCAGGCGCCCTAAAGCCGCGCTTACAACAGGGCTGGTATCATGAGCCCTCCTCGCCGCCTCCACCAGATCTCTGGTGGTTGCCGCAAAAGCTCTGATCTGTGCGCCTGCGGCCGTTACCCTGACAATATAATCTGACATAATCTATTCCTTCCTTAGCCTTTTTGCTTTCCACGCTCTCTGGCTGCCACATAAATTCTCTCACTCATCTCACCCGGCTTTTCATGGGTGTCCGCATCCAGCACAAGTATCACTTCCATCCCCGCCTTTTCCACAAACCCAAGCATTTCATCAAGCCTATATCCCCTTTGCAGGTGGGTTTCCGTAAATCGCCGAAACAGCCCGCTTTTTTCCTCTTTTACAAAGATTGTCAGGTCATACTCATTTATCCTCTCCTGCTCATGGTAATAATTCTCCCAAATAAAGCTGCAGGTTTCCCTGTTCTCTGCGATCGTTGTATCCCCTATCACCTTTTCATATTTATAAACCGTATTAAAGTCAAAGATAAAAAGACCGCCGGGATACAGGTAATTGTTCACCAGCGAAAACACACCCTCTATCTCATCGTCTTCCAAAAGGTAATTGAATGAATCGCACACACTCAGCACTGTCCCAACAGTACTGTACAAATCCAAATCCCGTATATCCTGACAAAGATAGAGAATTTCACTGCCGGATTTTTCCTTTTTTTCCAAAGCTTCATGCAGCATTGCCTCCGAATTGTCTACGCCAATCATATCGTAGCCCTTTGCATACATAAGCTCTGTCAATGTACCTGTTCCGCACCCTAAATCCAGCACCAGATTCCGCTCTGTCTCCAAAGCTTCCTCCTGCACCATACGATTTTCATCCTCTCTCCCAGCGGTTCCCGCCAAGGTCAGATTCCCTTCTCCATTTGAAAAATCTTTCCTCTCGCCCAAGGGCTTTGAAATTCCATATTTTTTTATTAAATCTTCCAAAAAATCCGCCCACTCCTCATAGGGCGTATCTTCCATAAAAATATCATACACTCCGGCAAAATCCGTATACGCTTCCACAGCATTCTCCATTCTTGCCAGCAGCCCTCAAATTTGGGCGCATGCACAAGTTTGTTGATTGAAAAATCTCTGATTTTTCAATCTATTCTCCCAGCTTCATAGCAATTACGAAACCAATTCCAAAAGTCACCACACTGACCACAATACCCGGCACCGTAATTGTACCCACATCTCCCAACAGGAAAATCGCAAAAGGAGAAGCCACAATCAATCCAATGATAGCCCAATATGCCTGAATGGGAAACTTTTCAAAAATAACTTCAATCAGCTTTGCAATGGCAAAAACACCTGCCACAATTCCGATTCCCATAGGCACTAAAACACCGCATCCCTGTATCATACCCGCAACATCGAAAGATGCCAGCGCCGTAACAAAATTTTTAATTGACGCTACAATCGGATTATAATATCCCATAAGCAGCAGCATCATCGAACCGCTAACCCCAGGTATAACCATAGTCGCCGAAGCAATGACACCCACCACAAAAAGTTTCATTACAGACCAAAGACTAAATGACAGGTCGGCAGCAGCGCCTTCCTTTTCCCCTATGGCAGCCATTCCTACCACAACTGCAAAAAAAATCAGAAAAGGAAGAATATAACTGGTTTTAATCCCCTTTCCCTTCACCTTCTTACAGACAGCGGGAAGCCCTCCCACAATCAAGCCGATAAACAGGCAGTTAGTCTGCAGCGGAAAATGTTCAAAAGCAGGCTCAATCACAAAAGACAGCCCTACCAGTGCAATGCCCATTCCTATCGCAATTGGAATCAAAAATTTTAGGCTCTCTTTCAGTTCCTTGAATAAATGGGTGACGCTGTGAATCATCTTGTCATAAATACCCATGGAAACCGCCATAGTTCCTCCGCTGACGCCGGGAATAATATTAGCAGTTCCCATTACAATACCTTTTAAAATGTTCTTAATCATTTTTACACCTCCTGCATACCGCAAGCTTTGCTTGTGGTACTGCCACTAATAAAGAGTTTGGAAGTTTACTTCCAAACTTACACCTCCTGCATACAATAAGCAGAGCTTATTGTCCTATATCGCAAGCTTTGCCTGCGTTACTTTAAATAATTTTCTAAAAACGCAACCAGCTTCTCCATCTGCTCATCTGTTCCAATGGTGATGCGCAGATAATTGCTTATCCTTTCCTTATCCCAATGCCTTACATATATATTATTTGCTTTAAGGGCAAGAAAAATATCCTTTGCAGGTACCTTTTCATGGCTTACAAATAAGAAATTCGCCTTCGAATCGGCAAAGGAAAATCCAAGCCTTTTTAACTGCTCCTTTGTCCACTCCCTGGTTTTTACAATTTTTCCTATCATCTCCTTAAAATAGGCATCATCCAAAACAGCCGCTGTCCCCATCTCGATCGCCGGCATGTTCATGGTGTAGGAATTAAAGGAAAACTTTACATCCTTTAAATAATGAATCAATTTTTCATTTCCAATGGCAAAGCCAATCCGCGCCCCTGCCATTGCACGGGATTTTGAAAAGGTTTGCACCACCATCAGATTGTCATATTGATTTATCAGCGGAATCATGCTTGTTCCGCCAAAATCCACATAAGCTTCATCCACAATCACCACGGAATCCGGGTTCTCCGCAATTATCTCCTCAAAAAGGCTCACATCCTCCAGCACGCCTGTAGGCGCGTTGGGATTTGGAATTACAATTCCCCCGTTGGATCTCAGATAGTCCTCTTTTCTAATGCGGAAATCCGAATCGAGGGCGCAGACCTTATAAGGAATTCTGAATACTTCCGCCCACACATTATAAAAGGAATAGGTAATGTCCGGAAACAAAATTGGCTTGTCTCCATAAAAAAAGGTCATAAAAGCCATAGCAAGCACATCATCCGATCCCACACCCACAAACACCTGCTCCGGCTTTACGTGATAATAGTCTGCCAATGCATGCACCAGCTTTTCTGCATGCATATCCGGATAAAGACGAAGCTTCCCGTAATCCATTTCTTCCTGTATTTTTCCGACTTCAGGGGAAGGGGGATAGGGGCATTCATTGGTATTTAGTTTTATGACTCCCTCCCTTTTAGGCTGCTCTCCGGCCACATAGGGCTCTACCCTTCTCACATTTTTTTCCCAGCTCATTTCATCCTCCTCGCTGCCAGGTTATTTGCTATCCATCTGGGCATTTCTCATTTTTATATATTTACAATATCTGCCAGCCCCTATGGTAACATTATAAGGGCTTCTTCGCAAGCACAATTCATCCTTTCATGGATATCTTTACATTTCTTTAATACCTTTTAAATATCTTTTATACACTCCACTCTTTTGCCAGTTGCCTGTATTCTTCCGCTTGTTTGGGCAGATCCATCTTATCATAGCAGTCGGAAAGCCTCGCAAGAGGGAAATCACCGCCGGTATGGATATTTAGGATACTTTGTGTCTCATATGCCGCATTATAATACCAGATGGTGGCTTCCTGATATTCTTCCCGTTCAAAATAGTATTCTCCCAATTCGAAGCACACTTCGCTTACACCCTCACTGGCGATATCCTTCATGGCATAGCGATACATTTTCAGGTAATCCCCACGCATTCTTGCACCTTTCACCACAATGCACACTGCCTCTTTCATTTGGTCTTGTCCTGTTTCTCCACTGTCTGCTATTTGTGTAAAATACGCTTCCGCTTCTCTAAAATTTTCCGGCGTTCCGCAAATCATAAGTTCTCTGGCATACATATTTTTAAGCCGGTCTGACAGCTCTCCGCCCTCCCCGACTATTTTATGGAAAATCTCCAAATCCCTTCCTGCATGGCTGCCTGCCGGTAAATGCGTAATTTCTATGTCACTGTCAAACACAGTTGGGGAAAGACGCACTGTCTCATGCACCGGCTCAATCCAGCAAAAAGTACGCAGTCTCTTAAACAGCTTGGGGCGGAGCTCCTTATCATAATTGTACACAGTTCCAAAGGATAGCTGGTTTGCGTAATACATCTGTACAATCTCGATCTCCGGTATGAGCTTTTCCTTTAAAATCCTGAATTTTTCCCGATTGCTTTCATCTAAAACCTCATCCGCATCAGCAGAATAAATATAATCGCATTTCGCCTTTGAAAAGGAAAAATTTCTTGCCTCTGCAAAATCCTGGGACCATTTAAAATCATAAACTTTATCCGTATATCTGGCGGCTATCTCCTTTGTCCCGTCCTCAGACCCTGTGTCCACAATAATAATCTCATCTACCAGATCCCCGATGCTGTCAAGGCATCTTGCTAAAATCTTTTCTTCATTCTTTACAATCATACACAAACTAATCGTGACCACGCTTCTATCCTCCTGCTTTTTATTAAGTATATTCATTGACAACAATAGTGTTATACGATATAGTGTTTCTAAATGCCGGAATTTACGCAATCATGTAAACCCATTTCGTAGACAAAACTTACATTGGCACATATGC
This sequence comes from Parablautia muri, assembly GCF_009917485.1. GTDB lineage: Bacteria > Bacillota > Clostridia > Lachnospirales > Lachnospiraceae > Suilimivivens > Suilimivivens muri. Next base: position 109,538 of record NZ_QZDT01000009.1, read on the forward strand.
TAATTATAACATAAGACATATTTAAGGAACAGGAGCAAATACCATGAAAACCATGTTAAGGACCAGACTTACCATAAAAGCGACCCAGAGCTTTTTTACTACATGGGCACTTATGAAAGCAAGCCGCATGGAACCAGGAAATATTTTAACCCTTGTCTTCTTTCTCTTTAGCTTTTTCTTTTATTGCTATGTGGATGAGCACCTATATCGGTCTCATCTTGGAAAAAACCGAAAGACAACGGTAACCTCCGTGGTCATTTCCATTCTTTTCACGGTTTTTTATATGGCTGTGGATTACCCCAGATATATAGACACGCTTACCAACCCTTTGTTCCGAATGGGTATCATTTGCTCCACATTTCTAGGCTTTGGATTCCTTTTTTATCATATACTTATTTTTCTCTTTTCCTGCACCGGAGATAAAGTGCGCCTTCGCAGCGTACTTTTCACGGACCCCTATGACCCTGTGCAGCCGATTTCCGCCGTCCGGTGTCGTTTTCCATGGCTTTCTAAAGCTTTAACCTTTTTGCGCTCCTTTTACATAAAGCACACGGCACTTTGTGCTTTCCTGCTTTGCTTTATTTTCTGGTTTCCCTATTTTCTGTATCAATATCCGGGTATCATGACCCCGGACAGCATCAATCAGTTTGAGCAGGTGGTAAAAGTTATCCCGTACAGCAATCATCATCCCTGGGTGCACACTCTTATCATTAAGCTGCTTTACTCTATTGGTTACAAGCTCACCGGTAGTATGGTGGTTGCACTTTCCTTTTATACCTTTTTTCAGATGTGCGTCCTTGCCTTAAGTGTAAGTTATTTCATCCTCACCATGAAAAAATACTGTGTGAGAACCCGCATCTGTCTCTTGGTAACTCTGTTTTATGCACTAATTCCTTACCATGCCGTCCACTCTGTTACCATATGGAAGGATGTTCTTTTTGCTGCCGCTATGCTCAGCCTTGGCTGTTCCTCCTTATGTCTGCTTAGAAAGACAAGCATCCCCCACCTGTGCATTTTTGCAATTTCAGGACTTGCAATGTGTCTGCTGCGCTCTAATGGCTGGTATGCCTTTATACTTTGCCTTCCCTTTTTACTGATTTATTTCAGAAAAAAAGCTTGGGTGATGGTTCCTGTCCTTCTGGGGATTTTTCTGTGTGCGGCTATCATAAAATATCCGGTTATGCAGGCATTTGAGGTTACACAGCCAGACTTAATTGAGTCTCTTGCCATTCCAGCCCAGCAGATTACCGCCGTTATCTGTAAGGATCGTGTTCTCACAGATGCGGAAAGGGATTTCATTGAAAATGTGGTAGATTTAACCTATATTAAAAAATTGTATGATCCTTCTTACGCTGACAATATCAAAGAGTTAGTCAGAGCCGGAAATCAAGATTATCTGTCAGACCATAAATGGGAATTTTTTAAGCTGTGGGCGAAACTGGGATTACGTTACCCTGGCGATTATATAACAGCCTATATTCATCAGACCTACGGTTACTGGTATCCGGATTCCTTTTATCCGGTGGCTGATGTTGAAGGTGTCAGCGCCACCGACTTAGGTGTCTCACACACTCCTCTCATTGGTGGTCCTTTGGTCATTAAAATAAAAGAAATTTCCATTAAGCTTGGCGGTATGCTTCCCCTGTACGGCCCTCTTTGGAGTATGGGTGTCATTTGCTGGATACTGATTTTCTGTATCGGCAATGCCTTTGTACGATCGGAAACCTCAAAATTAATTTTCTATTTGCCAAGTGTGGCTGTGCTGTTCACTGTTTTGATTGCAACCCCGGTTGCCTCAGAGTTCCGCTATGTCTATTTTATGGTTTTCTCTCTGCCATTTTATATCATTACCTCTATGCTGATGCTGCGTCATAATACGGAAGAAAAATAAGCTGGCCCTTGGGCCAGCTCCAATTTTTACAAAACCTTAGAGAGGAAATCCTGCAGTCTCTCACATTTCGGATGATTGAAAAATTCAGCAGGGGTATTTTCCTCCATAATATTTCCCTCATCCATAAACAGCACCTTTGTTCCCACTTCCCGCGCAAATCCCATCTCATGTGTCACTACCACCATCGTCATGCCTGATTCCGCAAGCTCTTTCATAACATCCAAAACCTCGCCTACCATTTCCGGGTCAAGGGCTGATGTAGGTTCATCAAAAAGCATCACTCTTGGATTCATGGCCAGGGATCTCACAATGGCAATCCTCTGCTTTTGACCGCCGGAAAGCTGGCTGGGATAGGCATCCGCCTTTTCCTTAAGTCCTACTCTTGCAAGAAGCTTTAATGCATTTTCTTTTGCTTCTTCTTTTCCCATAAGCTTCAGCTTTACGGGAGCCAGCGTAATATTATCTATAATGGAAAGGTTATGAAACAGATTAAAATTCTGGAACACCATTCCCATGTGCTCCCTGATTTTATCAATATTTACTTTCGGGTCTGTAATGAGCTGTCCGTCAAACCAAATTTCACCACGGGTAGGCGTCTCTAAAAGATTCAGGCAACGCAAAAAGGTACTTTTTCCTGAGCCAGAAGGCCCCACAATCACAATCTTTTCTCCCTGATGCACATGATAATTGACTCCGCGCAATACATGATTTCCCTCAAATTCTTTGTGCAGTTCCTTAACGATTATCACTTCTACGCAGCCTCCTCTCCAGTATATCCAGCAAAATTGTCAGTATCTTAATAATGACAAAATAAATGACAGCGGCTCCTATCAGCGGCATAAACGGCTCATAGGTCCTTGATGAAATCTGATTGGCCATTCTTGTAAGGTCTGTAAGGCTCACATAGCCTACAATAGCCGTCTCCTTGAGAAGAACTATGAACTCGTTTCCAATCGGAGGCAGCACATTTTTAATTGCCTGTGGGATTATGATATAAATCATGGTTTGCGCTTTGGAAAGTCCAAGGGATCGACCTGCCTCCGTCTGCCCTTTATCCACAGCCAAAATACCTGCGCGCACAATTTCCGCCACATAAGCGCCGCTGTTAATACCAAATGAAAGCACGGCAACTAAAGTACCATTCTTACAGCTTTTCATAATGATAAACCACATGATCAAAAGCTGTAAAACAGAAGGCGTTCCTCTAATCACATCTATATAAACATTCGCAATTACTGTCCAAATGGTCTTTTTCCCATTTCTGCCGGTAGAGAGCTTCATAAGGGCTAACACCGTACCAATCAAAAGCCCCAGAATCGCTGCAAAGAAAGCGATCTCCAGCGTAACGCCAAGCCCTTCTATGTAAAGTTTCCACCTGTCAGATGCTACAAATGCCATCTCAAACTTTTCGGCTGTTTTTTCAAACCATGCTTGCATATCATAAGTTCCTTTCCTTTTTCAAAAAAGGATAGCAACCATTGTGCTATCCTCTTTTATCAACGCTGACATGCAAAGCACGACTGCGTTTGTTAACATGAGGGCGTCTTGTGAAATGTGGCGTCCGTTATTTTTCGTATACTGCTGTTTGCGTTTTTAGTTTTCGATATAAGTCTCAACTAATTCATCAAAGGTTCCATCTGTTTTTATTTCTGCCAAAGCCGCATTGATCTGCGCTACCAAAGCTGCATCACCTTTCGGGATTGCAATGGCATACTCCTCAGGCTCAAAACCAAATTCCGCTCCATCAACCGCTGTAAGCTGTCCTTCAAACTTGCTTGCAAACACCAGTGCAGGATTCTTATCAATGATAACACAGTCAACTTTTCCGTTTATTAAATCGTTAACTGCATCCATTCCTTTATTGTACTGGGAAACCTGGGCATCTGCAATATCATCTGATGCAATGAAATCTCCTGTGGTACCGAGCTGTACGCCAATTGCCTTTCCTTCAAGATCTGCTGCCGTAGCAATCTCTGAACCTTCAGGAAGGATTACATACTGAACGGCCTCATAATAGGAATCTGAAAAATCAACAGACTGCTGTCTCTCCTCCGTAACGGTCATCCCTGCAATAGAAACATCCACCTTGCTTCCGATAGAAGCCACAAGGGAATCGAACTCCATGTTTTCAACCTGAACCTCTACGCCCAGCTTCTCGCCAATTGCTTTAATAAGAGCAATATCAAAACCGTCCGGTTCACCGTCATCACCTACATACTCAAAGGGCGGGAACTCTGCGTTCGTGCCTACTGTAAGGATGCCGTCTGCTAATGCTTCTGACGCAGCCTCTGTATCGGCTCCCGCTTCTGTCTCACTATCCTCTGCCTCTGCTTCCGGTTCAGACTGCGCATCTGTTTCCGGGGCTTCTGCCTCATCCTGCGCGCCTTCGCTTTCCGTGTTCTCCTCCCCGGCAGCATCTGATGCTGTCTCCGAAGCGTTACCGCCTCCACAGGCTGTGAGCAGACTCATTGTCATAACTGCTGCCAGTAAAAGTGCAATAAATTTTTTCATAACTACTCCTCCATTTTTATGCATAATTATGCATTAATTTTGTAAACACTACGAGTCTATCACTTTCATAGTCTAAAATCAAGACCTTTATTACTTTTTAATGCAAAACTGCAATCATTTCCTTCCTTATATATACAGTTGCATTTTGGGAGTCTTTGTATACAACAAGGGCCTCATCTTCTCTCCCCAAACGGAAAAGTCCCGGCTTGATACAATATCGGTTGGTATATGCTTTTTCTACCATAGTTTCCGTAATCTTTATGGTATATGTATCCTCCTCCAGCCTGACCATGCAGCGCCCCAGGTAAAGCATCCTGCCTTCTCCATTATCATTATAAACCTTCACGCTGTTTCTTAAATAAAACAGCCATAACAGGATTCCTGCAATCAGCGCCAGCACGCCTGCTGTCACTGTAAGCATTCTGACCACAGGATTTGCAAAAATACTGTTATTTCTTTCGCTTAACCCTACCTTATACCGGATTTCTTCCATGGCCTGTTTTTCCGGTATGGACGCACTTTTTGTTTCTTTTACTATCTTAGGGGAGGGTGTCATGGAAGGAGCAGGGGTATCCTGCGCTTTTTCCTCTATCACTTTTTTTACTCCCCTCTTTACGGTTTCTTGTGCCTGCTCAGAGGCTGCCAACGCATCCTCATCTTTACGCTCCCTGACTTCATCCCTCTGGTCCGGCAGCACATTTTCATTGTTTTCCTCCGATGGATTTTCCCCATCTTCAGATGGCCTCCCATCCCGTTCCTCATCCGGTATATCTGTGGGAGCAGGATTAGGCTCTGATGCAGGTTTTTCAGATATCGCAGGGCTTTTCGAAGGGGTGGCTGATGGCACAGGCCTTGTAGCCGCTTTCAATATATTATCTACCTGAATTTTACCGGTCAGTCCACTCTCATCCACGTCCTTATTTTTCAGTCTTAACCGGACCGAATAATCGCCATTTTGTTTTACCTGAATTTGATCACCACTGCCTGCCTGGTTTCCGTTTTCATCCCACCAGACATAAGGATCGCTGTCAAGCTCTAGCTTCCCTCCTGTCAAATCCTCCAGTCTCACATGCAAAGTAACCTCCTCTGCTGTGCTCAGGGTTTCGTTGGTTACAATCAAGCGCCCGCACGGCACATCCTCCTTAAGGCCACAGTCAAGCCCATAGCCATCAACATCTGTTCCGCATTCTGTCTCATAGAACTCTATTTCATCCTTCCCGTAACCACAATCCGGCTCGTAGCGTTCAACATCCGTATCTTCTTTTCCACAGCCAATTTTATAGCTTTCTACCGTATCTTCATCCTTACCGCAGATCACCACCTGATAATCATGCATCATAGGTGCCATGAATCCGCACTGCTGACAATATCTGATAATTGTATTTTCCGTTCCCGCATCACAGCTGTCATGGTTCGCTATTCCTTCCGCTCTCACAAATACGCTCTCCCCATGGCCGGAAAAACATCTGCCGGTTTCTGTGCTGATCACATTAACTGTTGTGTAGCTAATGGTGCATGCTCTTTCCTCATAACAGCTATTCCCGTGCTCATGTTTCACAGGTTCGCTAAAGCACCCTCCACCCTCTGTTGGATTTCCCTGATGCTCATGATAGATTTCTTTCCCGTAGCAGCCGCCGCCTGTATCTTCACTTCCCTGATGGATATGGAGCACAGGCTTCGTATAACAGCCACCGCCAGTGGCTGCATTTCCCTCGTGCTCATGCTCTATCGCCTGTTTATAGCATCCTCCAAAAACATCCTGACTCCCTATATGCCTGTGGTATATGTAGGTAATCGTCTCTTTGGGTGCCTGGTTCAAAGCAGAATCCTTTTGATTGATGTTGCTTTCTTCTGCTCTTTCCTGCTTTTCTGTTCCGTATACTGGCATGGCCGCGGCAAAAAGCAAAGGAAAAGCAATCAGAATGGGTATTGCTTTCAAAAATCTTTTCTTCTTTTCTTTCTCTATTTCCTTCATCATTTCTCCATTTCTTTCCGGATATCCTTCCGAAAGGTACATGTACTTTTTCTGCAACAAAAAACTGCCCATGGAATTTCCACAGACAGCTCACCTGTACACAATTCATTCTTCATTCATTTGGATTTTCTAAGCGGTAAGTGCATTTACTATATCACACCCTTTTCCCCCTTGTCAAACACTTTCTCTCTCACTCACTCCTATGAAGCGATTACGCTGTTACTTTTCACAGGTTGGCCAGAGGCGCTTCACTGCCTAGCGGCCGCTTATCGCAGCAGAAACATGGTTACTTTTCACGGGTCAGGAATGCGCATTCCGCGAGAACGTGATTCAGGTGTGAGGGGCAATTTTTGCGAAGCGAAACTTGGAATATCACCCCGAATGTTACTATGAGCGGCTCCCAGGCCGTGAATAGTAATGAAACATGAAACATAACTATATAACAGACAAAAAAACATTGTATAATACAAGCAAAAAATTTATAATAGCTTTATGAACACAATACATAAAAATCCACGAAACCACCAAACACATATATGTTTTCCCATAGATAAATCTGTATGGGTCAAAAAAAGCTTACTCCTCTTGTTTACAGTATGCATTTGTACCGGTTTTTTCATAGCCTGCGGTACTTCCCGCCCGGCTAAAACCCCCGGCTACACCCCCTTAATTTACCTGCTAAAGTCAACCCCGATCTCCTTTGATCGCTCGACTTTAAATGAAATACCCAATAACCCGTTCCCCTCTTTAAGCGTGCCTACTTATATCACCAAAGTGGAGGACACCTATTTTATTGTAGACTGTTACAATAATCAGGTCATCTATCATGACAACTTAAACGACCCTTTATACCTGTGGCAGGTGATGACAAATGATATTTCCATGGGACATACTATAGCCAGTGATGGAGAAGTTTATCTGATTGACGATACGGAAAACAACCGCATTTTGATTATGGAAAAAGGGAAAAATGTAAACGGACAAACCATCTTTGTCCCCACCCAGGAATTTTGCGGCATCGGGAATCGCCCTCACTTCATTCTATATGACGATTATACCGATACCTTTTATGCCTGGAGCTCCCAGAGCGGAGAAATGTATCTTTTTCGCCACGCCAAAGGAGATACCCGGGTATACCTGACGGACATACGCTCTATCCCCTCCCTGGCTGGCATTTATGTCCGTTCCTTCACCATCCTGGACGACCGGATTTATTTTGTATCCGGCAATTCAAGTATCATAGAGGCGGATCTTTATAGTTTTGAGATCAAAAAAGAATACCCTGTTTTGCCGGAAATGGCCGGTATGATACAGCTGACACAGATAGAGGATTATTATTATATCACCATCTCCACCGACATAACCGGCAATCAGGATTATGCCACCATGCTTCGAACGAAAAGCCTGGAGGATCTCTCTGACGGAAAATACGAGGACGTATATCAAAATTTTATCGGCGGCGGAACGCCCTATTACATCACACATATTGACGATAAGTGGTACCTGACCGAGCATCGCATTCCGGGCCACTCCATTTGGAGCTTTCAGGTGGAGGATAATGCCATATTAAATGTGACATCCATCTATTAATCTTTATACAAAAGCACTGAAAGGACATGCAAATGAAAAAAATTCTTTTTAACCCACTCAAGAATCATGATACTTCAAAAAAAACCAACCTGTATGTCATCTTTGCCATACTGGCATTTTGTATTGCCACTGCTATAGCGCAGGGCACCAGCTTTTTTTACGCTCCTCATTATACAAAGACGCTGGTTTTAACCTGTCTTTTTGTGACCTACACAGGACTTTTGTTCTATTTAAAATTTTCCGGTCGTTTTGACGAGGATCGTATCGTTTTTATGATTATCCTATTGGGCATCCTTTTCAGATGCAGTTATGTGCTTTTATCAGGCCTTTATGAGCGTCAACATGACGCAGGGGCTTACACCGGTATGGGAACTAATTTTGTCAATCCGGGCCACATTGGCTATATTGAGTATATCTACAAATTTCATAAGCTTCCGGATTTAAACCCCTACGAGCTGTTCGCCTACTATCATCCTCCGCTGCACCATATTATTTCTTTTCTTTGGCTGCAGCTCAATATTATGCTGGGCGTGTCGGAGAATCTTGCATTTGAAAATCTGCAAATCCTTCCCCTTTTCTATTCCTATCTCTGTATGGTAATTACCTGGAAAATCCTAAAGGTTCTTGAGATAGAAGAAAAAGGACTTTATATAGGGCTTGCTTTTATGGCTTTTCATCCTGCCACTATCGTTATGGCCGGAAGCGTCAACAATGATATGCTGACCATATTATTTATGTGCCTTACCATATTAGAATCTCTTAAATGGATACAAAATAAAAATCTGGCAGGGCTTATCAGACTGGCTTTGTGCATTGGTTTTGGGATGATTACCAAGCTTAATTCCGCAGTTCTTGCTATCCCTTTAGCTATCATTTTCCTGATTCACTTTATTTCCGTTCTACGCACAAGGAAAAAAAGTATTCTTTTAACCTGGATAAAAAACTATTTTATTTTTGCCATAATCGTTGCTCCTATAGGCTTATCCTGGATCCTGCGGAATCTCATGCGTTTTGGCGAAAAGCCCGGCGTGCCCGTTCCCGGAGAAACCTCCCCTATGTATACGGCCCACTACAGTCTCTGGGAACGTTTAGGCATTCCGGCCTTTTCGGACTGGAATTTCCCTTTTCCTTTCCATCCTATCAGTGCAAAGGCCTGCAACAATACTTGGGTTATCATGTTCCACACCTCCTTGTTTGCAGAGGAATACCCTGCCAATTTATCCGATATTCTTTTGATTTTATGTCAGATTACCTTTATCCTGGCGGTTATCTTCGGTATCATCACCGCCCTTTTACTGACAGCTGTCCTTTTCCGTCACGCCCGGTCGCGTTTAGAAGGACAGCTATCCGAACCGTTCCCACCTCACGCTCCGGGCCAGTTTACCAACCAAAAAACCGGCCGTGAAAATGCCATTTTCCTTTTGACCGGTTATATCATTATGCTGATTTCTTTTGCTGTCTTTGTTATTATTTACCCTTATACCTGCAGCAGCGATTTCCGCTATGTGGCAATCTGCCTGGTTTACATTTCAATCGCTTTAGGGTTAGGTAATAAATATTATTTGTGCCCCGTCTATGAACGGGAGGACAGTGTCTTTGCAAAGCTGAAATCTGTTTCCATGCATATCATAAACTGGGGTATTATCATGATTCTTGCCTTTAGCACGGTTATTTATATCTTTTGGGAGCGTTGGTAGCATTTTCCTTCAACTGTTCTCTTTCCCTGAATTGCTCTATTTCCCTTTTCGCCCGGGGAGGCAGAGCTCCTTCCAGGGAATTTTTTTCTACCGAGTGGCTGTTTTTAAAATTCTGCAATATCTGGCTTGCAGCATGCTCCATTTCCTCCTTAAGCTCTCTGGAGGAAATAAGCTTACAGCCCTCCCCTACAATAATAATCTGTTCAAGGCCATCCGATGTGGCCACGGTTATATCATACCTTTTGCTGTTTTCATGGGCAAATTTTTCAATATACTGGTCGGCCGTCTCCGCTTCCTTTGTATACACCACATGAATATTGTGATAGTCTAAGACTTCCGTTGGATGTCCGGTCAAACGGTACGCATCAAAAACCGCAATTAAATTGCACCCTCTTACCGCCTGATAGTTACAAAGCAAGTCAAGCAGCGCTCCTCTGGCCCCATCTAAGCTTTTATCCGCCAATTCCTTTAACTCATCCCATGCAAAAATCACATTGTAGCCATCCACCAGCAAATATTCTTCCCGTTTGGGAGCTGCTTTATAAACGCTGGTCCGGGATGGCAGCGAAAAATCATCTGACCTCTCCCGGCTTCTTTTCCATCCGGCCTTTGTTTCCCTTCTGTTTCCCTTTTTGTTGGCATGAAATGTACGGTTTAAAATTTCTTCGATTTCCTCCTGTCCCATACTGACAGGCTCCTGCCCCTTACCGGCCTTTTTTTCTCTGGCGCGAGTTCCGCCCTTTATCCTTAGGCCTCCCCTGTCTGCCATCTCCTCCAAATACCTGTCGTTCCTTATCTCCTCTCCCCACAGGTCTTCCGCTTCATTTCCAATGTCTCTTTTCTTCAGGCAGCCTTCCAGATGCATGTAGGCGGGCACCTCATCCCACTCCACAATAAACCCGGCTCCATGGGCGCAAAATACGGAACTGGAAGGATTGGCCACATCCCGGAGCGGATCGTAATCCGCCGCCTCTAAGACTTCCTCCGTATTATGACAGGGATAATATCCTTTCATACTGCAATACAGCCGCCCTTCTCCTTTGGTATAAGCGGCTACTTCTGCCGGATATTCCTGTAAAAGCGCCATAGGCGCCATACCTCTTAAAATACTCATACCGTGGCCGTCCTGTTCCATGGTAAAGCTGCTCTGCATTTTATCCAAATCTGACATAGCCCGGCCCACTGCCTTCTGCGGCACCTCCAGTTTATATTCATAATAAGGCTCCAACAATATACTTTCTGCCTGCATCAGTCCCTGACGCAGGGCCCGGTAAACAGCCTGCCGGAAATCGCCTCCTTCTGTGTGCTTTTGATGCGCGCGTCCCGATTTTAAGGTAATCCGTATATCCGTAATCGGAGCACCCATTAACACCCCTACATGTTCCTTTTCCTCCAGATGAGACAGCACCAGCCTCTGCCAGTTTAAATCCAGCACATCCTCGCTGCAGTCTGTCTTGATTCGGATTCCACTGCCTGGCTCTCCCGGCTCCATCAGAAGGTGCACCTCCGCGTAATGGCGCAAGGGTTCAAAATGCCCTACGCCTTCTACCGTATTGGCAATCGTTTCCTTATATACAATACTTCCCACACCAAAATCCACGCAGATGCCAAACCGCTCCTCAATCAGCCTCCTATACACCTCAATCTGCACCTGCCCCATAACCTGGGCTTTGATTTCCCTATTACTTCCATCCCACACAATATGAAGCTGCGGTTCCTCCTCCTCTAACTGTTTTAGCTTCGGAAGCATCTGAGCCGCATCACATCCCTCGGGAAGCCCAATACCATAACAAAGAACAGGGGAAAGCTCAGGATAAACAGGATCCTTTAAAAATCCCAGCCCATCCCCGGCCCGTGTCCTGGTTAGTCCGGTAACCGCACAAATTTCCCCTGCGCTTACCTCCCCTGCCACCTCAAATTTTTCTCCGGAATAAATGCGGATTTGATTGACCTTTTCCTCCCATCTTCCATCCTCTGGCGCAATCCTGCTGTTTCCCGCTAGCAGCTCCTTTGCTTTAAGACTTCCGCCCACAATTTTCATATGCGTCAGACGGTTTCCCTGTCCGTCCCGTGAAATCTTAAACACTCTGGCGCCAAACTCTGCCGGATATGCTTTTTCTTCTGTGTAGTCATCTAACCCCTCTAACAATTCCTCCACCCCAAAAAGCTTCAGGGCGGAGCCAAAAAAGCAGGGAAAGAGTTTTCTTTCCCCGATTAATCTCCGTATACTCTTTTTTTCAATCTTTCCTATTTCCAGAAATTCGTTTAAAACATCTTCCTCACAAACCGCAATCGCTTCAAAAAATTCTTCTTCCGGGAAGGAATCTCCTTTTCCTGAAAAATCCACGCAATATTCGCTTAACTGAGCCCGCAATTCCGTCAGAATCATTGCTTTATCCACATCCGGCTGATCCATCTTGTTAACAAACAGAAAAACCGGTACCTGATAATGCTTAAGCAGCCTCCATAAGGTATGGGTATGGGCCTGTACCCCATCGCTGCCACTGATTACAAGAATCGCCGTGTCCATCACCTGCAGCGTTCGCTCCATCTCCGCTGAGAAATCCACATGTCCCGGCGTATCTAAAAGCGTAATCTCCGTATCTCCTGCCTTCAGCATCGCCTGCTTGGAAAAAATGGTGATACCTCTCTCTCTCCTGTCCGTAGGTATCTAAAAAAGTGTCTCTTTTGTCCACCCTTCCAAGCCTCCGGATGCTGCCGCTTAAATAAAGCATCCCCTCTGATAAAGTTGTTTTCCCCGCATCTACATGGGCCAGTATTCCTATCACAAGATGCTTCATTTATATACCCCCTGCATACCGCAGCTTTGCCTGCGGTACTGCCTCCAAGCTTCCACCTCTCACATTCACTGATTTTCAAGGGCTCTGCGTCCCAGCTCAAGGCATCCCATGATTCCCTGATTATCCTGTAAGCTTGCCGGAACAATGTAGCTTTCTATATGCTCTAATTCCTCTGTCCGGATATATCCGTTTAAAAGTTCCTTTACATAACTGCGGATTTTAGGAAACAGCTGCTCCTGATGCATAACGCCGCCCCCCAGAATAATCATTTCCGGAGAAACCGTCAGGATATACCCTACCAGCGCCTGGGCAATGTAATAGCTTTCCAAATCCCAGACTTCTTCTCTATCCTTAAGCTCTATGGCCTTTTTCCCCCAGCGCTCCTCAATGGCCGGCCCTGCCGCAAGTCCCTCTAAGCAGCATTTGTGGTAAGGGCATTTTCCCTGGTAGGTGTCATCTTCTCTTTTTTGAATCAGCACATGGCCAGCTTCCGGATGCAGCATCCCGTGAACCAGATTTCCTTCTACAAAAATTCCTGCTCCCACCCCGGTTCCTATGGTAATATAAATCACACTGTTTTTGCCCTTTGCCTGTCCAAAGGTAACTTCCCCAAGAGCGGAGCCATTCACATCCGTATCGAACCCCACAGGACAGCCCAGCGCTTCCTCAAAGGCTCCTACTATGTTGTAATTTCTCCATGCCAGCTTAGGCGTACTTGTAATATACCCGTAGGTGGCAGAGGACTTATCCGGGTCAATGGGCCCAAAACATCCGATTCCCAGGGCTTCTATCTCCGCCTTCTTAAAATATGCAAGCATCTCTGGCACTGTCTCCTCCGGTGTCCTTGTGGGAATGCAAATCTGTTCAAAAATCTTTCCTGTTTCGTCCCCCACTGCACATACCATTTTCGTTCCGCCTGCTTCTAACGCTCCCAATCTCATAAGCCTTTCTCCTTTTATCATTTTACTTTCTTTTATGTTCTTAAACTCAATTTAAAAACAAATTTCCGTCCAGCTCCACGATTTCTGCATTTCCCGTCTTATAGTTTTTCGCCATATCCTCAAAAGGTGTATGATAAAGATAGGACAATAAGGTCATAATCACCGCACTGTGCGTCACCACAAGTGAATTATTTACCTTTTCCTTTTTTGCAATATCTCCTAAAGCAGGCAGGAGTCTGTCAAGAAGCTGCTGATAAGATTCCCCTTCCGGCGGCACCTGATAACGGCGGTTGTTACGCCACACCTGATAATCCTCCGGAAACAATTCCCTTACCTGCTTCCACATATAGCCTTCCCATTTTCCAAAGCTAATTTCTTCAAGTCCTTGCTGTATCGTGGGTACCACGCCAAGCTTACTGCCTATAATGAAAGCGGTTTCGCAGGCGCGCTTTTTGGCGCTGGTATAAATCTCTCCAATCTGATAATCTCCACCTGCAAGCTTCCCGGCAAGTTCTTCCGCCTGCTGTCTGCCTTTTTCATTTAGCTCCGTATCCATTTGTCCCTGAATTCTGTTCTCTATATTCCAGTCTGTTTCGCCATGCCTTGCCAAATAAATTTTCATATCCATACCCCTGCATATCACAAGCTTTGTTTGCGATACTGCCAGCTTGCTATACATTTTGCACAATTCTATACCTATACACTATGCGCAAAATCCACAAAATTTTCAGTAAATTCAATCATCACTAACATTTTTTCAAAAAATTTGGTATGATATATATTATAGTCTGTTTATAAAGGAGGTAAAAATTATATGTTTCAAAAAGGTGAATATGTTATCTATAGTAATAATGGAATATGCCTCATACAAGATATAACTACCCTGAATCTTTCGGGCGTTGATAAAAACAGAGAATATTATCTGTTAAAACCCGTATTTGCATCCACCAGCACAGTCTATATTCCTGTAGACACCGCGGAGGCTTCCCTTCGCCCTGCAATCTCAAAAGATGAAGCCCACAGCCTGATTAAATCTATACCCGATATCCCTACCATCCCTCTGACGGATGAAAAGACTCTGGAAAAAACCTATAAAGAATATATGCGTTCCAACAACTGCAAGGCCTGGGTACAGCTTATCAAAACCATTTACCTGCGTAAAGAAAACAGGATTTTGAAGGGGCATAAGGTAACTGCATTGGACAGCCGCTATTTTAACCTTGCGGAGACCTCCCTTTATGGGGAGCTGTCTGTTGCTTTAGGTAAGCCCAGGGATGAGGTCAAATCCTATATCGCCAGCTGCATCGATGAAAGCGGGGACTGAGTTTCTCTCCGAGGGCCCTTACAAATGCTTTCTGCCAGCTTTTACGATTGCTTATAAAATAAGTTTACTACAGATTTCAAACAAGTTCAATCTTACTCTTAGCAGGAAAATTAATTTTGGTAAATTTTTACATGATTAGGGAGTGCAAAATCCCATCGCCAAAGGCGATTTTAAATGGATTTTGCATGTAACAGTTCAGCAAGGCTGAACTGTTACACATTTTCATTAAGGAAAGCAGTGGCAGCTTGCATACCTGGCAAATTGGCCACTGCTCTTTTTTCATAAGAAGTATATATCAATTCCTTTCTGTCAATTACCTGTTAATTGGGGCCTGGGGCCATAATATAAATTTTTATGAAGACGAAATTCCATATCCAACATTGGGACGCATAGCGCAGTAGCATCCGTCCGCCACGAATAAAGCAAGCAGCACAATACAAATTCCAATACGCCACTTCTTATGCACTTTCAAGTATATCTTTTCATAGAGAGGTAAGAATACGCAAACCAGCGCTGCCCCTCCTGCCCCAAAGATCAGCGCGCCTGTTAAGCAGATTCTTCCGCTGATGTTAAAAAGATGGTTACTGTAATCCCACCACCTTATGCCCCAACGCCGTTCCAGAAAATAGCTGGTCAGGTATTCCAAAACAGAGCAAAGCAGCGCCGATGCCCCAAACACAAGCAAAGGTTTGCTTCTTAAGGAGTGAAAGAGTATGCATAACAAGAGCCCCCCAACGCCGTAAACGGGCAGATAGGGACCTCTGTATACCCCTCTGTTTATCAGTGCGTGTTCTGTAAAAAAATACAATGCCACTTCCCAAAGCCAGCCTATAAAAGCAAGAGAAAAAAATAATAAAACATAATAGTCAAATTCATGGGATAATTTTTTATTTTTCATACAGTTAAAATACCCCATGTGTAGAAATATTATTTATGTCCGTCTTATGAAAGCGTTTTCCGCCTTTCTTTATCACATACAATCCATTCATCCAATGTGAGCGGCTCATAGTCCGCATATTTGCAGAAGCAATTAATCATATTACAGGGAATATGCCTTTCTGTGCCCTGGGCATCTGTTATCTTTGTCCGTCTGATTATCTCCTGAAACTGTTCCAGCAGTCTTTGATCATGAGAATCGTGTACATGCCCATACAGCATATAGGTTTTGGGATTACCCTCTCCATCCAAACGGTATTGTCCGTTATAGCATATCATCGGATAGTGGCACAAAATCACTTTTCGTTTATTGTCTGACATTTCATCATAAGGCTTAATCCACACAAAACGGTGGATGTCCATCCCCGATTTCTTGATAAGCCAATCATGATTGCCGGTAATCAAAT
Source organism: Parablautia muri (assembly GCF_009917485.1). Classification (GTDB taxonomy): domain Bacteria; phylum Bacillota; class Clostridia; order Lachnospirales; family Lachnospiraceae; genus Suilimivivens; species Suilimivivens muri. The sequence continues at coordinate 125,611 of NZ_QZDT01000009.1, forward strand.
AAAGTTTTCCCTGCAAACGCCTTAAAATTCCATTTGTCTGCGCCACCGTCCCCCATGACAAATCTCCCAATACAACTACTTCATCGTTTTTCCGTACCTTTCCATTCCATTTCCTTATCATGTATTCATTCATTTCCTCCACACTCTCAAAACCGCGCCGATCCATTTTAGCATTCATTTCTCCGTGGAAAAAATGTAGATCTGCAATGTAATATCTCAAATATGCCTCCTTACCAAGCCTTGCTAAAGTCACTCAAAAATATTTTGATATTATTCCACCGCTTTTTTATAAGGATTCCCTTTGCTCAGTCTGTCGTTTTTGTCATCCGGGTTCTGAAAAACTGCATCAACGGCCCATTGCAAAAGGCATTTATCACAGTTCCAATTCCTACTATTTCCCATACATTATTGTGTGCAGCCAGGCAAAAAACAACGCCAATCAGCATTACGGTTACATCCGCAGATACCCTTGCCATACGGAAAGACACCTTGTCCTTCGTAAATTTCATAATCAGAAAAGGCACGCTGTCATAAGGGGAAAGTCCAAGATCTGCTTCCATGTACAGTGCACAGCCCAGCGAACACAGTATCATGCCAATGCAGAGAAATATAACCCGAAGGGGCAGACCTGCATTTACCTTCATAACATCCCGCACCAGCCAACAGAGGAAATCTGCTATATAGCCCACAAAGACCATGTTGATAATCGTCCCCAATCCGATAAAACGGCGGATATTCAGAAAAATCACACTTAAAATACACACGTTCATAATCAACTGCCAATTGCCAAAGCTCATCCCAAGAAAGCCGCTGATTCCAAGATTCATGCTGCTGTAGGCATCCACCCCAAACACACTGATCCGGTAAGACGCCACACATGTTCCAATAAAAAAATTTCCAATGATCAGATAAGCAATTCTTTGAAAAGTTATTTCCTGTTTTTTTTCATTCTGTGATTCCATTTTATACCCCCTGTATATTACAAGCTATGCTTGCGATACTGCTGCCAATAAAGTTATACCCCTGCATACCGCAGGCTTTACCTGCGATACTGCTGCCACTAAAGCGTTTGGAAGTGAACTAACTTAAAACAGCGACTGAAATCATTCAGTCGCTGCTCTCGTTACAATAGGACAGCCCGCGAAGCGTTCTGGCGTTTGTTCACCGCATTCCTTATTTGGCCGGAATAACCGCACCATTAAAGTTTTCTTCAATGAATTTCTTTACATCGTCAGACTGAAGCACAGACACTAAAGTCTTAATTGCCTCATTGTCTTTGTTTGCCTCTGTTACTGTGATAATGTTGGCGTATTCGGAATCCTCGCCCTCTCTCATCAGATAAGCAGTTGTATCGATATCAGCTTCCAAAGCTCTGTTTACATTGACAAAGTAAGCGTCAAAATCAGCTGCGGAAGGAATGATATTTGCCTGATCCATCTCAACAATTTCAATGGGAACCACATATTCATCAATCTGGTTAACAGATGCATCAATTGCTGTCATATCAGGATTCAGCTTTATGAAGCCTTCTGTCTCAAGAACCTTTAAGGCCCTGTACTCATTGGAAGAATCATTAGGGATTGCAATTACCGCATTCTCTGGAAGTTCTTCCTTAGATGCATACTTGTCTGAGAAGCAAGCGTAAGGCTCAACATGAATACCGCCCATACTGTACAAAGTAGTACCCATTTCTTCCTCGATACTTTCCATTGCAGGTACATGCATGAAATAAGCAAAATCAATTTCGCCGTCTACCAGCATATCATTCCAGGTAGCGTCCCATGTTGTGGAAACAATGTCCAACTCAATCCCTTTCTCTGCAAGCAAATCAGATGCCGCATTTAAAATTTCGCTGTGCGGTGTCAAATCGCATACGCACTTGAGTACAACTGCCTCTCCTGTCTGTGCATCTGCAGATTCATCACTGCCCTCACTTTCGGTATCGGCTGCTGCGCTTTCGTCTTCAGCGTCCCCAGCCTCTGTTCCTGCCTCAGCTTCAGTATCTGCCGCATCTCCTGCCGTCTCCTGTTCAGGCGTTGTTTCATTTGTTCCGCCGCCGCAGCCTACAAGTACTGCAGATGCTGTCACAACAGCCATAAGTAAAGCTACAACTTTCTTTTTCATAATTTCTCCTCCTATGATAAAAAATATATATTCATTTAAACGGCATAGCCGTATAAATGTCTGCCCTACTTCACAAGCCATCTCTTTATGGGCGATAATTTTGCCTTATGCTGCCAAAACGCTTAAGGCATGTCGTTTTAAATTAAATGTCTCTTTTTTAATATAATCTTTGAAAGGGTGTCCCCCACAATCTGTACCGCCTGCACGATTACAATAAGTACGATAATGGTTGCAAACAGCAAATCATGCTGGAATCTTGTATATCCATAGGTAACCGCTATATAACCGATTCCTCCTGCCCCAAAGCTTCCCGCTAAAGCCGTCATGGAAATAACGATAACCACTGCATTTGTAAACGCACGGATCAAGGAAGGCAGTGTCTCCGGCACCATTATGGTAAATAAAATTCTCATATTGCCGCTTCCCATTGCTTTGGCCGCTTCAATTTTTCCCTTGTCTATTTCCAAAAGGCTGCTCTCCACTAATCTTGCAAAAAGCGGCACGCAGCTTGCCACCAGAGAAATGATACAGGCATTAGAGCCGTATGACTTTCCTACCAGCGCTCTTGCAACCGGCAGCATAACAATAATAATAATAACCTGCGGCAGGGAACGGAAACAATTAATAATTGCTCCTAAAATTGTATGTATCACTTTACAGGGTACCAAACCCTCCTTACTGGTCATCACCAGCACCAGTCCCAGAATAATACCAAAAACTAAAACAAATATAGAGGAAACACCCACCATGTACATGGTTTCGCTTATGGCTGGCAGTACCTGTGCCCACACCTCCGCACTGAAGGAATGCATCAATACTTCAAAAAAGGAATACTTATATAAGCTCATCTCACTTCCTCCTTCTGGTAATCATTCCTAAACTGATTATAAACACGAATAAAGTTTCTGGCTGTTTCGCACTGGGGGTGACTGAAAATGTCTTCCACCAGGCCCTGCTCCAGCAGCTTCCCATCCTCCATAACCGCCATCCTGTGGCAGGTGTACTTAATCACCTCAAGCTCATGGGTAATTAAAATAATGGTAAGTCCCAGCTTTTGATTAATTTCCTTCAGAAGGTCTAACACAGACAAGGTTGTCTGCGGGTCTAAGGCACTGGTAGCCTCATCAGACAACAATACGTCCGGACGATTGGCAAGTGCTCTGGCAATACCAACTCTCTGCTTCTGACCACCGGAGAGTTCCCCGGGATAAGCGTTTTTCTTTTCTGTCAGTCCTACCAGGTTCAGCATCTCCTCAACCCTGGCGTCCGCCTCTTTTCCGGTAACACCCGTCAGCTTAAGAGGGTAGGCAATATTCTTTTCCACCGTCATGGAATCAAACAGGTTAAACTGCTGAAAAATCATGCCAATCTTTCTTCTCTGCTCGTTTAATGCCGCCTTTCCAAGTGAAGTAATCTCCTGAGCGCCGATTTTAACCATGCCGCTGTCAGGTTCCTCCAGACGGTTAATGCACCGGACCAATGTGGACTTTCCCGCTCCGCTAAAGCCCACGATGCCGTAAATCTCTCCTTTTTCCACAGAAAGATCTATCCCTTTTAGGACTTCGATTTTTTGCTTCTTATTATAAAATGATTTATATAGCTTTGATATCTCGATAAACTTTTCGTCCATATGAATCTCCTGCGCTGCCAGCGCTTTCACAAATTGGGCGCTTTCGCAAATCCGGCCTGTCCATTGATTGCGGCTGTCTGTTATCTGCCTTTTATATGCTATCGCATTTTTTTAAATTTGTACAGCAAAATTTTGAGAGTTTCACGTATCGTATAATATGACTCAAATTGAATCATAATTCAAATGGGCTGCCGCAAGATACGAAAGCGACAACCCATGATACACTTTTCTGCTAACAGCAGACTGATTTTATTTCTATGCACCTTTTCTGTTTAGCATTTTCTTTATTTAAATTTATACTCTCCTATCGCTCCCTTCATAACGGAACATGGCAAAGTCCGCCGGTGTTCCTGCCCCTGTCAGATCCTGACAGCAAAGTCCAATATGGGCACCTGTAAAACGATACTCCCCTATCTCACCATAGGCATCATCTGACAGATAGGAGATATCATCCGCATACACTTCGAAATATTCCTTTTGATTCAATGAATACGACAAAATACTTCTCTCTTTGCAAACCTCCATCTTCAAATAAACTTCTCCTTCATCCGGGAGCGTGATCCCGCTTTCTATCGGATATGACTGCTTTTTCAGGCGGTTTCTCAGTACATTCAACACCCGCCCTCTTTCTTCATCCCAGGAAATAAAAAGATAAAGGTAATTAATCGTATCATAGTAATGAATGATCCCCGCCATTTTCTGAAAATTATCCGGGAAAAATTCTACGCAGGTCAGAACCGTAAAATGAAAGTCCTCCTGCCGGAAAGCTACCATACTCTGTCGAAAATGGGAACCTGGAGATTCTCCGCCAAACAGCCTGAGGAATCCCTTTCTTGCCTTTAATGTGCATTCTTCCTCCGTTAACGGCCGGCGTAGTGTACGGAATTCAAAAGGAAGTTTTTCTTCCTCAAAATCATATTGTATAACGCGGCTTCCTTTCTGAACCTCATCTGTATCTATCTCCACCGTATCGCGGGGCAGATTATCCCCCTGGCTAAGCCTTGGCCATCCTTCCTCAGTCCAGACTATCTCCTGAAGAGCTGTTTCCCTTCCCAGAATACAATACCCTTTTTCTGTGGCCGGACGGGCGCACAAATGGGCGATATACCATTTTCCCTCCAGGGTCTTTACCAGACTGGCATGGCCCGCCTTTTGCAGTGTCAGCTCTTTGTGTCCGGCACTTGTCAGCAGTGGATGAAAAGGACTTATCTCATATGGTCCTTCCAGCTTTTCCGAACGTGCAGCTGTAACGGCATGCTCATATCCGGTTCCTCCTTCTGCTGTGATAAGATAGTAATATTTACCGATATGATACAGGTGAGGCCCCTCCGTAATGCCCAAACTGCTGCCCCGGAAAATAATTTTCTTTTCCCCTACCAGCTTTTTTTCTCTGACAGAGTATTCCTGCAGTTCTATTCCACCAAATCCGCAGGTTCCCTTCCATGGCCTTGTATCGTTGAGCATATTCACCAGCCATTTTTTTCCATCCGTATCATGAAACAAGGACGCATCAAATCCACTGGCATTTAAATATACCGGCTCACTCCATTCACCATCAATCTTTCTTGCCGTAACCAGATAGTTGGGCGTATCCTTAAAAAATCCAAACAGACTTTTTACATTGGAGTAGACCAGATAAAAAGTTCCATCGCAATAGGACAAACAAGGCGCCCACACACCTCCTGAATCCGGCACACCTCTCATATCCAGTTGGCTGATTCTTTCAAGAGGTCGGGATACCAGTTCCCAGTTTACCAGATTCCGGGAATGATAAATCTCAACTCCCGGAAACCACTCAAAGGTTGAAACTGCAAGATAATAGTCCCCGCCTACCCGAATGATGGAAGGATCCGGATGCATCCCTGTCAGAACAGGATTTTTTATTTTCATCATTTTTACTCCCTCCCGCATATCGCAAGCATAGCTTGCGGTACTTCCAAACTTACCCCTTTACTGCGCCTATCACGATACCCTGCACAAAGTATTGCTGGAAAAACGGATAGATAATAAACATGGGAAGCGCCCCCATTACAGCTACAGCCATCTTGATACCGGTGGCAGGCAGCTGAATACTCTGATTCATTGCCCCACTGGCAGCATTGGTCATCAGATATTGTACATCCATCAACATTTTGTTTAGCAGCACCTGAATGCTATAAAGCCTGTCATCATTTACATAATATAATCCGTTCAACCAGTCATTCCAGTAATTCAATCCCACCAGCAGCACAATCGTTGCAATAATCGGTTTGGACATAGGCACAACTACCTTAACCAACGTCCGAAACTCGCCGGCTCCATCAATTCGTGCAGCCTCCAAAACAGCTTCCGGTATATTGGTTGTAAAATAAGTCCTCATCATGATGACATAAAACGCCCCCATCATCAAATTGGGAACAATCAACGCCCACAATGTATTTTTTATGTGGAACACGCCCGTCCACATCATATATGTGGGTACCAGTCCTCCGTTAAACAGCATGGTAAAAAACACCATAAATGAAAAGAAACCTTTCCCCGGCAAATCTCTCCGGGAAAGCGGATAAGCAAACAGCAATGTCAGAAGAATATTGCACAATGTTCCTGAAACTGTCACCACAAAAGAAAGAAAATATCCTCTCATAATACTGCTGGAGTCTACAAGCAGCGTTTTGTATGCATCAAAACTGATCTTTGACGGGAAAAAGGAGTAACCATTCTTTAAAAGCGCTGACTCTGCCGTGAAGGATGAGACTACCAGCAGCAGGAATGGAATAAGACAAAACAGCGTTAGTATTATCATAAAAAGATGTACTCCTATTTGAAAACTCCTATTTTTTTCAACCATTTTTCATACCTCCTTTTTAGAATAACGCACTTTCTTTGTCTATTTTACGCACTATCATATTCGCGGAAAGCACCAGGGCAAATCCTACAAGAGACTGATACACTGCTGCAGCCGATGCCATACCAATGTTGTTCAGTTCCATCAGTCCCCTGTATACATAAGTATCAATCGTATTTGTCACATCAATCAGCGGCCCGCTATTCATAGGAACCTGATAAAATAATCCGAAATCAGAGTAGAATACTCTCCCTACTGCCATCAACACCAACGTAATAATTGTAGTTTTCAATCCGGGCAGCGTAATATGCCAAATTCTCTGCCACCTTCCTGCTCCATCGATTGCCGCTGATTCATATAAACTAGCGTCCAGTCCCACTACCGTAGCGTAGTATATGATGCAATTATACCCCAGATTCTTCCAGACATTTACAATTACAAGGATCAATGGCCAATAGGTGGGGTTGGAATACCAACCCACTGCATCCTTTCCCATCGGTTTTAAAATACTGTTATTGATAAATCCGGTATCCGTACTCAAAAAACCATAAACCAGATAGCTTACCACAACAATGGATATCAGAAACGGCACCAAAATAACCGTCTGATAAAGCTTTTTCGCCATTACGGATTTCAGCTCATTTAACAGAATCGCAACTGTAACTGCTAAAATCGTTCCTATCACGATAAACATAAGATTATACACCAGTGTGTTGCGCGTTATCGTCCACGCCTCTTTCGTTTTAAAAAGGAATTCAAAATTATCCAACCCTGTCCACGGACTCCCCAAAATTCCCTTGGAATAGTTGTACTTTTTAAACGCTATAATAATTCCACCCATCGGTATGTAATTATTGATAAACAGATAAACCAGTCCGGGGATCATCATGAAATAGAGTGGAAAATACCGTTTATATTTCTGAAATGTTTTTGCCATATTCGGTCTCCATTCTCAGGCCTTCTGCCTGCCTATATATTATTATGGCGGCGATAAAACCGCCGCCATAGCAGATTTCAATATAGGAATCTATTTGTTTTCCGCAAGCCATGCATCCAGCTGTTTCTGCTTCTCGGCAATAATGGTGTTTGCCCCTGCGCTTTCCAACTCAGTTATAAATTGAGGGATTGTTGTTTCCGGATCCAGAGAGCCTACCATAAGAGCATTGTCGTATTTTGCCACCACATTAGCGCAGGCAGCCACCTCACTTTGAACCCCAGAATTATCCCATGCAAAGCCTTTTGCCGGAGATACAGCCGCCGCTTTGTTGAATGCTTCCGTCTGTTCCCAGATGTCTTCCGGTTTTCCCTTCCATACATAAGAAATCATCTCATTAGGCCATGCCCAAGGAAGGCTCAGGTAACCAGTATTTGTTCCATTGACTCCCTCCGGATAATCCACGATTCCTTTATCCGCATCAACAAGCTCATAATGCTCCCCCTCCAGACCATTAATCAGAATATTCGCAAGCTCAGGATTTGTATAAATCTCGTTTAAGACCTGTACAGCTCGTTCGGGCTGCTCACTGTTATGAGGAACATACCATACAATATCCACACGGGTCGTTGTTGTGTAAGGTGAAACCAATTCGATCACTGCTATTTCTTTGCCGGATTCCTTTGATATTTCCTGTTCAATTCCCGGTTTCGTATTGGAAAATCTGCCAAATCCTTTTCCCGCACCAATTAGGCTGTTTGCATTTTCCGTACTGGTAGATGCATCAGGCATGATAAGACCTTTCTTTGCCCAGTCATACCGTAGCATTGCTTCTTCGCGGTATGCGTCTGAAGCATAGTAATTGATTACCTCCGTATCATCAGACGCCGCGCTGATCAGGGAGCCTATATCACCGCCAAGGTCATCCTGAATCGTCATAGGGCTGCAATATCCGGTATGAGATACGATCGGATAAGTGTCAGGATAAAGTTCCTTGACTTTTGTTAAAAGCGGTTCCAATTCTTCCTCTGTCTTAATTGATGAATAGTCTATCCCCGTAGCATCTGCCATTTCTTTATTAAAAGCAAATCCCCAGCCGGTAGCCTTTTCCTTGTTGGAAGGGACTCCATAAATATTTCCGTTAAAAGTTACACATCGCCAATCATCCTGGCTAATCTGTTCTCTCAGATCCTTTCCATAGCCGTCAAGGTATTCATCCAGAGGAAGAATCTGACCGCTGCTGATTGCTGTTGTAACATTTCCGCAATATTGATACATCAAGTCCAGTTTCTCATTAGATGCAAGCATCAGATTTACTTGCTGATCATAGCTGCCGAATCCCACTCTGGTCACTTCGATTTCCGTATTAAATTTCGCCCTTGTAATCTCACTGGCCGCTTGGGAAACTCTCTGGCAGTCCTCTGTTGATGCGTCTCCCGGTGCAAGAATCTTGACCGTATAAGCCTCCTGTCCGCTGGTATCTGCTTCTGCGCCGCCCTCAGCTTTTGTCGAATCTCCTTCGGCCTGACCGCTTTCTTCCACGGCATCCGTTCCGCCATCTGTACCACCGCATCCGATCAGCAAGCTGCCTGCCATCAGAACGCTCAGTCCCAACGCAGCTATTCTCTTTAGCTTCATAAAATTTTACCTCCCTTTTCAGAATTGTTATTGGTTATGTAAAAATTCTATCCTCAAACCTCTGATCCGGGCTATAAAAATTTTGACCTGAATTTTATGTTTAATGACTTTTAAAAGACACAAAGATACCCCTACTCTTTCTGAGCGCTCTGTCGGTATTCACTAGGCGACATGCCAAAGCTCTTTCGAAATACCTGGGTAAAATATGAGAAATTTGTATATCCGATATTGGACGCAATTACGCTGACCGGTAGATTTGTGCTTCTTAACATAGCTGTTGCCATTTTCAGCTTTTCCTGAACAATATAATCTGTCAGAGAGATATTTTTTTCCTTTTTAAAAAGCCTTGAAAGATAATCCGGATTGACATAAATATTTTCAGCTATATCTGTGCGGCTAATATTGTTATGTATATTCTGACGGATATAAGCCACTGCTCTGTCCACAGGCGTTATATCCTTGCTGCTTTCCTCGTTAAGCTCCTTTAAAAAAGTAATCACAAACTCTGTCAAGTGATACATCTGACTTAGAGATTCCGTAGACTTTCTCAACGCCATAACATCATATTCCCGTTGGAATGCTTCATGCGCCTTCACACTTTGTGTGCTCAGAATATCAAAAAACAGTTGCAAAAAATCCTGCTGGAAATAGGTTAGTATCTTCTTTCCGACCCTCCCTTTTTGTTCCAGATCTCTGAAATAGGCACGAATCATATCACTGACCATATGGTACTGCCCCTGAAGAAAAAAGCTTTTCATCCGTTCAAAATCCAGAGGCACATACCCTCTTCCCCAGCCAAAGTACTCCACTCCTGCCTGAAATACTCCCGTCTGCCCTGTCAGATTACTCTCTGTCAGCTCCAGAAGGTGTTCAAGCTCCTTTGGCAGCTCCAAAAATCTTGTATCTCCACTGACATAGCAGGCCGCAGAAAGATATAATTTTTCTCCGGCAGTCTCCACAAAATTCCGCAGCTTTTCCGAGATTTTTCCCTGCTCCCAGATGGAACTTCCGTAAAAAACCCCGGCGTATACCTCGCTGTTTATCGTACAGAAAAACAACCGGCTGGCATCCTCTCCCAGCAGCTCCATAAACACATTCTCCACCACAAAATACTGCATCTCCCTATCTAGCTTTTTTATATGCTTTTTCCGGTTCTGAATCTGAATGATGACCAGCCTGCTTTTTTCCTCCGGCTTTATATCAATAGATAAGGTTTTCAGATACTGTATAAGCGTATGCGCATTTTCCTTCTGACCGGAAAGATATTCCCGCAGAAAAACATCCAGCAACTCTTTTTCATGTCTGTTCACATAATTTCCATACACCAATACCTGTTGCTGCTCTTTTTCCTTATGCAGCTGCAAAAGCGCCCTTTGCAGTGTGCTCTCTATCAGATCGTAGGGAGCGGGCTGCACAAGGTAATCAAAACCTCCCAGCTTAAGGGCTCTCTGCGCATATGCAAAATCTGCATGTGCTGTCAGAAAAATACATTTAATATCCGGATAGTGCGCTCCAATCCATTCAACAAGCTCAAGCCCGCTCCCATTAGGCATCTCGATATCACAGAGTATGGCATGAACCGCCTCGCTGGTGACCACCTTTCTTGCCGCTTCGCTATTATACGCCAAAAAGACCTGATCCACTTCCAGAAAACTCCAATCTATTCCTTCTCTGATTCCCTCCACTACATCGGGCTGGTCATCCACGATCAATACATTCATCTGATACCTCCTGTGCATCTTCTGGCGCCTGCTTTGTCTGCAGCGGAATAATCAGCTCACACAATGCCCCCTGATAATTGTTCATGCAAGTAATTCCTGCCCGGGACTGATAGATGATCTCCAACCGCTGTTTAATGTTATGTATTCCGGTAGAAGTTCCATCCACACTTTCCTGATTTCTGCCGCCGGTGTATTTGTCCAAAATATCCTCCGGGAAACCGTTCCCATTGTCCTGAATACCAATCTCCAGATAAACTTCACTCTCTGCCTGTATAATACTGGCTGAGATACCAATCTCCAGATTCCGATCGGCGCAGACCGCATATTTAAAAGAATTTTCCACAAAGGTCTGAATACTCATCACCGGCACATACGCATTCATGGCTTCATCCGGAATCTCCACATTCAGTATTACTCTGGTTGCAATGCTGGCCTGCTGTATATACACATAATTTTCCACCTGATGGATTTCCTCCGAAAGAGGAACCAGAACACTGTTGTTGCGGAACGTATACCGTATATATTCTGAAACCCCCAAAATCATCTGCTGCGCCTTATCCGTATGTCTCAACTGTATAATCCCATACAAGGTTTTAAGGAAATTCAGATAAAAATGTGGCTTCAGCTGCTGCTGAAGATACTGGAATTCCGCTTTTTGCTTCGCCATCTCCTGTTCATAGGAATCTATTTTCAGCTTTTCAATTTCCTCCATCATATCATTGAAGGTATCGCTGAATTCGTTCAGTTCCACCAATTCTCCGGTATAAGAAAGCTTGGGATGCATGTTTTCGTCCCGGCTTTTATGTATGGAATATATAAATTCGCTCAGAGGTCTAAAGAATATCCGGATCACAATATAATATACCAGCGGTACCAGCAGAAGCATCAGAAACGTAAGCGTTACGGCAAATATTTGAGAAATAGTCATGTGGCCAAACCCACTATACCGGGCAATATACGCCATTGTGATATTTCCATATCCCAGCGGCATATGTACAATCATAAAATTTTCTCCCGCTATTTTCCTGATATAATAGCTGTCTTTGGTATCTAAATCCACATTCTTAAACACTTCCGTCTCGTTTAAGGCCTCCATGTTCCCATCAAAGTAGACCAGATAGGAGGGCATCGGCTCCGAGACCGTAATCTTTGGTCCCAGATCAATATCCACAAAGCAGACGCTGTATGCGTTAGACAATCCCAGAACGCGCACCATAAACCATTTGTCGTCTATCCGTCTCACATACCATTCTACGGAATCCCTGGAAAAATCCGTCTCCTCAACATATTTTTTGATATCTTCTCTCAAGTCATGGGAATAGCTGTTATCATAAATACATCGGCACAGCCCATTAGCCGGAGAATAGATTGCCATAGCCCCCACACATGGATAGACGGACTGTGTCACCTTATAGGCCTCCAGTATAATCCTTGTGCTCTCATGTGCATCGATGTCGTCCAGCTCAAATCTCAATTTCTGATACTTCCAGTCCTGAGCCCAGCTCTGCGCCATTGATTGCTCTAGCTGCTCCAGATTGGTAGAAAGCTCTTGTTGATAAAGATAAAGTGCATTCCTGTTTGCGGAAGCCGCCATTTCCTCTGACACCCGGATAGTATGTAACGCAAAATATACACTCAGTATTGCAAACGGAAAAACCAGTGCCACGCTGGCTATCATAAAAAATTTTTTAACTGAATATAGTCTTTTCCGTTTCATTTGTTTCTTCCTTCTGTGCAGATATCAGTTTTCTTAAAATTCTATCTGTTACCGAATATACCGCTTTCTTTATCTTATCATTTATATATCTCCTTCAATATGTTACAATATTTAGATAATAATATCAACCAAAGTAATCGAGCCATAGTGTTAATAACTTCATGAGCTGTCACAGATTCAATCTTATCCGCTGTCACAAATCTGCTCATTTTCCTGTCATGCTTTCAATTGCATATACAATTGTTCTGTCCTATCTTTTTGCCAGCTCCCAGGACAGCGTTTCCCAGGCCGCTGCCTGAAACTGTCTCACAATTCCAGGCACCCAAGATTATATCCTTACATGAAATTGTTCCGGTAACATACACAATTCACGCAGGAAGGCCGCCCAGATCATTCCGGACGGCCTGTTTTTCCTGTTCCCCTATGAAATTGTCCCCATTCCCCGCACACTTCGCCAAACA